>NZ_JBXASZ010000028.1:0-511 GCF_058809865.1 Nitrobacter sp. MLSD-S21 | reverse complement strand
CCGCCTTCTGCAATCGATGCGCCCATCGCCTACTCCGCCGCGCGCGACCGCGCCCCGCCGATCGAACCGACATGCGTGCGATCAAGATCGCGCGACAGCAACCGGCCGGCCGATCCCGATGCGCGGCTGACCAGCTCGACGTAGCCTTTCGTCACGCGTGCGAAGTGATTGTAGATGATGACCGCGGGAATCGCCGCGACCAGACCGAGCGCCGTCGCCAGCAGCGCCTCGGCGATGCCGGGCGCCACCACCGCGAGGTTCGTGGTCTGCGACTTCGAAATCCCGATGAAGCTGTTCATGATGCCCCATACGGTGCCGAACAGACCAACGAACGGGGACGTCGCGCCGATCGTCGCAAGCAGACCCATGCCGAGCCGGATGCGGCGGGATTCAGCGCGGACGATTTCAGCGAAGTTCGACGCCGCTCTCTCCTTGATGCCGGCGTCGCTGGAAATTCCGGCCGACAGCCGCGCCTCGTGCATCGCCGACGCCAGCAACGACGCCAGCACGC
>NZ_JBXASZ010000027.1:0-650 GCF_058809865.1 Nitrobacter sp. MLSD-S21 | reverse complement strand
AATAGCAGCCTCACCACCGGCCGGTTCACGAAGGACGTCGGTTCACGCCGCCTCATGGCGCGTAACGACTACCGAAACACCATCAATGCCTTCACCGGCGCGTCCTTCGACTGGCAGGGCGCGAACAAGGATCAGATGACCGTGTTCTGGACCATGCCGCACAACCGGTTGCCCAACGACGTGCCGGGCATCCTCGACAACGCGATCGTGTTGGATGAGGAGAACCTGGATCTGCAATTTTACGGCAGTTCCTATACCTTCGCGAACGTATTCGGCGGAACCCTCGAGCTCTATGGCTACGGCCTGTACGAGGATGATACCGGGTCAGGCCTGCGATCGTTGCAAACCCGCAACCGCCGCCTGTTCACCCCCGGCTTCCGGCTATGGAAGGCGCCGAGGCCTGCGCAGTGGGACTGGGAGGTCGAAACGACTTACCAGACGGGTCGCGCCCGCGAGACGGCCGCCATCACCGACAGGCGCGATCTCCATGTCTCGGCCTACTTCTTCCATACGCAGGCAGGCTACACCTTCAATACGGCGTGGCTGCCGCGGGTCTCGTTTCAATACGATCAAGCCAGCGGCGACAGCGCCAACCCTGCCACCTTCACCCGTTTCGATACCCTGTTCGGCGCCCGGCGCTGGGAATACGG
>NZ_JBXASZ010000026.1:0-893 GCF_058809865.1 Nitrobacter sp. MLSD-S21 | reverse complement strand
TTTATGACAAGGAGCGCGAGCGGCATGAAGATGTCGATGGGCCAGTCTGGCCGCCGGTTTGGCCGCCGGTTTCTGGGATTAGCGTTTGGCGGAGCGGCGCTTGCCGCGAGTGGTGCGGTATCGGCGGAGGAGCTTGGTCAACCGCATCCGTGGGCGTATGGACTTCAGACGGGTGTGACGCCTGTCATGGAGAGCGTTGCGCGGATGCATAGCGGGCTTCTGGTTGTGATCACGCTGATCACGCTGTTTGTGACGGGCCTGCTGATTGTGGCGATGTTGCGTTTCAACGCGCGGTCCAATCCGGTTCCGTCGAAGACGACCCACAACACGATGATCGAGGTTGCGTGGACGATCATTCCGGTTTTGATCCTGGTTGGCATTGCGGTTCCGTCGTTCCGGCTTTTGTTTGAGCAGCTTGATCTTCCGAAGGCTGACCTGACGGTGAAGGCGGTCGGCAAGCAGTGGTACTGGAGCTACGCGTATCCGGACAACGGCAAGTTTGAGTTTGACTCGCTGATGGCGCATGAGAAGCAGCCACGGATGCTTGCGGTGGACAACGAGCTGGTTGTTCCTGTGAACAAGATCGTCCGGGTTCAGGTGACCGGGGCCGATGTCATTCATTCGTTTGGCGTTCCGGCGTTCGGCATCAAGGTGGACGCGATCCCGGGCCGTCTCAACGAGACCTGGTTCAAGGCCACCAAGACGGGCGTGTTTTACGGCCAGTGCTCGGAACTGTGCGGGCGGGATCACGCCTTCATGCCGATTGCGGTTCGTGTGGTGAGCGAGCAGGATTTTGCGGCCTGGATTGAAACCGCGAAGAAGAAGTTTGCCTCGAACCCGGCGAACGCGGTGGCGTCAGCTGCCGACGTGATGCGCTAGGCGTCGCGTTGGGC
>NZ_JBXASZ010000025.1:0-930 GCF_058809865.1 Nitrobacter sp. MLSD-S21 | reverse complement strand
GATCGCGCTGGTGTTTGGGGACGAGGCGCTGAGCTATGGAGAGCTGAACGCGCGGGCGAACCGGTTGGCGTGGCGGCTGCGGGATCGCGGGGTTGGAACCGATGTCGTGGTTGCGCTGGCCTGCGAGCGCGGCGTCGGCATGATGGTGGCGCTGCTTGCGGTGCTGAAGGCGGGGGGAGCCTATCTGCCGCTGGATCCGGACTATCCGGACGAACGGCTGGCGCACATGCTGCGCGACAGCGGCGCGGCGCTGGTGCTGACGCAAAGCGCGCTGCGCGACCGGTTCGCGGCGGTGCTGGCGGAGACCGGGGCCGAGGCCTGGCTGATCGATGCGCAGGACGAGGGAGGGAACGACAGCAATCCGGCCATCGCCGTGCATCCCGAAAGCCTTGCTTATGTGATCTACACCTCGGGATCGACCGGCGTTCCGAAGGGGGTGATGGTCCGCCATGATGCGGTGACGAACTTTCTGGCGACGATGGCGGAGCAACCGGGCCTGACGGCCGACGACCGCGTGCTCGGCCTGACCTCGCTGTCGTTCGACATCGCGGTGCTGGAACTGTGGCTGCCGCTGACGATCGGCGCGCGGGTGGTGCTGGCGGATCGCGCCGCGGCGCATGATCCGGCCCGGCTCAAGGCGCTTGCCGCCACGCACGGCGTGAGCCTGATCCAGGCGACGCCGTCGACCTGGCGGATGCTGCTGGATCACGAGGGCCCGCTTCCACAAGGCTGCCGGGTGCTGAGCGGCGGCGAGGCGCTGGCGCCGGACCTGGCGCGGCGGCTGGTGGCGCAGGCCGGGGAGGTCTGGAACCTGTACGGCCCGACCGAGACCACGGTGTGGTCGGCGCGTCATCGGCTCGATGCCGCGGACGTCCGCCCTGCGCTGGGCGGTCCGATCGGCAACACCACGCTGTACGTTCTGGATCGCGA
>NZ_JBXASZ010000024.1:0-1494 GCF_058809865.1 Nitrobacter sp. MLSD-S21 | reverse complement strand
CGACCGCAGATGGTAACAATAACCTTATGCCCGGATCACCGCGTGTGTTCCGGCTGCAGGCCACAGCGAGATTCTGAACGTTTGAAGCAGTCGTGGCGCCGAGCATCAGCTGTTCAAATGGTGGTTGTTCGATGAGCGAGATATTTGGTCTTCGAAACCATAACGTCACCGTAGACGGCTCATCGTTGAGTTTGACGTTCGACGGCAGGTGGGGCGAGCAAATTACGGTATCTATGCCCGCCGACCATTTGGACGCGCTTATGGCATCGCTTGGAAGAGTCAAACAAGAAGTGTCGATCAGGCAACGACCACAGAAACTAGTATTTAGCTTTCGAGGGCTGCAATCTTGGTCGGCTTCGAACGTCCCTGGTCAGGAGTATGTGTTTGTTATTCTCGATGGCTCTACTGCTCTGGCAGCGCCATACGCTGTGCCTCCGAAAATGGCAGAAGAGCTAGCTTCGGCGCTGTTGTCTGCCGCTGATGTCGCACGAAAGCAACGTCGGGACAATTGACCAACCTAGAAGAAGGTAACCCTAAATGGGAGATTTTCTTGGTTGGATAGCCAAGTCATCCGTGAGGGTGGATCGATCTCAATCTGTCGATGCTGAAACCGTCACTCTCGGTTCGCATACTCTTGAAAATTGCTTGCCCGTAAGATCCGAAGATCAGGCCGAAGATGGAATGGGAAGGTCAAATCTTATGCATCTGCATCTAGCTGCCGCTCAGAAATCTGAATCGCATCGGAAGTTTACTCCCGGCCGATATTCCTGGAGCGAAGTCCTGGATCAACTACGTGACGAAATCGCCGTGCTGTTGACGATGGGACTTGATCGGACCGAAATTGCTCGCAAGCTCGACATATCGGAGGCGGATGTCCGTGCGCTCGGCCCCAAAATACGTACGGGAGTCATGCGCCGCGATCTCTCCCGGCGGGCTGTCATTGCGCTGTTGAACGGTCGCCATGCTCATCTCAGCGGACGAACAGTTGGCAACCGAGTCCAACGCCTTATTAGGATCGCGTCCTCCTACACCCGTGAGGAACTGCTCATGGAGCCCGGTGTCGGAATCGTTACCGCAATCGAGATCGAGCTGTGGCTCGAAAAGCGGGGATGTTCGTTGGTAAAGGAATTCGTCGCGGATGATGGTATCGATAGAGTGGCGACCAATCCTATGTGTTGATAGCAGCTCTCATGGCCATTGTAATTTCAAATCGGCGCAGATTTTTTCGCCGCTGTATCGCTACGGCGCTTTGACGGACATTATTCTGCATTTGCGCCGACAATGCCCTGCGCGTTTCCGCTCCGATCTGTCGACAACGCTTTCTATCGTACCGGGAAGTGTATGACAGCAGGTGGTCGTCGAAGGAAACTACGGTTTCCAAGGGACGAGCCGTCGGTTTGCGCTCTACCTCGTGTATCGTCTTTTTTCTGATAGCGGAGCATGGTAGGAGTGCCCGTACACGCAGCCTGTTTTTCGATCTGGACGGCGCTACAG
>NZ_JBXASZ010000023.1:0-1533 GCF_058809865.1 Nitrobacter sp. MLSD-S21 | reverse complement strand
AGCGTCTTCTTCGCGGGAAGATGCGACTGCTCAATCATCCTGATGATCTCGAGCTTCTCAGATGCGGGGTATCTCATTCGTCGTCGCCCCCATCCGCGATCATGCTTATGGAATGGCCCGCCCTTTCTCCGGCATCGAGTACGATGCTGGTGTCAAAAAAGAAAGGAACGAGCCAATGTCTATAGCGATCGTCGGTATTGATCTGGGCAAAAACTCTTGCAGCGTAGTTGGCGTCGACGCGACCGGTGCGGTGGTCGTTCGTCGAACGATGCGCCGGCAAACGCTGATCGACTATGTGACGAAACTTCCGGCCTGTGTAGTCGCGATGGAAGCGTGCTGCGGCGCCCATCACCTGGGCCGCCTGTTTGTCGCGCAAGGTCATGAGATCCGGTTGATGTCGCCGGAATACGTCCGTCCATATATCAAAGCTCAGAAAAACGACGACCGCGATGCTGAAGGAATCGCCGAGGCTGCCTCACGACCGACAATGCGGTTCGTTGAACTCAAGAACCAGGAGCAGTTGGATATTCAAACGCTGCATCGTGTGCGCTCGCGCCTCGTGGCAGAACGAACGAACCTCATCAATCAACTGCGCGCGATCCTGCTGGAGCGCGGGGAGATCTTCCCGGCCGGTCGGCGGAAATTCGAGCTGGGCGTGGATGGCATGCTTGTCGATGGCGATCAAACATTGTCCCCGCGTATACGCCAGTTGGCTGGCGATTTACGTACCGAATGGAAAGAGCTCGACACGAAAATCGCGGCGTTGAATGGCGAATTTGTCAAACTGGCACGCAATGATCCCGCAGCTTGCAGGTTGACTTCCATCCCTGGCGTTGGCGTGCTCAACGCAACGGCCCTGGTCGCTGCGGTTGGCGATGCAAGTAATTTTGCCAAGGCCCGGGACCTGGGCGCCTGGCTCGGGTTGGTTCCGAAACAATCCAGCACGGGAGGTAAGGCTCGGCTGCTCGGGATATCCAAGCGTGGCAACACTTATTTGCGCACTCTACTCATTCACGGCGCTCGCGCGGCTTTGCCATCGCTGTCACAAAGCGATACGCCACTGGGGCGGTGGCTCAAGGCAATGATCGAGCGGGGCGTACACCGTAACGCCGTAGTGGTGGCTTTAGCCAACAAGCTGGCGCGGATAGCTTGGGCCATCTTGCGCAAGGAAGCGCGCTTTGAACGCAGTTACCCAGTAGCCGTGGTTTAACGAGATCAGCGCTGCGCATAGTTCGCGTAGTCCAACGGGGTTTGCAGGAAGGATCGAAGAGATGGCCTGACAGTCGAACGGCGTTCGGAAATCCCGATCAAAAAAATGGCACATTCGCTGCCGGCATGCTTATGGGGCTCTGAACGTGCGGATATCCATCTTGGCCATGGGCTTGCTCATGAGACCGTATACGTTGACGCAGACTGTTCAGAATGCCGTAAAATCCTCTTGCAGACGGGGCGGGCCATACGTTTTTTTGAGCAGACGGTTCTCCAGCGTCAGATCGGCAACCGCCTCTTTCAAGGCACGGGTCTCACGGCGCA
>NZ_JBXASZ010000022.1:0-1786 GCF_058809865.1 Nitrobacter sp. MLSD-S21 | reverse complement strand
CCCCCGTATTGCCTCAGGAAGGAATGTTACCCGGGATGAAGGTCTAGGGATTGGTCGCCGGATCGACACTGGTGTGGCCGGCTCCCTGGAGGGACTGTGGGCGGGGCGGAGTGATCATCACACGCAGCGCCGTCCACAGGCCGGGGCCGCATGCCCGGCGACGTTATCGGTTGCGCTGACATGGATGCGATGATCGTCTCCGCCACCTTCTGCCGGAAGGATCGAAGCAGGCGCTGAACGATCGAATGCTGCTTGTCGCTGAAGGTCGAAGGATCGATTGCGGCGAGCCTGCGCACGATGGTCAGCGCGGTGATCTGCGGCTCGACGGCAAGCCAGTTCTCGATCGTCGCGAGATACGGATCGAGCTTCAAGGGCATGCGAATGCGTTTCTTGTATCGCCGTTTCGGCCTGCGATGTGTGGCTCGCACTTCGGTGGTCGTGGCCGTCGTGCCGAGCGATCGGGCGAACGCCAGCGGGTCAGCCGGCGATCCGCTGGCTGCTGGCGCAAGACCGCGTTTGCCGATCCGCTCACCAAGTTCCTCCTGCGCCGCACGGATCTCGGCCAGCAGTTGCACGGGATCGAGAGTGCAGTATGTCTCGCGCAGACGGCGCTTGATCGTTAGTGCGAGTTTCGGATGCATGAGCGCACGTTCGTACGGTGTGGCCGGCGGATGATAGCGTTTGATCACCTTCGCGCCCTCGCGACGCTTCTCCTTGAGCTTGAAGGACGGCTGGAAGAAGTTCACGTGCAGGCGCGCCGCCGCGTAGAGACGTGCCATCACGCGCGCCGTCGCGACCCCATCGAAGCGCCCGTAGCCGACGAGCCGCCGGACCACCGCGCCGTTCTTCTGTTCCACGAAAGCCTGGTCGTTTTTCTTGTAGGCGCGGGACCGCGTCACCTCGATCTTCTGGGCTCGGCACCACGGAACAACGACGTCGTTCATGAACGCGCTATCGTTATCGAAGTCGGCGCCGCGGATCAGCCACGGGAACAAACTCTGCGCTCGGGTCATCGCTTCGACGACGAGGCTGCCATCGCGTGCTATCAGCGGCAGGCATTCCGTCCATCCTGTCGCGATATCCACCATCGTCAGCGTCTGGATGAACGAACCGGCGACACTCGTCCCGCCGTGCGCGACCATGTCGATCTCGCAAAAGCCTGGCGGCGGGTTCGCCCAGTCGTTGAAGGTTCGGATCGGCACCTCGCGTCGAATTGCCGAGTAGAATCCGATCCGCCGCCGCCGACCACCCGCGGCTGCAACTTTCACGTCGATCAATATCCGATCAATCGTCGCCGCACTCACCGTTACCAGCAGCGCACGCTCTGCGCTCGTCGGCTTCAGCCGGCCATGCCGCTCCAGTGCGGGCAACAGCGCTGGGATCATCGATACGAGGCGCTTGCCGCACACGCGATCGGAGGCTTCCCACAGCGCAATCAGCGCGTCGCGCACACGAGCGTACTTGCGCCGCCGACGGCTCGCAGGCTCCGCGCCGCCGGTAGCCTCCTCGCTCAATGGCAGTCCAGACCTGTTCCTTCCGACAGCCGACAATGCGCGTACCGCGTGCTTGCGATGCCAGCCCGTTGTCGCTGTCAATTCATCGAGGATGCGTCCCTTCTCAGCTCGACCTGCCGTCCGGTAGCGCTTAGCTACCGCCGCCAACAGCTCGCGCCGTGCGCCCATGCTGATCCCGCTCGCCATTGGTGCCACCGACCTGATTCGGTGACGCCGCTCCAGTCATCGGCGCGGAATCCTTCAGTAACATTCTCGATGAGGCAATGCGCCCC
>NZ_JBXASZ010000021.1:0-2175 GCF_058809865.1 Nitrobacter sp. MLSD-S21 | reverse complement strand
CCGAAAGTGACGATTGATGCGCCAACACAGACACAGACCCGGCGTCGTCGCGCGTCAACTGCTGCACCGCGAACTGTAAGGTCGAGCCGTCAGGTCGCTGCTTCAGCACCCACGCCTAAACATATGCCGAGCGTGAACAGCCAGGACGCAAAGACAGGGCAGTCGGGCTACATCACCCAGAGCATAACCACCGCGACGCGGACGAACACACCTCTCATCAACGTCCCCCAGTCCGTCACCGTGCTGACAAAGGAGTTCATCAAGGACACAGCCATCCTGTCGATCGGCGAGGCCACGCGCTACGTGCCGGGCGTGATCTACCATCAAGGCGAAGGCCATCGAGACGATCTCGTAATCCGTGGACAGCGGACCAATGCAGATTTCTTCACAAATGGAATTCGGGACGACGTGCAGTATTTCCGCGATGTCTACAATCTCCAGCGGCTTGAGGTTCTGAAGGGCCCCAACGCTATGATTTTTGGACGCGGCGGCGGTGGCGGCGTGGTCAACCGGGTGTTGAAGGAGGCCGATGGTACGTCGGTTCGGGAGTTCACGGTCTGGGGAAATTCCTATCCGGGCGCGCGTATGACGGCCGACATCGGGCAGGCCATCAATGAGAATTGGGCGGCCCGTTTCAATGCAATGTATGAAAACACGAGTAGCTACCGAGATTTTGTCCATCTCGATCGCTGGGCCGTCAATCCAACCGTCACTTTTGCACCAAACGATACCACGACGGTCAAGCTGAGCTATGAGCACCTGCACGATAATCGGACCGTTGATCGTGGCGTCCCTTCGCAGATCCGCCCCGGCAACGCATTTCCGCGATTTCCATACGACACGTCGTCATCGACGTTCTTCGGCAATCCTCTTCTGAGCTATGCAATCGCTGACGTTGATATTGGTATGGCGATTATCGAGCACGATTTCGAAAACGGGTTCGCGGTCCGTAACGCTACTCAAGCGGCGAATTACAACAAGTTCTATCAGAACGTTTTTCCGGGTGGCGGCGCCAATGCGGGCGCGGTTAACCTTGCTGGTACATCCAGCAATCTTTCATCTTACAATAACGAAACGGACCGATCCAACCTCTTCAATCGAACGGACGTAACCTACAAGTTCGATGCCGGTTTGACGCGTCACACGGTCCTATTCGGAGGAGAGCTCGGTCGTCAGAGCGGTCTGAACTATCGTCAAAGCGGCTTCTTCAACGGCGTGGATTCGACGATCACTGTTGATCCAAGAAATCCTGTTTCCTATGTCCCCGTGACGTTCAGAAACAACGGGACTACGGATGCAAACAATACCTACAACCTCAATCTTGGCGCAGCCTTCCTTCAGGATCAGATTGAAATCACCCGCTATCTGCAATTGATCGCTGGCGTGCGGTTCGATCATTTCGACCTCTCGTCACGAGATCGGCGGACCGGCGTGGTGTTGGGCCGCGTTGACGATCTTGTGTCGCCGCGTGCGGGCATTGTTTACAAACCGATAGACAATCTGTCGATCTACGGCAGCTATAGTGTGTCGTACCTGCCGAGCGCTGGAGACCAATTCAGCGCGCTCAGTCCCGGATTGGTGATCGCACCGCCAGAAAAATTTGTGAACACCGAGATTGGGGTCAAGTACGATATCGTGCCTCGGCTTCAGTTTGCCGCCGCTGTGTATGATCTCGATCGGACCAACCAACGTATCGCGGATCCAGTCAATATTGGGTTCTTTCTCCTCAACGGGCAGACCAAGACACGAGGCTTTGAGGCGTCCCTTGCCGGTTACATCACGGATGCATGGCAAGTCACTGGTGGGTATTCCTACACGGATGCTCGGATTGCAAACAATCTCTCGGCAACGATTGTTGCCGGAAACCGCGTAGGGCTCGTTCCCTATAATACCTTCTCCGTCTGGAACAAATATCAGTTCGATCCCATGTGGGCCGGAGGCATAGGCGTGATCCATTATTCGAACTTCTTTGCCTCGTCCGACAACACCGTCCGCCTTCCGGAGTTTACGCGTGTTGATGCCGCAGTCATCCTGACTTTGAACCCGACGTGGCGCGCTCAGCTGAACATCGAGAACTTGTTCGATCAAAAATACTTCTCGACCGCAGATGGTAACAATAACCTTATGCCCGGATCACCGCGTGTGTTCCGGCTGCAGGCCACAGCGAGATTCTGA
>NZ_JBXASZ010000020.1:0-2545 GCF_058809865.1 Nitrobacter sp. MLSD-S21 | reverse complement strand
CGACCTGATTCGGTGACGCCGCTCCAGTCATCGGCGCGGAATCCTTCAGTAACATTCTCGATGAGGCAATGCGCCCCCGATAGGTTGGTCTGTTGCGCTGCCTGCTTTGGAACGAAGCAGGTGGTTGGGGATGCTGATCGTGGAGACGATTGCGCGGATACGCCGCGAGCACTTCATCAAGGGCAAGACGATCAAGGAGATCGCACGCGACCTGAAGGTGTCGCGGAACACGGTCCGCAAGGTGTTGCGGTCTGGGGAGACCTCATTCGAGTACGAACGTGCGGTGCAGCCGCGGCCGAAGCTGGGGCGATGGGCCGCTGATCTCGACGGATTGCTGGCGTCGAACGTGGCGAAGTCCGCTCGCGAACAGCTGACGCTGATCCGGGTCTTCGAAGAGCTTCGCGGGCGCGGCTATGACGGCGGCTACGATGCTGTGCGACGTTACGCCAGACGGTGGAGCCAGGAGCGCGGACAATCGACGGCGGCGGCCTATGTCCCGCTGAGCTTTGCACCGGGAGAAGCCTACCAGTTCGACTGGAGCCATGAGGTTGTCCTGCTGCATGGCGTGACGGTGATCGTGAAGGTCGCTCATGTCCGGCTCTGTCACAGCCGGATGCTGTTCGCTCGCGCCTATCCACGCGAGACGCAGGAGATGGTGTTCGACGCCCACGACCGGGCGTTCACACTGTTCAAGGGGACCTGCAGTCGCGGCATCTACGACAATATGAAGACCGCGGTGGAGACGATCTTCGTCGGCAAGGATCGTCGCTACAATCGCCGCTTCATGCAGATGTGCAGCCATTACCTAGTCGACCCGGTCGCCTGCACGCCGGCCTCGGGCTGGGAGAAGGGCCAGGTTGAGAACCAGGTCGGACTGGTCCGGGAGCGCTTCTTCACGCCGCGGCTGCGGTTCAAAACCCTCGACGAGTTGAACGCCTGGCTGCTCGATAAGTGCATCGCCTACGCCAAGGCACACCGGCATCCGGAACTGACCGAGCAAACAGTCTGGGAGGTGTTCGAAGCCGAGCGGCCAAAGCTTGTTCCCTATGCCGGCCGGTTCGATGGATTCCATGCGGTATCGGCGTCGGTCTCGAAGACCTGCCTGGTGCGCTTCGACAACAACAAATACTCGGTCACGGCCAGCGCAGTCGGACGCCCGGTCGAGGTTCATGCCTATGCCGACCGCATCGTGATTCGCCAGGACGGGCGCATCGTCGCCGAGCATCCGCGTTCATTCGGCCGCGGCGAGACGACCTACGATCCCTGGCATTATGTGCCGGTGCTGGCTCGCAAACCCGGCGCGTTGCGCAACGGCGCTCCGTTCAAGGACTGGGTGCTGCCGGCTGCGATCGAGCGTGTGCGCCGCAAGCTCGCCAGTGCCGATGATGGCAATCGGCAGATGGTCGACATCCTCAATGCGGTGCTGACGGACGGTTTGTCGGCGGTCGAAGCCGCCTGCGCCGAGGCGATCGCTCATGGCGTTCATTCCGCTGACGTCGTTCTCAACATCCTGGCTCGCCAACGCGAACCCGCTGCACCGGCCAACATTATGACGCCGGCGGCACTGACGCTCCGCCATGCGCCGATCGCCGATTGCGCCCGCTACGACAACCTCCGGAGGACCATCTGATGGAACGAACCCAAATCTTCGACCTCATGGGTGAGCTCAAACTCTACGGAATGAGGGCTGCCTTCGACGAGATCATGGCGACGGCCGTCAAGCGCCAGCACGAACCTCAGCACATCGTCGGCGACCTGCTCAGCGCCGAGATCAACGAGAAGCAGGCGCGTTCGATCAAGTACCAGCTCACCATCGCCAAGCTGCCATTGGCCAAGGATCTCGATGACTTCCAGTTCGAAGGCACGCCGATCAATCAGACGCTCGTCAATGATCTCGCCGGCGGCGGCTTCATCGCCCAGCAGCGCAACGTCGTGCTCGTCGGCGGCACCGGCACAGGCAAAACCCACCTGGCCATCGCAATCGCCAGAAGCTGCATCCGATCCGGCGCCCGCGGTCGCTTCTACAACGTGGTCGACCTCGTCAATCGCCTCGAGATCGAGACCCGCAACGGACGCCAGGGTCGGATCGCCGAGCATCTGACCCGAATGGACTTCATCGTCCTCGACGAACTCGGCTATCTCCCATTCGCCCAATCCGGCGGACAACTTCTGTTCCATCTCGTCAGCCGGCTCTACGAGCGCACCTCCATCGTCGTCACCACCAATCTCGCCTTCGGCGAATGGCCCAGCGTGTTCGGCGACGCCAAGATGACCACCGCGCTGCTCGATCGTCTGACCCACCACTGCGACATCGTCGAAACCGGCAACGACAGCTGGCGCTTCAAAAGCCGCGACGATGATCACACAACCCGCGCTCGGTCCGTCTCCGCAATCCCGGCCAGCTCCGACGGACCGAGCGCTACCGCTAAACCCCGTCGATCAAAGGGGTCAAATTTGGACGCCGATACGGGGCGCATTGCCTCATCGAGAATGTTACTGAAGGATTCCGCGCCGATGACTGGAGCGGCGTCACCGAATCAGGTCG
>NZ_JBXASZ010000019.1:0-3009 GCF_058809865.1 Nitrobacter sp. MLSD-S21 | reverse complement strand
TCTCGCTGCAAATGGTCGGCCGCGCCCGCCAGGCAGGTCTGCTGATCGAGCCGCGCGATGTCTTCCGTCATCAGACGTTGCAGGAGCTGGCGCGAGTTGCGCGCAACGAACCGAAGGAAAGCGATGCTCCGCCCCAAGGAGATCTCGAAGGCAGCGATCATCCGCTGCTGCCGATTCAGGCGCGCTTCTTCAGCGAGGATGCCGGGGAGCGACATCACTGGAATCAGGCCGTCCTGTTGATACCAAAGTCCCGGCTCGATTGGGCCGTCGTGGAGGTCACGGCCGCCGCGATCGTGGCGCATCATGCGGCCTTGCGTCTCAGCTTCGAAGAGATCGAAGGCGTTTGGCGTGCGAGTTATGGCGCTGCATCCGAAGTCTCGGAACTGTTTTGGCATCGAAGCGGGATTCGCGATGCTGCCGACGTCACCGCCGTCGCTTCTGCGGCCCAGGCAAGTCTGTCGCTGACCGGACCGCTTTTGCGCCTGGTTGGAATGGATCTCACTGACGGCAGCCAGCGGCTCCTGTTGGTCGTGCATCATCTTGTTGTCGATGGCGTGTCGTGGCGAGTCCTGCTCGAAGACTTTGCGGCGGCATATGAGCAGATTCAGCAGGGCAAATCGCGCGTTATGTTGGCGCCGAGCCATTCCTATGCGTCGTGGGGTGCGCGGCTACAGGCTTTTGGCCAGACGGAACAATTGGCGGCGGAGCTGCCCTATTGGCTGGAACGGGGAGCGCAGGCGGAACTGCCGTGCGATGACGATGCGGGTATCGATCGCGTTGTCGACGGCGAGGAGGTTTCGCTCGCCTTCGACGCAGAGTTGACCGCGCGCCTGCTGAAGGAAGCGCCATCGGCCTACCGGACACAGGTCAATGATCTGTTGCTCGCGGGGCTTGCGCGAGCAATCGCGCGGTGGAGTGGAATTGAGCAGATCGTTGTTGAACTTGAAGGGCACGGCCGCGAGGATATTTTCGCAGGCGTCGACATTTCCCGGACGGTAGGGTGGTTCACCACGGCTTTCCCCGTGCGTTTGCCGGGCGGGTCGGCGGACGATGCGACGCTGATCAAATCCACCAAGGAAGAGCTCCGGGCGATTCCGGCCCGCGGGCTTGGCTATGGCGTGTTGCGCTATCACGGCACCGAAGCGCAACGTGATGCGCTGGCTCAGCTTTCTGAGCCACGCATCGTTTTCAACTACCTCGGCCAGTTCGATTCCAGTTTTAGTGAGAGCGCCCCGTTCCGGCTTGCGCCCGAGAGCGCCGGACCGGCGCGTAGCAACAGCGCGCCGCTTGGCCGCTGGCTCAGCATCAACGGCCAGGTAAAAGACGGGGAGCTGCGGTTATCGTTCAGCTTTGGCCGGAAGCGCTACCAGCGGAAAACGATCGAGCTATTGGCTGCTTCATATGAGACTGCGGTGCGCGAGCTGGTCGATCACTGCACCAGCGGCGCCTGCGGTCTCACGCCATCGGATGTCGCACTGTCTGGCCTTGGGCAGGGCGAGCTCGATCATCTCGCACTGGAATGGCGTGAGATCGAGGACATTTATCCGCTGTCGCCGATGCAGCAGGGCATGCTGTTCCACACGATGCACGACGGTGAGCGCGAACTTTACGTCAATCAGGTTGCGGCGGAAGTGCGTGGCGTCAATGCCGAAGGGTTACGCCGGGCCTGGCAGGCGGTCAGCGATCGCCATGCGGTTCTAAGAACCGGCTTCGTATGGCGCGGTCTGTCCGGCTCGCCGCAGCAGATTGTCTATCGCCGTGCCGAGGTGCCGTTTGTCGAGGATGACTGGCGCGCGCGAGTTGCCGATTGGGATGAAGCCCAATTGGAGGCTGCGCTGGCCGATGTTTCCCGTCAGGAACAGGCCGCGGGTTTTGACCTGTCGCGGCCGCCTTTGCAGCGGGTGCGGCTGATACGGCTTGGGGACGACCGGCATTGGCTGATCTGGACTCATCATCACATCCTGTTCGATGGCTGGAGTTCGGCGCGTCTGATCTCCGAGGTGATGCAGCATCATGGCGCAGGCCGGCTGCCGGCATTGCAGCATCGCTACCGTGACTACATCGCGTGGTTGCAGAACCGGGCAGGCGAGGTGTCGGCCGCCTTCTGGCGCGATGCGATGGCCAGATTGGATCAGCCGAGCTTTTTGTCCGAACGCGCGGATGCGGGATCGTGCGGCCACGGCGCGCTCACCCGGGAGCTGGACGCGGGGTTGACCGAAAAGCTGCAGCAATTTGCAGCGCGCGAGCGCGTCACGATGAACACGCTGGCGCAGGCCGCATGGGCGCAGTTGCTGCGGCGACATACCGGGCAGAGCGCGGTCTGTTTCGGCGTCACCGTGTCGGGCCGGCCAGCTGAGCTTGCGGGCGCAGACGAGATGATCGGCCTGTTCATCAACACGCTGCCGGTTGTCGACGACGTCGCTCCGCAGCAGAAGGTTGGAGCCTGGCTGCGTGAGCTGCAGGATCACAATCTGGCTTTGCGCGACTTCGGCTGGACACCGCTCTATGAGATTCAGCGTCTCGCCGGGCGTCCCGGACAGCCGCTGTTCGACAGCATCCTGGTGTTCGAGAATTATCCGATCGACCATGCTCTGACGGAGAAAAACCAGCAGGTTCGCGTCGATAAGACCAGGCTTGTCGAGACCAGCAATTATCCGCTGTTCGCGAGCGTCGGTCTCGACAAGCGGTTCCGCCTGACCTTCAACTATCAGCGCAGGCACTTCGACGAGGCGCAGATCGCGCGGCTGCAACATGCCTTTGTGCGCTTGATGGAGGCGTTGAGCGTCGATGCCGATCGGCCGGTCGGCATGATCGCGGATCGTGATCCCGCAGATGATGTCCTGCTCGCCCGCGCCAACAACACCCGATGCGATGAGCCGCGCCGGGGCCTTATCGAGCAATTTGAATCGCAGGTCCGCAGCTGTTGCGACGGGATCGCGCTGGTGTTTGGGGACGAGGCGCTGAGCTATGGAGAGCTGAACGCGCGGGCGAACCGGTTGGCGTGGCGGC
>NZ_JBXASZ010000018.1:0-3126 GCF_058809865.1 Nitrobacter sp. MLSD-S21 | reverse complement strand
GACCGCAAGGCGCTGCCGGCGCCGGACCAGCTTGCGGCCTCGGCCGGGCACATCGCGCCGCGCACGCCGGCGGAAGCCACGCTCGCGGCGATCTGGGCCGACCTACTGCAACAGCCCACCATCGGCGTCACCGACAATTTCTTCGAGCTTGGCGGAGATTCGATTATCGCCATTCAACTCGTCAGTCGCATTAAGCGCGATCTCGGTCAGGACCTGCCGCTGAGCCGGCTGTTTGACATGACGACCGTCGAAAGCATGGCGGTTGCGCTCGCGCCTGAAATGGAAGTCGATAAGCGCAGCGACGACATAGCCGCGATGCTCGACATGCTGAAGGAAGTCGAACTTGCCGATGAGTGACACCGCCGCGCATAAGCAGCTTCGCGATATCTCTCATCGCCTGATGCGTCTTGACGCTATCAAGCAGAAGACGTTCCTGACGCAGCTTGCGGCAAGGGGTGTCAATCTTGAGATGCTGCCGATCGCACGGCAGGAGCGAACACAGGCGCCGTTATCCTTCGCGCAGTCGCGGCTGTGGTTTCTGTGGCGGATGGACCCGGATAGCTCCGCCTACAACATTTCGGCGACCGTGCGGATACGCGGCGACCTTCAAATGCGCGCGTTGCAGCAGGCGTTCGATACGTTGGCCATTCGTCATAGCGCGCTCCGCACGATCTTCCGGCAAGAGGGCAGCGAAGCTGAACAGATCGTGCTCGATCCACGACCGGTCGCGCTTCGGCAGGTGATGATCGATGGTAATGACCGTGAAGGGCAGGCGCGCCTGCTGGCGCGTCAGGAAGCCTTGATGCCTTTCGATCTCGAGGCGGGCCCGCTGATGCGCGTCGCATTGCTGGCGCTCGGGGAGGACGATCATTTTCTCGTGGTCACCTTGCACCATATTGTGGCCGACGGCTGGTCGATGGGTGTGCTGGTTGACGAGTTCTGGAAATTATATGCGGCATTTGCGTGTGGCGAAACGCCAACGCTAGCGCAACCCGATATTGAGTATGTCGACTATGCCGAATGGCAACGGCTATGGATGAGCGCAGTCGACGGCGGACGGCAGGTCGAATATTGGACCGGCCGCCTCCAAGACCCGGCCGTGTTGCAGCTTCCGATCGACCATGCGCGGCCGGCGGTGCCCGACCTCGCCGGATCGGCGCTTCGCCTCGCGCTCGATCCGGAGCTTGCGGATGGGTTGCGCGCGCTGGCTCGTCGGCATCGGACGACGTTGTTTGTCGTGCTGTTGGCGAGTTTCAAGCTGCTGCTCTACCGTTACACCGGTCAGTCAGACATCTGCGTCGGCGTGCCTGTTGCCAACCGCCACCGCGATGAAACCCGCGGCGTGATCGGGCTGTTCGTCAACACCCAGGTGCTTCGCACCGAGATCGATGGATGCGCCACGATTGCGGACTTCATAGGCTCTGTCCATTCGGCGACAATTGAAGCGCAGGAGAACCAGGACCTTCCATTCGAGCGCTTGCTCGAAATCCTGCAACCAAAGCGCAGCCTGAGTCAGAATCCACTCGTTCAGGTACTCTACAACCACCAACGCCGGCGCGCGTCGGGCAATCCACCAAGTCTGACCAACCTACAGATCGAAAAGATCGATGCTGAGGCAGAGACAGTCAAATTCGACTTCGCCCTCGATAGCGAAGAAGGGCCGTCCGGCGAAATCCGCGCGATCTTCACCTATGCAACCACGCTGTTCGAGACTGCCACGATCGAGCGTCTTGCGTTGCATTGGGTCACGATCCTTAGGTCGATGGTCGAGAAGGATGCGCAGCCGATCGCCGGCATGGACCTGCTATCCGAGGAGGAATGGGCCAGACTGCGCCGATGGAATGGAAGTGCCGACACTGGAAGTTCATTCGAGCCCGTGCATCGAACGGTCACCAAGTTCGCGCGCGAGACACCGGATGCGCCGTCGCTGATCTTCGGTGACGAGATTATCACCTATGCCGAGCTTGATCGTCGCGCCAATCAGCTTGCACACCGCTTGATCAGCCTAGGCGTTCGTCCCTCTGATCTGGTTGGCATTTCGGCGCGACGTTCGCCGTCGCTCGTCATTGCGTTCGTTGCGGTCTTGAAGACAGGGGCGGCCTATCTGCCGCTCGATCCCGAGCATCCGGCGAAACGACAGGTCGACACCCTGCGCGATGCGGGTGCGCGTGTTGTGCTGATTGATACAGAAGATGCGACGCTGACGCCGCTGGCCGGAATTGAGGTTGCTGCGCTCGACTCGTCTGATCTGGAAGCGGAATACGACGGTGACGTGGGGATCAAAGTAGCGCCCGCCAGTCTGGCCTATGTCATCTATACGTCAGGCTCCACCGGTGTCCCGAAGGGCGTCGCCGTCGAGCACGGGCCGTTCGCGATGCATTGCGAGGTCACTGCCGGTCTTTACGACATGGATCGGAACTCGCGCGAGCTGCACTTCCTCTCCTTCACTTTTGACGGCGCCCATGAGCGCCTCTGGACGGCGTTGACGTGCGGTGCCGCGCTCGTAATGCGCGACGGCGATCTATGGTCGGCCGAGCAGACGCTGGATGTGCTGCGCGAAAAGCGCGTTACCAACGCAGGATTCCCGACGGCTTACGTGCAGCAGCTCGCAGACTTCGCGGCGTGGCACGGTGATCCGCCGCCGGTTGAGCTCTACTCCTTCGGCGGTGAGGCAATGCCGAAGGAGGGCTTTGATAAGATCAAACGCGCACTGAAACCGCGGACACTGATCAACGGCTACGGTCCGACCGAAACCGTTGTGACCCCATTGGTTTGGAAGGTCGACGTCAGCGCAGAGATCGATGGCAGTTATGCGCCGATCGGCCGGCCGGTCGGACGCCGCTCGGCCTATATTCTGGATCGCGAGCTCAACGTTGCGCCGGTTGGGGTTGCCGGGGAGCTTTATATCGGCGGCGCTGGTCTGGCGCGCGGCTATTGGCGGCGCGGTAAACTGACGGCGGAGCGGTTCATCCCGGATCCGTTTGGTTTGCCGGGCGCGCGGCTGTATCGCACCGGCGATGTGGCGCGTTGGCGTGCCGATGGTGTGATTGAATATGTCGGCCGCTCCGACCATCAGGTGAAGATCCGTGGCTTCCGGATCGAGCTTGGCGAGATCGAGGCGCGGCT
>NZ_JBXASZ010000017.1:0-4894 GCF_058809865.1 Nitrobacter sp. MLSD-S21 | reverse complement strand
ATTTCGACGGGGCGACAACCGCTAAAGGGACGTCGCCCCAAGGGATTGCACCCCAAGGGATGCCGCCAAGGTTCGTTCGAAGGACTTCAAGGGACGAAAGACAGGATTAGACAATGGCAACAACCGCAGCACATGCTCACGACCACGGCCATGACGATCATGGCGACCATGCGCACCACCCGACAGGGTGGCGGCGCTTTGCGTATTCGACCAATCACAAGGACATCGGGACTATGTACCTGGTGTTCGCCATCGTCGCGGGGATCATCGGCGGCCTGATGTCGATGGGCATCCGGGCGGAACTGATGTATCCCGGCGTGCAGGTTTTTGATCCTGCGCATACCTACAACGTCTTTGTGACCTCGCACGGCCTGATCATGATCTTCTTCATGGTGATGCCTGCGATGATCGGCGGCTTCGGCAACTGGTTCGTGCCGCTGATGATCGGGGCGCCCGACATGGCGTTTCCGCGGATGAACAACATCTCGTTCTGGCTGCTGCCGGCGGCGTTTGCGCTGTTGCTGACCTCCACGTTCGTGGAAGGTGAGCCGGGCGCGGCGGGCGCGGGCACGGGCTGGACGCTGTATGCGCCGCTGTCGACGAGCGGTCATCCCGGACCGTCGGTGGATTTCGTGATCCTCGCGGTGCATCTGGCCGGCGCCTCCTCGATTTTGGGCGCGATCAACTTCATCACCACGATCTTCAACATGCGCGCGCCTGGTATGACCTTGCACAAGATGCCGCTGTTCGTCTGGTCGATCCTGGTGACGGTGTGGCTGCTCTTGTTGTCGCTGCCGGTTCTGGCGGGTGCGATCACCATGCTTTTGACCGATCGTAACTTCGGCACCACGTTCTTCGCTGCCGACGGCGGCGGCGATCCGGTGCTGTTCCAGCATCTGTTCTGGTTCTTCGGTCATCCCGAGGTGTACATCCTGATTTTGCCGGGCTTCGGCATGATCAGCCATGTGATCTCGACGTTCTCGAAGAAGCCGATCTTCGGCTATCTCGGCATGGCCTATGCGATGGTCGCGATCGGCGGCATCGGCTTCGTCGTGTGGGCGCACCACATGTACACGGTCGGCATGGTGTCGACGGCGCAGGCTTACTTCGTCGCCGCCACGATGGTGATCGCGGTGCCGACCGGCGTGAAGGTGTTCTCGTGGATCGCCACCATGTGGGGCGGCTCGATCGAGTTCAAGGCGCCGATGCTGTTTGCGATCGGCTTCATCTTCCTGTTCACGGTTGGCGGCGTGACCGGCGTGGTGCTGGCCAATGCGGGCGTCGACCGGGTGATGCAGGAGACCTACTACGTCATCGCGCACTTCCACTACGTGATGGGCATTGCCGCGGTGTTCTCGATCTTCGCGGGCTGGTACTACTGGTTCCCGAAGATCTCCGGCTACATGTACAACGAGACCATCGCCAAGCTGCACTTCTGGCTGATGTTCATCGGCGCCAACGTCCTGTTCTTCCCGCAGCACTTCCTCGGGCTGCAGGGCATGATGCGGCGCTCGGTTGACTATCCGGATGCGTTCGCGGGCTGGAACGAGATCTCGTCCTACGGCGCCTTTATCGCTGGGTTTGGCGCTGTGGTCTTCCTTTACGGCTTGGTCGACGCCTTTGCTCGCAAGGAGCAGGCGGCGGACAATCCGTGGGGTGAAGGTGCAACCACGCTGGAATGGACGCTGTCGTCACCGCCGCCGTTCCACCAGTTCTCCACCCTGCCGAAGGTGCAGTAATGTGACTGTGCGCGGCGCGCTCGACGCGCCGCGCACCAACAAGCGGGTGTATCGTGTCGGTTGTTGATCAAAAAGCCGTTGAACTGCCGCCCCGGATCTCGGAGGCGAGTGTCGCCGATTACTTCGCGCTGCTGAAGCCACGGGTGATGTCGCTCGTGATCTTCACCGCGCTGGTCGGGCTGATGATCGCGCCGGGCCATGTTCACCCGGTCCTGGGCTTCATCTCGATTCTCTGCATCGCGGTCGGAGCCGGCGCCTCCGGCGCGCTGAACATGGCGCTGGAAGGCGATATCGACGTGCTGATGTCGCGCACGGCCAACCGGCCGATCCCGCGCGGCCGCATCACCCGCGGCGAGGCGATGGGGTTCGGCCTCACGCTGTCGTTCTTCTCGGTGATGACGCTCGGCGCTCTGGTCAACTGGTATGCCGGGGGCCTGCTCGCCTTCACGATCTTCTTTTATGTTGTGATCTACACGATGGGACTGAAGCGGCGGACCGCGCAGAACATCGTGATTGGCGGCGCCGCCGGTGCGCTGCCGCCGGTGGTGGCGTGGGCGGCTGCGACGGGGTCGCTGTCGGTGGAGCCGCTGCTTCTGTTCCTGATCATCTTCTTCTGGACGCCGCCGCATTTCTGGGCGCTGGCGCTGTTCCGCAACGACGACTACACCCGCGCCGGCGTGCCGATGTTGCCGGTGGTTGCCGGTCCCGATGCGACCCGGCTGCAGATCCTGCTCTATACCATCGTGCTGGTGGCGGTCGCCGCCGCGCCCTGGCCGCTCGGCTACTTCGATTGGATTTATGGTGTCACGTCGCTGATCCTCGGCGCCGGCATGCTGGTGTTCGCGATCAATGTCTATCGCCATCGCACCGGCAGCGCGGCGCTACGCGCCACGCGGCGGTTGTTCGCCTTCTCGATCCTCTATCTGTTCGCGCTGTTTGCCGTTCTGCTGCTCGATGTGGTTGCGAAGGCCATCGCGCCGTTGATCTGGTAGAGGGCGCATGAACCGATGGACAGCAACAACAAGCCGGACGGAGACGGGATCGTTCTCACCGAGGCCCAGAAGAAGCGCCGGCGCGAGCGGTCGATCGCGATCGCCTGGGCGCTGGGGCTCATGGTCCTGCTGTTTTTCGCGGTCACCTTCATCAAGGGGCCGGGCGTTCTCGTCCGTCCGATGTGATTTGAGATGACGGACGCGCCGCAGCACCCGCAGCAACCCGCTACCGCAGCCTTGGCCCGGCCGAAGGCGACGCCGCGCATTGGCCGCGACGTGAAGGTCGGCGCCGCTTGCGGCCTGCTGGTTGCCCTGATGGTCGGCGCCGCCTATGCGTCGGTGCCGTTCTACAACTGGTTCTGCCGCGTCACCGGCTTCAACGGAACGACGCAGGTGGCAGGGGAGGCCCCCCAGTCCAAGCCGCTGGAACGCACGGTGGCCGTACGCTTCGACTCCAACGTCTCGGGCGGGCTGCCCTGGAAGTTCGAGCCGGAACAGACCGAGATAAAGGTCCGGGTCGGCGAGGTCACCACCGTCCATTACACCATCACCAACGAGGTGGCGGCGACCACCATGGGGCAGGCGGCCTATAACGTCACGCCGCTGACAGTCGGATCCTATTTCACCAAGATCAACTGCTTCTGTTTCACCGAGCAAACCCTGGCGCCCGGTGAGAAGCGGGAGATGGCCGTCGTCTTCTATGTCGATCAGGCTTTCGCCGCCGACAGCGAGAACGACGGCGTCAATACCATCACCCTGTCCTATACCTTCTTTCCGGTGAAGAAGGCCGCGCCCAAGCCGGTGGCGGTCAACGAGCCGGACAGGCCAGGGGGAAGCATCTGAGCTTTGAGGGCCGACGCGTTTTGTTACCGACGCGTTTTGTTTTGAGATCAATAGGTGCCCAATACCGCCGGCACCGCTAACGGAGAGAGACCGCAATGGCTACGGCGCAAGTCAAGCACGATTACCACCTGGTCGACCCGAGTCCGTGGCCGATCGTAGGCGCGACCGCGGCTTTCATCATGGCCGTCGGGGCGATCCTGTGGATGCATCATCTGACCGCGGCCGCGCCGATCATTTTCGGCATCGGCCTGATCGGCGTGCTCTACACCATGGCGAGCTGGTGGGCGGATGTGATCCGCGAAGCCGAGCACAAGGGCGATCACACCCGCGTGGTGCAGATCAGCCATCGCTACGGCATGATCCTGTTCATCTGCTCCGAGGTGATGTTCTTCGTCGCCTGGTTCTGGGCCTTCTTCAACTCCGCGCTGTTCCCGGGCGATCCCGTGCATATGACGCGCGACGCGCTGTTCGGCGGTGTCTGGCCGCCCAAGGGCATCCAGACCTTCGATCCCTGGCACCTGCCGTTGCTCAACACCCTGATCCTTCTGACCTCGGGCACCACCGTGACCTGGGCGCACCATGCCCTGCTCAATGGCGACCGCAAGGGGCTGAAGTGGGGATTGATCCTGACCATCGCGCTCGGCGCCGTCTTCACCTGCGTGCAGGCCTATGAGTATCATCACGCCGCCTTCAGCTTCGCCGGCAACGTCTACGGCGCCACCTTCTTCATGGCGACCGGCTTCCACGGCTTCCATGTGCTGGTCGGCACCATCTTCCTGATCGTCTGCCTGTTCCGCGCCAATGCGGGACACTTCACGCCCTCCCAGCACCTCGGCTTCGAATTCGCCGCCTGGTACTGGCATTTCGTCGACGTGGTGTGGCTGTTCCTGTTCGTCTGCATCTATGTCTGGGGCAACGGCGCCGCGGCCATGGCGCACGCCGCGCACTGACCGGGACCAGCCCGCTCAACACCATCAAGACAAGGGCGGCCGCCGGGCCGCCCTTTTCTCTTTCGGAAGAAACGCTGATGTCCAATCTCGCTCGGCCGACATTGTCCCAGACCATCCTGCGCGGGCTCGCCTGCAAATGCCCGCGCTGCGGCAAGGGAAAACTCTTCTCCGGATTCCTGACCCTGCGGCCCGCCTGCGAGGCTTGCGAGCAGGATTACGCCTTCATCGACGCCGGCGACGGTCCCGCCGTGTTCATCATCCTCATCGCGGGATTCATCGTCGTCGCCGCCGCACTCGTCGTCGAAGTCAAGTATCAGCCAGCCCTCTGGATCCACGCTGCTCTCTGGATCCCAACAGTCCTCGCTGTTAC
>NZ_JBXASZ010000016.1:0-13165 GCF_058809865.1 Nitrobacter sp. MLSD-S21 | reverse complement strand
GACAACTGCCCCGTTTGCTGCGGCATCGGCTGGGTATGCGAGCGCCATCCCTACAGGCCGTTCGACCATGACTTCGGCTGCGCGTGCAGCGAAGGGATGCCTTGCAGATGCAATGACAGCACACCGCCCGATACAAGCATGTCATCGTGATCGGGGAAGAGACGGTGCACTAGCTCCGAAACGCGATCACATCTGAGGGAGCGCTGCGGCAAATTGCTCGCGCGCCTTACAACGGCGGATAGTGCGCACATATACTCGCGCGTCCCGCGCGATTTCGGCACCAGCGGTCTCGGCTTGCACCACTGGAAGGTCGCGGGATGGAAGACCATCGGCGGCGCGCCGTACCTCGTCTGCAAGATGTGGGCGGGCCCGAGCTGCGGAGACAAAGGCTTCGTCTACATGAGCCGCGAGCTGGCGAATGCAGTGCTCAACATCAGCGGCGCCGCGGCCTACACGGTCACGAAGGTCAAGCCGTCCGACATCCGGACCATCGACTTCGACTTCGTGAAGTGGGCCGTCGCCTTCATCCGAGGACTGTTCAAGCTCGACGCGCCGATCTCCGCAGCGCCTTCAGCGCCCGCTTCGCCCGCCGGCCCTACGATTCCCGATACAGCTCTCCAAGCCCCGGAAAGCAGGCTTAAGACGTTCTGCGAGTCGATAAAGGCGCATGAAGGCTGGTATCCCGGCTCGCGCTCACAGAGGAACAACAATCCGGGCAACTGCCGCTACAGCAAGGTCGGCTACGCCGCTGTCTACGGCAAGGTGGGTAGAGACGCGCAGGGCTTTGCTATCTTCAGGGACTACACGACGGGCTGGCTCTACCTCAACAACCTCGTGAAGGAGAAGATTCGGAATAGCCCCTTGCAGGACTTCTACGCTTTCTTCGAGGTGTACGCGCCGAGCTTCGAGAACGACTCAAGGCATTACGCGGAAGTCGTCGCCAAGGGGTGCGGCCTCAAGGCGACGGACCCCGTATCGAGAGTGCTCCAGTGATGCTCAGCTCCCTGGCCGCGCCCTGCACGGTCGAATGCGGACAGGGAGGTGCGCGGCACGCACCGCTTTACACGTAACCACTTTTTCCATGTCACAGATCTATACCAGCGCGCTCATCGCATTATTGGCTCAGGTGCTTCCCCATGTCGGCGGCCCCATCGGCAGCGACGAGCTGACCGGCTTCATCACGACCGGCGTCACCATATGCGCCGCGCTGTGGGTGATGGTACGCCGCGTCATGCAGGGCGAGGTGAACGCGCCAGGCGCGCGCAAGCGCTAATGGGCTTCGATGACGCAAGGCGCAAGAAATTCCAGATCGGCGCTAAGGAGCACGGCCAGCCGTGGGACGCTGCGCACATCGACGCCCGCTGCGAGATGCAGGACGAATGCCTAGACCTCTTCAACTATGCCGAATTGCTCGGCGACGAGGTGATGAAGGTCCGCGTCCAGCTCTGGTGCCGAGATGTTTGGACCGAATTGGAGGAGTTGGGAGATTAGGCCCTAAACGCACGCGAGACGCACGTAGGCCCCGATACGGGGCCTTTGTCGTACAGGGCCCTTCCCCGCCTGATAGGTTTCACGGCGTTTCACGGTGCCTATAGCGGCCCGCAATAGCGGGAACGGTCGGCAGCAATCTGAGTTAGGGCTGCGCCGTCTTTTTCGAACATGAGAAGCGGCAGGAGCGGTCCCGGGTCGTCTCATGCGCGCAACTCCGGGGCCGCTTTCTCATGACGAAAGGCCCAGATGCGGCGGCCTTTGCCTTTTCGCTATTTTCGTTCGTTATAGAGCGTTTCGCGGCCTTCCCAGGCGGCCTCATATGGCGAGGGTGAGTCTGTAGAACAACGCGGCAAAGAAGACTACGCTTCCGACGCCCGCGACTCCGAGGAAGCAGCGCTCAAGGAAATCAGGTTCAAGTGGGGACATGTTTCCGCCCTCCCTTTTGAGTGGGCGGGAGCGCTCTTCGGCGCCCTCATCACCGATAGAAGCCACGGACCGCGCGGTGATGGCGCGAGTATGCGCCTTAGGCATCCAGGGCGCGATAAATATATTTGCCGCGGCGGGAAGAACCTTTTCAGACCGGCGCGACTTACTCAATACCCGCATATTGCATCAATTTGATAATGGTCCGTTTTTTCCTCTTCAGCCTCGCAGTCGGATTCATGGTGCTCGTGAGCGCGCTGGCGGTTCTGGCCTTCGGGGTTCTAGCCGCCCCTTGCATTTAAGAACGTTTCATGAACATATGCCCGGGCCATTTCGACCGCGAGCCCGCCCATGCCCGACCTCCCCTTCCTCCGCGCAGAGATCGAGCGCATGCGCTACCAGCTCCAGCGGCAGCGCAAGGAGATCAGGGCGCTCCAAAAGGCGGGCATCCCGACCAAGGCCGCGGAAGAGCTGCTTGAGCGCATGCAGGCGAAGATAAACAGCCTGTGCGAGGAGCGCGACCGCAGGCGCACCGAGGGATTGCCCAGGTATCCCGGCACGGACAAGCCCATCAAGGGGCCGGCCGAGCGGCGCTACCGTTGAGCGCCGGCAGATCAGCTTATGCCCCTTGCGGGCCGCGGGATTCGCGCTAGCTAAGCGGCATCACCTGAAGGCTAGCGGCAACCATTGGTGATGATGAGCAATGCCGGTGTTTGCGCGCAGCCTTCCTGTTACGGAAAGGAGTGTGCCATGCAAACGCGGCGACGTTTCAAACAGACAGACTCTCTTCTGGATCGTCTTTCGGGATTCATCGCCGGCCTGCGTCAGGAAGCTGCGGGCATGCAGGAGGGGCCGGAGCGCGAGAAGCTGCTCAAGAAGATAAGGCAGGCCGAGACGGCTTCGGAAATCGAGGGGTGGGCTAATTCGCCCGAATTGCAGCCGCCGAAGTGAATCGGGGCGCGGCGAATTAGGAACGCCGATGCGCGAGCGCGATTAAAACGCAGGCGCAGCATTCTCCCTGCGTCGGCCGGCACGGTCCCGCGAATACCGCACCCTAAGCGGGGCCGTGCCATCCCGTCCTCCCCAGCCGGTACCTGACATGGATGACAACTGCAAAATCTGCTGCGGCGTCGGCTGGGTATGCGAGCGCCATGCTGACATGCCGTACGACGCCGAGATAGGCTGTACGTGCGGCTACGGCGCGCCGTGCGAGTGCAACGACAGCGATCCTCCCGACACGAGGCATGTGTCCGTCGTCGTCGAAACGGCGCTGCGCTAGATTCGAGAGCGATCACATCTGAGGGAGCGCTGCGGCAAATCGCTCAAAGGTCTTTCAAAGATGGAGCAGCCGTACATATTAGCGCGACGGGCCCGCTTCCCCCGGTAGGCCCCAGCACGGTCCCGCAGCTTTTGCCCCAAAGCCCCTTGCGGGACCCTGCACCCCAACGCGAAGGCACAGGAAGAACCGGATTACGTCAGAACGATGAAGGCGCGCGGCGGTTCCCGCGGGGGGCAACGCCGTTTAATCGGGCAAGCCGCCGGCCCGCCACGTCATCTTTTTAGAAGTAAAGCGGTGCATCAAGCGTCGCGTTGGCGGGGGATCAGCGCCTTTGGCATGGAGCGAACAGCATTCAGCGCGGTCGACTAGCATAGCAAGCGCGTGGATCCGGCGTGCGCAGGCTAAAGTGATCCGCGCTAAAGCAATTCATAAACCATCGGCGGCGGTGATGTTTGGTTCACCATCGCTGTTAAGGCATTGTGCCAGGTTGCGTGCGAATGATGCGCCATGATCGAAGATCAACTTCGACAGGGGTGCGCGTCGGTCAGATCGGCCTGACCATCGGGGATCAGCATGGCAGCGAAGAAATCTCAAAAGAAAATCAGCGGTCGGACAACGACCGCGGCTGCTGCTGCTAATTCGATTTCTGCGACACTGTTCGGCGGCTTGATCAATATGGGATTCATGGCGATTAGCTCAGGTTCAATCCTGCTTTGCCTCATGGCGGCCAAGCGATTAATTTGAACCTCGCGGACACTCAGTTCCAGATTTAACCCGATTCCGCGACATCAACCTTAATGCCTGAGTTTCGTTGCGCTGGTTGTAGAGACCGGTAGCTTCCCGAAACCGGACATTGCCCTTCGTCCGGATCAGCGCTGGCGAGGCCGTCGGGCGACCATATTCCGCCCGGCGGCTTCGTTCTCGTAAAGGAAGGTCCCATTTCTACAACGCTCAATCCGACTCTGACGTCACGTGAGCCGTTCGAAGGCCGCAGCAAGGGGCGCACTACCATCAACCATGAGGCGAAAGTACTCGTTGAGGAGAACACCGGCATTTTCGCGTGCCGCGTCAGCAATGTCACTATCGACGGAGCGTGCATTCAGTTGATCGGGCTGGAGACCGTGCCTCCAGCCTTCGAACTTTCTTTCGATAATTTTCACACAGCACGTCGATGCCGATTGGTTTGGCGGGAGCGAGATCTCGTTGGCGTTGCTTTCGAAAGCTAATGCTTCGTCTTGCAGTTTACGCGCCCGGTCCCTTGCTCTGCGATCCGAGAGGCGACGCTCGTCGCGTCGCCTTTTCCCGACACTCTCGCGCGCAAAACCCGCCGGCGCTGTGACTCGCCGACGGGTTCGGAGTGGACTGTGACCGGAGGAAGGCCCGTCCTATTGAGCAAAGGTCGGACGACCGCGGTGTCCTTGTTCACTAAGACGGCGGCCAACTGATTAGAAGCAATAGCAAAGCGCCCAACATGATGATGGCGACCAAAACAGCGAAGCCCAGCAAGATTTTTTCGGGCGTCAGAAGCTCTAGTTTTGGCGGATCCGCGATTGGCTCGCCTGTCGAGCGCGCACTTTCTTCGGTACCGAAGAAATCATCTGATGGAGGGGCCGCTTTTCGACGCCCGGGAAATTGGACAATGCTCGAAGGCCTTTCGTCTGAGGCACTACCTTTTTCGGAGCTCTTTTCGTGTCGCGTAGGACGGTTTGGCATGGCTGTCTCCCTCCATGAGAGACGGCATGCAGCCAATTTCGACGTGAGAACGCCGTTCCTAGTTCGGGTTTCACGACTGCTTGTTCGAATAGGCAATCTGGCGGGCGCCGGCGCTAGGCGTGTGCGACGATCCGCCCGAGGGCTCATATCCATGGCTCGTACAACAGGAGTTTGCGACAGTGGCGATTGGTACTGTGAAGTGGTTCAACGGGCAGAAGGGCTATGGCTTCATCGAGCCTGAGAGCGGCGGCAAGGACGTGTTCGTCCACATCTCAACGGTGGAGAAGGCGGGCCTCAACTCGCTCAACGAAGGCGACAAAGTGAGCTACGAAGTCGTCTAGAACCGCGGCAAGGACAGCGCGGAGAACCTGCGGATGGGGTGATTCCTCGGTGCCCGCCGTCCCAAGAACTCAGCGAGAGATTCAATGGTAACCGCAGAAACGCGAGACGAAATTCTCGGCCTTCACCCCGAGAGACGCTGCAGGATGCGCACAATAAAATCAGGCGGCTCCTGGCCGAAGCCGACGCTAAACCAGGTGAGCCAAATGAACTCCGTGCTAATCTCGCTTGGCGGGAGCAATCCAATGCGATCGTGAAAGTGATGTTGGCCCGCGAGATTCCGTTTGAGCCTATAGACTGGAACTACCCGCCTGAGCTCAAAGCTGGTTAGTTAGTTCGGTTAAACTTTCCGGCTCTCGAAGCGGAGGAACAGGCGAGCATTCCTTGGGTTGGTGTGGTGATTTAGTGAGCCGAGCCGGATGTACGCTCGCTCGCGATGTGGATGGCCCGGGCAATGCTGCGGGCCATTTGCTTTTTGGCATGCCTGACAATCTTCGGCGCAGGAGCACCCCTTCGTCGCGTTACCGGTGCGCACATGAGAAGGCGTTTGAGGAGTACACAAGACGCCAGGAAATGCGTGGGGTTGATCGCTCTGGCTACGCGGCAATATATTCTTTGAGAACGAAATAAGATTGGTCCCGATCCGCGCCCGTCGCCAGCCATATACCGTTGTTCAGGATGGAGGAACGGCGGCCCACTGAGTTGGTTTTGCATAAGATCGGCAACAGGTCATGATGCTGGATAATTCGCTCACATGTCTCGTGTTATCTGGAGGTCTCGGCCTCGGGGCGTACCACGGCGGAGCCTTCGAGCGATTGCACATGCAAGCGATACACTTAGACTGGGTCGCGGGATCGTCCGCCGGAGCCATCAGCGCCGCCCTGATCGCGGGCAGCCCGCCTGAACTGCAGCTGTCGAATTTGCGCAGCTTCTGGCAGGCCGACGCGACTTCCGGCGCCGATAAATCCGATTCGTCCCGCCACGGTTTTGCTTGGATGAACTCGATTAGCACACACCTGTTTGGAAGAGCGGGTTTTTTCTATCCGCGTCTTCCCCTACCTACGTCACGATTCAACGGCTTGTATGATCTGGCGCCCGCGCGTGAGCGTCTGCGTGAGTTAATCGACTTTGGCAAGCTTAACGACGGTTCTCTACGTGTCACGATTGTCGCAACGGACCTTCAGACTGGCGATCCGGTATTCTTCGACTCCGAGACGGAAACGATCTGTATGGACCACCTCCTTGCAAGTGCAGGCTTCTTGCCTGAATTCGGTCCGGTATCCATCGAAGAAAAATGGCTGGGGGACGGCGGTTTTTCTCTCAATGCGCCCTTTGATCCCATTCTCGAAGTACAAAGACCTGTTCATCTCTACATCGTCGATCTTTTCGCGAGAGATGGCCCCGTGCCTGATGGGCTGGAAGCAGCGGCAGAACGAAAGAACGATCTACTGTTTGGAAATCAGACTTATCAACGTCTGCGATATGCTGTGCAAGCTCGCCGGCTGCGGGCTCAACTCGAGGGCGCAGCCGTCCAAGACTCGATCTACCTAATTAGCTATCGACCAGGTCTCGAAGAAGCCGGACCGGATAAATCCTTCGACCTTTCGAGCACGGCAATGACTCAGCGCTGGCGCGCAGGCTTCCTGGACATGGGAAACGTCGATTTGACGAAAGCTTGCAAAGACGGCGTGCACGCGGTGCGCAGGTGAACCTGAGAGTCGACTCGGCGAAGCACGGGTCTCGATGCTCCCCGTACCTCCTACCCAATGCCTTGGGCCGAAGCGCGTCGCTAAAGGTCTTTCAGTCCCGCTTCGCCGGCGGCGTGGAGGCCAGCCTCACGAGCCAGCCGCTCGGCGTTCAAACGCTCGCGATTTTTAACGAAATCCACCGCCGCCTTCGCGTTCTCCGCTATGCGACCCTGGCGTCGGCTTCACGGCGTTCTTTACGAGCTCGCTGCTGCTGTGTCGTCAGCGGCTCAGGCCGCTCGAACGTATCAGGCGCCTTCGTTTCTGACCTGCCCTTCTCACACTAGTCTGCAGGCCGACGCCCAGTCTTGGGATTAAGCGGCGACGTTAGGTTAGTGGGTCCGGAAACTCAACGCATGAAAGGATTCTGACGATGATCGGAGCAGTAATAACAACCTACCCATCGAATTTCTGCCCCACGTTGAAGTGGGACCAGACGCCGCTTCCTTGCACTGGCGATAGATCGAGAGCTGACAGCTCCCTAGATAACCCACTTCCTTGATTGCAGACAGTAGGCGTCAATTCGAGCGCGAGTGGGCTCGCGACTGCAATTAATGCTCCTATTGTTTAGTACCTGAGCTGCTTCGAACTACGACGTTCAGCCATCTCCACCTTCACCGTTTGACCCGATGGAAATTCTAACGCCTAATCCCGAGCCAGCTATTTCTGCCGCGCTGTCGGATGTGCGGTGGATTGTCTCAAGGGCGAAAGTGGGAGACGTTAGCGAACGACGATACCCTGGGTTAATGAGAATCAGAATCCGAACTGCTCCATTGTGTTTCGAACGAGACGGTTGATATGAGGGACGTCGCTGTGGTCGCTGATCACATCGGCCCCATCTCTTCCGCTGCTATAGGTCAGAGTAATGATACCCGCGCGTCGTTCTTCGACGTTAAGCGTGAGCTTGTCCATATCGGTGCGGAACATCGCCCCGGTAATCGCGGCGACGTTTCGAGACAGGCTAATCTGAATGCTGTGCCTCGTTTACTGAGACAAGAAAGCCGTCGTTTACGGCGTTATTGACGAGAGCCTTGGCAATTTGTTCGTTGAGCGGCGTGTCGTTCATGAAAGCGATTTCTTGATTTTGCTCACGAGGTCAAATTCATTGATCCCGCCTGCGTTTGCGTGGTGAAAGTAATGCGTCTTATCTCGCTTTGTGCGAGGATAGCTCGGCACCTTTGGCACTCATGCGTTAGGATTACGGATGTATCTGCTCAATCGTGGGGCGACTTTGCGTATCTTTAGTGACGTTTTGGATGACCAATACAAATCACCGTACGCGGCCGGCGTATGCGCTGACTCTGCCCAGGATATACAGATCGTCGTTTCATTTAGCAGATCATTAGGAACACAGCTCGCGATCAAAGATTTATTCATAGGGACGGAATTCTGCGATAGCGGGACAGTCACCAGGAAAGGCCATGCGGTGTCACGCCCGCGTGGCCTTTGTTTTGTCAGGTGAGGAGAGGCGCTGCAGTTACCTGCTACCGTGGGTTTTCATTCAGGGAGAGCAACTTTATGGCATCGGGAGCTTAGCTTGTGGGGTGTTCAGGGACGACGCCCTCGGTGAAGGGTCCCCGGTAACTTGCAGGCTGCCGGGACCGCCCTGAGCCGGTTCGTCGGTTTCTCTACGCGCTAGCTCCGAACAGGGTTGTCATGACAGAACGACGCGAACTTTATCGAAGCCCCAACGGCGATTCTTGGTATCTGGGTCGAGAGCCCGAGAATGGGCACGCCTTTGTCATCCACCAGCCCAATTCTCCATCGGGCGGCCGACTATCACATATCGAACTCGGAGAGTTCCTCCGGATTGGAAAAGGTCCCGAACAGCAGGCGTTGCTCCGGTTGATAGGTGCGCTGGTCGACGTGCCACCATACGCTTAATGCCGCTTCGGTTTGGTTTCTATATTCTGGTCCAGCGTCTGCAGCGCCTCTTCCGTAATCGTTAGGATCAACTCTAAGTCACGCCACATGATGGCAGGATCCGCGCTCTCCAGGGCAACGCGGACCAACTCTTGGATATCAGTCAATGCTGTCCTAGGGGTTAGAGCCCGCTGATTGTCATTCATCGAATCCACCTGTGCCGTAGCGGTCAGTTCGCTCTGGCACTACCAGAAGCTTAAAAAATGCGAATGCGACAAAGCCGATGATTAGACCGAGAACCTGGCGGTCACCAAAGTACTCGCCAATCAGCGCACCAACAAAACCGCAGACAAGTAGACCGCTGAGCCAAATGAAGAACGTTTTCATAAGTCCAACACCGATTGATCGTTAGCGTTTGCATAGATCATCGCGCTGCTGTGCATTCTTCGCCGAGGACTGCCGCGATGAATTTTACCGGTGGCAAAAGACCTCGCGATTGGAGGTACAGCGGTCCAATTTGCGATTATGATGTTGGCAATTAGGATGAACGCCGAGCGGATGCTTCCGTCGTCCACAGGGCATTGCACTTAGAACAACGCCGCTCGTTGGTGACGCCAGCGGACGAATGTTGCGAATTCACCGATACTGTCACCGTATTCGCGCAAAAGCAGGTGTGGGGCCCCTCGGGACGCGACCTTCGAACAGGAAGCTCACGAGCAACACGATTTGCCCATCTGCGCTCAGAGCTTTTCTGAAGATGTTTCGGGTAGACCATGGCGTACATAGCGAGCTCCCTTTGTGGGCGGGAGCACTGGAGCGTCTCTCTGTCGCTGGCGCCTGTTGATCATCGTGCCTACGATGTCATCTATATAGGTAGTCTTTCAACTTTAACTAGCACCGCGATTGAAACTAAAGTTGGCGGGATGGAAAAATACCAATTGGCAGGTAGACGTTGGCGCGCATGCATCAAGCCTCAGTCTCCGCCCACAATGGGATTTTTCGTGCTGGTTTCGATGTTGCTGTGGCTGTTTTCTGTTATCCGACAATGGTCTGAGCACTGCGACTCCGGCGCAAATCGGCCTCTACTTCGGGGGCTCCAATCCGCTCTTGATCTAGCCCTGGGCCTCTTTAGTCGAGAGAGGATCGGGCGGTGCGTCACACTGCGGTCATACAAACGTCCGGCGGCGCGGTCGCTGGGCTGCGAATACCTTTGCGAGCGGTCCTTGGCATTTAGAACAGGCATACTGGTTAGTCGGCATGGAACCAGCGTAGACCCGTTTTATGACAGCCGCACCTCCAACCTAACGGACGCTTTATTTTTGCTTGCTCAGACGGACCTTTTCTTCGGCATTTTGGCGGTCGATGCTGGCCCGTATGTAGGCGAAGATATCCCCGCCTAGCTCTTGTTCTATCTGTGCCCTGGAGAATCCCTCGGACTCCGCTGCCCGAACCAGGTTGTCGACTAGGTGCTGGACCGCCTCACGCCCGCGTCGCACGCGAAGCTGCTCATCTGCGTGCACGCTGTTTTGAAGCCAAAATTCCGCAAACTCTTTTGCTGTCGCCAAGGTTCACCAAGCTCTATCGCGATTGCTAAGCCGGGAAAATAATCAAAAGACGATCGACTGAAAAGTGAAATTGGGCTCCTAGCCAATTCCGTCGCCCGTAGCTTTGCGCGACACCTGACCATCCAACCAGTCTTGTTCGGCCGCAAGGGCGAGCCACGCATCCTGCATGCGCTTGTACCGCTTTTGCGAAGGGATATCCTTCGTCTCGGCCGCGAGTTCTCCGCAATTTCGCGCGTTCTCTCTGTATTTCTTCTGACTTGCTCAAAAAGATTCACTCGACTTTGGCTGACTTTCAGCTTCGGATTTCCACCCATCGGACCATGCCGCATGATGATGTTCAGCATCCAGCGGATAAGAATTTTCATTGATCGTCCTTTTCTGGCGCCAAGCCTCCTGGCCCTCCTCGAAGGCGAGCTCAATTTCTTTTTCTTGTGTCTCGTCCATGGTTCTGGATCTCCTACTTATTTTTCTTCTGCCCGATCTCTGCAAGCGGCTTTTCTACTTCCCGTGATCCTCTTGATGGCGTTGTTTATCACGATTGCCCCTAGCTCAAGGGCCATTCGAAAGCCAGCTTTTGAAATGCCTCTTTTTTAGCTGGAACAGTTGCGTAGCTTGCTGATCAGCACGCAGTCTTCAGCGTCGGAGAGGAGCTTTTCGATGCGACGTTGGATGTCTTTCATTTCATTCGGCATCCCAGTCCGGCTGCCTGAACCTGTGTTTCAGCCCATCTCGTAACATGACTACCGCGTAAACAACTTCATCGCCCCGATTGAACCGTTGCAAAGGTCACTCACAACCTCTGAGATCGAAAATTGCGAAGATGCAAATTCCGAGCAAAGCAAAGGGCCTGGCTCCTTTGCGGAGCGCCTTGCACGAAGCACGTCCAATATTTTGAAATGTTGGGTCGACAAACTGCACCAGGTGCACGATTTGTTCCGGTAAGTAGAAGGCCCGCTGCACCAACGGATCCGAGGCGGCTTCCTCGGTAGGTTCACTGAACCCGCCGAGGGTTCATTCGCAGCCTCGTCAATGCGTCTGGTAGGCGTCGTAGGCGTGAGCAACGAACACGGCGGCGCTGAATAACGCCAGCGCAGCGATTAGAGCTTCTTTGGGTAGCGAGATAGGCGCTAATCGCTTCAATTCAATTTCTTGAGCTTGCCAGAACGGTTTCGTGATTGGTCAGGCTCTCGATGCCAAGAACAGGCTATCGGTCTGGGGATTGGCTGATCGCAAGTGAGCTGAGCCGGATGTACGCTCGCTCGCGATGTGGATGGCCCGAGCAATGCTTCGGGCCATTTGCTTGTCCGGTGGCACTACGAGTGGCCGCCGGCCGGTCCAGAACTTAGCTGAAGATGAGGCTGGCTGCACTGCCCCGCAGGAGCTCTCGCATCAGGAGCGTGCAGGAAGGCTGCGAGGGTTAGCAGCCGCTCCAAAAGCATGGTTCGGTAGCATCGTTACTTGTCAATCTTATCCGCAGAGTGCGACGGCAACGATAGGAACGCCAGACGAATTTCCGAATTGGTCAGGTCATCACAATCAAAGGAGCGCTCCATGAGCAACGATCCGGAAAAGAGACCGAGCCAAGGTAGAGACGTTGGTCAAGATCCGCTAGGCGACCATCCGCCCCCGGCTCCCGATAACATGCGTCCATCAAGCAACTCAGTTCGGGGCGATACGCCAAATCCAGATTCCGGATATCCCGACCAAGCAACCTTGAACCGGAACAATCCTGATCAGCAGCAGAACCGAGGCGAAAGGCCGCGCGAGCAGCAAGAACAGGACGAGGATGCCCGAAAGGCCGAAATTCGGAAAGGTGTAGAGGAAGACAATCCGGACAACAAACCTGAGGGCCAGGAAAAAGTTGGGTACAGCGGCGGAACCTGATCGCACGCCGCGCACATCAGATAGCCCGCCTCATTTCCAGTGGCGGGCTTTTCTTTGCCGGAAACAACTCTGAATAGATCGACCAACTCACACGGATTGCAGCCTCCAATAATAGCTGCGACATCACGGCCAAGGGTACGAAGAAACAAAGCGCCTAGCCGGCGTTGGCCCGGCATGCTTCAGTTTTTTATCTTCGCCGTCACGATCGGATTGGATTGCGCTGTTGCTGGGGATTCTCTTCTTACCGGTCGGAGGTTGAAAGATATGCCCCCGCCTGTGGGAAAGCATCTAAGCGTATGGAACTGATTTCTATCAGCGGCGATTGGCTGAACATCAATGCCCGGATTTGGGAGATGAATATGGCTCAGTGTAAGACTTGCGGAAATAACTACGACAAGGCATTCCAAGTTATCATGGGTAGTAAAACACACACTTATGACAGTTTCGAATGTGCGATTCATGCTCTAGGTCCGGTGTGCGGCCATTGCGGCATTCGTATCGTAGGGCACGGGCTTGAATCGGCCGGCAAATTTTACTGCTGCGAACATTGCGCAGAGAACGGGCATTAGGAGGCTCGTAGAACAGAGCTGGCATGGCTAAATGCCCGCGAAGGCATTCCAGGCGCTGGCCCGCCGCCGCGTACATGAGCGCCGTCGAGACCTGGCGCGAGTTACCCGGCGGCGAGATCGAGTTCACGATGAAGCGGCTGCGCAGCGCGGATTGATCTTTTGAACCTTCTGTCGGGCCCCGCGACTGATCATAGCTGAGGATTTCAGGGCTCAGTGCGTAAAGCAGCGCCGTCGGCGAATATATTCCGCCGTGCGGCGTTGTGCGTTTTTGCGGACACGCCGCCGCGACCCGAC
>NZ_JBXASZ010000015.1:0-18519 GCF_058809865.1 Nitrobacter sp. MLSD-S21 | reverse complement strand
CGGATGATTGCGCTCTAGGAAGGCCGCGAGCGGCGGGCTTTGTACCGGTTCTGACCGACACGAATGGGCCGGCAGGATTATCTGCGAGCCGTCGGGCCGCGTGATTACGATGCGCAGGTTTCCGCCGGCATCCTTTTCGATCGAGAACATCGGTTCTGTCTTCATCGGGACCTGCAGCGCTCGTGAACGGTCGATAGCTGGCAACTCCGGGACCAGAGGCAAGGTTCCCGCGGTCTGCCGCGCCCGCTCACTTGAGCCGCCGGTCCGGGCAGGCTCGCCCATCGGTCGATATAGCGGCGGTCTCCGCTTTGCGGATCTTCTTAACCAGATCATACCGGTCCGCGCAGCCCGCCGCCGCGTCGGCCTTCGAGCGCTCGTCCGCGACGAACTCAGAGAGGCGGTCCTGGAACGATACCGTCTGCTTGGAACGCCGCCGCTTCTTTATAAGCGCACTCCTTTCCGTAAGTTGAAGGGCGGGTGCGCCGTTAGGTTTCTCATCACCGATGTAAGCCGCGATCCGCTCGGTGGTCCGGGCCAATCTCAAAGGCGGTTAGCTTTCACCCCGCCATGGCCCCCGCCAACTCCGCCGTCGGCTTCCGGGCGCTCGGCATCGTCCTCCACGCGATGCTCAGCACGGCATAGGCGGGCTCGCCGGTGGACTTGTCGACCATCACGCTTTCGATCGAGCCATCAGCGGCAACCGGCTCCAGGGCTATCCCAAGAGCGTGTTCGGCAGCTCCGGCTCCGAGCTCTTCGATTGGATCGCGAAGCGCGCGGAGCTCGACTCGAAATCGGCAAAGCCATGATGGGTGACGGTTTGCTGATGATCGAACAGCGGCGATTAGCGAACGTATACAAGAAAAAGAGGGCCAATCGGCCCTTAAGTCTTCTTGGTCGCGTTCCTGCTGTCCCGGATGCGGACGGCCTCCTTGTGAGACCCATATGCCGCGCTCAGGTGGCCTTAGTTGTGCGAGCTTCGCTCGGAAAACGATGGTCCGCCAGACGAGACAAGGTCCGGATGTGGCGCCTTGTCTTCTTCGGTGCTTCGCGTTGTAGGCTCGAGCGGATGCCAGACCTGACCCGCAAGGGCTGGTGTATCTTTGTATATGACGGCCAGGGAGGCTGCATCTCGGTGATGCCGATAGGGGAGCTGAGCAGCTAAGGGCCGCGCTTTTCTCCTGGTACAATTAGATCCCATGCACAAAGCGCGCAGCGCCTGATTGCTGGAAGCTTGTCGAAAGAAAAGCATCTCGGTCGCGGAGGCTTTATCTGCTTCGCCTGCCGTTCCTTTCTGTCGAACGAGTGCAGCAGGAAGCATTACTACGCAAACCGCGCGAATAAGTGACTTTGACTTTGTCGGGTGAGCCGAAATCGACGCAGCACATCTACAGCCTCGTATGCTACGGCCGGCATCCCAAGCGCTGCATGACGACTCGGGGCGCGCTCTCAGTACCAGCGGAAGCGCGGGCGCAGTGGAAGAGCGAGCCGCTCAAGGGCGAGGTTCGCATGCATATCACGCTCTACTTCAGCACGAAGTGCAAAGCCGACTGGACAATTTCCACAAGCTGAGCTGCGACGCTCTCAGCGGCACCGCCCATGAGGACGACAGCCAGATACGGCACGTGACCGTCGCGCTCGCGTACGACAAGCGGAAGCCTCGAATTGAGATCGCGGTCGAGCCGTTGTGACAAAGCAAAGCCGCCAACCCTGGCGGAGCCGGCGGCTTCTTCGAGCTGACTAGCTCAGCTCTTACCCTGGTCCTGGGTGCCTTCGGGATGCTCGTCTTCATCCCCGTCCTTCTTCGGGATTTTCACGCCGGGCTGCTGGTTAGGCTGCACTCCGGCCTTCATGTCCGACTTCAGCGGAGCCTTCGAGCTGTGATCTACCTTGTCATTCGGGTTCGACATTGGATACTCCCTGATCTTTCCGGCCGAAGCCGTAGCGGACGCAGCTAAGAGCGTCCGCCCTTCTTTCCGGCCTCAGACGCCTTCTCGCGATCGTTAGCGAAATTGCCGGGATTGTCCTTTCCCGACTGCCCGCCTTGGCCTTTTCCGCCCTGACCCTGGCCTCCCTGGCCCTTGCCGCCTTGGCCTTGGCTGCCCTGTCCCTGACCGCCCTTATTCTGATTGCCTTGAGCCATCTCATGTTCCCTGTTTTGCGCTGCGACGGCGCCATCGCCGTCACCGAAGCAATGGGATCGGCCAGCCGGCGTTCCTAATTCCTCGGATTACTTTTGGGCTGCGCCTGCGTCGCGGGATCCGGCTTTCCAGGCATCGGAGTTGCGAACGTAAAACGTTCTCAAGTCCCCCACACCTTTGCCCATCGCGACTGCAACGCTTTGGGCGGGTTAGCGCTTTGGAACGTCTAGTTCAGGTCTTTTTGGAACGTCTAAGTCAGGCTTTTTCGGAACGTCAAAGTCAGGTTTTTTGGGGACGTCTAGGTCTGGTTTTTTCGGGACGTCTAGGTCTGGAAGCGGTTCCGAGCTCGGAGAAAAAGACCATTTGTCGTTAATGACGGCGATTTCGTAGCAGGGAGCTTTTACTAGCAACTCACCGGCGGCACCTAACAGCAGTTCAGCTGCACGCGCGTCTTGACCAGCAATTTCCATCGAGGGAAACGGAGCCGCAGGCTTAGAGTTCCGGGCGATTAGAACCTTCATTAGCTGTGAAGTTCGGCTATCAACGGGCCGATACACCAGCTACCACAAACATGCGACGCGCTGTTTGTTACGGCCGCTTTTAGTTGACGACGCCTTAGGACTTGCCGGGAGCCTACCGGCGTTGCATCCGAAAGTAATCTTCACAGGACCGTGAGTATAACCTTGGGGAGCGGGGCGCCGGACGCATGCGGCCAGGTGATATAATCAGAACCAAAATTGATTCGAGGCGACGTATGGCCATCGCGCGGCAACACAAGATCACATCCTCAGCGCCGGTTACACATCGCGCGCGCTCTGCTTTTCGTACTCTGCGTGGCTGGGCGCTCGGCACGCTGGTTGATCAAGGTGCGGTAATTGAATGTGGGGATCACGGACACCGGCTCGACCGTGCCGATCCTGATGCTTGGAACCGCGCTCGGGAAGAAGCTTGGCGAAACCCGTTCGACGGGGCCACTCCCGCTGCCTGCATCGCTGAGATGGATGACATCAGGCATGGGCTCGGCGACACCTGCCCTGACTGTTGATTTTATGTTCTGACTCCCTTTCTCCCAGCTCGGATCTATATTGAGGCCCCGCAGCTGGAGTTTGCGTACATGGCACCTCGCGCCAATTGGAAGGGTTTCCTGCGGCTGTCCCTCGTGACCTGCCCGGTGGCACTGTTTCCGGCTACCTCGGAGTCCGAGAAGGTCAGCTTCAACCAGATCAATCGCAAGACAGGGCACCGTATCAAGTATCAGAAAGTCGATGCCGAGACCGGCGAGGAAGTGGCGAACGAAGACATCGTCAAGGGCTATAAGGTCGATACTGACAGCTATCTCGAGATCACTAAGGAGGAACTCGAGAATATCTCCCTTGAGTCCACACGCACGATTGACATCGATCAGTTTGTGCCGCGCACCGAGATCGATGACCTCTACATCGTCAGGCCTTATTTTCTGGTGCCGGATGGCAAGGTCGGCCACGATGCTTACGCCGTGATCCGCGACACCATCAAAGCGGCCGGCAAAGTGGCTCTGGCGCGGGTGGTGCTGACAAACCGCGAGCACATCATTGCAGTGGAAGCACGCGACAAGGGCCTCATGGGTATGCTGCTGCGCTATCCCTACGAGGTGCGCCAGCCGGCTGATTATTTCGATGACATCAAGGACGTCAAGATCACCAAGGATATGCTCGATCTAGCAAAGCATATCGTGGAAAAGAAGAGCGGACACTTCGACCCGAAACGGTTCGAGGATCATTACGAGAACGCCTTGAATGAAATGCTTGCTAAAAAGCAAAAGGGCCAACCAATCACTGCCCCTAAGAGACCAGAGGGCAGTAACGTGGTTGATTTGATGGACGCGCTTCGTCAAAGCTTGAAGCCTGGATCCGCGCCAAAGGCCGCCAAGGCGCCCGCCAAGAAGTCAGTTAGAAAGACGGCAGCCAAGAAGCGCAAGGCAAGCTGAATTCCTTCAAGACATCGGGTTGGCTCAAACTACTTAAGAAGTTGAAATAAAAACACACGCCGGGACCTCGAACGCGCGCTACGCCACGGTGGTGACTTGGAGACGAGCCTCGCGCGCGCGATCAATGCGGCTTCCGCCATCGCTCTGATAGTGGCCTCCGGAAAATTCAGCTCCAGCAGATTGAGGAAGGTCGTTTCTCTACCGATAGTCATGTTGGCTTTGATGATCTGCGCCGCGGCGTTGACCTCCGCATGGGTAAACCGCGCGGCCGGTGCATGATTTTGCTCTGCTTGTTAGGGTTCACGATTGATTTTCCAACGGTCACCGCAGCGTCGGCGGCAACCAACCCAAAGCGCGTGGGTTCAATTTTAGCCGTGCGCCCGCCTGGAACATTCACATCCGCCGCTTATTGGATTCGCACCTCCGATAGGTTCAGCTGAAACGTAGAACCAGCCTGCGCATCTCTCGAAGGAGACTGCCATGTTGCCGATAGAATTAGGGTATGGGCTGATGATAGCTGGAGCCTTGCTGGTGGCGGCGGGTGTCGTTGGCTTGGCGTTGCGCCGAAATACGGAGGACGAAGCTGATCCCGTTGCGCTTCCCGGAGACGCCCCATGGAAGGGCCTGCGATCGGATTCTCCACCGGGTAGTAACCCGCGCCTTCGCGAACAACGGCACAACCTAACGGAAGATAATCGGCAGCAATGACAGGCCTGCTACTCGACCGGCTTCACCGTGCGTGCCTGAATGCGAAGGGTAGGACGGCAAGCGTTGAACGCCCGGAACGGGATATTACCGCACCTGGCTCCCGGACCCGAATTGGCTCGCCCTGACACCCATCGGCGGGCCTTTTTGATGGCGTAGTTCCCGATCCGCGGCCTTACCTCTCGGCAGCTAAAAAATTGCGCGCGCTCTTGAAACCAGATTCCAGTTTTCTAATTATTGTCGCCACCTGATGGTGGCGTCCGGGTGCCATAGGGCCCGGGCTGAAGGCGGGCACCGGTTGTGTCCGGTGCTTCATACCCATCTTGCTCTTTGGAGGACGTGGTTATGCGCACTTATGACTTATCGCCCTTGTCGCGGTCTACCATCGGTTTTGACCGCCTCCTGAACCTCGCGGAAACCGCTCAGCGTGCCGCAGAGGATACTTATCCACCCTACAATATTGAACGGCTCAGCGAGGATCGATACCAGATCTCGCTGGCGGTTGCCGGTTTCTCGCCTGACGAGATTTCCATCACCGCCGAGCAGAACGTTGTCACCATCGAAGGCACCAAGACCGAACAAACAAAGCGAGAATACCTGTACCGCGGGATCTCCACGCGCCAGTTCAAACGGCAATTCAGCCTGGCTGATTACGTGCAGGTGAAGGGCGCGACCTTCGATAATGGCCTGCTCCAGATCGAGTTGGTTCGAGAAATCCCCGAGGCTATGAAGCCGCGTCGGATCGCCATTAATGGCGCACCAGCAGCCTACGCAAATGTTCACAAGATCGAGGCCAACGCGGCCTGACCCGATACGTTTTAAAAATTGCCGCGCGCTGCCACGCGGCGCGCGGCTCAGTAATCGTCTAAGAATGGAGGCAACCATGCGGTCGGCGACCGCCTATGACAACGTTCTTGATTTCAACGCGCTTTATCTCCGTCAAAAGTCATTCGAACATCCGAAAGATGTTGTAACTGATACCTTCCTATCGACCGTTGAAAAGCGCGCCATGCTGGCGTCCTGGGCTTCCGATGCATGGGCAGTCAGATCTTCTCCCGCATTGCGATGGCCTCGTCGTCTGAAGGCCCCGGTCAGGATCGACGAGATCCTCGAGGCATTGCGAGAGCTGGACTACTCCCCTCCCAACCCGCCGGGCGGGGAGCCTTTTCGTCTACGCTCAGCAGAACGCGCGATTGCAGCTTAGGAGCAAGCGATGGTTGGCGAGACGTCTCGCAGTTGCGCTAAATACGCGTCTACTATTGGACAGACGCGGCATCCGCCTGCCCGGTATTACTCCTGGATGGACAGATTAGAGCGCATCATAGCTATTGCCGTTGCAATCGGAGGTATTGGGTTAATCGCAGCCCTGGCCGGTCTGTCGAGCATTCCGGCCTACCTGCCGTCGCCTCGCTAGCCGACAACGGCAACCCATTGCTCGTTTCGGAGACTGCCGACGCTTGGGGTTATGTCATTTGAGTGAGTTGGCGGTAGTTGTAACGGAGATAATACTCTCGGAGGAGATCAGATTTGTCGAAGAAGGCGGCCAATTCGATTGACAGGCATGTCGGCAATCGTGTGCGCATGCGCCGCCTGATGCTCGGCATGAGCCAGGAGCAACTCGGCGAAGCTCTGGGACTGACGTTTCAGCAGGTGCAAAAATATGAGAAAGGCACCAACCGCGTCGGCGCCAGTCGCATCCAGCAAATTTCAGAGATTCTTCAGGTCCCGGTTTCTTTTCTGTTCGACGGTATTCGCATGGACAGCTCCAGGCTCAGCGAAGCGCCATCATACGTCTCAGAGTTTCTCTCGACATCCCAGGGTCTAGCCCTGGTCCGCGCATTTAGCGGGATCACCGATGCAAAGCTCCGCCGCAGCATTGTCGAATTGGTTGAGCAGCTTGCGTCCCGCGATGGCAAGCTCAGGGCAACCGGTCTCGACGCCGGCCGATCCACCCTGCAAAATTAGCCTGATCAGGTAGTCGGCAGATGCGCATACCGCGGCGTCGTTCTGGTGTGCTTGAATAGGTGATGCTTGCGAGCCTTCGGCGGCGGATCAAAGATCGGCGCCAGACGCTCATACAGCATCGCCGCCATCGCCTCACGCTTCCGGACCGCTTTGCGATTTGCCCGTAGGCCCGCATGCGGTTATCGGCATGGATGCAGGAAGCCCCATGACCTTGGTATGAAAAGCGGCGGCGAGGTCAATTATAGAAAGCGCCGTTTCCAACCCTCTTAAACCTTTGCCAAGAGTGCCCCTGCTCGCGCGGTCCCACAGGGTCTGACTATATCTTGAAAAGCCGCTTGATCGTCGCGATCGCCTGCTCGGGACCGCGCCAACCCAAGAAATCAATTTCCGTCTCCTCCAGCGTAGGTAGCTAGAACGAACTTCTCCAGTTCGTCATGTGTTCGCGAACCAAGGTTTCGACCGTCATTCAGATCGGTCTCAGTTCAGGATCTACTTCGTCAAGCGTGAGAACATCGCCATCTCGCAGATCGAAACAGAAGCGACGCATCGAAGTATCCTTGCAAAGGAGCCATCGGTCGGATCAGAGCTCTAGGGCGGTAGCGCCAGGCTGCTTAGCGAGATCTCGAAGAGCCGCCCACGTTCCCCGCGGGAAACGGCAGCGACCACACTCGATCACCGCTGCTGCGTCTGCTGGCGTCGGATTCGCAACTCTGATGGTTAGGCTGCCGCAATTGTCGCAAACGAGCTTGAAGGTATTATTGTCGATCATATTAGATCACTCCGGAAGAAGATCAGAAATACGTCAATCTTTGACGAGCGACACAACGAAGCAGCACTGTTCGAGTTCCATAGCGATCGTCCGTACGATGGGGTCGGTCGCTTTTTGGAACGCCGGACCAGCGGCCGAATTGCTGCACCATGCCCAGGTATTTCTTCCATTTGGCAGGCCGGCTTTCAGCCCAGGATGTTATGGGCCACGAATGCCTCAACGACGAAGAGGCTCGAGAACACGGCAGTTTCATCGCTTACCGCGTGGGAACAGAAAAGCCGGACATGGTGCAAGAAGGGAACTTCATTTCGGTCACCGACGAGGCCGGCGAAGAGCTGTTCAAGATCCCTATTGCTTCCACTTTGATCGCAATCACCCGAGATGGCCGTGGCGACCCACAGATTTCAAGCGAATCGAACAATCCACGGTTCCCGCCTGCGACGAAGTAATGCTTCCATAAGAGAGACGCGCCATCCATGGGTCCCATCGAGGACCCTGTTCTGATTTCAGAAAGCTTTGACCGCCGAACTCTTGCAGACTTGGCTATTGCGCTCGAACGTGCCTGCGCCAAAGTGGCCGGGTGACAAAAAGCACAGAGCACGGCGACACATTGCGGCTCGCATCGCGCAATGTGCCAGAAGCGGCAATCGGAGTTTAGCGGCCCTCATCCGAGCAGGAGAGACTGCGGCGGGCGAGCTGCGCAAGTCCTAGTGGGAATTGCCGCGGGCCGCGAGGCTGCTCGACGACCTACGGGACACCGTGGTCTGCCTGCCGGGTCGTACCACCGGCCTATCAACGAATGCGCAGGAGATCGTTTCTAAGGAAAGCCAGCCGCGTTTCCGCTCTATTAAACCGGTCCTGACCGGGGCAAAACGAAAAGGGCCAGCACCTGGTGCCGGCCCTTGTCTATTTCAACCAAGAAGTTCGAGAGTAATCAGTATCCCGGGGCCATCGGAGCACCCATCGGGGCACCCCAGTTGAAGCGGTAGTTCAGGCCGACCTTGATGGTGTGCTGGTCGTTGCGGAAGGTCCCGGCGGCTCCCACCGGTCCAACGAAGTTCACAGTGCCGAGATCATAGTACTGGTACTCGACCTTGCCCGACCAGTTCTGGGTGAACAGGTATTCGAGGCCGCCGCCGACGGTATAACCGTCACGGCCACCATTGCCACCGAAGCCGTTGGTGAAGCGTGAGTCAGCCCAGCCGTAGCCGCCCTTGACGTACAGCAGCGCCGGACCCCAGGTGTAGCCGAGCCGGCCCGTGACCGAACCGAGGCCGCGGTTGGCGAAGTTGCTGCCGGTGTCGAGGAAGCTGTAATTTGCTTCGATACCGAAGACCCAGTTCGGCGAAAACTGCGTGTCGTAGCCGATCTGACCACCGCCCATGAACCGGCCATCGTTATTGCTGGTGAGAAAACCCGGTGCGAGAACGTTGTTCGCGCCACCGAAAGCACCGCCGATGTGACCACCGATATAGAACCCGGTCCAGTTATAGATGGGCGCCGGCGGCGCGTAAGCCGGTGCCTTGGTGTAGGGGCGAGCCGCTAAGTCAGCGGCGGACGCAACCGATGCGCTGATCAGCACGGCTGCGGTTGCAAGCAGAATCTTCTTCATGAGGGAACCCCAAAGTTGGAATCGATCGATAACATCCACCCTAACGCTTTGACCTCGGTTGCGGCTGTAGCGGGTCTGCCACACTCGGGTTAATTGTATGGCCGTGAGCAGCTGCAAAAAATAGCCCCACCATTTGCTGGCGGGGCTAAGGAGTGATCGATTCCTGGACCGGACAGTTGCCGGCTGGAACAAATAGACACAGCTCTCTGCAATTTCCAAGGAAATAACGCCGCGAGTATTGCGCGCCCTTCACGCGCCCTTCAAAAGACTACGAGGCACTCATTGTCCTCCTGCAGCGTCCGCATCCGGCCCGGCCGAACCAGAGCCACTGCCACTCGTTGTCGAGCTCTCCACCTTGATGGCCTTCTCCATTCGCTCGACCAACGTGGTTGACTATGAACTGGGCTCGAGCTTCACATTGATGCCAAGGTCCGAGTTTGGCCTCACTTCTGCGTCCACCTGCGCGTGCTGAGAACCGGCATTCACGGGCGCGGTGACCAATTTTCACCGTCGTTGCGAGGATCGGGCATCGGCAATCCGCTCTCCGTTGTGCGTGCGCCGAGGATCCGAATTGGCATCGGCAAAGCCAACGGGAAAGTCCGGAGTCTAGTTTCGGGGGATCGTTCGTCGGCGGCGCCGCCGCTATGGTCGAAAGGGAAGGTGATGCGCTGCTCGGCCGCGTATGGAGCATCGCCGACAGTCCCGGACCCTGGCCGTGCAGCGCTTCGATGGTAAAGCATTTCGACTCCAATTGAATGTGGAACTTGCCACTGGATGGTCCGTTGGTGCTGGTCAAATCCAAGGAAGGACGGAGACACGATGAGGATCAAAAACGTATTTCCAATAGCAGCCGCTGCAGCGACGCTAGCTCTATTCATCATGCCGCATCAAGCGCGTGCACAAGGTGTTTTCAACGGTATGGAGCGCGGTGCCAACCAAGGCGCGTACGAGGGAAATCGTGCTGCGGGACCGGTAGGCGGCATAGTTGGCGGAGCGGTCGGTGCCGGCGTGGGTGGCGCTGCGGGTGCAGTCGGTGGCTTATTCGGCGCTCCGTACCAAGGCCAGTACTATAATCAGGGATACTACAACCAGGGACAATATTATCCGAACCAGGGACCATACTATGGTCAGGGACAATACTATCCAAATCAAAGACACTACTACGGACACCATCATAGCAATCGGTGCCACGGTTATTGGAAAAAAGGGAAGTACCACTGCTATCGTCACCGCCATTGAGTCATTTCCAGCGGACGCCGTGGGCCGGCTCCCGAGCACACATCGAACTCACTGACTAGCCCACGCGCGAACGCCTCGAATTAGACCCGCTGGTCCATCGCGCGCCTCTTGCGGCGCGTCTACTAGCCTATCGAACGCAGTACGGCTTGCTTTTCAGTCCTTTTCTACTTTGTAAAAACTCTCCCAACTCAATATGCGACAATCGTCCGCACGTGCCGCCAGCTGAAATCAAGATGTACCTAAAGCGACGCGAAGCGTGGCTGAGGTCATCCGTCCAGTTCAATCAATGCGATCACAGCCTCACTTCGAAGAGCAAATCCCTAACTGGAAAAGAAATCCCCGCATTTTTGCACGGCCGTATCGGAGGGACCCCATGGCATGATAGGCACTGCGGACGTGGAGTTATGCGGTGAGCCTTCGATCACTCGGTCGGAATAAACCATATATACCAGCACGTTTCGTTTGGCGTCGCAGCCCCGTACGATTTGCATCTTCTTAAAGAATAGCGAGCGCCGCTTTCGAAACATGTCTTCGCCCTGTTTCATCTTTTCTTTGAAGCGAATCGGTCCCATCTGGCGGCACGCCAGCGAAATATTCGAGACCTCTTCTGCCATTCCAAGCCATCCCTTAATGCCGCCCTTCTCTGGCGCCGTGAAATGGCATGCAACGCCTTCGATCTCAGGATCATCGAGGCCGTAAGTTGCCAGCTTGTCATTCGGCGTCAGCAGATTGAAGACCGTAGATCGGCGAAAAATTAGGTCAGGCTCATCTGCTGCCTGGGCGTAAGTCCCCGCGAGCGCCGCCATCGCAAGGATGACTCCTGCGAAAAAGATCGGAGCGGTTCGGCGCTTCTCATCATCAATCTGAGCTCGAAGTATCATCAAGTAGCTCCGTTTGCTGGTCCAACCTAATTAGGTTCGCCAAGTTCCATCTGGAAGGTTCATTCCTCCAGCGGGCAAAGAATGGGATTGGTCGGAAGGATTTACATCGAAAAATCAGCGTTACAGACGGGTTGGAAATGAGCCCGAAGGTTCGTCGGGACCATTCGTCAGAACCTAGCCAAGCGCCGCACCGTCCAACGGAGTGCCAACCGCGTCGACCCCTTCCGACGAAATAATTTATTATGGTTTGGTTGCAGGCGCGGCTACGTTGGCTCACGGAGAAGGTTGGATTCCAGTTCCGACGCGATCTCACGCACAGAATTGTGCCCAATTTATTCGGCCACTTTTTATGGTTTTTCGGGCTGTCCGTTGCCACACGCAGGATCGGTTAGACCCAGGTAATTGGCGTAACTGCTGTTGGCTGTTAGGCAAACAAGCTCGGTAACTTGACCGTATCGTATAGGGGAACGGCCGTGAACGTTCTAGAACGGAATAATGTGCGCGTTCGCGGATCAGCGGAGCGAGCTATGATCTTTGCCCACGGATTTGGCTGTGATCAAAATATGTGGAGGTTTGTCGAACCCGCCTTTGCAAACGAATTCAAAACCGTCCTCTTTGACCACGTCGGAGCTGGGGAATCTGACCTGGCAGCGTATGACAGATCAAAGTATTCGAGCCTGGCCGGCTATGCAGATGATGTCGTTGAGATAGGACGCGAGCTTCGCCTGTCAGATGCGGTTTTTGTGGGCCATTCAGTCAGCAGCATGATCGGAGCTCTCGCGGCACAAAAGTCGCCCGGAATGTTTGGCAAGTTAGTGATGGTTGGTCCTTCGGCGCGCTACATCGACGATGGCGACTATGTCGGAGGCTTTAGCCAAAAGCAGATCGAGGAGCTCCTTCAGTTTCTAGAAACCAACCATATGGGATGGTCGATACAAATGGCTCCCGCGATCATGGGTAATCCCGACCGACCCGAACTTGGTGAGGAGTTGATCAACAGCTTTTGCCGGACTGATCCGGAAATTGCGAAGTCATTCGCTCGCGTAACGTTCATGTCTGACAACCGGGCCGACCTCGCGAAGATTGATGTTCCGACGCTGATACTTCAATGCAGCGAAGACATCATCGCCTCAAGAGAAGTCGGCGAATACGTTCATCGCCAAATTCCCAGGAGTGAGATTGTATTTTTAGAGGCGACGGGACATTGCCCCAATCTCAGCGCGCCCGATGAAGTCATCGCGGCAATGAGACCCTTTGTCTGAGCCTGCCGTGGAAAATCGGATCGACGATCTCGAAGACATGTTCGAGAATGCACCGTGCGGCTATGTCATCCTGCTGCCGAACGGTCGCGTTGCACGGGTTAATAAGACGCTTCTGGATTGGACGGGCCATTCTGCTGATGAGATGCTCAATAAAAGGTTCAGCGATTTTCTGAACATGGCTGGCCGAATTTATTTCGAAACTCATATCGCACCGCTGCTGCGGATGCAGGGTTTTTTCAACGAGTTTGCAATTGACATGGTCACGGCGGGCGGGAAGCCGCTGCAAATGATCGCCAACGCCAACGAAAGCCGAAAAGCGGATGGCAAAGCCTTGGCTATACGACTTGCGTTGATCAAGGCGACGGATAGACGTCGTTATGAGCGTAATCTCTTAGAGGCTCGCGAGGCTGCGAAGACGGACTTGGCAAGCGAACGGGAGAGCTCTGAGTTGCGGGAGCAGTTTATCGCAGTGCTCGGCCACGACCTGCGTAACCCGTTGGCTTCAATCAGTGCCGGAGCGCGCCTGCTGGGGCGAGGGGCAAAAACCGATAAAGAGCATCAGATCATAGCGATGCTGGAGACAACTGTGCTTCGAATGGCGGGACTGATCGACAACGTCTTGGATTTCGCGCGCGGACGACTGGGCGGCGGTATCACGCTTGATCGAGATAGCGCCGCACCGCTTGAGCCAGTCCTGCATCAAGTAATTGATGAACTGCGGCTGTCATCGCCAGGGCGCCAAATAGAGGCCGAATTTGCTATTGACGTTCCCGTGGACTGCGACAGATCTCGAATAGGCCAGCTTGTTTCCAATCTCATCGGAAACGCACTTAGTCACGGTGCCTCCGATAAACCGGTATGCATTCGCGCGACAACGGAAGATGGCTTATTTAAATTGTCTGTCGCAAACGGCGGCGAACCTATACCCGAAGCTGCGCTCGACAAATTATTTGAGCCGTTCTTCCGTGGAAAGGTGCGGCCGAGCCGCCAAGGTCTAGGCCTAGGCCTCCACATCGCGTCGCAAATAGCAAAAGCTCATGAAGGAACACTCACGGTCAGCTCTACCAGTGAGGAAACCTGCTTCACCTTCGTGATGCCGCTTCGGTCCTCGCACCTACCGTGACTCCCCGAATCCGAAAAATTGCCATTACAAAAGAAAACGGTACACCTGTCACTTTGCTAAATATTGGGACTAATCATACATCTATTTTCTTGCGGGCCCCATCGCTTGCGTCGCCGTATCAGAACGCCGGCGAGGTAGAGACCTGCGAATTCTTCGATTTGCCTCTCATCGGTCTGAATGCTGCACAACCGTGCAGCTTAAATGAAAATGATAAGCAAGCCATAGCCGAGCCAAAAAATGACTGCAATGTTGGATGCTTCTCGCGCCCGATGATGTGCAAAACTCCCGCGTCGTCATCCATTCACCCCACGATTTCGGCTGCCGGGGAAGAGGGCAAAAACGTAAATCAAGCAGTAGCCTCCCTTGACACCCGGCGCCTGCATAATCACTGGCCCTTACCTTTAGGTCCAAGCAAGCGCTTCCACAGGAATGGCGCAATTAATTGAGGGTATCGGCTAGCTCCGTTCGGCTCGTGATGACATTCACCGCGTGTTGATCGAGCATGCTTCGTTAAGCCTGGGCCATCGCCCCCATTACGCAACAAGTCGACCGGCTGGACCACATCCGTCCGAATTGCAAAACCCATGCCCATCCTCAAAGAGGATAACTTGGGGCTTGGTCGACGCCGTTTCTTGCACCTCCAGCGGAGTGGAGAAGGTTCGAACCCGGTTGCTCTCCCTCCGCCAGTCTTGCCTTCCTGAATATTCTCTCACCGAATTCGACCTGGCGAAGAAGCCCAGTATTCCGGAGTTTTCTTCAACAAAAGTCAGCACCACGCGACCGCGGCTGAGCCCAGAAATTCTCTCCATCAGGCCATCTCTCTCCAAAGCTCCCGACTGCGCGGATTTAATACGGTGCTCGTAAGCTATTGTTTCGTCACATGTTCTGATCCTGCTCACCTCCGCACTTTTCGCATGAACGCTTGGGGAGCCGAGTGCAGAAAATTCGGACCCGGCGTCTGATATTGCTTCGCTTTTTCGAAAACGTTCGTACGAATCTACCCTGCATCAAAAGCGCCTGTGCACGGTCGACGTCGATCGCGTGTTCACCGGGTGCCAGGCTGTGGGCAAGCGTTTCCCTTTGATCCGGTATCATCCGGACGTGTTGCTTCTTGACAGGTTTCAAGAGGACCAGAGATCGAATTCATTGTGGGACCTGTTCACCGACTTTGCAGTAGTTCTTCCTGCTCAGGCGCGGCTTCACCCGCCGAGAAAAGCGAGCCGATGATGGATTTCGGCACGCGACGTCGTTCCATGATCGTCCGCAACCGACCGAGAAATGGAAGGGCGTCGCAAAAAGGCCCGCTAGTCGCAGCGGGGCAAGGACCGCTCGGTGACGAGGGCTAAGGAACGCCGAGACGTTTCGTTCCTATAAGGTTCTCGTTAAAGCGGGCTAGGGCGCTCGAAAAAAAAGCCCCGCCGCAAGCAGCTAAACGACGGGCCTCAAGGGACGGGTATCATGAGGATTCTGGGTTCACCCCGTTCCGTCCGATCCAATGCGCGGCACAATGGAGTGCTCGACATCAGTGGCGGCGAATAGCCGCCGAGTCTGATCTATCTCTTGAGTACTTTCCGTTCGCGTTTCCCGATGGCAAATCCGATGGCGAGTCTCTCCATGGAGCTTCTCCTCCCAGTCGTAGCTTGAAAGCGTGCAACTACCAAAAAAGGCCCGCCGGATGTATTACAGCGGGCCTTTCGGGTTCGGGAGTCGGTGCTCAGTCAACGCCCATTCCGGGCGATCCAATGCGGAGCGCGGGAGAGCGTTCCGTTCCAGCTCCTCTAGTGAGTCGGGCGGCCGCTTTTTGAACCCTATTGCGATTATTTTCGGCTCCTGCCATTGCACGTCTTGCAGATTACCCGAAGCGAGCAGCTCTTCTAGTCGGCAGCCTGACGGTCATGGCCTTCCGCAAAGCGGGCAAACGTCTCGCTTCGCTGGTTGGTCGCGAGCTTGCTGTTCAGCCGACATCCTTCATTTGCGAAGCCGCACACGGCCCAGCCACCGTTTTCGGGGATGAATTGCACGCCAGCCTCTTCTTGGACGCGCCGATCGAGACGCAGGTCGACGTCTGGGGATCGCCCTTCCTCGCTCAATGCTGTTTAACGCCGCCGCAGAAATATCGGCCGCTTTCGCCAGATCAGTTTATGTTCAACATGCTCGCGCGCGAATCTGAGCGGGTGTGATCATAGCTGCGTATAAACGCAAAAGTTGTTTTCGTTCCCGGCCGCTGTAATTTTGAGGAGCGCTCGCACGAAACACGCCGCGGGCGGGGCTAATTTAATGCTTCGCTACAGGCGCGCTTCGGCGTCGGCGTAGTACCAGCCTCAGGCGCCAGCTGAGGGCAGTTGTCATTCAATTGAAGCTCCTAGGCTGGGGTGCACGGTCCCGCTGGGGACTGGGGGTCTTAGGGCAGGACCGTGCGGGCCAACGGCAGGAGATATCCGCCGGCCTGCCAATCAATTGGCCGGCAGCAGGCTCGTTCCTATCTTGCGAGGGGGCTAGTGTCGCAGGGCCAACGGATCGCGCGGACGCGTCAACCGAAGCCGCGCGCGTCACTGCCCGCCGCCGAAATAGATGATATAGACGATCACGAAGCTCGCTATAACAAGCGCCGTTCCGGCTAGCAGGACATTGCGTACGGTGGCCCGCGCTCCGCGCCGCGCGCTTCCGTCGCCGTCTCGACGATCCGTCCGTTTTCTAGCTTTGCCATTTCCGTATTCCTTATAGAGGTTGCGTATTCGGCGTTATTCAGTGCGATCGCGCTCAAGGAAGCCCGCGAGTGGCGGGCTTGCCATCTGTTCTGGATGTTTAGGGCCGTGAGCCGGCATCACGATCTGTGAACCGTCAGGCCGGGTGATGAGGATGCGGGTGATTCCGCCGGCATTCCTTTGGATCGAGAACATTGGTGAGGCTGCTTCATCGGGATCTGTCCCTCTGCTGGACAATCGACGGCTGGCAACTCCGGAGCCGAGGGCTGGGTTCCTTCCGCAGCCGCTGCGGCCTCAGCCGCTTCGGCCCGGGCGTGTTCGCCCAGCGATCGATATCCGCGGCGGTCTCCGCCTTGTGCACTGTCTTGGCCAGCTCGCACCGGTCAGCGCCCCCCGGCGCGCGTTCAGCCTCGGAGCGCGCGCCGGCGACGAATTCCGCGAGGCGGTCCCGGAGGGATGTGGTCTGCTTGAAACGACGCTGCATCTTCATGAGCGCGCTCCTTTCCGTAAGAGGAAGGGCGGGAGCGCCGTTAGGTTTCTCATCACCGATGTAAGCCGCGATCCGCTCGGTGGTCCGGGCCAATTCGGGGCGCGACCCGTTCGTTCCTAACAATCCGCGCGGCTTGTGCCGCTACTTCGGACGCTGCTTCTGCGTATGACGGCGAATGCCTTCCGCCCTGCGATGACATTAGGAACGACGCCCGCACGGGTTCGTTCGGTCTGCATACGAGCTCAAAAGCAAGAGCAATACTTTTATGACAGATCCAGAAACCCGACCCAGCGTAGGCAGAGACGTTCCCAGGACCCGGCAGGCGCGATGCCGGCGCCCGCACCCGACAACATGCGTCCCTCCAGCAACTCGGCTCCCGTCGGCGGCCCGAATCCGGATCCCGGATACGCCGACCAGGCCACGCTGAACCGGCAGAACCCCGACCAGCAGCAGAACCGAGGAGAGCGGCCCCACGTGGAATTCGAGCAGGACGAGGGAGCCAGGAAGGCCGAGATAAAAAAAGCCGTGGAGGACGATGCCGAGCGCCCGGAAGCCGACGGCGGAGTTGCGGGGGCCATGGCGGGTGAAAGCCAACCGCCTTTGAACCCAACTACCAAGGAGAAACTGATGACTATAGACGCAAACAATGGAAACCTGGTTTCCAGCGACAAGTATAACGGAAGGCCGTCTACGGCGCCGAAAAGAGCAAGATAGGCTCGATCGAAAGCGTGATGGTCGACAAGTCCACCGGCGAGCCGGCCTATGCCGTGCTGAGCATCGGCGGGATCCTCGGCATGGGCGCTCAGCTTTACCCCGTTCCCTGGAGGGTGCTCAGGCACGACTCCGAGCTCGACGCCTACCGCAGCGAGATCAGCGGCAACCGGCTCAAGAACTATCCCAAGAGCGTGTTCGGCAGCTCCGGCTCCGAGCTCTTTGATTGGACCGCGAAGCGCGCGGAACTCGACTCCTATTACGACAACGTAGACACCGTGACGACGAAAGAAGGCGCGGAAAATCCGATGACACGAAGCAGCGGCTAAACCCGGCATGCCGTGAACGCCGTGTAACGCCCTACAACGCGAGGAGCAGATGCCTGACATCAGCGGCAGGGGCATCTGCTCCATTGTCTATGACGGCGAGGGCACGCCGCTAGCTATCGTGCCCGTCGATTCGGTGAACTGAGGCGCGGCGCACCACGCGAGATGGCGGCGTTAGGAACGATACCGCCGCGCCCGCATTCAGCCGGATGACGGTCTTCAGGTACACCATAACGGACATGGAAGACTGCACGTCAGACCCGATAGCGGTGGCGCTGGAATCAAACGACCAGGCTTTGGCATTCGGAAGCCGCATCGCCCGGGAGATGCTCGAGTGGATGCCAGACCTGACCCGCAAGGGTTGGTGCATCTTCGTATATGACGGCCAGAGAGGCTGCTTCTCGGTGGGTGCCAATAGGGAAACTGATCAGCTAAGGGCCGCGCTTTTCTCCTGGTACAATTAGTCCCATGTGTCCGTCGTCAGAACATTTGGCGCAGATGGCTGCTTGATTTAGCGGAGTGTCGGCCTCTGGTTGGTGATGTTAAGCAGCGAGCTTGCGGTGTTGCAAGCGCCTGAATTGGATTGTCTGTCGTTTGATCCTTTCGCGTTGTTCGATGATGGCAGAG
>NZ_JBXASZ010000014.1:0-29006 GCF_058809865.1 Nitrobacter sp. MLSD-S21 | reverse complement strand
AAGGCATGCTGTTTTCCTGTAGGACTCGATCATCCGATGGAGGTGTTAATGTCCCCACCCCGATCGCGTTCCGCCGCAACCCGCCATAGCCCGGCAGCCAAAACGCGCAGCAGGACCACCAAACGCAAGAAGACGAACGCGAAGACGACGACAAAAGCTCGTGGGAAGAAGGCCAAAAGGACAGCAAAAGCGGATACGTTCTACGACTGGTGCGTTTCCGAGCGCGGCAGATTGAGCAAAAAGATTGACGACTATCGAGTTGGCCGATGCACGGCCGCTGCTGAGAGCATCGGTGGCAAAATGGTAGACCAAACTCAAGTAGAATTGGCCGAGGCTGAGCGGCGCTTTAAAGAATTGGAAGAACTCATTACCAAATACGAGCAGTAAATCGAACTGGCTCAGGTTATCTGTGCCGGAGGTGCGGTAATCTTATTTCCGATGTTCTCAAGAAACTGGCGCTTGAGGCTATTGAGTCTCGGATCGTCCAGCTTGGCGACCAGAATGCGTTGTTCGATGTGCGCTCGTCAGCGGGATAACCGAGCCGCCACGTCCGGACGGGATGGGCCACACCACAATTCCGCTTACCAATAGGAAGCGATGACGCCGCTGACCAGGGCCGGAAGCTGGATCACTCGTCACATCGATGTGTTCACTAGTAAGCAGAGTTCAGCCCCGGAATATGCCATGATTGCTCTACCACCGAGCGGGATCTAGGCAGCTATCGGTGTTGAGAACGCCCTTTTGCGCTCCCGCCCGTCCTCTAACGGAAAGGAGCAGCGGCATGAAAACCCGGCGTCGTTTCAAAAAGACCACATCGCTCCAGGACAGTCTCTCGGAGTTCGTCGATGGCGAGCGTGCCAAGGCGGAGAACATGCCGGAATGCAAGAGCGCTACGAGCTTCTGAAGAAGGTCCGGCAGGCCGAGACAGCCGCGAACATCGAGAAATGGGCGAATTCGCCCGAAGTGCAGCCGCCGAAATAGATCCGACGTTACAGCGAGGCTACTCTGGTTGCGGGCGTTCTTCTCCTATCCGGCGCGGTCTGCCTGGCTTCGCAAAAAGGCCCGCTGGAATGAATCGACAGCGGGCCTGATCGGGTCGGGATCATATGGATTGTGGGTCCACCCGTTCCGGTTGAATCAATGCACTTTGATGGGGGTTGTTCCCCCACGGATTGCTCCATTCCCGATCGGCTCTAAAAAGGCACAGGCTTTTGCGAATCACCATCGGGCCGGGGGTACCTATTTCCATCGCTGGAGATTGCGAAAGCCGGCCTGTATTCGTTCCGCAGCGCTGACAAGGTGAGCCTCCTCGATAATCTTCAATATCTGATCGTGAACCGGTCGCCGCTTTTGTGGCATTTCGAAACCGAGCTCCTCTGCGAGCACTTTCTCAATGTCCAACATGAGCTTGATGTCTAAAAGGGCCTTGGCAAGCACGTCGGCGTTGTTCCGAGGCGGCCGCGCGGTAGCGGCTTCCCCCGCCGAGTTTATCCGTGAGTTGTCGTTCGAAGATTGATGCATCGTGTCGGCCCCGTTTTCTTTTGGTTGTAGGCGGGCGAGGGCACGACAACAGCCGAAAATTCGAATCTATACGTTAAGAGCCCATTGATGGTTTCTGACGCCTAAACCGGAGCGATAAAATTCCTGCAAAGGCGCGGACGCCGCGGGCTTTTTGCTTTGGAATGCCGCGGCTCACACCAAGCCGATCGGGCAGGTGAACGTCGTGGTCGCAGCCTTAATACCGCTCCACGAATTCTTCCAGATAAAACGGCACTTCGCACAGCTGGAGGTCGCAGCGCCGGCGGAGTTCGTGCGCAATGTTGGCCGAAACGTCCTCCGACCAATTCTCCGACGTGTTGAAGCCAAGCCAACGACCCGAACCGGATTTTGATACTGCCCCTCGAACATGCCCATGATGACAGCTTCGAGATCGGCGTCGGTCTGGTGCCAGACGGGGCCGGATTTGTACTTGTCTAATACGAGATAGATCGTTTGGTCGTGATCGTTCGGTACGATTGACGGCGTCCAACCGGATTTACGCATAATCGACTCCACGATACAGAACCGCGATCTAAGCTAGCACCAAGCGACTTGTTCCTAATCCCGGGTGCCGGTTGTCCGCTAGCTCGATGGAGCAAAAAACCGATCAGGGCGGGTTACAAATAGCGGAACTCCGCGTTACCTTTTCCCCGTCGCATATGGAGTATCGCGATGCCTCGCACCCCGAGAGATCTAGCCGATCGGATGGCGGCCCGGCGCCGGCAAGCCAAGGCCGACGACGGGTTCGATCGGGAGACCTTTACACAGCCGCGCGAGCAAGCCCGCCAGACGGCGAGGGCGTTCCTCGATCGCTGGCCAGCGGCGGCGTACATGACGGCGGTCGAATCGTGGCGCGAACTGCCTGGCGGCGAGATCAAGTTCACAATGAAGCGGCTAAAGAGCGCCGACTAGAAGCGCGCGACCGTAAAAAATGAGGCGGCTGTGGACGACGGATTGACGGACGGGCCTGAACGCATGAGTTCGCGAGCGGGCGCCGCCTTTGGATCCAGGATAGTAATCAAGGCTCCAACAGGCCACAAGGCACGCCGAGCGGCTCACAACAAAGGAGGCGGCGCACAAGAAGCGAAGCTCGCGCACGCGGCGATAACCACGTTCAAACGTCTGCATCGGAATAAAGTTTTTATTGCCGGCGGTGAGCCAAAACCACCTATGTTGACAGACAGGAATCCCACGTCAAGCGTAACCAGCACGGGCGATTGCTTCTCCTAACCAGATCGTTTCGGTGGCCGGACCAACAAAAACGGGAAAGACCGTTTTTTGTAAACGAATTCTAGGCGATCGTGAGTACGTGCAGCTTTGGGATGAGATATGTGGCGAACTTCGCATCCCCTACCAAACGTCGGATTCTACGGACCATACCTCCGGAATGGATGGCGGGATTTCATCACCGATCGTCTGAGTGAAAGGATCAAAACTAAGACGAAGATGTTCGAGCGAAAGCCGTTTTCGAACGATGGGCGACGCTATCAGCGCGTTGCTGCGAGATAATATCATCCTCGTCATCGACGACTTCCATTATCTCACGACAGAGAATCGCACGACCTTTCTTCGCATGGGGCCGCTTTCAACGGGCTAAAAGCCTTCTGCTCTCCGTCACACATCGTGCTTTCGACGCAATCAAGCTGAGTCTGACCTTACCGGGCGCTTCGTCTCACCGTTCCAGAGTGGACCTATGATGAGTTGTCCCTCATTCCAAAATTGGGATTCTCGGCTCTTTCGGTAACGGTTCCGGAGCAGCTGCTTCAAACGCTAGCGACCCAAGCCCAAGATGGTCCGTCTCTCATACAAAAGTTCTGCTGGGAAATCTGTTTTGACAACGATATCGATTACGCGGGAACGCCGCTGGTCACACCGTTGAGCCCTCTTACGTGAATGAAGTGTTTAAGGGGCTTGCAAAAGATGCCGGTCTACTGATCTATCAAAGGTTGTGGCAGGACCGCAGAATCGTAAGGCCCGCACGAAACGCCCCTCAAACGCGGTGGCGAGGCAGACATATATGAAGTCGTGTTGCTCGCTCTCGCCGAGACTAGACCTAAAGCTTCCATCCACTATGAGGAGCTTCGTTCAAGTCACCTCGTTGCTCTCCGATATGGTCCCGCAAAAACACGAGGTAACGTCGACTTTAAAACATCTCGTCAGCATCTCGATGAAATCTGGCGAACCGTCAGTCATCGATTGGGACGATGATAAACGAGAGGTGAATTCGTCCGACCCTTATTTAAGATTTTATCTCTAATGGCAGGTTCGGTCTTAAGATTAGTAAAACCCCGCTTTAGCGGGGTTTTCTCTTGGTTTGGTCGCCGGGCGCCGTTGGCTTTAACTCTCAACCAACGAGGGATTCCACATGAAATACGCTATTCTGATCACTGCTGCCTCAGCACTCCTGGCCTCGCAGGGGTTCCACGAGTACACCATGACATCAAATGCAGGACAGGGGATCGGCGACGGGAAGCCCTGGCGCGTCGGGGTATGCTCCGGGTCAGCAGATGCAGGATAAGGGTTCTGCTAAGGGAACAACGGGGGCTTCTGGCTATGCGCCGGCCACACCACGACCAATGCGTACACCGCGAAGGATCGCATGCACAAGGACAAGTCCAAATACTAGCGATCTTCTTCTCAGCGTTGCAGAACCCCGCTCCGGCAGGGTTTTTATCTTCGGCCATAATCTTGCCGGTGTATCTCAGTTAAATGATTTTCGCGATTCTCTGAGCGAGGACATCCATTTGGTCGAAATCATCAAACGAGTTCTGATCGGAGTGAGCGTGGCGACCGCCGTGATCTACATCCTGAAATTAGCCTGAGAAGCAGCACCATATGATCCGGGTCCTCCAGTAATCGTCTACGGCTGAGATCGCAGCCCCCGGGTTTCTATCGACCGCCCCTGCATTCGTCTCTTCTTTGTACTCGCCGCGCTTGCCCCACTTCCGCTCAACCTTGCAGCGGCCCCGATAGAATTCTTGCTTATACTCCCGATCGTCATGGTCGCGGCCGTAATAGCCGCCACGCTCGTATCCCCAGCGACCTTTGCCACTTTCATCCTTCCATGGGTCGGCCATCGCCGGACTGGCAAGCATCGCTACTCCGATAAGCAGCAAGGCCCATTTCATCGCACATCCTCCCTTTCAGGTATCGGAGTGGTATTCAAGGGCCGCCAATCGCTGAATATCCTGCTTCCGTCAAAACGAGCCTATCGTTATCCACGCTGAGCAAGCCGCGCTCTGCTAGCAACGTCAGGTCATCTTTGGATGGCACGAGCAACCTTGTTCGTCCCGCTCGGATATCTCGCAGCACCCAGCGAAGCCTAATCACGATATCAACGGGCAGATCGTGAAGAGATCTCGGCTCCGCCGGTTGGCCCTTGCCTTCAGCATCACTCATCGGATTCTCTTGTTACCTCCGCAAGCCTTTTCCGTGATCGTCAGGATCAACTCTAAGTCACGGCGCATGACGACCGGGTCGAAGCTCCTCAGAGCAACGCGCACCAGCGTCTGGATATCGGCCAGGGCTCCTTAGGACCGCCCGTTGGCGGCTCTCGGCTATGCGTGTGGTCAGCGCTTCGAAACTGAACCTCATCCGACCAGCGGAGGTCTGCATTGGCAGAGGGGGATAGATGTACAACGAAATACACTAGATTATTCATCCGCCCGTGAGGAAGGCGCCCGCCGATCGTTGCCACGTGTACAAAGTTTGAAACTTCGTAGAAGTCAACGATCGCGCACCTTTGCTCGCTTGAATGTCGACCATTGGATTTGAAGGCGGGGACGTGAGCGCTTCAGGCTTGATGAATCAGAACGGGGGAACGCTCTAACAGCGAGTTGGGGATGCTCTCGCCGTCAATCGCGGGCCTAGCGTGTCGTGCGCATCAACAGTGGGCGCGACACGACACGTCTGGGCAAGTTCAAATGTTTCGCTGGCCTATCGCTTAATACTTGAACTGAGGCATTGCCTTGAGCTGGTCCTTTGTGAGATTGACCGTCCCCCGGTCGGGGTACCACTGCCTGGAATCGGAGCTTGTGGAAGAGGTGGAGGTCGTTCCGGCCTTGTTAGAGAACTTGATCTGATCCAGTTTCATTAGAACGTGGTGCTCGCCCATACCCAAGAAACCGCCAACGCTGACAATCACACCGTCGATCTTTCCGGACGGGTCGATGATCACCTCATTCACTTCCCCAATGTTTTCATTCTGCTCATTATAAATATCTACACCCACCAGCTTGGAAGCTCTCCACTGGCCTGTTGCTGAATGAGGCGCCTCACCGGCTGATGAACTGGGCGCAGTGGTTTGGGCAACCGCCACGGGCGAAACGAGTACGCAGGCAAGAAGCGCCGCTGAAATCAATCGCATGGAAATCTCCTTTCTAAGATAGGTGATTTAGAACAAAAGTACTGGGGCGATTGTTCCTTAGGGTCGGGGCCCATAAAAGTGATTCCTTCGGCGCTGAGTTTGTGATTCACGGTCTCCGACAGGAGGCCTTTGATGAGTCGCGATTGCTTTTGGCTAACGAAGGATCAGTTCGCTGTTCTCAAACCGCTTCTGCCTAGTGATACGCGCGGCAAGCCGCGGGTCGATGATCAGGGGGTCATCAGCGGCATTATCCAGGTTCTGAAGTCCGGTGGGCGCTGGATCGGTGCGCCGGAGGTCTATGGTCCGCGCAAAACACTCTACAATCGCTTCTCCGCTGGGCAGCGAAGGGCGCCTGGGTAGATGCGCATCGATGCGCCTTACGCTTTCGATACGTTTCGCAGGGCGCGGGACACCCATTTTGATGCAAGGTCAATGAAGTCGCATGCCCTTGCTCGTCTGTGGCGAAGAAATCTGAGCATGAACGGCTCACTCGTGTTGTTTGGCTGCCGATAAGCTTTACTTTGAATTTACCCGACTGTGAGAATCTGAGATCAACCCGAGAGGGCCAGTATTCTTGCGTACAAAACCCGCTGCCGATGGGGACATGGCAGCGGGTTTTTTTGCGTTGAGCGCTTGAACGCGGCGACGACACCGATCGACTTCATTTGACGCGTGATTACTGCCTCAGTGGAAGATGGGGTATTCGTTCCCGCTTTCGACTCTTTACGTTCCCGAAGAACAAATCAGGGCTGCGAAATCACGCCGGATAATTTCTTAATAAGCCTTCAATTGTCTAGGCTGACTTGTCGCCGAGCCCGACGCGGTGAGTTGCGACTCATCTACTGTTTGTTGATCCTAACATCCACCACTGATAGGCGGCGTCGTACTGTCATCGAGAATAACCGCGTCCAAGTCACGCTGGTGTTATATGGCGACCCGGAACCCGTGCCTTCGCCTGGTGCAAAGGTAATCCGCCTAGACTTCGCGCCATGAGTGTTTAGCCCAGAAGCGTCCAATTTGCTCGACCATCGCCTTCGCGAGGTTGATGACCCAGAAGAGGACGGACGCGCCGCAGTTCATCTCTCCGCAGCACGTCTCAAGCTCGGTGCCTGTCATGCCGCAATCGTATCGAAGCCAGGGCTTTGTAACGAGCCCTGCGGAGTCGAACCTCAGCGCCCCGGATCAGCGGCCATTCTGCTTGCCGCATCTCTCGCTCCTTGGTCACCGCCGCCTGTCAATTCCGGTGCAGCCGCCCCAACCGCCCCAGCCAAGGTGGATGTAGAGGGGAGGCCGAGCTCTGACCTGGTATCAACGTACAGGTCGAGCCGAGCTCGAATTTCACCACATTGGTTGTGAAAATGGAGAATGCTACAAGCTGGTAAGCTCGATAACTGGCGGCAGCGGCCCAGGCTCAGCAGGTCATTCGTCGCCCGACGCGGGCGCGGCGTCGTCTGGGCAGGGAGGATCACCATGACCGAGGCGTCGCTCTAAACTTGCAGACCTAATGGCGCGAGCTATGTTAGCGCGCCCCCCTTCGAGGGGTCCTATTGACCTTCATGCTGAGCACCTCTTGCAATCGCCTATCCACGTCCGCCTGCATTCTGGGGCTGGCGGCCGTGGCAACCACTTGCCCGTGCTCGTCGACGCTCACAGTGGCCGCACAGCCGTAACCCCGCAGAAGCTGTTCGATGGCAACGATGCTAATTACTGGCTGAGCTTGCTGCGGGGGTGGCGTCTGCACTTGAATCTGGGGTCCTTCTGACCGAATGTCGCTTACCCTTGGTCCTGCATACCCTTCTATCGGCCCGCTTTTTGTGCGGGTCCTGCCGCTTGTCCTAGTCCTCTCATGGGTGGGTTGGGTCGGCCTTGGGGCTCTATTTTTCGTCGACATGTTCAGTCCCGTTCGCTTTAAACTGCTCTCGAGGTGCGCCGAACGAGGCGGCTTTTGGCCTAACGCCCTAAAACCGCCGCGGTTTCCCCAGCCATGCGGACGGTGAGCATTTCATCCGTCAGCGTCCAGAAGCGGCGGCCACGGGGGATGTCATTGAGCCAGTCACGGTTGAGCTTTCCAGGGTTGGCTGCGATCGCCAGAGCTTCACCCGCCAACGTGAGTTTACGCACAGAAACTAACCCGCTGTGTCGGCGTTAGCGGGCATGCGAGAAGTTTCTGTCATTGCCGTCACAGTCCGGTTGGTCGTGCTGATTGCGGTGTTGCTCTGGCAATTCTTTTATTATCAGGGATCGTATGACACCAAGCCGGAGAACTTTTTGCTTTAGCGGGTAGGGAAGGTGTTCGCGATGAACAGAGAAGAGAAGCTTGAAGTCTTAAAGGAAGCGGTGAAGCTCTCCGATTCAGGCAGGCACAAGGGCTGGAAAAAAATTCAGTCTCAGCTCGTGAAATCTGGACACAAGCGAGCGCCGAAGCTGCTCGACGGAAACAAGATCCGGATGATTTTGGACGCTAGTTGTAAATTGGCTCGGCGCTAGTAAACAGCGCTGCAACCTGCTGGCGCGTCGGACCAGGGGGCCTGAAAGGCCAACGGCAATTCCTCACGACGACTTGCGTAGCTCGCCGGCTGCAGTTTCTGCTGCTCGGGTGAGAGCCGCTAAACTCCGATTGCCGCTTCGGGCACATTGTGCAATGCGAGCCGCAATGTGGCGCCGTGCCCTGTGCTTTTTGCACCCGTCCACTTTGGCGCAGGCACGTTCGAGCGCAATAGCCATGTCGGCAAGAGTTCGGCGGTCGAAGCTTTCTGAAATCAGAACAGGGTCCTCGATGGGACCCATGGATGGCGCGTCTCTCATTATGGAAGCATTACTCCGTCGCAGGCGGGAACCGTGGATTGTTCGATTCGCTTGAAATCTGTGGGTCGCCACGACCATCCCGGGTGACTGCGATCAAAGTGGAAGCAATAGGGATCTTGAACAGCTCTTCGCCGGTCTCGTTGGTGACCGAAATGAAGTTCCCTCCCTGTATCATGTCAGGCTTTTCTGTTCCGACTCGGTGCGCGATGAAACTGCCGTGTTCCCGAGCCTCTTCGTCGTTGAGGCATTCGTGGCCCATAACATCCTGCGCTGGAAGCCGGCCTGCCAAATGGAAGAAGTACCTGGGCAGGGTGCAGCAATCCTATCGCCGGTCCAACGTTCCAAATAAAGAGCCCGCCGGCGAAGGGGCATTCACCGACGAGCTCCAGGAGAATGGACGGTCGGCAAAACCATCCGAAGAGCCAATGCCTTCCAGTTCATTGCGTTGCTAATTAACAAATCACAAGCAGGTGTACTGAGGAATAGCACCGGCCGGCGAATTGAGACACAGGGGGCAGCCGAAGGAAAGCGACGTCTCGGGCCCATCATTTTAATTGGGCCGCCACTTGCTCGGCGTGCTTCTCATGACCTTGAACGGTCTTGAGGGCCACCTCGAGCAGGTCCTTTAGCTCCGCGTTACGAGCCAACGGAATAAGGTCAGTTTCAAGCGCGTCATCGACTATTCTGTGATAGATGATTTCGTTATCGACATAGACTTTGTCGAATTCGGCGCCCTTCAGGTGCGACAGCTCCTTGGTCTTGACGGCAGCGTTTCGCGACATCATGCGGCTCGTATCGTTGTCCTTAGGAGTTACCCTAAGCTTTTTGACGAGTGCAAGTGCCCGCTTGTTCACGCCTACATAATCCCGCACCATTTCTGCGGCGAACTTTTTCACATTTGGATTTTCGGATCGTTCGAGTGCCTGCTTTGCCGCCGTGATATCGAGCTTGCCCGTGGTATAAGCGATATGCGCGATTTCCTCGTGTTCGGAACGATCGAAGCGCAGCTAATTTGTCGCGAACGGCAGAAGGGCTGACCGTGTTCCGAAAGTGAAAGAAAATGACTGCTTGTGAAACTGTGGTCGGGGCGATCGGTAACACCCCGCTTATAAGGCTCAGACAGGCTTCGGAGCTGACGGGTTGCACCATTCTAGGTAAAGCGGAGTTCATGAACCCCGGGCAGTCGGTCAAGGACCGAACGGGCAAATGGATGATTCTCGGTGCGCTTGAGCGGGGGGAGATAGAGCGGGGCGGCCTCGTCGTCGAAAGTACCGGTGGTAATACTGGCATCGGGCTTACGGTCGTGGCTAAGGCCCTCGGCTTACGGACGACGATATAGTTATTCCGGACACTCAAAGTTCAGAAAAGAAGGATCTGCTCAGGCTCTATGGTGCGGATCTGGTCGAAGTTCCCGCCCTTCCTTTTTCTGATCCTGGCAACTACCAGCACGTTGGTCGGCGTCTTGCGGAGCATCTTCGAAAGACCGAACCACACGGCGTGCTTTATTCCGACCAATGGAATAATCCCGACAATGCCAAGGCCCATTTCGAGTCCACAGGCCCCGAGATTTGGAAGCAGACTGAAGGACTGGTGGACGGCTTCGTTTGCTCAATCGGGACCGGTCGGACACTTTCAGGAGTTAGTCGCTATCTAAAGGAGCAGAATAAGCAGATCTTCGTGGCCTGTGCCGATCCTCGCGGAGCGGCGATGTTCGAGCTATTCAGAAACGGCGTCGCCAAGGCGTCCGATGGTGATTCGATAACGGAAGGCATCGGGCTTGGACGGGCTACCCCCTTGGTCGAAACAGCGAAAGTTGATGACGCCTACGTGATTTCGGACGACGAAGCTTTGGCAGTCATCTTCGATTTAATGCAGCACGAAGGCCTCTGCGTTGGCGGCTCTACAGGCATAAACGTGGCAGGTGCGATCCGCCTTGCCAAGCAATTAGGACCCGGCAAAACGATTGTGTCTCTCTTGTGCGACGGGGGAGATCGCTACCAAACAAAGCTGTTCAATCCAGAATTTCTTCTCTCCAAAAATCTTCCATCGCCACCCTGGCTGCAGAACGGCCATGGCACCGCGGCAGTGCTGAGGTGATCGCGCCGATGCCATCTCGCGATGTTGCATTATCGCAGACGGCTCCTTAAACCAGAATGCAGCGCAATGGCGAAAGGCTGGCAGCATGAGCACGGTTGAGAGCGTCTGCGCTGATCTCAAAATAACGATTGCTCAGTGTCACGAGCCCACCGGTCCGTTGCGGAGCAAGGCTGGTCAGACGCTCTGCCGAATTCTCATTGAGCACGGCGAGGAACATTTGATCATCACGCTGCGCACGATCGTAGAGTCATCTGGCAATGATCGCGCGCTGACGGCGGCTGGAATTCAGGGTGTCAGTGATCTTGTTCTGACGCATCCCTCGTGGTCTGACCACGGGCTGGCCTGGATCGTAGCGTTGGACAATATCGATTTGATCGAGTTCGCCAAGATGGCGAAGGCAAACCGCAAAGCGGTCCCGAAGCGGGGAGGCAATGGCGGCAATGCTGTACGAGCGTCTGGCGCCGATCTTTGATCCGCCGCCGAAGAGACGAAAGCACATCAGAACGCGCGACCGACAGTGGAGCGTGAGAAGCGTAGCCTCTGCTGCGAAGTCAAGCAGCTACGCGGGGATCAGCGCCTTTGGCATGGAGCGACAGCATTCAGCGCGGTCGACAAGCATTGCAAGCGCGTTAATCCGACGTGCGCAGGCTAAAGTGACCCGCGCTAAAGCAATTCATAAACCATCGGCGGCGGTGATGTTTGGTTCACCATCGCTGTTAAGGCATCCTGCCAAGTTGCGTGCGAATAATGCGCCATGATCGAAGATCAACCTCGACATGGGTGCGCGTCGGTCAGATCGTCCTGACCATCGGGGATCAGCATGGCAGCGAAGAAATCTCAAAAGAAAATCAGCGGTCGGACAACGACCGCGGCTGCTGCTGCTAATTCGATTTCTGCGACACTGTTCGGCGGCTTGATCAATAAGGGATTCATGGCGATTAGCTCAGGTTCAATCCTGCTTTGCCTCATGGCGGCCAAGCGATTGATGAACCTCGCGGATACTCAGTTCCAGATTTTACCCGATTCCGCGACATCAAGCTTAATGCCTGAGTTTCGTTGCGCTGGTTGTAGAGACCGGTAGCTTCCCGAAACCGGACATTGCCCTTCGTCCGGATCAGCGCTGGCGAGGCCGTCGGGCGACCATATTCCGCCCGGCGGCTTCGTTCTCGTAAAGGAGGGTCCCATTTCTACAACGCTCAATCCGACTCTGATGTCACGTGAGCCCTTCGAAGGCCGCAGCAAGGGGCGCACTACCATCAACCATGAGGCGAAAGTACTCGTTGAGGAGAACACCGGCATTTTCGCGTGCCGCGTCAGCAATGTCACTATCGACGGAGCGTGCATTGAGTTGATCGGGCTGGAGACCGTGCCTCCAGCCTTCGAACTTTCTTTCGATAATTTTCACACAGCACGTCGATGCCGATTGGTTTGGCGGGAGCGAGATCTCGTTGGCGTTGCTTTCGAAAGCTAATGCTTCGTCTTGCAGTTTACGCGCCCGGTCCCTTGCTCTGCGATCCAGTCGTTCTGTCGTAAGATAGGCGGCATCCGCTACGAGGCTAGCCCTCTGTTGAAGGCGGCATACCGTCACACCGCTGAATTGCGCATATGGGAATCGCAGATGACGCAGCATTCGTTATCCTGCGTCCTCGCTCGTCTAGATCTTGGCCGCGATCATTGAGCGCCTCCGTGCTCTTTTGAATGTTGCAGTAGCACATCGCTAAGCTTTCCCAGCTCCGTTCGTTGTCCTTGGCTCACCCAGTGGTGGCGGCAATGGCTAAGATGTGCTCGACCCTGTCCATGTGCGAATAATGACGTCGGCAAAATGGGGCGTCTGTCTGGTAACAGACTCGGACTTTATAGTCTCCTCGGTGAGGCCGACCACCGCGTCCGGCTAGGACCCGAAAATTTCTGCGTAGTGTGCGTTGATGGCCGCGTCACATTCGCATGCAAGCCTTTCGATCCGGGGCCGGTCCAGAATGCGGATGTGGCCACGCGAATAGGAGATCATTTCCAGTTTCTGTAACTCCTGAGCAATGGCATTGACGCCGGAGCGCTGCACTCCGATCATTTGGGCAAGGAACTCCTGAGTCAGAACCAGATCGTCGCCGACCAGGCTTTGCATGCGCAGAAGCCATTTGCAGGCTCGCGCCCGCACGGAATGAGCCGCATTACATGCCGCGGTCTGCTGGACCTGAGCCAGAAAAAACTGTTCGTAACGGACCATCATGTCGCGGAGTTTGGGGTTTTCTTGTGCTGCTTGGCGCAGCCTGTCCGCATCGATAATCGATGCAAAGGCTTCGACTTGCATGACGACAAATTAAGTGAAACCTTATGATCGAGCGCTGGACCGGCCCCAAACTGGCCGTCTTTCCCAATCATTCCCGTCTCGATCGCTCCACCTCCGATCAATTCCACAACGCAAGAGATGATGCCACCGTGGGGAAAGTAAACGCTTTCGATCTCGGAGTTGGCCTCGGCGAGGACATGGCCCACTTTCAGCTGCTCAATCCGCAAGCTGGGTTCGATAGCGGCGAAGGTTTGCTTGTCGAGCTTTGACAGTAAACCATTGTTGAGATGCTCAGTGGCCATGCCCGCACCTTTCTGCTTTTGAGGAAGGCGGGAACGCAGCAGAGCGTTCTCTTCACCGATGGATACCAGGGGCCGGGCGGTGGTGAGAGCCAATGTGTGAGCGGTGCCTATCGTTCCGCGAATTACCGACGGGATGGCCGCGGATTGCACACCCTACGTGAGCGCTCATATTCAATGATCGTTCAATAGGAGTTTGCAGAAGTGGCGATTGGTACAGTGAAGTGGTTCAACGGGCAGAAGGGCTACGGCTTCATTGAGCCTGAGCGGCGGCAAGGATGTCTTCGTCCATATCTCGGCCGTAGAGAAGGCGGGCTTCGGCTCGCTCAACGAAGGCGACAAGGTCAGCTACGAGGTCGTGCAGAACCGCGGCAAGGATAGCGCGGAGAACCTACGGGTCGGTTGATCGTTAGACCAAGTGAGCTGAGCCGGATGTACGCTCGCTCGCGATGTGGACGGCCCGGGCAATGCTTCGGGCCATTTGCTTTTACTGATGCTCGGTCGCATTGGGCCATGGCCATGCGGTGTGAAGCTCCTTGCAGCCGATCCAGAAGAGTTACGCCGCCGCCTACACGGGGCCTTACCAAGCTCAAAGCGCAAAGGTGAACGGAACTTCGTTACCACGGGTTCGTTTACTCGAGGTTTGAGAGGAGTTCATAATGGCTGAGAAATTCGACCCGACACGCCACGACGTGCACGCGGAGGATCCGAAAGAAGCGATCAAGGCCGACAAGGAAATGCACGAGCGGCTTGAGAAAGGGCTTGAGGGCACTTTTCCCGCATCAGATCCGGTCAGCGCAACGCAACCGTGCAAATCGAAGTCCGACATCGGCGCAACGTAATCTCACCTTTGTGCCAAATCGACTGGCGGTGTTTGGGGGCGTCGTCCCAGCATTGCCTCGCAGCAAAATCCGTTGGGTCGCGATGCAGGCCAGACATTCTGTTTAGTCGTGTTTTTGAAGAAGGGCGTAGGGCCCCTATTTCTTAAGGAGCTGGAATTGCCGCGTTACTTCTTCAATGTTTACCACGATACGGCGAAGATCGATCAAGTAGGCGAGGAGTTACCGGACAAACATGCAGCGTGGAAGGAAGCTACGCAGATGGCCGGTCACATCCTGCAAGACATTGATGGCAATTTTAAACCTGGCCAGACTTGGAAATTGGAAGTCACGGACGAGTTTCGTAATCCATTGTATGAATTGCAGGTGCATGCGGAAAAGCGATGAGCCGAGCAACCGGCTCACGCCAGACGGACCGGAAGCGGCAGTTGCATATCGCGGAAGCGGCTCTCATGGCGCTCCACGAACTCCTCCAGGTAAAACGGCACGTCGCGAAGTTGCAGATCGCAGCGCCGGCGGACCTCGTGCGCCACATCGGCCGAGACATCCTCTGACCATTTCTCTGATGTGTTGAATCCAACGACCCGAACCGGGTTTTGATACTGCCCCTCAAGCATGCCCATGATGACCGCTTCCAGATCGGTTCGGTCGGCATCTGTTTGGTGCCAAACGGAGCCAGAGTTGTAGCTATCCAACACAAGATAGATCGTGTGATCGCGATCGTTCGGGACGATCGACGGCGTCTAACCGAGCTTACTCATGTGCGACTCCACGCAACAGAACCGGGACTTAAACACTAAAGGGGCAATTCGTTCCTCAGATAGCAGGGTGGGCTGCTCGCGTCGGCCTCGCAGGAAGTTTGGAACGGCGCCGTGGGGCATGACTTTGACTCCCGCGTATCGCACTAAGGGAGAAAAGCATGAAAAAGGTAATCGTAATGATCGCACTGGCATTCGTGCTGGCCGTTGGCACCGCTCAAGTTTCGTTTGCACAGGCCGGCGGAGGTGGCGGCGGGGCGGGGGGCGCCGGTGGCGGAAGTGCTGGAGCGGGCGGGGCCGGGGGTACCGGTGCTGGCGGTACCGGTGCGGGTGGAAATACTGGCACGGGCAGAGGATCTGGGATGGGCGGCACGACCGGAGGCGCAGGTGTTGGCAGCCTGGGCACGGGTAGCACGACCACTCCGGGCAACCCTACCGACAGCGGACGACTTGGCCAGCCGCTGGGTCAGCCGGGCTTCGGACCTACGACTGGCACGCCGGGTCAGACGGGCACAGGCTCATCTAGCCCTTCCAGCCCGAGGTAACGCGCGCGACGCTCCCGAAATTATCGGGGGCGTTCGCCTGCAAGGGAAGCTGAGAACTTCAAATGGAAAACGGACTGATCGTCGCGAACTGTATCGAAGCCGTACGGCGATTGCTGGTACTTGGCTCGCGATCCGACAAACGAGCGCGCTTTCGTCATTCACCAGCCAAACGCCCCATCTGGCGGACGCTTGTCGCATATCGAACTGGCGGAACTTCCTCCGCTACGCCAAGGGTCCAGAACAGCAGGCATTGCTCCGGTTGATAGGCAAGCTCGTTGACATGCCACCATTTTCGTGACCGTGGGATCGATGGCGCTCCATACGAGTCAGAGATGTTGGCGCAGGCGAAGGAGCGGGGGTGTCAGTTTAAATATTGATCGCGCTTCCACGGCCTAACTGCGAGCCATCCAGCAGTTATTAGGACTACTCCCATCCCTACAACGATCGTCCCGACGAAGCTCGGTGGATTGAGGTCCAGCCCCTCCGGCTGAAGCGCAAAGCCAGTCATGCTCGGACCACTTAGAAAAACTCCTGCATTGATTTCAAAGATCAGCCTGGCAACTATCAGCAAGAACCCTAGGCCCAGCAGCACAGCGCCTATCTCAGATCGCTCTTGGGGAGTAAGCACCTTAGCGCGGACCTTCCCGCAAGCTGAAAGACCATCCTGGGGGGTGACAGGTTCTTCCATACGGTTGATCTCCTGATCTGGGACAAAGGGGAATAACTTGCTAACGGTCGGCGGGCCGTAGTGCACCACGTTCCCGAATGTCGGAGACTTACCCCTCGGCTCAAAGAACGTTCCTTCAGCCGGGTCCGATTAGAAAAATTCTGCTCTCGAAAATCTTGATTGCCGACGCCGTCCTCCTAATTTTTTCGTCGTCCGAAACGAAAGGAGAGAGGAGGACAACATGACCCATCAAGGCCGTGCAATTGACGACAACGTTTACGACCTCAACGCAATCCTTCAGCCCGGGTGGTCTACGACCATCCCCGCGACGTCCTGGCGGACGACGATCTGACGCTAACCGAGAAGAGATCGATCTTGGCGTCTTGGGCCTCCGACGCCGCCGCCGTCACGTCGTGCCCTTCACTCAGGGCAGTCCCAGGCCAGCGCCGACCAGTGTCGATCGACGATATTTTGGAGGTTTTGTCCGAACTCGATAATGGACCGCGCCCACCCGGCGGGAAGCCGGCTCGGTGCCAATCGACATCTCGAGTCTCAGAAGCAGCCTGAGGGAGGACGCCATGATCGGGAGCTTACCAAAGGCCTTCGAACTTCAAGGGCTGCGCCGACTGAAAGAGGCTGTGGCCGGATCGGGGACTAAACAGGGCAAGCCCGGCATGATCTCCACCGAGGACTGGTTGGCTGAATAGGACGATAAGATCGCCGGTATTGAACGAGGTCTGGGGCTTGATTGCCACGCGGGCGCTCTTCGTCCGCGGGGCCTCGCGGCGCGCTCGGGGCAACGCATGCTTGTTTTGCGACAGCGCTGCCCGGCGATAAGATTTTTTGCAACAACCTATGCTGCGCTAAGATGCTTGGGTAATGGAGCGCGAGGCGATCCGGGAATCCAAGCGGGGCCGCGTTTGTCTCGTATGCGGAATGCCCCTTACTATGGAACGCAAAGCGACGGCGCTATACTGCACCACCGCGTGCAAGGTCTTAGCAGCCAACCGCCGCCAGTATGCTGTCAGCGGGCTAACCGAGTTATGGCTGCGCGAAAGTAAAAGACGCTGCCATAGAGCGCAGAGCCTCATAAGGCCTGGTATAGTCTAGGCCGAGCGCAATGCACACGTCGGAATAGGCACTCGATTCTTGGCAAAAGGAGAAGATAACTCGTGGGTCACCACCTTCGCGCCGATAACCTTTGCCTTGGCTATCAACCATGGATCGGCGCCTGAAAGAAATTTGGCTTTGCGGGCTGTTTAAAATCGCCACTGTTTACGAATTCGCAACACCTTAAAGACCGCCTGTGTCGCCGGGTCGTCAACTTTGAGAAACCAAGACTGCGTCCTTCTCCCGTTCGCCCATGTTGCAAGATCGTCTCTCCCGCCCCTCAACTCGTCACAGACGTTTACGATGCTGCCGGCCTTTGCTTTCACCACATGGTCAATCCAATCCCAAAAGCCTGGACAAATATCGAAAGCGTAGTAGTGGTTCTTGGCCTCGATAAAGACGTTGGTATCGAATAAATGTTTCATTTCGCAATCGCTTTTCGGAAATATTTGACGACTGTAGCACGCTGCATATTGAGCAAGATGCCCGCGTCGCGCAGCAACGTTTCGCCGGCCACCGCTCTAGAAACGACAGGTCTAGTGAACCGAGCACCATTGCGTAGTGGCAGTGTATTGTAGAAACTGCCGCCGTCGCTGGTATCGGATCGACTCTCCTCCTCCCAAAGCGCTTTCTCGCGGCCATAGAAGAGGGAATAGTCAGAGTCCGAAATCTTCCCGAGATCGAGAGCCCGGCGAGCGATAACGATACGGCTAACCTTAAAAAATCTGGACAGATATTCGTAATTGTCCGAAGCCGTTCGATTAGCGGCCCACGCAGCATTGAAGGCAGAAGCAGGAACGACAACCTCCGCCGCAATTGGGTTGCATGCGACCTCCGTCGCGCGGCTGATCCCGTAGCCTTTGCGACCTATTGGAAGGTTGGAAATTCCGCTCGAGTCCAGCCAGATGTGGGCTAATTCGTGAGCGAAAGTGAAGATCTGAGCGGCCAAAAAATCTTTTCCGTTGATGAAAATCAGCGGCGCGAAGAGATTCGCGATGGCGAGGCCGCGGAATTGCTTAATACTCAACGGACGATGAGTGTTGCTGCCAACGATCCCGGTACGCATCACCCAATTCCAGCGCCTTCAGCGCGGTCGATCAACAGTCGGAGATATGCGAAATTGGTCAAGCGCCTTCGTGGCCCGCTGCCGCGGCAAATATACCGCAAAAGTTAGGACTCGAACGAATGCGACGTTTTACGCTGCCAGGTTGGCGCCTCAAGACGTAATGCTTGGAACTCAATATCGACGTTTCACGTTGTTTCGCTTTGGGGGAATCAAATGAACGAGACCGCGTCGGACGAGCGAAAGGCACTGTCTGCTCTCGCAGACGGTCTTCGAAAATCCCCAGTTCAAGAAGGTAAGCCGTTTCCTTTAGGGGCGACCTGGGATGGCCTTGGCGTCAATTTTGCGATCTTTTCGGCGAATGCCACAAAGGTCGAACTCTGCCTTTTTGACGACGACGGCCAGACCGAGCTTGAGAGGATCGAACTTCCCGAATATACCGATGAAGTATGGCACGGCTACCTACCAACTGCTCGGCCCGGAACAGTCTATGGATATCGCGTTCACGGCCCATTTGAGCCGTTGGCGGGTCACCGCTTTAATCCCAACAAGCTTTTGCTTGATCCCTATGCCAAGCAGTTGGTCGGCGAACTGCGTTGGGGGCCTGAGCTTTTCGGCTATGAACTCGGCCATCCGGACAAAGACTTATCCTTCGACACCCGTGATAGTGCCAAGCTCATGCAGAAATGCCGGGTCGTGGATCCAGCGTTCACTTGGGGACGGCTGGCAAAACCTGACACTCCCTGGGAGCAGACAGTTATTTATGAAATGCACGTTAAAGGCTTCACCAAGCGCCACCCAATGGTGCCGGAGCAGGATCGTGGCACCTTCCTAGGATTGGCCCATCCAAGGATACCGGAGTATCTACGTTCTATCGGGATTACGGCTGCAGAATTGCTCCCCGTTCACGCCTTCGTGGACGATAGCTATCTCATCGAAAAAGGACTTCGCAATTATTGGGGCTATAATTCGCTAGGCTTTTTTGCCGCCGATCCACGTTATCAGCGCTCCGGCGGAGTCGGTGAATTCAAGGAAATGATCAACCAGTTTCACGCGAGCGGGCTCGAGGTGATCCTGGACGTCGTTTATAATCATACGGCTGAAGGCAACGAGCTGGGCCCAACCCTTTCGTTCAAGGGAATCGACAATGCTAACTACTATCGGCTCATGCCCGATCAGAAGCGCTACTATATCAATGACACAGGGACCGGAAACACAGTCAACCTGTCTCACCAGCGCGTGTTGCAAATGGTCGCCGATTCATTGCGGTACTGGGCCACAGAAATGCGGGTCGATGGCTTCCGATTCGACCTTGCGACGATTCTCGCGCGTGAGCCATATGGCTTCGACGAAGGCGGAGGCTTTCTTGACACCTGCCGCCAGGACCCGGTTCTTTCGAGCGTCAAACTGATAGCCGAACCCTGGGATATCGGACCAGGAGGCTATCAGGTCGGCCAATTCCCGCCTGGCTGGGCAGAATGGAACGATAAGTTTCGCGACACAGTACGCAGCTACTGGAGGGGTGACACAGGAATGGTTCCCGAAATGGCGAAACGCATTTCTGGATCTGGCGATCTGTTCAATAAGCGCGGACGCAAGCCTTGGTCGACGGTCAACTTTGTTACCGCTCACGACGGGTTTAATCTGAATGACCTTGTGTCTTACGATCACAAACACAACGAAGCGAACGGCGAAGACAATCGTGATGGCCACTCCAACAACCATTCCTGGAACCATGGCGCCGAAGGGCCGACTGACGATCAGAACATCGTTCGATTGAGAGAGCGTCAAAAACGCAACCTTCTAGCAACCACGATACTGTCACTTGGCACGCCAATGCTGCTCGCTGGTGATGAGTTTGGCCATACGCAGGGTGGAAACAACAACGCTTACGCCCAGGATAACGAGACGAGTTGGCTCGATTGGACATCACAATCATCCCTGGGGCGTGAGCTCCGTGAGTTTACGCGAAAGCTCATTGCTATCCGGCGCGCTTTTCCAATTCTTCACCGCACGCGTTTCCCCCTCGGAACCTATAATGAAGAACTGGACGTTAAAGACGTTACGTGGCTTTCACCTGATGGTCACGAGATGACAGCGGAGCAATGGCAGGACGGTAATGCTCGATGCTTCGGCATGCTACTTGACGGTCGCGCCCAGCGGACAGGAATCAAACGTCGCGGTTCGGATACAACCATTCTTCTCGCCTATAATTCCTATCATGACGTGGTGAACTTCACCTTGCCAAAAGTGAGTGATGGCCCACGGTGGCTTTGCATTTTCGATACCAACCAACCGGACCAGCAGCCCGCGGCGTACCCAACCGGCCATGTCTTTAATATAACTGCGCGATCATTGGTCGGTTTTGCACTGTCGACGCGGCGTCACTCAGTAGGCCAGTTGCGGCAGATGATGGGATTCGATCCTGACGTGGATACGCCCGATGACGAAAGAAGCTGGCGCGAAGTCGACCTCTCGTAGCAGGAACCCGGCATCAACCTATTGCCAGAAGCAACAAACGTCGAGACTGCTCATCAGCGGAGCTGCCTGTGCCTTGCTATGTCTAAGAAGCGCGGCTTTGACTCAAGCTGCGCGCGCAATGACGTCGCCATACAGCGACTGATATTTTTCGACCGAGTTTAGCCAGCTAAAAGATGTCGCCATCGCTTCAATACGCATGGAATTCAGTCGTTGTCGGCTACCGAATGCACCAAATGCCCGGCATACAGCGCCCAGAAACGACTCATTAGTTGGCGCCTCGAACAGAAAGCCGGTTTTTCCATCCACGATCGTATCAGCTAATCCGCCTGTTTTATAGCCGATCGGTAGCGATCCGAATTTCTGAGCGTACATCTGACTGAGGCCACAGGGCTCAAAGCGAGATGGCATCAGCGTGAAATCGCTGCCGGCAAAGATACGCCGAGCATCCACATCTTTGAAGCGAAGGACAACCGCTACTGATGCTGGTTCACGTTTCTGCAACGCCAGTAAGGCTCTTTCCAGAGCCGGGTCACCTTGACCCATGACGACGATTTGACCACCTGACTCAAGAATTGTCTTCGCTGCGTTCAACACCAAATCCACGCCCTTCTGATGCACGAGACGGGCGATCAATCCGAAAAGCGGGCCACGAGACAGTGCAAGATTGAACTGCTTGCGGATAAATTTAGCATTCTCGCGTTTGGCGTTCCAATCGCCAGCAGCGAACGGGTTTGGCAGATGCGGACAGAACCGCGGATCCCATGTTTCGTCGATCCCGTTCAGTATGCCGGACAACTGGTTTGCCTCGGACTTCTGCCGCAAAATTCCTTCTAGCCCACATCCAAACTCTGGGGTCGTGATTTCGCGAGCGTAGGTTTCGCTCACTGTCGTCAAATGATCCGCATAGACTAGTCCTGCCTTAAGGAACGACACCTTGTTGTAAAATTCGAGCCCTTCAGAATGAAACGAGCTTTCGGGAGCACCGATGTTTCGTAGCACATCTTTCCGGAATAGGCCCTGATAAGCCAGATTATGAATGGTCAAGATCGTCGGTAAGGGGATGCCTTGCCAAGCGAGATAGGCTGGCACCAAACTAGATTGCCAGTCATTCGCATGGACGATGTCAGCGCGCCAGTTTGGATCCGCCCGCCCTGCTGCCAGATCAGCGGCAGCCGACGCGAAGCGTGCAAATCGAACGGCGTTGTCGTACCAGTCCACGCCCGCCTCGTCACCATATGGAGAACCGGGTCTGTCATAGAGTTGCGGACATAAAACAATGTAGACCGGCAAACCATCAGAGGCTTTCGTCAAGCCTATCGAGCAAGCCGGTAACTCGGCCAACTTGCTGCATTCCCCAACGATCTCGACACCGTTCAGCTGGGACAGCACATACCTGTAACCTGGTAACACTAGCCGCACATCAGTTGAATGGCGGAGCGCACGGGGTAGAGCCGCCGACACTGAGGCAAGACCACCGACACGAATTAGGTCCTCAAATTCGGGAGTTACGAACAGCGTTCGGATCATACTGACCTCGATGATACGCTGCATCGCAGCACGCCCCGTTAAATTGCACAGATCAGTCAAATTGCAATGACAAAACGTTTCCTTGGCCGAAATATTTTTGGGCCGAGTGACGCGAAAGCTCGGAGGGCGTCCCACAAATGAATGTTCTGTAAATTTGGAACTCGACGACGTTTTTTGCGGCGTATGACTCGAGCACGAACCGTCAAATTTCCAAGTAAAACCGCTTAGGTTCAGGTTCCTTAGTTACTAATCGTACAGACCCTAGTGCCGATCAACGATACGGTGACCACCGACTCTGTGCGAGGATCACAGATGGCGAAAGGTGCTTTGGCCTTGTTGCTGATCCTCACATCCACGAATGTCTTTGCTTACCGTACGCAAGAATTCTCCGAGTTCGATATGCGACAACAATCCACCCGACGGAGAATTTGGCTGATGGATAATAAAGGCGTCCCCAATTTCGGGCTCCCGACCCAAATACCAGCAATCCCCATTAGGGCTTCGATATAATTAGTGGCGTTCCGACATGACTGCTCTTTCGTAAAGGATTACTACAAACTCGCCTTCGATAAGTCGGTACCCCTGGGTTATAGTTATGGCTGAACGTCCAAATCCTTCAGTGGAAGCTGTCGCCGCGCTCTACGCTGCCGACCAGATCCTGGGGGTTGCGAGAGAGGAGTTGGGTCGGGCTCGTACTGCACTCATCGCCTATGCAGAGGAGAGAACCGAACAATAATTGCCGTTGCCGGTCCTTGTTTCGCTTGACGGTGAACGCTTGCTCGCAAACGGAGCCGCTGGTAGCGAGGTGGATTCCCGTGAGCGTCAGTCCTACGCAGGATGAGCGCCCAACATCACAAATTTATAGAAACGCCGCCTGAAACTTCTGATTTGGGTTGCCTCTGGTTAAGTCCAACGTAAACCTCATTCGCCTCCCGGTATGAGCTGTCAGCGGCCGCGACGATCCGAGCGCCGCGAATACCATCGAATATAAATTGAACAGCTAAAGCAGCCAAAATCACGCCCGCAAGCCGGGCCAGGACATTTGAGCCGGTTGCTTTAAGCAGGCTGTGCAAGACATCCGTGAAGATCATACTGATATAGGTGAGGAGGAGACACAACAACATTGCTCCGAGCACAATCATCGAGCGCAGTGGATCGCCGTGGGCTTGACCCATGAGCAGGACCACCGCCGTCAGGCCGGCCGGTCCCGCGATAACCGGAAACGCCAGTGGAAATATTGCGATGTCGCCCGGACCCAAAGCCTCGCGTCTTTCCGAGGCGGTCAAGGAACTAAGGCCTGCTGGATGAGCAAAGATCATCTGAATGGCTTGCAATAACAACAGAATTCCACCTGCAACTCTAAAGGCATCTAGCGAGACCCGAAGCGCGGCAAGAATTTGATTCCCAAAGAGCGCAAAGCCCAGCAGAACGACCCCCGCGACAAGGACTGCTTGCCAGGCCAATCGAAAGCGTTCTGGCCGGTGGATGCCACCGGTGAGCCCGCCAAAAACGATTGCCGTGTCGATCGGTCCAATAGCCACAAACAGAGTGGCGAAGGCATTTATGGCAAGGTCGGAACTCATGATCGCCGTGCGCTGTTCTGGGTCAAAAGTTGACGAAATCAAAAGCGGGCCTAACCGCATCCCTTAACTTGGTTACAAGGATGCCTTCCGGAAGCCGACGAATAATTCGGGTCGGGCTTTCTTGCTATGACCCTGGCTTCCTCGCTCCGGAGACCTATCGATCATGATCACCCAGCCAAACATCGATCACGACGATAAGCGACATTAAGAGAGAGGCGCCAACTAACAAGAGGATCGTATCCATCTCTTCGCACAGGCATCATGCAGAACTGGCGCGCCTGCACGTGCATCAATGCTGAAGGCGCTCCGAGTTGCTCGTGCAGGCACAAGAAAGGCTCGGCGAGAGCCGAGCCCTTTTCTGTCATCACCAGCCGTACCAATATGGGTAAACGGGCGGATAGGTGCGGACGACGCGATAGGGCGGACCAAAGTAATAAGGAGGCGGGCGATAGACCGGTGCATAGTAGATCGGAGGCCCCGCCGCAGCGGCAAGTGTTCCCGCAACAAGCCCGAGAGCAACTCCCGGGCCTATCCCGGGACCGCCCCAGTAGTGATGACGCCAATGAGCCGATGCCGGCGCAATCGTCCCGATGAGGAGCGTTGCTGCCGCGACGATTCCAAGAGCAAGCTTTCTCATGTCATTTTCCTTTCCTATACTCCGCAAAGGTGGGCGGCTTTGTTCCCTTTCTGAGCTTACGCTTCGCCAAACCGCTGTCCGGCTAGAGGTCAAGCAAGACCGTGAGCGGCCACTTCAAGTCCTTCTTGCGCTTTTGGCGAAGCACGATTCGGGGGCCTTGCCAGCACCGCATGTGAGAGGTCGTCGTTGGTACATTCAAAAGTCCGCGGCCGCGACAATTTACGAATAGCAGACTGTTCTTCAGCTAATCTCCGGACAACGAACTGACGTTCCAAATCTGTGAGATCGGTCTGCAGAATCCGCTTGTTGCGGCGGATACTGTCTCGATGCGCCTTTATCGACGCAGCTCGCAGGTCCGCCTCTCGCCGCAGACGCGCCAGGTGGGTCACCGCCGGAGCGATGGCGGCATGGCTATCGGCCTCTCCATTTCCGGCCGTCATTCGTTTCGCCGCCCCGCCCCGTGGTGGCGGATCGTCATCATCCAGGCCGCGCAGCGCGCTGAGAATTTCGCTCAACCGGAGTGGCGTCGTGTGCCCTGGAATCATTCTCAGCATGGGCGAGGATTCGATTGCATACATATCGGATGCCCAGGCCGATAGAATGGCCCGCTTTTCGTCGGAACAGAGCTTCGGATCTTTGAGAACCGCTGGAACGGAGCGGTGATGCGCATCGGGGCGAAACTGCATCGATGCAACTTGATCATGAAGGACACGCTTCATCTTCCCCTCCTTCTCCTTTCATTGGGGATCGACTGACACATCGGGCCGGGACTGGTGGCCACCCGTGCCCGAATGTACGGTTAAGCGGCGCGCATCTCTTGGATCTGCGGACCAGGAGCAACGCCGATGGGAATGCGCCGAGGTTTCATGGTCTCTGGAATGTCCCTCACAAGCTTGATCTGCAGGAGACCATTCTCGAATGTCGCGCCTTCGACCTTGACGTAGTCGGCGAGATTAAAGGTCCGCGTGAACGGGCGCGCCGAGATCCCCTGGTACAAGTAATCCTTATTGGCCGCTTCCGTCTTGCGTCCTTCAATGGAGAGCACGTTCTGTTCGGCCGTCACCGCAATTTCATCCGGGGAGAAACCGGCCAGCGCCAGTGAGAGCTGGTAGCGGTCTTCAGACTGCCGCTCAATGTCGTATGGTGGATAGTGATCCTCGCCTTTGTTGCGTTGCGCTGCATCAACGAGGTCGAGAAGGTGGTCGTATCCGATAGTGGATCGCCACAGGGGTGCAAAATTATAAGCTCTCATAGCCAAATCCTCCTTGGAGCAAGATGGATACGAGCGGACGTCGGACACCAGCCAGCGCCCGTCTCAAGCCCTCAAGCGTTGTCGCTCGAAGCCGCTTCTTCAGCGGCAAAAATCAAATTAGAAAAACGCCTGCGGATTTCAAGCGCGCCCCGAGAAAATTTTTAGCACCTCATCGCATCCGACTTCCGCGAGGTTGTTCGCGGTATGGCGAGCTTGTCCTCCTCGTGACGGGCCCCGTTGTGAGGCTCCCTCTTTTTCGTGATCTCGCGGGGTGAGACTTCGGCGGTCCGTGCGCTGGGCAGCGGCCCGCCTTTTGTTGACCGCTTCATTCGTCCATGCCCGAGGCCGGGTCAGTTCGGCGGCGGTCGCGGTGGTCACCATGGTCTCAGTCAGCAGTGTGTCGTCGGTTAGACCAAGATGGAAGGCAGATAGTCGCGTGGGAGCGCCATGCTTGTATCTCCTTCACCAACCGCTGATCACGAGATCCCTAACCGTTCCAGGGGAGCGGATGCGGCTCGATTATCGCGAGTTCGTCCTCTTGACGGATGTTGAGCTGCACCCAAATCAAAATCGCCATCTGCTGAAGAAGAGATGGTTTTCCGAAGGGCGTCAGCCCCTTTGGCGCCCGCCCTTATATCCATGTTGCTTCCAAGGAGGATATGGCTATGAGAAACACCTTCGATTTTGCGCCTCTGTTCCGATCGACGATCGGTTTCGATCGTATGATCGACACGCTGGAGTCCGCGAGCCGCGTGACATCGATCGATACGTGGCCACCTTACGACATCGTCAGGAAGAGTGAGGACGACTACCGCATCAGCATGGCGGTGGCCGGCTTGACCGAGGATGATCTGACGATCACGCAGGAGCAGAACATGCTGCTGGTCGCGGGCCAAAAGTCGGACCAGGATGAAGCGAGCGGGCAGTATCTGCATCGCGGTATTGCCGCACGGGCCTTCCGGCGCCGCTTTGAACTTGCCGACCACGTGAAGGTCGTGAGCGCGAACCTCGAGAACGGTTTGCTGACTATCGACCTGAAGCGCGAGCTTCCGGAAGAGATGAAGCCGCGCCGCATCACCATCGCCGGGAGCGAGGGGCTGGCAGGGGCCGGTAAGCAGATCGAGGCCGAGAAGCAGGCCGCCTAAGGCTTTCGTCAGCGGAACTCCAAAAGGCGTCGGACCGTGTGCCCGACGCCAATGGGAGAGCTTTGCAACTGACAGCTACAGAAAGGAGATAATCATGAGTGTACGTGACCTGATTCCGTGGGGCCGCTCCAACAATCAGGTTCCTACGGTGTTTCACGACGACGATCGCAATCCGTTCCTCTCGCTGCATCGGGAGATGAACCGGCTGTTTGATGATGTCTTCCGCGGGTTTGATAGTCGCGTGCCGGCGTTCGGCTCGCTATCGTCATTCAGCGCGGCTTGGCCGAACGTCGAGATCTCCAACAGTGACAAGGAGATCAAGTTAACGGCCGAGATCCCCGGTCTCGAAGAAAAGGATCTTGAGGTGCTGCTCGAGGACGGCGTACTGACGCTGAAGGGCGAAAAGCGTTCTGAGGTCCAGGACAAGGACAAGCAATTCTCCGAGCGCTTCTATGGCCACTTCGAGCGGCGCATCCCCCTCGGGGTCGAGATTGAGGAAGACAAGATCGAGGCGCACTTCAAGAACGGTGTGCTGAACGTCGTGCTTCCCAAGAGCTCGAAGGCTCAGTCACAGGTGAAGCGCATTGCGATCAAGGGCTGAGGATCGGCCGAACCGGCGGCTTAAGCGCCGCCGGTACTCGCCTGATACAAACGGCCAGCAGCGAAACCAACGAGGGCGCTCGACGCAGATTCAATGCAGCCACCTTTCATCATCTGCTCCTCTGCAGCGAGAGCAGACTTGCGAGCTTTATCGATAGGGGTAAATTCGAGACAACATTCGCCATTAAAAGCGGATCCTCCAGTCCGACCGCGCGGATCGGGGGCGTCGGTCATTGTCCGGCGATTGGCTGACTTCTTAGCGCACAAACCTTTGGTAGGTGCAGATGCTGACTTCTGATTTGTGGCTAGCTATTAAAACAAGCCGCCTGCGGCGCTTAAAGCAGGCTGAGGTTGAACTTCATCCTGAGCAGTCTCTTACAGCCTTCACCTCCCTGCTTAACCGCTTCTTGCGTTCGCGAACTGCAATGATCTTTGAGGCGGGCAGATGCTTGCAGCCCCTTGGAACGGCAGATGGCTTGTTGAAGATTGGAAAGGGTGGATAATGTCGAAGAAGGTTATACCCGAACAAGAGATTGCGCTTTACGACGCGATCGGCCGCGCTATCGCGAATTTACACGCGGCGCTCGCTAAAGTTGACGCCGCCTGGGTAATAGTTACTGCTGAACGTCCAAGCCCTTCGGTGGGAGCTTTCGCCGCTCTCGATGCTGCTGAGCAGATCCTCGCGGTCGCGCGAGAGGACTTGGCTCGAGCCCGTACCGCGCTAGCCGCCTACACGGAGGAGAGGACAGAACAGTGATAACCTCGACTTGATTATGTCGCGGCAAAAACAAGAGGAATCGAAAAACTTGGCGCGCTAAAAACTAGATTGGGACATCTACCGGCCTTCGCGAGATGTAGGAAGAGCGATCCGTATAAGCCCCTTTAACTGGGGACCGATGCACGGATGATCCGCGGTGCGGATGCTGTACCTGCGCTGGACCGTGCGGGGCCGCGGATTCTACGGGCAGCCCGATGATTAAATTCGAGCGCAGCAGCCGCGTTCCTATTTCTAAGCCCAGCAAAGTGGCCGACACCCCGACCTCTGCGGCATCCCTAATGAACTTCTCTAATGCTTTATTCATTGCGAATAGCCTGCACGGCCCCGCAGGAAGGAGAAACAGCAGGGCCGTGCTGGAAGGCCGCGTGCAAAGGGCGCAGCCGTCAAACAATCAAAGCCCGACGGCCTCGTTCCTAGTTTTCATGGGCTTCGGTTATCCCCGCGCCTGGGTTGCGATTTCCTGGGACGCTATGATGGAATGACCTAGCGGGGGCTGGGTACAAAGAAAGTTCTCTTGCCCCCGCAGGAGAGCTTTCTTTGTTGACGCTGGGTGTCCGGGATCAGCGCCTATGGCACAGAATTGATGGTGTGATCTAAGGAGTGTTCGGTTCTCGTCGCAGACGAAGGA
>NZ_JBXASZ010000013.1:0-32065 GCF_058809865.1 Nitrobacter sp. MLSD-S21 | reverse complement strand
TGCGCCGTGAGACCCGTGCCTTGAAAGAGGCGGTTGCCGATCTGACGCTGGAGAACCGTCTGCTCAAAAAAACGTATTAGCGAGATCATAAATGTAGCATCTTGCCCAGCCGTCCGTAACGTGGACTCTGACGTTTGCGCAGCTAGGTTGCCGGAAAATAGGAGAAGGATGGGTAACATGGCGGCGCACATAGTCATCATTCCGGCTGATAGCTTGCGAGATGCGGGTTGAGAAGGTGTCATGTCCATTCCTTTATGTGAGCGACGAGTAAGAAGGAACTAAAGTTGTGGCCGTCCGGAAGGTCTGAAGCGGCGCCGGCGCACAAACATCAAAAACTTCTTGCTCGTGCTGAACGATGAACGGTCTTTCGGTCGAAGGGTTCCTAAGCCCATCAGGAAGCCGAGACCTGGGCCGAGCCGTCGTTCGTCGCGGAGGTAAAGTACCCCGCATCTAAACGCTAAGTCCGTTTAGGGCTTACAAAGATTGATTAGTCATTGCGCCGCTACTGCCAATCCTAACTCTCCAGACTGAACATGCATCCTTCCGCGTGGTCATCGAGCTGCAACGTTCCCGGACGTTCAGTAACCTCTGCAAGTGCTGGCGGTCTTCTCTTCAGCAAGCGTCGGATCGACCAGCTGGCTGTATCTTTCATCGAAGCTTGGTCGGCGGTTTCAGGGTCCGTTCAAAACGTAGGAACCCCCCGCAAAGGCTAGGTGTTAAAAGAAGCTTTCAACGACCCCCCGCTTCAACTGCTTGGAAATCCGCAAAAGGTTAAAAGGGCATGGCGCGTATCGGATATCACGCCTCGCATGAGCAATTTACACCCGCGAATCTGCTGCGCTGGACCAAGCGCGCAGCGGAGTCTGGCTTCGATTGTGCAATGTCGTCAGACCACTTCCATCCCTGGAGCGAGCGGCAAGGTCAATCGGGGTTCGCCTGGTCATGGCTCGGAGCCGCAATGGAAGCGACATGTCTTCCGTTTGGCATCATCTCGGCACCGGGTTATCGCTATCACCCTGCGATAATTGCCCAGGGCGCTGCAACGCTGGCGCAGATGTATCCTGGCCGTCTCTGGCTAGCGTTGGGCAGCGGCGAGGCGATCAATGAGGCCATCACAGGCCTCATCTGGCCGGACAAGCTGGAACGCAATGCGCGCCTGTTTGAATGTGCGCAGATCATCAAGGCGCTGTTCGCCGGCGAAACTGTGACCCACCGTGGCCGTATCACCATTGTCGAGGCGAAGCTCTATACGCGGCCGGAACAGCCCCCCATGCTCGTCGGCGCGGCGGTGTCCGAGAGGACGGCTGAATGGCTCGGCAGCTGGGCGGACGCTCTGATCACCGTCCAGGCAAGCCCGGAGCAGCTTAAAAAAGTTATCGCGGCTTTTCGTCATGGAGGCGGGGGTCAGAAGCCAATCATTCTTCAGGTGGCGCTGTCGTGGGCACCGAGCGAAGAGGAGGCTGAAGCCGAGGCGCTGCATCAGTGGGCGGCTAGTGCTTTAGGGGGTGAGGTAAATTGGGACGTTCGTCGGCCACAGGATTTCGATCGTGTCGCTCGTCTCGTGAAGACCGATGACATTCGGCACTCGGTTCTGGTGTCCGCGGACCTGGGACAACATCGAGCCTGGCTCGCCGAGTACGCCGAGATGGGTTTTGACGAAATCCATCTGCATCAGGTTGGGCGACGGCAACTGAGCTTCATTGAGGCATTCGGCGAGCACATTCTCCCTTCGCTCAAAGCGAACGGCTGAAGGGATCGCTTGATGTCCGATCTAACGTTGACCGCACAGAGCTTAGCCCGACGGCATCATCAGATGCCGTTTGGAGCTGAGCTCAGCGATGGCGGCGTTCGGTTCCGTCTCTGGGCCCCTAAGCATGCCACCGTAAGCGTGAGGCTAGAGGACACCGGCACCGTTTACCCGATGCGGGCACTGGTCGACGGTTGGCACGAGTTGCAGATTGCCGAGGCCGGGCCTGGTACCCGATATCGCTTTATCCTTCCGGATGGCGTCGAGGTGCCTGATCCCGCTTCGCGCTTCCAGCCGCAAGACGTCCACGGCCCGAGCGAAGTGATTGCTCCCGATGCTTACTCTTGGACTGATGAAGGTTGGAGAGGTCGTCGTTGGGAAGAGTGCGTCATCTATGAACTGCATGTCGGCGCGTTTACCGCAGACGGGACTTTCAGGGCCGCAATTGATCGATTCGACGAGCTTCGCGATCTTGGAATTACGGCGATTGAACTGATGCCAGTTGCCGATTTCCCTGGCCAGAGGAACTGGGGGTATGATGGCGTTCTGCTGTTTGCTCCTGACTCGAGCTACGGCCGGCCCGAGAACTTAAAGCAGTTGGTGGATGCCGCACATGCACGTGGGATCGCCGTCATACTCGACGTGGTCTATAACCACTTCGGCCCAGACGGCAATTACCTCCCGCTTTATTCTCACATCTTCACAGAATCCCATCATACGCCGTGGGGTGCGGCAATTAATTACGATGCCGAACACTCCGAGTGGGTACGGGATCTGGTCATAAACAACGCCATCTACTGGATCCGGGAATACAACCTTGACGGCCTCCGTCTCGACGCTGTTCACGCCATCATGGATGAAAGCCCAGAGCACCTTCTTCAAGCGCTCGCGGCGGCAGTGCGCGAAGCGGGAGGCGACCGTCGCATCCATCTTCTTCTGGAGAACGAGGAGAACCAGGTCACTCGGCTGGCTCGGGACGTTAACGGGCGGCCTGTTCAATTCACGGCGCAGTGGAACGACGACGTGCATCACGTGCTGCACACCGCCGCATCTGGCGAAAGCGCCGGCTACTACGCCGATTATTTGGGTGATACCTACAAGCTCGGCCGCGCGCTCGCCGAGGGGTTCGCGTTTCAAGGCGAATTCATGCCTTATCGGGGACACCCCCGTGGGGAGACCAGTGCTTCTCTGCCGCCGACCGCCTTCGTCTCTTTCATTCAGAATCACGATCAGGTGGGAAATCGCGCGTTCGGCGAGCGCATCACCGCATTTGCGTCGCGTGAGGCAGTCCGCGCGATCGCAAGCATCTATCTACTTGCGCCTCAGATTCCGATGATCTTTATGGGCGAGGAATGGGCTGCAGCGCAGCCCTTCCCATTCTTTTGTGATTTTGACCCTGCATTGGCCAATGCCGTGCGCGACGGCCGGAGGGCGGAGTTTGCCAAGTTTCCTGAGTTTCAGGATCCGGAGCGGCGCGAACAAATCCCTGATCCGTCCGCGCAAGAAACCTTCGTGTCCGCTAAGCTCCGTTGGGAAGACGCCGGCCGAGGCGTTCATGCGGAATGGCGCGACTGGTACCGTCGCCTATTGATGGTTCGTCACGCTGAGATCATCCCGCGATTGTCGGGGATAGCCAGCACGTCCGGCCAATTCGAAATCTTAGGTGACCTGGCAGTGCGTGTCCGCTGGCGGCTAGCAGACTGCGCGGAGCTATTGCTCACAGCTAACCTGAAGACCACTCCACTCGGCGGCATCAGTCCGCCCCGAGGTCGCGTTCTCTGGTCCGTCGGCTCAGCCGAGAATGGCGATCTCGGACCATGGAGCGTTGTCTGGACGATGAACGGCGGCGCCTTTTAATGGTTTCATCAACCAACTTCACGACGGCGCTGGGCCGACTTGCAGCTCACTATGGCGTCGAGCCGGGATTCAGCGATGCCCGCGGCGGGGAAATTCTGACCAGGCCCGAGACGCAGAAACGTCTCCTGTCCGCCATGGGCGTCGAAGTAAGAACCGAAGCCGAAGCCGTGCTTGCTTTGAATCGCGCTCGGAATGCCGCCGCCCGATCAGCCCTGCCGTCCGTTGTTATCGTCCGGCCAGATGCAGCGGGACGCTGTTGGGTCACCATGGGAAGGCCCGTTCATGCGGAGCGGATCACTTGGCACGTGGAGCTTGAAGACGGCGCGCAGCGCAATGGAACGCATGAGCTCTCAGGCGGCTCGGAACAGGCGCCCCGGATCGACCTCGGCGAACTTTCGTGGGGTTATCACCGCCTTCATTTGCCGGAGTTCGACGCAAGCGCCACCCTTATCGTCACTCCGGGAAAATGCTGGCTTCCCGAAACCTATAACGAGGCCAACCTGTGGGGGATCGCGGCGCAGCTTTACCTGTTACGGTCCGATGAGAATTGGGGGATCGGCGACTTTGCCGATCTTCGAAAGCTTGTCGAGCTTGCCGCAAAGCGCGGCTGCGACGTTATCGGACTTAACCCGCTGCATCAGATGTCCCTCGACAGCCCGGAACAGGCGAGCCCGTACTCCCCGCTGTCCAGGCTTTTTCTGAATGTACTCTACATCGCCGTCCCCGAAGTTCCAGGCTATTCCAGCTCAGTAGTGGTTCGCGACCTTGTCGAGTCCGCCGATTTCAAGGCTCGACTGGCTGCCTGCCGCGCGGCTCACGATGTTCATTACAGCGGCGTCGTGGAGCTAAAACTAGAGGCGTTGCGAACCCTCCACGCTGCCTTTGAGAATAGCGCGCTAGAGGATATTCGAAGGTTCGAAAGCTTTCAGGAAGAGAAGGGCGGCAGCCTTCGCCGAACATCGATCTTCCAGGCACTGCGGCAGCATTTTGGGAATGAGGATCCGGCTCAGGCTGAGTGGCACGGCTGGCCTGATGAGTACCGCGACGCTGCCTCGGAAGCCGTTCAACGTTTCGCCGAGGAGCACGCGGACGAGATCAATTTCTTAGATTGGCTTCAGTGGGTGGCCGATGAGCAACTCGCCCGCGCGGCCAAAGTCGCGGAGAAGGCCGGCATGGCCATCGGTCTTTACCGGGATTTGGCGGTTGGCTGTGACCGGTCGGGTGCCGAGACTTGGGCTAATCCGAAGGCGTTCGTGGCAGGCACGCAGGTTGGAGCGCCTCCCGACATTTTTAACCCGGCAGGCCAAGATTGGGGATTGCCGCCCTTCCATCCTAACGCGTTGCGGGACGAATGCTACCGCAGCTTCGTCGAACTCATCCGCGCCAACATGCGCCATGCTGGGGCCCTACGCATCGATCACGTGATGGGTCTTCAGCATCTCTACTGCATTCCGAATGGCTGCAGCCCGGCAGAAGGCGCGTATGTCAGCTACCCCCTCGATGACCTGATCGGGATTCTTGCGCTGGAAAGCTATAGGCATCGCTGCCTAGTGATAGGCGAAGATCTTGGAACTGTCCCGGAAGGATTCCGCGAGAAGATGGCGGCCGCCAACATCCTCTCCTACCGTGTGCTCTTCTTCGAGCAGGACTGGGACAATGGCCGCTTCCGGTCGCCGAAGGACTATCCCCGCCTTGCCTTGGCGGTCGCGGGAAACCATGATCTGCCAACGCTTATCGGGTGGTGGAAAGGCCGTGACATCGACTTGAAGGAGCGGCTCGGGCTTTATCCGACCGAGGACGAGGCCCGGTCGCAGCGCGAGCGTCGCGAGCAGGATCGCGCTTCCATCCTTGAAGCCTTCCGCCAGGAAGGCGTGCTAAAGGAAGACAGCGAGATTACGGTCGAGCAGTTCACAATAGCCACGCACGACTTTCTCGCGCGGGCGGGCTCGGCCCTTGTCATACCGCAGCTCGATGAGCTTGTCGGCGAAGCTGATCAGGTCAACGTACCGGCTACCTCCTTTGAGAACCCCAATTGGCGGCGGAAATACCGAATGACCCTTGAAGAACTCGCTTCTAGCCAGGACGCCTGGGTCCGCGTCGGGCGCTTGCCTGAAATCCGCAACTCCCGGGGTAACCATGCTGCCTGACCGCAAGCCGATCCCACGCGCCACCTACCGGCTGCAGCTCAACAAAGATTTCGGCTTCGATCAGGCGGCGGCGCTCGCGCCTTATCTCGCCAGGTTGGGAATAAGCCATGTCTACTGCTCACCCTATCTGCGGGCTCGCCCCGGCAGCACGCATGGCTACGACATCGTTAGCCACACCGAATTGAACCCTGAGCTCGGCAGTACCGCAGCCTTTGATCGGATGGTTGCCGCGTTCCGGGAGAACGGTCTCGGCCAGATTCTTGATTTCGTCCCGAACCATATGGGGGTGGGCGGTGCGGACAATCCCTGGTGGCTGGACGTGCTTGAATGGGGTCCGGATTCGCAATTCGCAGGCTGGTTCGACATCGATTGGGAATCGGATCGCCGCTACCTGCAAGGCAAACTTCTGGTCCCATTCCTAGGCGAGCAGTACGGTGCTGAACTCCAGTCGGGTGCGCTCCGACTCAGGTTCGATGCGGAAGCCGGCTCGCTGGCCGTGTGGGCATACGACAACCACAAGCTTCCGATCAGCCCGCTTCACTACGAGCGTGTCCTCGGCGACAACCATCCGGACCTGGAGCGCATCGGCGACGCGTTTGCGCACCTCTCGACATGGCGGCCGCATATCGTCCGCCGGGCTTCGGATCTCAAATTGGAGCTGGCCGAGTCAGTCAGAGAAAACCCCGATCTGGCGGTCGCGATCCAGGCCGCAGTGGACCGTTTCAACGGCGAGATTGGCGAACTGCAAAGCTGGTCGAAACTTGACGCGTTGATCCGCGACCAGCACTGGCGCGCAGCCCATTTCCGTGTCGCGGCCGACGACATCAACTACCGCCGCTTCTTCAACATTAATGATCTGGCTGGGATCCGGATGGAACTCCCTCAGCTTTTCGACCATGCGCACTCGCTGGTGTTCCGCTTGCTCGAACAAGGAGTGCTCGACGGAATCCGGCTGGATCACGTCGACGGTCTTCTCGATCCGAAAGGGTATTGTTTACGCCTGCGGGAAAAGGCGCCATGTCCGTTCTATCTCGTTGTCGAGAAGATCCTCGCACCGCATGAAAACCTGCGTGATGACTGGGATGTCGAAGGGACGACGGGCTACGAGTTCGCTAATCTCGTCACCGGTCTGCTGAACGACCCGGGGGGGCAGGAGGGCCTCACTCGCATCTACGCCGACTTCACCGGTGAACGGGCGTCGTTCAGCGCCATCGTCCGCGATTCGAAGATGCGGATCATGGAGAACGAGATGGCGAGCGAACTGAACGTGCTGGCCAGGGAGGCCGCGCGGGTGGCGCGCTCGAATCCGCGGACCGCCGACTTTACCAACAACGTCCTGCAACGGGCGTTAAGAGAAATTATTGCCGTCTTTCCCGTCTACCGAACATATGTTGACGGACGGGGCGTGCCTACCCAAGCAGATCGGCGCGATATCGATTGGGCCATGGCTCAGGCCCGCCGCAATGGTGCTGCCTTGGACCCCAGCGTTTTCGATTTCCTCCACCAACTCCTGACTTGCGACCTCGTTGCCGAGCCGCGTAGCGGATTCAGCCGCGTGGAGGTGGTTCGCGTCGCAATGCGCGCACAACAATATAGCGGCCCCGTGATGGCCAAGGGCCTCGAGGATACCGCCTTCTACCGCTACAACCGGATGCTGGCGCTGAATGAGGTCGGCGGCCACCCTGACCAGTTTAGCGTAAGCGTGTCCGCCTTCCATCACGCCAATGTCCAGCGGGCGAAACGAACGCCGCATGCCATGCTGAGCACCGCCACGCATGACACCAAGCGTGGCGAGGATACGCGGGCGCGGCTGGCGGTGCTGTCGGAGATACCGGACGAATGGGCCCAACACGTTGCACTTTGGAGCCGGATGCTCCAGGCCCGCAACGCAGGAAATCCGGACGCGGCGCCGCCAGATCGTAATGACGAGTATGCGTTCTATCAACTTCTGCTCGGGGCATGGCCGGCCCAACTCTCTGCGGGTCAGCTCGATCCGGAGGAAGTAGATTCCTTTCGCCAGCGGATTGAAGGCGCCATAACGAAAGCCATGCGTGAAGCCAAGGTCCATACGACCTGGGCTGCGCCGAACGCCGCATACGAAGACGCCGTTTTAGAGTTCATTCGCTACGCGCTGGACACGTCGCGCACCAATCCCTTTCTGGAATCCTTTTCCGCGTTTCAGCAGCGCGTGGCTACCTTTGGCGCTCTCAACAGCCTTATTCAGATCGTGCTGAAATTCACGGCGCCCGGTGTGCCCGATCTCTATCAGGGCTCGGAACTCTGGGACTTCAGCATGGTCGATCCGGATAATCGTCGTCCGGTTGATTACGACATCCGGAAAGCATTACTGGCATCCTTGGAATCGAGCAGGGGTGATCTTCCAGGGCTTCTGGAAAACTGGCGTGACGGCCGTTTAAAGCTCCGCCTCATTGCCGAGACGTTGGCATTGCGTCGTCGCGAACCGGAACTCTTCATGCACGGTTCGTACGAAGCGCTCCGCGGCACAGGTCCGCAGGCAGATCGCCTCTGTGCCTTTATACGCACCAGCGAAGATAGCGCGCTGGTGACCGCGGTGGCTTTGTACCCGTCCCGTGGGCACGGGGCAGATACATGGGGCGACTGCACTCTGACTCTATCGTCTGAGGTTGTTCCGCAGCGATGGTCAGAGCTGTTCAGCGGACGTGAGTTCATACTGTCGCAAGGGTCGTTTCTAGCACGCGAGCTGTTCGCCAGCTTGCCGGTCGCGCTGCTCACGCCTTCTCATCATTTGCCGCCCGCCTGAGCCTGTGGGCGTTCGAAGTCGGGCTGATTGTACCCGGACCTGCTTCCAGGGGTCACCAACAGAGAATAATCCGGTAACGCCGATCCATGCCTCTAGGAACTGCCCCGGCCGCGACACGTTGGGGGTGACGGAAAAACCTATGAGCGGCACGCGTCAAAAACCTGAAATGATTTGCGTTGTTATCCGTTATGGCTCGGTAAGATGTTCGACTGCCTCATCATCGGAGGAGGACCGGCTGGCTTATTGGCCGCGATTTATCTCGGAAGGTATCGCCGGCGTGTCCTTGTGATTGATGCGGGCGAAAGCAGGGCGGCAAAGATACCGGAAAGCCACAACTATCCGGGCTTCCTGGGTATTGCTGGCACTGAATTGTTGCTCCGGTTACGTGAGCAAGCCGAGGAATATGGAGCGCAGGTGTTAGGCGGGTGGGTAACGTCGCTCCGACGGGACGGCGAGAGGTTTGTTGCATCATTTCAAGATCGGGATATTGAAGCATTTTTTGTTTTGCTAGCGACGGGTCTGATAGATCGTTGTCCGCTTATCGAGGGCGCTCCCGAAGGTCCGTCTGACTTAATCCGGTTTTGTCCGATCTGTGACGGCTACGAAGCGATCGATAAGCGGGTCGGCGTTCTCGGAAATCTTCAAAGTGCCGGAAAGAAGGCGCTTTTCCTGCGGACCTACACCAAAGATGTAATGGTTTTCAAAACCGAAGCTAGCGTTGCAACAGAGGACACACAAAAAGCTCTGCAAGAAAGCAAGCTGACTATTCTTGACAAGCCAAGGGAGCTTAAACTCGATAAGAATCAGATCGTCATCGTCACTGAAAGCGGATCGATTCATCAGTTAGATGCTATATATCCCGCGATCGGATGCAATGTTCGCTCGGAGCTTGCGACTGCCCTCGGGGCTTCATGCACGGAGACTGGAAACGTCCTCGTTGACAATCATCAACAGACTACGGTGCAAGGGCTTTACGCAGCCGGAGATGTTGTCACGGACTTGCACCAGCTTAGCGTGGCTTTCGGCCATGCGGCCATTGCAGCGACAGATATTCACAATCGGCTGCCAACGAATTACCGATAAGGTATCCGCCCGTGCGGCCGTTCCCCTGTTCTTATCGGGGCTTGAGCAAAGTAGAGCGGCCCCGCCAAGGGTTCAGTCGATTTCTCGACCCTCAGCGACTGAGGAATGAAACAACGCGGAGGCTTATCACTCGCCCGGCTATAACATCGATTGGCGAAGCAGGACTGTTTGAGCGAAACGGCACAGCGCGGTTGCCGATTGATAAACGGACTGAACGGTTAGCGGAGCATGGCGCGCTTCGTAGACTCAACTGGATAGCGGATCGGCGATGCTTTCGAGGGATTTACCTTCTGCATCGATGCCCAACATTAGTTCCGCGCCAGCAGCTATCAACAAAAGGCCGGCAGCCAAGGCATATCCGGCACTGACGCGCCAAGCCGATCCGGACTCAATGAGCCATCCGAATAGAAGCGGCGATGTGCTTCCGCCAATGGCGGTGCCCAGTGCGTAGAAACAAGCAATGGCCAAGGCGCGAGTCTCGAGTGGGAAGATCTCGCTGACGGTCAGATAGGCCGAACTCGCCGCCGCGGAGGCAAAAAAGAAGATCGAAAACCATGCTAGCGTCTGTGTTACCGGAGTGAGAAACCCGGCTGCGAATAGATAGGCGGTTATCAGCAGCAACAAACCACTAATTGCAAACGTTCCAGCAATCATGGCCTTGCGGCCGACCGTGTCAAATAGTGTTCCCAAAAACAGTGGCCCGCAGAAATTTCCTATTGCGAGCGGTAAAAGGTAGAGTCCTATTCGTTCGCTTGGGACGCCGTAGAAATGCGAGAGTACGAGACCGAATGTGAAGAATACAGAGTTATAGAGAAAGGACTGCGCGATCATCAAGGTAAGCGCCAGAATGCTCCGTTTTCGATATTTCCCAATCATGGACGATAAGATTAAACCGATTCCGAATGACTTTTTGGGGTGGACTTCGATGCTTTCCTGCGGGGCAGGCGGATATCTACCCGCGGCCTTCGCAATTCCCTTTTCAATTTCGGTGACAGTTTCCTCTGCTTTCTCGTTCTGCCCATGTGTCACTAACCACCGCGGGCTCTCAGGCACGAAGCGGCGGAGCAACAAAATGCCCAGACCAAGAATTGCTCCGATGCCGAAGCCGAGCCGCCAGCCGATATCCGGCGCGAATAGCCGCTGGTCGAGCAGAAATGGAACGGCGAGCGCTCCACCGGCGGCTCCAAGCCAAAAGCTGCCATTGACGACGAGATCGACCCGCCCTCGGTATTTTGCAGGAATGAGCTCGTCGATCGCGGAATTGATAGCAGCGTATTCGCCACCGATGCCTAGTCCGGTAATCATCCTAAAAATTGCAAAGCTCCAGAAATCCCAGGCGAATGCACTGAGAAACACTCCACACAAATAGACGATCAAGGTTACGTAGAACACGAAACGCCGGCCGTGCCGATCCGTGATCCAGCCGAAGATAAGAGCACCAACTACTGCTCCCACAACGTAAAATGACGCGACGGCTCCGAGGTTGGCACTGGAAAGATGCAGGGTCTCGACGCTTTGGAGGGCAGGACCCAGCGAACCGACGATAGTGACCTCGAGTCCGTCAAGAATCCAGGTGATCCCCAGGCCGATGACGACCAGCAGGTGAAGTGGGTTCAGTGGTTAGCTTCACCAAAGGTAAGCAACGCGATGGCCATGCAGGAGTTCGATGGACTTGGCTGGGCCGGCTGGACAGCGAAGTCTCCTGCTCGCTTGGAAACTTTGTCCTAATCACGCACCGAGGAATCACAGACTATGAACGTCCCCACACTAAGCGACTTGAAGCAGGCGTTGGAGCCACGGGCTTTTTCGGCTCCGTCTCGCAGCAACGTTCGCTGACAAGCCATCGGCAGGTGCTTACCGTAAATGAGATTGCGTTAGATGTCGGTTCGTTCGTCCGGTGGCGGACCAGCCCCGTGTGTTTCCGTCCAAAGGTGTCAGAGCCCGCGAGGAGGATCCGGCGTCCGGCCCGACAGCACCGGTCCAGGTTCTCGGAGGGGCAAGCCGACAATTTGGCACTTTTCGGAAAGCACCGGGTTAATGAGACATGGAGGACCCGGGCACTTCACAGAGCGACGATAACCTGCGGCAGGAACTCCGTCGCTACATCCGCATATTAGTCGACATCGGACGGCTGGTTAGTGAGCATGCCGATTTGAACCGGCTCCTAGGGCAGGTCGTTGTACAAATCGCGCGCGCCGTGGAAATACACCATGTAAAAGTGCTTCAGTACCGCCCGCGCACCTCCGATCTTCTTATCGTGGCAGGGGTAGGTTGGAAGGAAGGGGTAGTCGGCAGCGCCACCTTATCTGCTGACCTGCGTTCACCCCCTGGACGCGCCTTTAAAACAGCGGAACCGGTGAGGGTTCATAATCTCCCGGAGCAACGCGAATATGTTTATTCGGACGTATTGAGAGACCACCACATCCTTTCGTTATTGAACGTCCCTATCCTGATGAACGGAGCAGCCTGGGGAGTGCTTGAGGTGGACAGCACCAGATCGCGAGATTTCACAGAAGACAGTGTAGATTTTTTAACCGCCGCCGCTGCGCTCCTTGGAGCTGTGATTCATCCACATGCAGGGAAGGACTACGAAGCTCGCTTTGCAGCCGCCGCTGCTGAGGCTCAAAAGAGAGAAGTCCTGCTGCGCGAAATGCAGCACCGTGTGAAGAACAATTTTCAACTGGTCCTGTCATCCATTTCCCTCCAGAAGCGTCGGCATCAAGGGGCGGAGGTTCAAAGCGCGTTAGATCATGTCGCGAGCCTTATCAACGCCATCTCGCTTGCGCACGACCAGTTGGCGCCCGGGCAGGAAGGGCAAACCGTTAGGCTCACCGATTATGTTCACGCGCTTTGCAGCGCGATACAGCAGCAAGTGGAGGAAATCGAACTCAAGGTCGAATCCGATGAGTTGGAAATAAGTATCGACCGAGCCTTGCGAGTGGGCCTCATTTTGAATGAAGTGACGATGAACAGCATAAAGCATGCTTTCGGCCCGAATGGCGGCAGTATCAAGGTGCGCTTAGTTGGAGGGGTAGGCTTCGGTGAGGCCCGGTTGACCGTTTCCGATAACGGGCGGGGCATCCAAAAATCCAACGGAAATGGGTCCGGTCTCAGACTGATTACGTCTCTAGCCAGACAAATCGGAGGCGCCATCACTCAACAGAGCGGCAGTTCGGGCACAACAACCACGCTGACATTTCCGCTTATGAATTAACCGGACTTGGCTAGGAAAAGCGGAGGCTCCCATTTTCGCCGTTCTAATATCGCTATTACAGGCCCAACGAGCGCAGCGACGTCAATAATGGTGAGCGCAATCGGATCAGTGCTCCCGCGACGATGGCTCGCCGAAACGCTTTTGGATTCGCTGCCGTCGAATGCTTCACATGCCAAAATAAGATAACCAGGACGGATCGCCGATCCGTGGCATAGCTTCTCTTTCGAAGAATCTTCCACAACCGGATCAGCGATAGCGATCGCAAGCAACAGGTAGCTCGCACGGGCCGCGATGATTACATTTCAAACGCTAGCTTGGAACATAGACCGCTCGCATTGCACACTCTCCCACCACTTTAGGAAAGTCCGAGCGGAACTTTAGCGAAGCGGATCAACCCGGAGCGCTACGACTTCCGGGGGCTAAAGCCGCACCCGGAAGCCGATCTGCGAAATCAACATCCTTTGCAGATGCTGTTGATCTTCTTGTCGGCTTTGGAATGATCCGGTGAGTTTTCCTTGCGAATTACATCGTCGCCCTGCATCGCAGGTCCCGGAGTAACGGTGCCGTCTATGCGGCCTCCCGTTGCGCCACCAGCGCGGTTTCCTGTTATCCCAGCAGGAGCACTGCCAATGCCGGCGCCTGCTCCAGAGGCCGCTGTTCCTGAAGCCCCGCCCGCCGCACCGCCTCCGGCCGAGCCGCCGCCTCCTCCTCCACCGCCGCCACCTCCTCCGCCACCCTGCGCAAGAGCAGATATAGGGGATAATAGAGTGACAACGAGAAGCAGCTTGCAGACTGAAGAATAAGGCATGAGGAGCTCCCTTTTGACTGCAACGCTGTAGCAAATAGCGCGTTCCTAACGGCGCCCCCTGCGGGCTGCTATAATGGCAATGCTGGCAAGGCGACATCGTCTCGGTCGCTGCGTCTAAGTGGCTTTCTCGACAATTCCCTTTGGCGCAGCCGTGAACAAATCGCGAGGATTCGTACCGGCGGGCGCATGTAGACCGGTACGGGCTCGATCTACTCCGTTGTTCGAGGAAACCAAGTCGATCGGGGGCTACGTGACCGCGGATGGCGCGAAGCTGCAGTGACGGCGCCGGCCTCTACGAAACCTTCCATGCCCGACCAACCAATTAACGCCGGGACCGAATTTTCTGAAGACGATATGTATCGTGAGAATTGAGACCACGCGGCGTGCCTGGCAAGGAGAGCCCAGCGAAAAAGCTACCGCAGCGTGAAGGAAGACGCCGAAAGATCTCGATCCGGGCCACCGCGTAGCGGGAGCTGAATATTGGTGAGCGGTCACGGGCACCGCAGCATTAATAACTGGCAGCAGGAACGTTTCTATGGCGCTCAAATTTATTAAGCCGTCTGCCTCGGAGGGCGCGGATTTCAGATAACTCAGATTTTGCCTCTCTTCATCAGGCCATGGAACCTACCAACGGCGCGGCTTCTATGCGTTAATTGGCGAGCCTTGGTCTCTGGAAGCGTCAGGCATCCACTGCGTCTGTAGCGATTTTTCGATTCAACCGTGAGCGTCCCAAACTTGAGGTTTAACAGCGGCAAAGCAGCCGGCGGGGCCGACTATTTATTGCCGTCGCCTTCCGGCCAAGCTGCGCAAATCCTCCGAATGCGCAGTCGTTATCAAACGTGCGCCGCGCTGAAAGGTTACGTAGTCCCATAGCCACGTGAGAGCGACGGAGATGCGGTTGCGAAGACCAATGAGAAAATAAATGTGGGCGACGCTCCAAAATAACCAGCCGAGAAAACCCGTCAATTCGATGCGACGAAGTTTGACGACCGCTGCTCGTCGGCCGATTGTCGCCAAATCGCCTTGATGGCGATATTTGAACGGTGGAATCGCGGACTGACCGGCTATTTTAGCATTAATGAACTTGGCGACGTACTGCCCCATCTGCTTTGCGGCCGGCGCTATTCCGGGAACCGGCGTGCCCTCGGGACCAGCTGCGGCGGCAGCGTCCCCGATGACGAAAACTTCGGGATGACCCTGTACGCTGAGATCGGTTGTAACGATGACTCTGCCGACGCGGTCGTGCGCGGCTCCAAGCCAGTCCGCCACGGGTGAGGCGACAACTCCCGCAGCCCAGACCTTGGTAGCTGCATCAATTCGTCCGCCATCAAAATCAACTCCCCGGTCATCTATAGATGTCACACGAGCAGATGTCATCACCTCCACACCGATCGCATCCAGCGCATGTTTTGCATAAACTGCGAGCTTCTCGGGCAACGCGGCAAGCACCCGAGGTCCGGCTTCAATTAAGACCACCCTTGCTGCTTTAGGGTCGATTCGGCGAAAGTCCGACGGTAAGATCTGGCGCGCCACTTCCGCGATTGCGCCGGCCATCTCGACGCCGGTCGGACCCGCGCCGATAACAATGAACGTAAGAAGCCGCTGGCGCTCTTCTTCCGTGGTTGAGATTTCCGCGCGCTCGAACGCCAGCAAAAGATCGCGCCTGATCGCGATTGCATCCTCAATGCGCTTCAGTCCGGGGGCAAATTTTTCCCAATCATCGCGTCCAAAGTAAGAGTGGGTTGCCCCTGTCGCCAGGATTAGGAAATCGTACGGCACTACCCCGGCGGTGGTCCTCACCAACTTTGACGCTGTATCGACTCCTGTCAAAGTTCCCATCAATACTTCGGCGTTTGTTTGGTGGCGCAGTATGCCACGAATAGGCCAGGCTACATCAGCTGGTGACAGGGCGGCTGTCGCGACCTGATAAAGTAATGGCTGGAAGCAATGATGGTTTTGTCGGTCCAATAACGTAATCTGAACCGGCGAACGCGCGAGGCCCTTCGCCGCCTCAAGACCGCCAAATCCGCCGCCAACAATCACCACTTTCGGACGTTGTTCCGGATTAAGAAAGCCGTCAGTCACGACATCCTCCTTTAGCCGCGCCACGGCAAACCGACTAATCCACGCGGGCAGGTGCCACCCTCCTAACGAACTTCGTCTCGTCCGTGTTGCTTACGTCGGCTGTCCTGCCCGTACTGACTCCAAACGCGTTCATTGGGCGCAATGTCGTTTGAAATCGGAGCGATGCTTGCTCTTCTGCGATGCAACCGGTAGTTCTAAGAAGCGTTCCTTGTCCTAAGTCGAAATACCGGCATTCCTTTTTCGGTGTTCATCCGGAAGTAGCGCGGCAGACCGTATAGCGCATACGTGCTTCTCGGAAGATTCCGTGCCGTGTTTGCCGACTGGTCGGGGCATTCGGCCGTGTAACTTCTGCTGGGACGCGATACAAATAACAATCGTAGCTCAAAATCGTACTTGCAGGTAAGTTCCGACACAGGCGGCCAGTGCTCGGCGTGAAGCGCGGTGCGGACTTATCCATAAGCATGTGCGCAATGAAGAGAACGCGTGAGCGGGACAGCTGGCCCCTAACACAGGCGCGATTGCGGCCGGCGCTTAAGCCCTTAGGAACAGCCAAGCCGTCTCTCTCCGTTAGGAGAGACGACATGAAAACTACATGGCAACATTGTAAGAATATTCGCTTCGGCGACGAGCCCAGCACTCGCTCAAAATGACGTTTGTGGCCGTTGGGTTTATCCGGAAAACTGCCGGTTGCGGCATATCGAGAGTGTATGGCAGGCGCCTCCGGCACATCTGCGACCCGTGGGATGATAGATGAGAATAAACAGAGGCTACGAATATCCGGATGATTTGATGGGTGCTGAGGTCTTGAGGAGCATTCGGCTACGATTAGGGAGTTCAGCGGTAGAAATCTGACCTTAGTGTTTGCGAACAAAGTTTTGGCTGGCGACAGTCGCCTGTTATCGCGGGAGAAGTGAGCGTGATTATCATTGACCTCAAGCGGATCAGGGAACTCCTATCTCTCGTATTGGCAAAGAGTCTTTTGACGGCTTCAGATCGCTCGCATCTCGCGGCGAATCTCGTTTCTCTATTCGCGGTCGCATGAACTGCGTGCATGTACGCGTATTTCGATGCTGAGAAAATCAAAAAGACAAAACTTAGGAACGACGGTTCATTAGGCTCATTGGTCAGCACAACGGCGATGGTGCCGTTCGAACGACGATAAGGAAATATCAGATGGCTCAAGAGAACCAGAATACGAAAGGCGGACAGGGCGGCCAGGGTCAGGGCGGTCAGGGTCAGGGCAACCAGGGTCAGGGTGGTCGAGCCTCCGAGCGCGGCTTTGCGAATATGGATGAACAGAAGCAGCGCGAGATAGCTTCAAAGGGCGGGCAGTCACAGGGGAAGGAAAATAACCCGGGCAACTTCGCCAATGATCGCGAGAAAGCATCGGAGGCCGGCAAAAGAGGTGGTCAATCCTAAATCGACAGGAAAAGCCCGGCAAGCCGGGCTTTTCTCTACGGCGTTCTCATCCATCACAACTGGCGCTCGAGTTCATCTGTTCTCCAACTGTAGCGTCGCGTTGATGCTCATAAGACTGAGCGCGGGCCTTTGCCGATAGGAACGGTTCGAACCGTTCAAGGTTCGTTGTAGGCAAAGCAACGGAGATACCACATGTTCATGCACAACAAGCGCCTACAGTATACGGTTCGCGTTTCGGAACCAAACCCGGTACTGGGTTCGTTTATGCTCGAGCAATTCGGCGGTCCGGACGGTGAGCTCGCAGCAGCGATGCGCTATTTCACGCAAGGACTGGCGGACGATGATCCGGGCCGCAAGGACATGCTTCTCGATATCGCAACTGAAGAGCTCAGCCATCTTGAAGTGATTGGTTCCATCGTTGCCATGCTCAACAAAGGCGCCAAGGCTCAGATTTCTGAAGGCAGTATGAAAGAGGCCGAGCTTTACATGTCACTTACGAAAGGTGGAAATAGTCATACGCAGTCGATCCTCTATGGCGGTGGACCTGCCTTGACTAACTCCTCTGGAGTACCGTGGACTGCAGCCTATATCGACAGCCGCGGGGATCCCACATGCGACTTACGCTCGAACATTGCGGCTGAAAGCCGAGCCAAAATAGTCTACGAGCGATTGATTAATTTAACCGATGATCCTGGTATTAAGGATGCGCTGGGCTTTCTAATGACTCGGGAAATCGCCCATCAGAAGTCATTCGAGAAGGCGCTCTATGCCATCGCTGACAATTTTCCACCCGGCAAGCTGCCCGGCCTGAAAACCTTCTCCGACACTTACGTAAACACTTCTCAAGGTGGCGCTGAGCTCAATGGCCCTTGGAACAGCGGTAAGCAGTGGGACCGGGTGGATGATTTGGAGGCAGCACTCCCAGCAGACGGAGGTGAGGGGGATGCCACCGTTCAGCTCAATTCAACGGATACGACAGTCCTGAAGGCCCTTTCGGCGCGTACAATGTCCCAGCAGAGTGTCGACCCAACGACGGGAGCGGATTTGGGCGCAGGTCCTGGCGCGGGAAAGATCACTGAAGGCGACATGGGCGGCGCGGAGGACATGGACGAAGCCAAAGCAATGGCGAAAAAACGCACTGCAGCATGAGGTAGGCCTCCGCAGTGTAGAACGGTGTTTCTTATTGCGGAGGTCGAACTTCCATGAACTGTTACGGATCGCGCATGTTTCGGCCGACGGTGCAGATTATAATTCCAAAAGCCTAGGAGCGGCATTCCGTCTGACCGGCAGGCGGCTGTGAGCGCCATGCGAGATGTCGGGGCAGAGGGCGACGGGACTTCTCAACTGCAGTCTATCAGACTGAACCCTTATCGGCTGGCATAGATTCGAAAATGAGACCTTCCAACGGTCGGAGGTTGATTCGATTGCCGACAAGTTCGTCGGATTGATCGAGATAAGAAGATAGGAGTAACTTGCCTTGCTCCCACCCCTCTTCAATTTTTATCGCTGCGGGTATATTTCCAAAGTTGAGTGCAACTAACACGCGCTTATCATCACCGCCCCTTAGGAACACTAACACGTTCTCGTGTGCAAACAGGAAGTTATACTTTCCCTCCACTAGAGAGCGGCTCCGTCGTCGAAGTGATATCAGTTCTCGATAAAGCTGGAGCAGCGAACGCTCATCAGCTGTCTGTTTTTCTACAGTGTTCTCCATCAAACCATCCTGCAGAGGAAGCCATGGCTCTACCGATGAGAAACCTGAGGATGCCTCGCAACTCCATCGCATCGGTGTGCGACAGCCATCGCGTCCTAGCCCCAGCCCCGGCATAGTGTGGTCGACCGGGTCGCAAATTCTGTCTGGGGCGATAACCGCCTGTTCCATCCCGATTTCATCGCCATAGTAGATCGTAGGGGTGCCGCGCAAGGTGAGCAGTAGCATTGCGGCAAGCCGTTCGCATCCCTTAGCGACGCGGCTGGCGATACGCACTTGATCGTGATTTCCAAGCACCCAGTTCGGCCAGCCACGGGCCGGGAGGGCTTTCTCGTAGTCAGTGATTAGCTTTGCTAGCGCTGAAGCGTTCCATGAGGCATTAAGCAACGAGAAATTGAAAGGCAGATGCAGTCCGGAAAGGTCAGTGCCATAGTATTTGACCAATTTTTCCAGCGGCAAATAGATTTCACCTATGAGGAGGCGATCGCCGAATTCTTCTGCCACGCAGCGAAGCTCGGCTATGATTTGTTGTATTTCGGGACGATCGGCGGTGTAGAGCGGAATCACGGCGTGTGAGGGCTGGCCGTCCGGCGTGAACCGGGGATTGGGTGGGTTATCCCGAAACAGATCATCCTTGATCAGATGCCAGATCACATCCAAACGGAATCCATCGACGCCCCGGCGCAACCAGAACCGCATAGCCTCGTAAATCGCGTTTCGTACGCTTGCATTTCGCCAGTTTAGGTCAGGCTGCGCGGCGAGAAAGGCATGATAATAGTATTGACCAGTGCTTTGGTCATACTCCCAAGCGCTACCGCCAAACTCTGATATCCAGTTGTTTGGGGGGCCACCGTCCGGGGCTGGGTCGCGCCAAAGGTACCATTCCCGCTTATCGTTCTGCCGCGAAGATCGGCTCTCCACAAACCAGGGATGCCGGTCGGAAGTGTGGTTTGGCACGAAATCAAGAATAATCTTCATCCCACTCGAATGCGCAATTTCAAGCAGACGATCAAAATCGGCTAACGATCCGAACAGTGGATCGATGTCATTATAGTCCGCAACGTCATAGCCAAAATCAGCCATTGGTGAGGGAAAGATTGGCGAGAGCCAGATCGCGTCCACGCCAAGATCGATGAGATATGGCAGACGCTGGATAATACCCTTTAGATCTCCGACGCCATCAGCGTTGCTGTCCTGAAATGAACGAGGATAAACTTGATAGACGACCGCCTTTTGCCACCAGGGAATATTCACGTTGCATTACTCCAGCCGCACGATCAGACCTTCGCCGCCACGCAATTGAACGGGGCCTTCGATCGGTTCTTCTCGACCATCGAGGTGGGTCGACAACAGCAGAAGTCCACGTCCTTGCCACTCCCATCGTCGTGGTTCGGAACTGATATTTAATCCGATGAACAGGCGTTCCTCGCCTCGGATTCTCTGATAGCAGAGAATGTCGTTGTGTGATCGAAAGGGCTCAAAATCACCGTCGGTAAGAGCCGGTTCGCGCTTTCGCAACTGGATGAGGGTGCGATAGAGTTGCAATAGCGATTTTGTATCCTTCATTTGCTGCTCGACGTTTCGCGATCTATCGCTATCTATCGGCAACCATGGCGTACCGCGGGTAAAGCCTCCAGAATCGGTGCAATCCCAACGCATCGGAGAGCGCTCTGGATCGCGGCCCAAGTCAAATCCTTTGACGAGCTTTGCGAACGGGTCAATGAGCCGGTCTTTTGGAATCTTTACCTGCTCCGCCCCAATCTCATCTCCCGCGAAGAAGAACGGTGTTCCTCTTAGTGTGAGAAGCAACATTGCTGCGATGCGCGCTTGGGTCTGGCCGATTTTAGTGGCAAGGCGCGGCTTATCGTGTCCCCCGATTACCCAGTCGGGCCACGCAGCGTCCGGAAGTGCATTTTGATAGCTGTCGATATCAGCTTGCAATGACAGCGCATCCCATTGAGCGTCATGCAGCGCAAAATTAAGCGGCAAGTGCATGCGCGAAGCGCCATTTCCATAGAAATGGCCTATGCGGTCGGTTTTGCCCTGGACCTCGCCGCAAAGAAGCCGCTCATCATACTCGTCTATGACTGAGCGAAGCATCTCAATGCATCTCATAGCCTCAGGGCGGTCATCCGTGAAGACCGGCACGAGCGTCTGTGGAGGCGGCGTTGCGTTCCCAGCGTCGGGCTTTGGCGGGTTGTCCCGTAATAGTTCGTCCTTGATGAGGACTGCGCTTGCGTCAACACGAAATCCGTCCACGCCGAGATCAAGCCAGAAGCGCATGATTTGCGATACTTCTGATTGAACAGCCGCATTACGCCAGTTTAAATCCGGCTGCTCGGGGAGAAAGGAGTGATAATAGAACTGCTGCCGCGCTTCGCTCCACGTCCACGCGCTGCCGCCGAAGCGGCTGAGCCAGTTGTTAGGCGGCCCTCCGTTGGAGGAGGCGTTTGCCCAGATGTACCAGTCGGCTTTGGGTCCAACTCGTGACCTACGACTTTGCAAAAACCATGGATGTTGGTCAGAGGTATGGTTCGGCACGAGGTCCAGGATTAGCCTAATGCCAGAATTTCGAAAGGCCTTTATCAGACGAGTGAAGTCTTCCATCGAACCGTATTCCGGGCCGACAGCACAAAAGTCAGAAATATCGTACCCAAAATCGTGCATAGGACTTGGATAAATTGGAGTCAGCCAAACGGCGTCAATGCCTAGCCATTTTAAATAATCCAAACGCTGCAGTAATCCCGGTAGATCCCCTTTGCCGTCGCCGTTGCTATCTTGAAACGATAAAGGAGCGATTTCATATACAACGGCTCTACGCCACCACTCTGCTGTCCTCCGCGCTTCAGCACGGACAGGCTGTTCGTTGTCTGAGAACATGGATGTAAGTTCGTCCTTGTGTGCGAAAGGCCTCCGCCTAACCGTCGCTATCGTGGAACGTTCCATTTCTCAGGTTTGACAAGTACCGGCAATTAGCGATCTCCATCGCGTCACTGTGTTGCACTCACTGAACGCTATAGGAAAAGGCTGCTCTTGGAAGCTACACAACCGGTGCTGGGCCGCGCGTAGAGGCTCACACATCGACCCATATGCGGCCTGCCCAGCGGGGATCCGTGGCATCGCTGCGCCTACTCCGTTCAGGCAGTTCGCTACTTCCGCAAGCTATCCCATTTGGAGCTACACGCGTTGCAAGGTCGGGGGCGTTGAGGAAACTCCGCCGTGACCGAGGGTCAAGGTCAGGGCGAGCTTCACTTAAACCGCCTGCTTAAAAATTTTGGGCGGGAAGAAGACGGCTCTTGGAGACGAAGGCGAAGACCTGTAGAGCGCCAAATCTGCACAGCCCCGGGCGCGCGTGATTTGACGCGACGTGCGCGGGTACTTTGAAGTGCCCTTTCGTATTTTCAGAGATGTTGCTGGCAAATAGGAACGCTTCAACGTTAAGCCAAGTTAATATTTTAGCAGTGGCGATTTGGGTTTAGACAACTTCTGTGCGCCACCCGTACTTACAGTTTTTCGAACTTCTAACAACTCTCGCCTCGGAAGGTATGACATGAAGCATAATCGGACCAAAAATATGAAACTATTCGGCCTGTGGGCGGGTATGACGCCTTTAGCCGCTACCAGCTTATCCGCCCTTCTGCTTTGTTCCGGCGAACTTGCCGCACAAACACCAGAGTCAACCCTGCGGACTGCCGGTCAAGAGTCTACTTTTCTGATCTCACTTTGGTGGATAGGCTCATTCGTGATCGGCCTTGCCCTCGCTTACGGGATATGGCGCACCTGGGGCAGATCCCGCGCCGATAAGCAGCGCACGGAGCGGGCGACAAAAGAGCTATACTCTGAGGAACAGCGGCGTGAGACCCGTCAATGATCAGCGGCTGGACCGAAGAGGTCGCAAAGCTGGAACGTCAAGGATGCTGCTGCCGCTGTAACTGCAAAACGGTGGCGTCTCTGGGAACCCAGTTGAACCTCGCCGGGTTACGAACGGCGGCGGCGGTAGGAACGCCAATAGTCTCGAATTTCGGAAGCGACTAAGACTAGCCAAGGTTAAGCATAGCCAGCAAGAAAGCACTACATCGGCAGGCTGAGTGCCTCGAGTATCCGTGCACCTCAAGCAACTGCGGCCATGAATTGACCTGCCTTTACCCGGTCAAGTGATAGCATTCCAATCGATTGACATCGGTGGCGGGGTGAACAGCAGCGCTTGGGACGCGAAACACACAGCCATCAGAAGACCCTCGTGTCCTGGCGTGACCGTACACCCGGAGTTCTTCGATCGTTAGGAACGTTTGCGCGCGAGTGGCATTGGCGATCAGGCGCTTTAACCTTCGGCGCTTTCAACTCTTTCCGATCAGTTAGCAAAGGACTTGATATGACTAAGGCTGAAGATAACCTCATGGCTTGGCTTCGTGACGCACACGCGATGGAAGAGCAAGCCGAGACCATGCTGAAGGCTTTGGTAGGCCGAACCGGCGAGTATCCCGAGGTAAAAGCACTGATCGAGAAACATCTTACCGAGACCCAACGGCAAGCTGAGTCGCTTGAAGACTGCATCAAGAGTCGCGGCGGCGATACCTCAACTTTGAAGGACGTAGCTGGCAAGATGGTTGCTTTCGGCCAAGGCATGAGTGGGATGTTTGTCGAGGACGAAATCATCAAGGGCGCGATGGCAAGTTACACCTTTGAGCATATGGAAGCAGCGGCCTATCGAGTCTTAATTGCTGCTGCCGAAGCCGTCGGCGACGGGCGAACAAAGGCGGTTTGCGAAAGCATTTTGGAGGAAGAGCTTTCGATGGCATCTGATCTTGAAAGCCATCTGCCGGGGCTGACGCGAAAATATCTCACTCGTTGAACATTTAGGTTCCTTTCAATGAGACAATAGATTTCCGCTTACGGCGGGATGAAGCGCCCAGCTGATCAAACGAAGTGGATTAATGGAACTTAGGACATTATCTGGCCGCTAGCGATGCGGAAGATCTTCGGATCCCGCGGCAACGCATTTCCGAAAGAGATGGCGCTTCGCACCTCGCAAAAGCATCGGCGGAAGACGCAGCGATGATGGTTCCGGAACTAATAATACGCGGGCAGTACGCATCCACATATGCCGGTCGTGAGCGTCCCTGCGATCGGGATCGCCTGATCGACATCGAATCCCAGTCGGCCAAATTGCACGCGGCCTTGCCAAACAGCAGCTTCCACCGGATTCACCGACGGACCGTCAACCGAATGCCCTGCAAAATCAGCGGGACATTTTGTTCAGAAACGAGCGCAGCATCCATGTTCTCCAGACGCCACGGCAAAGTGCGAATGGTGGAGATTGGGGCGCTCACGGTGGGCCGTATAGTGCAGCGACATGATAATATCCAAAGCCCTTTCGATGGGGTGCCGAAAAAGCTGGCTTTCGGTTTGGAGGCTCTGCCGTGGCGATGTTTGGACAGCCGGGCAAATGGTGCCCCTGTGATGATCTGCTCGAACACACGGAGGCAGGTATCGCTCGTAAGGTTAGGTGTCCGATTGCGCGCGCGAGGCGGTAAACGACCTGGTATCGATTGTAGCTCATGACGAGGAAGCGGGTTATCTTTGCTGCGTTACCGCGACACGTTTCTTCGCAATGCCGCCGCGTGCGTATTTCAGCCTGCTTGGAAACGTAGGCGCTAGGGTGTCCTTCTATTGAAGGCCGTTGTCGAACCGCACTGAAGTTTTCCTTTAAGATGGTCCCTTCAATTGTGACTCGACAATGTGATTGCAAATGGTGTGGGTTCTATCTGGCTTTACAGGCGGGGACGCCATGCGGCAGCCCTATCCGATTTGGGTATTCGGAACGAGGCTCTGGCGCGGTCATTTTATCCATCGGCCAAGGTAAAACGGATGGCTAAGCACGGTCCGACAGCATTGCCGCACAAGCACAGCGGGACCGTGCTACCGTTCCGCACAGAAAACCGACCTTGCGAGCCGGCAGGTCCCAAGTCTGCATGTACGAGCGGATCTTCGCCGCAAGAGTGGACTATTCATTGAGAGTGACCCGATGGCAGATCAGTATCCCAAAGAGAACATGCCCCGCACTCCCGTATCGCCGGTACAGGACACGCGGGAGCTGAACGACAAGCCGAACCTCAACAAGACGGACGAGCCTTGGAAAACGCCCACCGAGGACAGCAACGACGGACCCAAGCCGGACCTCGAAAAGGAGCAGGAGCTGAAGACGGGATAGCGGAGCTCACAGGTGTCACAATACCTCCATCGCTTCCCCGCATTGAGGAGTTGTTCGTTTAACTTAGCCACGCATCAGCCATCCGCGAGTGGTTACCCGACGCTTTAAGCATGAGCTCGAGCTTGCCGACCCACTTTGTGTGTCAGGCTCGATGTCGCGGACCGAGCCTGTCCCCCTTTGCGGCGGCACGCTGATCCCTCATTGTCGACAGGACGAGCCAGAGCCTGCGATCTTTGCAAGCGCGGGTTTCCGCGGCGCCTGGTCGCTCCTTCGGTTCAAAAGCAACAGCAGCCTTTTCGCGGCAGCGATCCGCTGGCCCGCTCGGATTTTCATCTTAAGCAATGCGCGCTCGCCATGGGCCAGGAGCGGGCGCGCCAACGGACCAGGAACAGGACTGGCGAATGTGGCCGAAACGCCAGCAGGACCAGCTTCGAGCCGGATCACGCCAAGGCGCCGACAAGCGAGCCGCAGGCGTGCCACGGCGATGAGGTCGAGCACTTGGTCTGGCATCTTGCCAAAGCGAGCCTCCAGTTCATCCTCTATATCTTCAATGTTGCTGATATGTGAGGCTTTCGCGAGCCTTAAATATATATCCAGACGCGTCGCTTCGTTGGACACGTATTCCAATGGCAGTTGTTCGGACACTCCGATGTGGATTTCCGGCGCCCTGAGTGAGTTCATGCCCGTGTACTTGCCTTTCATCGCAAGTCCAAGCAGATGGTGATAAAGAGCTGGCCCAAAAATATTTATGTGTCCGGATTGTTCCTCGGACAGTAAATCACCGGCCCCGCGAAGCTCTAAGTCGCGCTCGCTTATTTCAAGGCCCGCCCCAGGTTTAGCTAGCTTTGTCAAGGCGGACATACGCTTGCGAGCACTTTCTAGCTTCGAGTCAGTCAGCAGATAAGCAAACGCGCGCGTGCCGCCGCGACCGACGCGGCCCCTAAGCTGATGCAGCTGCGCAAGTCCGAACCGCTCTGGCAAGCAGATGAGGATCGTATTGGCGCGAGGAATATCGATGCCATTCTCGATGATGTTAGTGGCAAGCAAGACGTCCGCCTTGCCTTCGACGAAACATGCCATGATCTCATCAATTTCATGGGCAGGAAGGCGGCCATGCAGGCACAAAATGGTCTGCTCCGGGACCGCTCGGCGCAGACGCTCGAGCATCGGTTCAATGTCGCTGATCCGAGGGCAGATAACGAAGCTCTGTCCGCCCCTGCGATGCTCTCGCTGGAGGGCGGACGTGATAGTACTGTCGGTAAGGGACGCCAGCTTGGTCACCACCGGCATGCGCTGAACCGGTGGGGACGCAATCACGCTTAGCTCATTCAGGCCGGTGAAGGCGCCCGCCAGCGTGCGTGGAATGGGCGTAGCGCTCATTGCCAGGCGGTGAATACCTCGGCTAAGTTCGAACAATTTCTTTTTCTGCTCCGTGCCAAAATGTTGCTCTTCGTCAATAACGACAAGCCCTAACCTAGGGAATTCGACTTCATTGGTAGCGAGGGCCTGTGTGCCGATTAAGATCTGTGCCGCGCCGGTCTTGATTCTTGCCTTGAGCTCGCGACGTTCTTTGGCGGAGGAAAATCGCGACAGCAATGCGACGTCTACGCCGAAAGGAGCGAACCGCGAACGGAAATTGGCTGCGTGTTGCCGGGCGAGAACCGTCGTTGGCACTGCAAGCGCGACCTGCATCCCTGAAAACACAACAGCCGCTATTGCTCGCAACGCTACCTCGGTCTTGCCGAATCCCACGTCTCCGCAGATTACCCGGTCCATCGGATGACCAGAAGCGAGATCCTCTAGGACCTCATTCATTGCTTTCGCCTGATCTGCCGTCGGGACGTATGGAAAGCGCGCAGCAAATCTTTCATACTGGACGAGCGGCGGCAACATGCGCGGAGCACACATCGATTTTCGCTCCCGAACGGTCTTAAGCAAATGCGCAGCCGTAGCTTGCAACTCACGCGATGCCTCAGCGGCGCGCTCTTCCCAGGAGCTGCCATCAGCCGCGTCAAGTTTAATCGAAGTGGGATCAGCCCCGTATCGCCACACTGACGCCAACTCGGCTGTCGGTACAAGCACCGTCTGCTCCTTTGCAAATACGAGTCTCGCCATTTCGCCAGAGACTGCGCTTTCAGTAGATGGCGTTTCCAATCCACCCAGAATGGCAAGCCCGCGGCTAAGATGAATAACGACGTCTCCCGTTTTTGGCAGCTCGATACTGCGCATGGGATCCAGCCACGGCTTTGCCAGCGGGTCGAGGTGCTGCGCACGGCTGCCCAAAATATCCTGTGCTGTGATCACTACGCAGGGGTGGCGATCGGCGATTGAAAAGCCTCTGTCAAAATCGATCAGAACGGAAGCGAGCTCCACCTGCTTGGCCGCCCTAGCATCGGTCAAGCTGTCGAAGCGCTGCGTTTTAATGCCAGCGAACCGCTCCATTCGGCGAAGGTCGGCCGATTGCGAAGCTGTCAGGATGATGCGCGTGCCCTGCTTTTGGCGAGCTCTTACATAGCTGCGGAGACGGTGTTCGGCTGAATCCTGTAAAGCAAAGCTGGGTCCCAACTCTTGAAGCGGATCGACAGACAGAATTTGCAGGCCTCGAGCCGCCTTGCTCCACTCGGCTGCGGTCAGAAAAGACGAAGGATGCTCAGGAGTCCAGCCTTCACCAAGTTCAGTGATGGTTTTGAGCCATCTTTTTGCGCGCTTTTCGATGCCAACATCACCCATGAGCAGGGGAGAAGGCTGGTAGTCAAACACTGTCGCCGAGCGTGCCGAGTTAGGTTTCGCAGCGAGCTCCTCCTTCATCCGATCCAGTATCACTTCATCGATTTTCACGATTTGGCTTGGGCTGGCTGGATCGAAGCTCTCGATAGTTTGTATGATGCTATTAGAATGTCCTATGCGAACAGGTCGCAGCGCTCCCGCCGGGAAAATTTCAATGACTTCCGCCTGAAGCAGCGCGTTGCCGGGATATTCCGGGACATCATCGAGGTCATATCCCGCGTCCACGAGCCACTGCTTGATTCTCTCCTGATCGAAAGGACTACCTAAGCGAAGGCGCAGGCACGTGCTCCTCCAATAAGTTGAATCGGGGACCCGCTGCATAAGCGCTTCGGGAGTGGTCACCAGCAGCGTTTTCTCCCCACGGTCGGCGAGCCGGCGCAATACCGAATTGCGTCGGCCTGCTAATTCGCGGGAGGTCGGGGCGGCGTGATAGGGCAATGTATCGAGGCGGGGCAACACCCGCACGGGGGTGGTTTTCTCGAGACTGTGTAAGATGAGTCCAAGGCGTTCGGCTCGGCCCTCGCCATCGGCGATAAAGATAAGGCCCTTTGTCTCGGAACGTTGCCACCTCTCGATCAGCTCTAGGCCAACCAAGCCGAGCGGAAGCGGCAAGGATAGCTCGTGCCCAACCAAAGAACCCCTTTTAGAATGCGGGCGTGCTCGCTGTGCTGCCGATCGGGCCACCTTCGCTCCTGTTTTGCTCTGGAAAACCAACAGGGGTTGCAGCGGTTCCAAACGGCGTGGAGAACGTCGAGCTTCCGGCCTGCGCCATTTCGGAATCTCGTGCTGGCTGAAGAGCCGCCAGAAAAACGACGCTGACGACGCCCTGTAACCCCCAGCTATTCCGAGGTAACTGAAGCGTAACCGCTCCCGGCCACACCTTGCTCGCACATACACACACACTTCCCATCCAAAGTTTCCCCGCATATGAGAAGTTCATTACCCGTTTGCACCGTTCTTCCGGATCCACGTTGAGGCAAACCGCAGATCTGAAGACTTCCAAGCATAAGGGCAGGGCGTCCGGGAAGACATCAAGCTAAGACCCGCGGCGGCTGTCAGTTCGACACCAGAAGCTAAGAAGCTCCATGAGTCGCCGTCGGTCTCGCCAAGAAACCGACGACCGAGAGCTTGAAAATGATCAGTTGCATTCGAAGACCAGAGCGAAAAGCATCATTGGCAAAACGATACCGATGCCATTCTCGACGGCGTTAGTGGCTAGCAACACGTCTGCTTTGCTACAAAACATGCCGTGGGTCTCATTTCTAGTGCACTGGGAGATCATCAGAAGCTGCGGTCCGAAGGGGAGAGAATTTCAATATCATCACATGCCACTCTGTGAGAGTTGAGTGTCAGAGTTTGATAATATCCATCTACGTTAATTGGGGCTTTTGCTTCTCATCGAGAAGAGGGAAAACCCCGCGGAAGATTTAACGCGCGGTCGGGACTTTCCCTAGCGGTTGACGCCGATAAAATGGCACGTCTGCAGGAACTAACGACCTTCGCCTATCTTATCGGTTCAGAGGCAGAGCCTCAAAGTTGGAGCTCGTGCCGGACTATGGCCCAATCCCAAGACAGACAGTCAGAATTCAGCAAGTCGCCCGCGAAGCGCAGCTGGAAACAGATTTTGAAAGGTACTTATCAAAGTATTTATGCAGACCGCGTTCTTGCTGTTGCAGCCGGTGTTACATTTTACGGATTGCTAGCCGTGTTTCCGGCGGTCGCGGCTCTAGTCTCATTGTACGGACTATTCGCTGATCCTGTGGCGATCAAGGGTCATTTAGACCATCTGTCATCGTTACTCCCAGGTGGAGTTGCGCAAGTTGTTGGGGATCAAATTCAACGGGTAAGCTCCGCAGGCACCGGAGCACTTGGGCTAAGCTCTGCTATTGGCTTTGCTGTCGCGATCTGGGGCGCCAATGCTGGCGTAAAGGCTGTATTCGACGCAATCAACGTGGCTTATGGGGTCAGGGAAGAGCGGAGCTTCATCAAACTCAACTTGGTTTCGCTTGTATTCACACTTGGTGCGATCGCGTTTGCAATCATCGCCCTGGCGGCCGTCGTTGCTGTTCCGGTGGTTCTCAAGTACGTCGGCTTAGACGCCCTATCCGATGCCCTCCTTCGATATGGAAGGTGGCCCGTAATCTGGGTCGCAATCGCAATCGCATTGTCGTTGCTGTATAGATTCGGCCCTACCGACTCGCTCGATCCAAAATGGCGCTGGATAACCTGGGGCAGCGCGCTGGCTTCTCTGCTCTGGCTTGCGGCGTCTGCGATCTTTTCCTGGTATGCTGCTAACTTTGGCAGCTACAACGCGACGTATGGGTCGCTCGGGGCTGTGATCGGTTTCATGACGTGGATGTGGATTTCAGCAATCGTGATCATGCTAGGCGCAGAACTCAATTCTGAACTCGAGAAGGCGGCCGACGAGCCTCACGCGCAGCGGCCTAAGGATGGCACCCCAGCCAAGAGAACGGGGTGATCTATTAAAGGCGAGAGAGGCTCCATTGTGCCGCGGAAGAGATGTAGCCCACTTAACTATCTCCGCGGGTCGGTGCGGAATTACAGCTATTTTCGCTTGATATTCCGTAGGGGCGATGCCGCCGTTTACGGCCTTCAATAAATACGCGACCGATGTCTTCAGTTAACGCACCTTGCGCGATACGGTGGGCGTGACGTCAACGGTTAATTCAGGGCGACAAAACACCGGTAGTTTCGATCCAGACCGCAAACGGTCTCGGCTCGTTATTCTCGCTGACATTGCCAACCGCACCTTGGTCGACGTCGATTTCCGGCGATACTCTCATTACAGCGCAACCGCCGCCGACGGCTCGCGTTTGCTCCTGGCGGCATGTTGGTCCGCCACACATGTTTCTGAGGCGCGCTGCGATCCGAGACGATTGCTTCAAGCCGATGACGGTCCGCCCGGGTGCCTTTTACAACAATGCCTGCTCTCATGCCGAAAGCTTGAACTGCTTCGGGCGATTTGGGAATCGTCCAAATGAATCAGACCACTAGCGCCACCGATTTCGCGTATGGATGCCAGGCTGTGGAGACTCCAAAAAGTCTGCCGGAAGGAGTCACAGCGGACCAGTTCGGGTTCGGGATTGTTGGTGCAGGAGCTCCCGTTCCGGTGGTTCAGCACAGAGTTTAGCGCGGGCGTTCCTAAGCTCCTGCGGCAGCTGACTATCGGCGCCTTTTTTTCCGAGCTGCCCGGCGGCGTAACAGAACAAACTCGCTCCGGCGAGGTTTTTTAGTCTCTACAACTTTAGCCGAACGCGACCAATTCTGCGCGGAGAGGGCCGCGATCTCCAATGAATAGATTCTGGAGCTTTCTCCATTCTCGATTTGACGAGCAAAGTGCGCTCGCCAAGGCAACGTGCCTTCAGCTTGCGCCAAATGGCGCTCCATCATTGCTCGGTCTTCCATCCAGGCAGCTTACGCTCAAAACGTCTGAGCAGATGAGGTTTTTAGCCGCGGTTCATCTGTGAGCGCGGTTGCAGGCCGGGCAAGTTCGCCTAAGCATCAATCTTCTTTCGCCGCGTGCGCCTTTTTAACTCTCTTCGGGAGTTCGGATCGCTCGGACACGCGAGCACATGGAGCCAGCGGCCTACAGCGCATTTTCGGCGGGACTTAGAGCGCGTCGGCGACGCGTCTGCAAATGGAACCCGAGGTCCCTTGCGCTAAAATAAGCGTTGTGGTTCCGTTCCCGGCACGTGCAAGGCAAGAGGCTCATCAATGTGCAGGTGGATCGCTTATCGAGGAGAGACTCGGGCATTCGAACAGTACGTCACAGAGCCCGTTCATTCTCTCATCGCTCAGAGTCTGCGCTCGCTTGAGGCCACCGCTCGAACGAACGGAGATGGATTCGGTCTCGGCTGGTATGGCATTCATCCGGAGCCCGGTCTCTATCGGGAGACGCGGCCGGCGTGGTCGGACGAAAATCTGCGCTACCTCTGCCGCCATCGGCAGTCTCACATGTTTTTCGCTCATGTCAGGGCAGCGACCGGTACGGCGGTGACGCGGCAAAACTGCCACCCTGTCCGGGATCAGCGCCTATGGCACAGAATTGATGGTGTAATCTAAGGAGTGTTCGGTTCTCGTCGCAGACGAAGGAACGAACATGAACACGAAGTCGACTGGCGGCAAACGCTCCGCCGAACACGTAGTCAAAGATATCCGCCGTGCGACGCGGCGGCACTTTTCATCAGAGGACA
>NZ_JBXASZ010000012.1:0-64477 GCF_058809865.1 Nitrobacter sp. MLSD-S21 | reverse complement strand
GATCCCGAGAAGGCGGCGAAGCCGACGACGGCCTCGCAGGAATCGGCGGCCTCTGAAGCGACCGCGATGCCGAGCGTCGAGAATGCCCAGGAATCGGAGCGATCGGTCGCGCCGCAGCAAGGCACCGGCGCGAGCGCGCGCCGAGTCCTGGCCACCTGGCAGAAGGAATTGGTGGCTCATCTCGACAAGCACAAGCGCTATCCGGCTGAACACATCCAGAAAAACGTCGAGATTCTCGTCAACTTCGTGCTCGATCGCCTCGGCCATGTCGTGTCGGCCACCATCGTGAAGGGATCGGGCGATCCGGTCTTCGATAACGCCGCGCTCGCCATGATGCACCGGTCCGATCCGGTGCCGCAGCCCCCGCCACTGATCGCGGACGAAGGATTGAGCTTCACCCTGCCCGTCGTCTTCCGCGTCAAGGGAAGGACGCTTGATGTGCATCGATAGCAGTCTGGCGAGGACTGCGATCGCTGCAAACCAGCATGCTAATCGGCGTTGAGACAATAAAAGCTCAATATTGGGCGGAATAGGACTGGCAGTCGGGCTTGGTGGACACGCCTAGGCCTACCCTGTCAGGAGAATGCTTCGTTCAACTCTCGCAGCGAAGCTCCTCGTTCCTCTAGCCAATGTCTGAATTCCAACGCCGTTACGGATCCGACGCCCAGCTCGGACAACAATTCATCCCAGGTGCAGGCGGCTGCGATCACTTCGAGATGGCGGCTGCGTTTGGCGACGGTTCTGCCGCCGAGCGAGGCTTGGCGGCCATGAAGCAACGCCTCCACGGCCCGCCGCGGGCAGGTTGCGGTGCGGAGCCTTCTCGCTCGGCGTCGGGCAGAAGGCCCGCACGTCATGCTCCTCGAGAAGCGCAATCCCTTTCCAAGGTCTTTATCGTCGAGCTTGAGCACGCCAGCATCGAGATTGATGCCCGAACGGCATCAAGATGGCGCCATCGATCTGCCGCCCACGGCAGGGTTCAGCTCGATAGCGTAGGTGGCAAGCTTTGCTCCTGACCGCGCATAATGACTGAGAGTCGATCGGTGGCGGCGAAGCTGCTCGACCACCGTCGGCGCTCCACGGGGCGGCCTAAAATGCTTGGCCTCGTGGAACACCACCGTGATGTCTGTGCTTGTCTTTCCAGGGTTGCGACATCCAGCCTCCTGATTGCGATTGGCCGGGGAAGCGGTGCTGTCAGCCATGCTTCCAATAACTCGCATTTTTGCGCCCCGCCCAACGCAACTTTGACGCAGGTGGACTGCCGATAATCAGCGGGTGCAGTCCGGTCTTCTCGATAAGTAAACGTTCAACAAGTTGTGGCGCACGGTCAGGAAGACGTTCTCGCGCAGCAAGACATCCTAACGCCTTGGCTGAAAGCCGATCTGCAACGCATGAGCACGATACTTAGAAATTCATGGTCAGCCTCGTGTTGAATGACCGACCCATGCCTTTCACGCCGTAGCCGTATGCCGCCGACGATCCCATCATCGAAACGACCCGATAATCCACCAGATCGGCGCCACCGAGCGGTAGCACGTAGTCGGCGTTGAACAGATTGTTGATACCGAAATCGAGCCGCGCGTACTGCCACTGATAACCCGTACTCAGGTTGACCAGCGCGTAGCTTGGCGTCTTTAGCTCGTTGCGGACCTGATTGACCTGATCCTTCGAACCGACAAGCTGAAGTTCTATACTCGATGTCCAGCCGCCAAGCTTGTGATCGAGGGCGAGCTTCGCATTGAGCGGCATCATGCGGTAAAGATTGATGCCGTCGGTGCGCTGGCCGCCGACATATCCGATTAGGCCGCGGAGTCCGCCCTCACCATAGGTTAGGTTGTTCCAGATCGCGAGCCGACCCTCGACGTTGACGCCGTACAGCACTGCGTCGTGGTTGGCGAACTGCAGATAGACGAAGTCATTTGTCGTGATCAGGTTGGCCGGATTATTGGCGAGACAGCTGGCAAGGCGGCAGCGATCAACATCGATATAGTCCTGCACATAGCTCATATAAGGTGTCACCTTGAGGTCCCAGACCTTTTGAACCGAATCGTGCCAGCCGGCCGTGAAGCTGACGGTGTGCGCTTTCTCCTGCTTCAAATTGAGATTGCCGACGTAGCCGTTCCCGTCGCCGAACCAGCCTATCATGCTCATGGCCATTGCATTGCTCGACCATGCATAACGCTCATAAAGGTTGGGTGATCGGGTCTTGCGGGCAAAACCAAGGTCATACTGGCTGAAGTCATTCGCGTCATAGCGGATCAGGGCGGACGCATCCATATGAACGTCGGTCCGGGCTCGGTCGGCAGCGTTGAACGCGGCGGCATCGGCGCCGTAGTCCATCGCATTATAGCCGTGCACCGGGCCGGTGTTCATCCAGACCACGTCATTGCGAACGCCGACAATAGAGGTCCACTGCCGATCCCAGCGTCGCTCCCATTCGACGTAGGTGCCGACGCGATTGCGGGTGCCGCCGTTGATGTTGATGAATGTATCTGGGTTCATCATCATTGAGCCAGCTACAGGCTTCCACCAGTCGTCCAAGCGGTTCATTACGAGTTCGTTGCCGGCGCGAATAAGATCGTGATCTGACACCGGAATGGTGGCCTTGATCGCATAGCCACCATCGAGCCCATTGGTGTCCATCGGCATGTCAGCCACCTTGTCTGGCGCGATGAAGCCCATTGTGTGCCGGATTTGGTGGATGAAGGCGCTCGCCTCCAGCTTGCCCCAGTCAAAGTCGCCCTCGTAACGGCCATTCGCGTACAGGCCACGGTTGTAGACCATGTCCATGTATTGATTCACGTAGCCCTGATAGGGAATGAACTGACCACCGATCTGAAATGTAAAAAGATTGCCGAAGGTCTGCTTCGAGATGCTGACGGTATGGTTTTGGGTCTCGTAGAGTGTGGACCTGATCGTCGAACCGTCCCCGGCTTTGTAGTTGCCGGAGCGAACCCAGCCCCCGGTATAGGTGACGCTGGTGTCGTTGTTGGCCATGGCTGCGGTGGCATCGACGCCGAAGGCATTGCCGTTGCTGCGGAAGAATCCGGACAGCTGTGCGCTTGTGATCCAGCCACCACCTTCCGGCGCAAAGGCAGGCGGCACCGTTGTAACATCGATGCGGCTGCCAGTGTAGTCGCCCCCGACCGAGACCGGGCCGACACCAAGGTAGGCGCGCATCTTCGCGACCATCGCCGGGTTCACGAAGGACAAAGGCGGGTTCATCTCATTCGGGCAGGCGGGACTGATTAGCATCGAATTGACAGCCACCTGCACGCGGTCGGCGCCCATTCCGTTGATAGCTGGCAAGCTGGAGACGCCGCCAGCACCCCAGTTGGCACCGCCAGGCAGATCGGTGACGAGCGACGCAGTGTCGCTGGTGGACAGCCCTCGGTCGAAGCCAGCCCGTGGCGGCAATGTTCGTGCTGCCGGCGCCTGCGCGGGCGCAGCAAGAAGTACAGGAGTGGCGATGCGCGGTGCAGCAGTTGTCGGAGGCGTCGCAGTGCGTTGCTTGCGCTGATGATGCGACCGGCGAGGCGCGTTCACGGTTACGGGTGGTAGACGGTCGGCCGTTTGCGCAACCGCGGTGGTGGCCAGCGGTGGCGAGAGCAGGGTAGTGGCAGCCCACAGCGCGGGGCTCAGGACTGAAGTCGCGAGCAGGAAGGAGGGACGGAGGTAGGAAGAGGTGATCGACATGTTGTGGCTCGGCTTCTGAGGCACGCGAGTTGCGGCCACATGAACGAAGCGGGGCGCTTTATCGGCGTCCCTGCCGGTGATACGGCAGATGGCAAGTTCAATTGGAACCGCGGTCTAAGACTCGCGAGATTGCCGGCTGCGATACGCTAGCGGATCAGGCCAGAGCCGGCGGCGCACGCGCCCAGTGCGCGCGAGGAATTGTGATGACATCCACGCGGACAGACGAGATCACGTGACAGACCATGTCACCCGTCAGAGAGCGGGTAACGGTCGGGCCATCCGGCGGGGTCAGTAAACTGAATGCCGGCGCGACGCAGAGTGGACAATGAGCAGCCGGTTTGACAGGCGCATCAGGAGGCACCCCCGTTTGATCAACCGCAATACCTACGTGGCAGATTGCACCGAAGGCGGTCGCGAGGCTGCCGGGAATGCTAGCGTTCAGAACGAGCGCGAGGCTGACCTGAGCGGCCAGCACGTAAGCCATCAGGCAGGTAATGACGCCTGTCCAGCTCTGACAATGTGATCGGCGGTGACGCACAGCTTGTTCCTGCTATCGAAACGCAAATCTCATTCCGGCGATGAACATGCGCGGCGACCCGGCATAGATGGACCGCCGGTGTTAGCCAAAACGCTCGCGGGGTTTTGAACGCCCGCTCCGGTTACCGTGTTCGCGATGTTATTGGCGGACGCTACATACGTCCTGTCGAAGACGTTCCGCACCTCGAAATAAGCATGAAGCGAGTTGAGATACTCCGATTGCAGGGGCTTGTCGTAGTGCAGATTCAGATTGACGAGTTCGTAGCCGGGCGCTTTCAGGAGATTGGCATTGTCCATATAGAATGCGTCCCTCCACTGAAACTCGACGAACGCGCCAACGCCTTTCAGGGCGCCCGAGAGCTGGTCATAGGAAAGCCGTGCCGTCAGCTCGTTCGGCGAAATACCGGGAATCTTGTTGCCCGCGCGATTGAAACCGAAAACGGTACCATTGGTGATATTCTCGGTGTAGCTCGTGTAGATCTGGTCGAGATAGGTATAGGCAGTAGTCACACGCCAACTTGGCAGGAAACGCCATTGCGCCAAGAGTTCGAAGCCACGGTGCTCGGATTTCGGGGCGTTGAACGTATAGCTTGAGTTGGGCGAGTTGAGGGGCGTTGCCTGCGTGACCAGTTCGTCGCGGAAAAACTCGTAGAAGCCTGTCGCGCTTACCCTGATCGTGGGGTCCGGCGTCCAGTCAAAGCCGAGATCATAGCCGAGATTCCTTTGGGGATTGAGCTGCGTATTGTTGCCGTTCTGACCGTTTGGCAGCACGAACAGGTTGCCGACCTGTGGCGTTCCGTAGCCGGTCGCGACCCGCGCACGGAGAAGCCAGTCTTTGTCTGCGCGGTATTGAAGCGCGAATTCCGGCGCGGTGTTCTGGAATTGGCGATCGGTGCTTCTGATGGTCGTGGTCGTAATACCCGTCGGCCCGGTATAAGTGTAAGATGTATTGACGCCGTTTAAATGGGTTGTCTCCCACCCGATCCCGGCAATAGCGGTCCATGCGTTGGTGAGCCGCAGTTCTTCGCGCGCACGGACACCATAGTTGGTGTGCTCTCCGGTGACGTTCGACTGTAGTTGGCCGCGCGCACCTCCAGGAGCCACATTGTATGTGTCACCCGACCAACTCAGGGTGTTGTAGAACGCGCCAAGGTAGCTGGTGGAATCCATTCCCAGGAGCTCGCTCCGCCTGACAAGGTCGCTCATGAAGTTATAGGATGGGTAATCGCCAATCGCGCTCGTGGTGCCGGTCGGCTGGTTGATATTGCGATCGTCGAACACGAATTGGTTGCGCCAGGTGGTCTGGTTATCGAAGTCATGTTCCCAGCGTCCGCCAACGATAGTCCGGCGATCGTTGCGGCCGAGCCTGGCCTGCTCCGCCGTTTCGCGGCTGGTCCCGGCGGCTGTGTTGAAGCCGTTATTGAACAACGTGATCGTGCCGCAGCCGGGAGCGGCCGTTGCGGCCGTTTCACAGCCTCGCTGAAAGGGGTTGGTGTAGAATTGATTGAGCGAGGACCGGATCGGAAGGCGCGTATCCAGCGTGTTGTTGATCAGCTTGAATGTGAAACGATCGTCCGGCGTCGCCTGTAATGTTCCGAGGAAATTCACGGTCTGGGTGTTGAACCAACTGTTGCCCAGAAAGCCATCGCTGCGCGCGTCGCTTGCGAACAGAGAGCCTTCGAAGGCTCCGACTTTCTTGCCGGCAGTCAGATAGTTGTTGAGGTATCCGTAGCTCCCGGCATCGACGCCGTACTCGACGCCGTTGATCTCGGCGCCGCGACGGGTCCTGAAGTTCAGCGCGCCGCCGGTCGCGTAGTTGCCATAAAGGGCGGACGACGGCCCCCGGATGACGTCGATGGCCCCGTAGGCGCGAGGATCGATCAGGTCGCTGCGGGACAGCCCGTCAGGCTGGGTGACCGGGAAGCCATCATCAAAAATCACCAGATTGCGAATGGCGAAGCCGTTGCGCGCGTTCGATCCGCGAATCGAGATGCCGAAGTCCCTGGGACCGTTCCCTTGCTTGATGGAAATGCCGGGACTGTCGCGCAACACGTCGGCTACGGAGAACGCTGGCCTGTTGGCAAATAGATCGCGGCCGATCGTTGTCTGGGGCTGTCCGATCGGCGCCTGATGAAGGATCGCAAGTTGCGCATCTGTGGAGACTGCCGACGGCCTCGCTGCCACGGCCGGCTGTGGCCGTGGAGATGATCTCGGAGCGTCCCGGTGGGCGACCGACCGCTTTTTGCGCGGACTGGCCTGGGCAGGGCGCGGGGCTTCGACCATGATGCCCGGCAGTGTCTGGGGGGCAGTCTGAGCAGCAGCATCAGTGCAAACGGCGAGCACCGCTGAATGCAATGCGAGCGCGCCGGCACCCGAAAGGATACGAGAGCAAAACATAGGATATTCCCGATGCGGGCGATCGCCCTGAGCATTTAATCAAACAGACCGGATCACCGCCGCAGTCACGGCGATCGTGCGGATTTGCTGAATCAGGAAATAGCCGGAGGAGCACGCGCCTGCGCGTGGGAGGCAACCGCGAATGGCGGCAACCCGAATCCCAGGCCGCGCCAGACGACGGCGGTTGCGTCACGTGCGAAGCTAACAGCAGCCGCTTGCGAGTCGGGAGGTGGGGTCGCGGCGTGGACCACACACAACGTACAGCAGACGCCGTGTGTCTGCTGAGGGTCGGTCTCACGGTTTTGCGGAGAACTCGTATCCGAACCATGCGAACATATCGCACCCGCTAGCGGGGCGGCGGAGACTGTGCTGAATGCCAGGCACGCGGCAATGGGTGCAAATATCTGCACCAGCATCGCAAACATGACGATCGGAAGAAATCGCCCCAGCCGCCGACGCATAATCCCCAGCCTTTCGCTGCCAGGAACTATCATGCCTAGATTTAACTGTCGAGAAGCTTCCAGATTGCTTGCTGCCCGCGCCTGGCGCTAGTTCAGTGACTACTCTCGGGCAGGTCGAGCTGGTGGCGCGCCCTGCTTTCTCGCCCGAGATCGGTTCCTATTTGGCTACACATCGCATTATCAATCCCATCAAGCTGACAGCTCAGTCGACCTTAAATTGCAGAGCATGACAACGTGGTTGCGCCTTCTTTACCGCTGAAAAACCCCTGACTCCTGCTCGCGAATTAATCTACGACCAATCGTCCGGGGCGTCTTCCTACACTGACGTCCCGAAGACGACCTACAGCACGTTGCTGGGGATCAGGGCCATTAAAGAGACGCAGGCCAGCTGCACCAGCGCTATCGATTTCATCCCCAATGACATAACACAAAGCGTTGCAAACCTTCGGATGGGGTCCCGAAATGGATCAAGCTCGACAGCTTTTCAACGGGTTCGCCAGTTCCGGCATCCGGCGTTACTTCATTGGCCGTGCGACGCATCGACGATATTCTGGTGACGGATCGGCGCCGCTCAACGACGATTTTGCTAGTCAGCTTTTTGACGCCCTTAATCACGTCCGCGCGCTCCGATGGAGGCAGTTGGGCAAGGCCGACAAACCCAGACGGATCAGCTAAAATGTGCGCAGCCGGAATGGTAACGGACGCGCAGAATAGCATGCAGAACGAAGGCGGGAGGTCGCCATCGTGGTCGTGATCCGCTGGGCTGTGAACGTGGCCCTCGGCGACGTAACCATGATGGACGTGCACATGACCTGCGGTGGCCGTGGTAGTGCATGGACAGGATAACGGCCGGTTCAGGCAGCACGCGAGACAGCCGAAGCCTGAGAAACTGACATCAATATGGTCTGAAGCAAAAGCGCAGCCACCGCCAGGAACACCATCGTTCTGGCTATACCGAAGATGCGAGGATTTGGCCGACCAATGGAAATTTTCGGATACCGGCATCGATGGTCTGCGGTAAATAAAAAGCAACGTAGCGGCTACTGCCGCGCAACTGATGGTACTTGCTACGCGACGAGGCGTCCTTGATCTTTGCCCAATGCGGATTGCTCGCACCAGACCTATGATGGCTTGCTCCTATGTCTTGCTTCGGGCCTTCGTGGCGCGGGCATATCCCTTCCCCTTTTAGACCTGAAGTACAATCTCCTCGGCTCTCAGAGTCTCATCCTCGATCTGAATCGTCGTGTGATCGATCTGGTAGTCGTTCTTCATGATTCCGCGGACCGCTCTAAGCGCCTCCCGTCCGGTGGATAGGTCGGCGACAACGAGATGACAGCTCATGGCATCGAAGCCGGACGTGAGGGTCCAGACGTGCAGATCGTGAACGGCAACAGTCCCAGGTATCATCAGCAACTTCGCCTCGATCGAACTGACGTCGACGTTGAGAGGGGTGCCTTCCATCAAAATATGGGTAACCTGGCTGAGGAGGGACCACGTCCGAGGCACGATGAACAACCCTATGCCCGCCCCGATGATTGGATCGGCAAGCACCCACCCCTTCCACATCATGAGGAGCGCTGCGATGGTGACTCCGACCGAGCCAAGCATGTCGCTCAGCACTTCGAAATAGGCTCCCTTGACGTTGAGGCTTTCGGACGATCCGCTGGAGAGCAGCCGCATGCTGATAAGGTTGACAGCGAGTCCTATCGCCGCGACGAGGAGCATTGGTCCGCTCATTACTTCGGGCGGTGATAGGAAGCGCTGATAGGCTTCGTAGAGGATGTAGACCGTGAGCAGCAGCAGAACGACCGCGTTTGCAAGTGCCGACAAGACCTCAATCCGAAGGTAGCCAAACGTTCGTTGCGGCGTCGCTGCCCGGGCAGCAAAGCGAATTGCGAGGAGCGCCAGTGCTAGGCCGCCGACGTCAGTAAGCATGTGCGCGGCGTCTGCGAGCAGCGCCAGACTTCCCGTGACGAGCCCGCCGATCACCTCCGCTACCATGTAGGTTGCTGTCATCGCGAGCGCCCAGGAGAGCTTCTTTGCGTGCTTGGCACCGGCTGTACCGACTACCTCTACTTGCATGTGTCAGCCTCCTGTCCCGATCTTTGCCTGCGTCCTTCCCCCAGAGTCTCGAGCAACCTGCGAAGGTTTCGTTGGAGTTCGTCGAGCAAAGAAAAAAATGACGTCGTCCACGGAGTCATGTCCGTTTCCGTAAGGTCGATCGATGAGTCGGATAAGGCAGAGAAGGTAGGCGGCCATGTACGTAATGAAGCCAAACAGCAGCACGGAACTTGAACGCGCAGTAGAGGGCCGCAACCTTTGTCGCGCTGAGAACCAACACGGCCCCGCCGACGATGAAGAAAAGTCGGAACTTCTTCCGGAGATAGCTCCGCGCCACCGAAATGAAAGTGTGAGACAATCGAAGACGTCACTGCTCGATGTCCTTCCGAGGTAGATAAAGGGGCACGAATGCGCGTCCGTTCCAAACCAGTTTTGTGTGCCGGCCCCCAGTGATTTCTAGCCCGACGGTGTCACCAATGTTGATCAGCTTTACATCGCTGACGTAAGCACTGAAGACCCGACGAGATCGACCGTCCGATTCCAAATATATTTCGTGAAGACAGCCGTTGAACCTGCACACCGCTTCGCGCCGCCCACAAGCGAAATCTTCGAAGTGCAAGGACCTAAAGAGCAACTCACCAGCAGCGATGGTCGTAGAGAAATAGTGCGCCGCCGTGGCTTGTTTGCCGCATGACCGCTCCAGGCGTTTGAGGCTTCGCCGTATGTCGCTGGGAAGCCGATCGATATGTTCGGCAGCGTAAGGGGGCTCCTTCGCAATGCCGGAACGGCCTTTGGCTTCATTCTCCATAACCGCGAAGACCAACACGCTCCCCGATAACACCGACATCCAGCCTATCCGCCGCATCTTGGCCTCCGTCGTTCAGCCGGGCTCGTTCTGAACTCGACGCCCAATCGCTTTTCCCTGATCCAGACGACGCGACAATCGCGCTTCAATGCATCCGCCGGCACGACGAGCGTGAACGCGCGAGGAACGCCGAGCGGGCTTTCGACTTCGAGCAGCGCGCCCTCGCCGTTGATATTGCGGACCGAGCAGTCAATGGCTGAGCCCCAGAACTGTATCGATCCCCTCTTGAGGATCCGCCGCCTCTTATCTTCGCGTCGTTCCATCTCGAACTCTCCGGCTTCGCTGTAATGGCCGTCACTTCTTGTCTTGTTCGATGGACAACCGCTTCATCTTCCCTAGTCTCCAAGTCCATGACGGGCCGGGATCGAGAGCAGCCGCAGCGCGTTAAGGGTGACCAGGACGGTCGCGCCCGTATCTGCGAGGATCGCGGGCCAAAGTCCGGTGACTCCTGTGATAGTGGTAACCAAAAGCATTGCCTTCAGTCCCAGCGCGATAGAGATGTTCTGCCAGATCACACGCATGGTCCGCTTGGACAGATCGATCATCGCCGGGACATCCGCGACGCGACCATGCAGGACCGCAGCATCAGCGGTCTCGAGCGCCACATCGGCGCCGCCGCCCATCGCGATCCCAATGTCTGCGGCGGCAAGGGCCGGGGCATCGTTGATCCCATCGCCCACTTTCAGGACAACCTCGCCGTGACTCCTATATTCGTTAACGATGCGCTGCTTGTCCTGAGGCATCAATTGCGCATGGTGCTCGATACCGAGATCTCGCGCGAGCGCAGCAGCGGTCCGAGGATTGTCGCCAGTGAGCATGACGGTCCGGATCCCGCTGTCGGCGAGGTGCCGCAGTGCCACGACAGCATCGCTCCTTAATTCGTCCCGCATTGCGATGCAGCCAGCGACCTGCCCGTCAACGACTAGTACGGATACGGTTTTGCCTCGCTCGTTCAGCGCTTCGATGAGATTTTTCTGGTCAGCGGTGAGCGGGACGATCCGCTCCGCTGCGCGTGGCGACCCGAGGAACACCGTGCGTCCCGCAACAAAGGCACGGACGCCCTCGCCCGCCAAATTCACGAAGTCTTCGACCTGCTGCTTCTGGGCCCCGTTGTCCGCCGCAGCGTTTAGAACGGCCACGGCGAGCGGATGGTTCGAACCGCTTTCCAGCGAGGCGGCCAGGCTCAATATCTCGTTTTCTCCGAGACCAAATCCCACGACGTCCGTGACTTGCGGCTTTCCGGCGGTGAGCGTTCCCGTCTTGTCGAAGCAGGCGACTGTGGCGTCGCGCAATCGCTCCAGAACAGCTCCGCCTTTCAGGAGCAATCCGCGTCGGGCACCGGAGGCGAGGCTTGCAGCGATCGCCGCTGGCGTCGAGATCACCAACGCGCAAGGACAGCCAATCAGCAGGATTGCCAATCCCTTGTAGATCCAGTCGTACCATATCGCACCATTCCAGACGAGCGGTGGCAGAATTGCGACGATAGTGGCGATCACCACGACGCCCGGCGTGTAGTAACGCGAGAAGCGATCGATGAACCGCTCCATGGGCGCTTTGGATTCTTGGGCTTCCTCGACCAGCTTTGCGACGCGGGCAATGGTATTGTTCCGCGCCGCCGCTGTGACCTTGATCCGGAGCAGTCCTTCGCCGTTCACCGTTCCCGCAAACACGGCTTCACCGGCCTTTTTGCGCACCGGTGTGCTCTCCCCCGTGACTGGCGCCTCGTCGATGGCGCTGTCGCCGCCGACGATGACACCGTCGGCGGGAATTCGATCGCCCGGACGTACCTGAATCAGAGCGTCGACGCCCAGTGTCTCGGCATCTACATCACAGACTCGTCCGTCGGTTTGCTCGAGCCGCGCGGTCTTCGGAACAAGCTTGGTCAAATCCTTGATACCAGCCCGAGCCCGGCCGGCCGCGACGCCTTCGAGGAGTTCACCGATCAGGAAGAGAAGGACGACTGTCGCAGCTTCTTCCGTCGCGCCGATGACAGCTGCTCCCACCGCCGCGATGGTCATGAGCATTTCGATCGAAAACGGCGTGCCGGCCGACGCCGCCGTGATCGCACGCTTCGCGATTGGGACCAATCCGACCAGCATCGCGAGCAGGAAAGCCGAGGTCTCGATGCTCGGTATGGCCCTCCCCAATGCGAATGCAACTGCAAGCGCGGATGCGGAAGCGATCGTTAGGCGCCCCCTGCTCGTTTGCCACCAATACTTGTCAAGCGGACTGTGGTCGCGGGCATACTCTCCTTCAAAAGCCGCCGGATCCCGCTCGTCCTCGTGTACGCTTCGAACGTGAGTGTCGTCTAACTCCTTGGATTCCGTGATCGCATATCCGAGCGCCGCGATCTGACGGCACACGACGTCCCGCTGTGCGATGCCATCATGCTCAACCGCCACGCTCCCGCCAGCGACGGACACTTGGACAGCGGTCACTCCGGGCAGGCGCGAGACGGCATTTTCGATCTTCGTCGCGCAACTGGCGCAATCCATCCCGGCGACACGGAGACGCATCTTCTGGCTCGCGGCGGTCATGTAAAACTTCCCTCCCCTTCGTCCGCTTTGGCGACCAAGGCCGATCCGCTCCGGAACAGCATGTAGAGGGCCGGAAGGACCAACAGGGTCAGGACAGTCGAGGAGATGATTCCTCCGATAACGACGGTGGCGAGGGGCCTTTGCACCTCTGCGCCGGCGCCGGTTGCGACAGCCATCGGAACGAAGCCGAGCGAGGCGACGAGTGCGGTCATCAACACAGGCCGCAGGCGCGTCAGCGCTCCCTCGCGGACCGCCTCCAGCGTCGATTTCCCCTCGCGCCTTAGGCGCTCAATGAACTCCACAATAACCAGGCCGTTGAGGACGGCGACGCCCGACAAGGCGATGAAACCAACACCAGCGCTAATCGAGAGCGGGATGCCCCGGAGCAGTAAAGCCGCGATGCCCCCGGTCAGCGCCAAAGGCACCCCGCTGAACACCAGCAGCGCATCGCCGATGGATCCCAGGCTCATGAATAGCAGAAGGAACACCAGCAATAAGGCCACCGGGACTACGATGGTAAGGCGTTTAGTCGCCGAGACCAGCTGCTCAAACTGACCGCCCCAGCCGATCCAATAGCCCGAGGGCAGCTTCACCTTTTGGGCGACAGCCTCTTGGGCTTCCGCGACGAATGATCCAAGGTCGCGCTCGCGGACGTTTGCCGTTACGACGATTCTCCGCTTGCCGTTCTCTCGGCTGATCTGATTCGGCCCGGGCGCTGCATCAACGGCGGCCACGGACGAGAGCGGGATGTACCGCATCGACGCCGCCGGCGACTTCAGGGCTGTCCTGGTGACGCCAGTGGATGCCTGCTCGTTCGGAGGCGGCAGCGGAATCGGGATTGCTCGGATCGCTTCGAGATTGCCGCGCAGATACTCCGGGAGACGCACAACAATGTCGAACCGACGATCGCCTTCGAACAGCTTGCCGACGCCCTTTCCGCCGATCGCGATTTCAACAATGTTCTGGATGTCTCCGACGCTGAGGCCATACCGGGACAACGCCTGTCGATCGAGCTTTACGGTCAAGATAGGCAGACCGGCGACCTGCTCCGTTTTTACGTCGGTGGCTCCACGTATGTTCTGGATCGCCGCCTGGACCTGCTTGGCCAAGCCCTGCAGAATGTCGAGGTCGTCTCCAAAGATCTTGATGCCAACATCGCTGCGTACGCCAGAGATCAACTCGTTGACGCGAAGTTGAATTGGCTGCGAAATTTCGTAAGTGCTGCCGGGAATGTCATTCGCCGCCTTCTCAATCTCCTCGACGACCTCCGTCTTCGGCTTCTCGGGATCAGGCCACTCTGCGCGCGGCTTAAGCATGATGTAGCCGTCGGACATCGATGGCGCCATGGCGTCGGTGGCGACCTCTGCGGTCCCCGTCCGGGTAAAGAAGTCCTTCACTTCGGGCAACTGCTTGATGCGCTTCTCAAGAGCGGCCTGGAGATCGAGCGACTGTGTCAAGCTGGTCCCGGGAATCCGGACCGCGGCCAGAGCCACGTCGCCCTCGTCCAAACTCGGGATGAACTCGCCACCCATGCGCGTTGCCGCAAATCCCATCAGCAAAACAAATGCGACGGCAATAGTCGCGACCGATTTTCTGAGCGAGATGGCACGGGCCAGCAGCGGCGTGTAAATGCGCTTGGCTCCACGCATGAAAATGTTCTCCTTCTCCGATACCTTTCCGGTAACGAAGATGGCGACGGCCGCTGGAACGAAGGTTATTGAGAAGATTGCCGCCGCAGCGAGCGCCATAAGCACCGTCAGCGCCATCGGCGTGAACATCTTCCCTTCGACGCCGGTCAGGGTCAGAATCGGTAAATAGACCACGGCGATGATGATTGTGCCGAACAGGCTCGGCTTGATGACCCCGCTGGCGCCTGTCTGGATTGTACGCAGGCGCTCGCTGAGCGTGAGCAGCCGTCCCATTTCGTGCTGACGTTCCGCGAGCAAACGAAGGCAATTTTCGACGATGATGACCGCTCCGTCGATGATGATGCCGAAGTCAATGGCACCGAGACTCATGAGGTTGGCGCTGACCCTTGTTTCCACCATACCCGTCACGGTCATTGCCATAGAGAGCGGGATGACGCAGGCCGTGATGAGCGCCGCGCGGATGTTGCCAAGGATGAGGAACAGGACAACGATCACCAGGATCGCGCCTTCGATGAGGTTTTTCTCGACCGTCTTGACCGTAGCCTCGACGAGATTGCTTCTGTCGTAGACTGTGCGAGCGACCACGCCGTCAGGAAGTGACTTGGCGATATCTTTGAGCTTGGCTGAAACCCGCTGTGCAACCGCCCGGCTGTTCTCGCCGATCAGCAGCATGGCGGTGCCGAGCACCGTCTCCTTACCATTCAACGTGGCGGCGCCCGTGCGTAGGTCTTTCCCCTCAATGACTTGCGCCACATCCTTGACTCGCACCGGAACGCCGCTGCGCGAACCGATTACGATGTCCTGAATCTCGGCAATGTTAGCAACCTGACCCGGCGTGCGGACGAGATACTGCTCGCCGTTCCTCTCGATGTAGCCGGCACCGACGTTGGCATTGTTCGCCGCAACCGCGGTCATTAGATCCCGAAATCCGAGCCCGTACGCCATCAACTTGCCGGGATCCGGCAGCACGTGGAATTGCCGCTCGAAGCCGCCAATGGTGTTGACCTCGATTACACCCGGAACATTGCGAAGCTGCGGCTTGATGATCCAGTCCTGGATGGTTCGCAGATCGCTTGGCGAATAGCCGTTACCTTGCGCTCCGCTCGCACCATCCTTTGCTTCAACCGTATAGATGTAGATCTCGCCGAGACCCGTGGAGATCGGACCCATGGCGACCTCGACGCCGGCCGGAAGTTGGTCCTTGACCTGCTGGATTCGTTCGTTGACGAGCTGCCGCGCGAAGTAGATATCCGTCCCATCCAGGAAGACGACGGTGACTTGACTCAAGCCGTATCGCGAAAGCGACCGCGTATATTCGAGCTTAGGAAGTCCGCCCATCGCGGTCTCGACGGGGAACGTGATGCGCTGTTCGGTCTCGAGCGGCGAGTAGCCAGGTGCCTGCACGTTGATCTGCACCTGTACGTTGGTGATATCCGGCACAGCGTCGATCGGCAACCGCGTGAAATTCCAACCGCCGAAGGCTGTCAGGCCGAGCACGAAAAGCAGAACGAGCCAGCGCTGTTGGATCGAGAAGGCGAGAATCCGATCAATCATGCTCGGCCTCTCCTTTGCCCATCTCTGCCTTCACGACGAACGAGTTCTTGGCGACGTACTTCTCTCCGGCGGAGATGCCCGCGCGTATTTCAACAGAATTCTGGTCGGAGTCGCCGAGTTCAACCGGACGCGCCTCGAGCTTGTCGTCGTCCTCGCGAACGAACACGACAGTCTTGTTTTCCAGCGTCTGGATCGCACCGGTGTTCACGGCGACCGGCACTTTCCGCTGAGCGAGAACCAGACGCGCAGTCACAAACAGCCCGGGTCTTAGCCGACCGTTCGGGTTCGCGAGCACAACACGCGCCAGCGCGGTTTGCGTATCGCTCGCGCCGACCGGTGCGACGTAGGAGATCGTGCCCTTGATCTCGCCGGCGCCATCATCAGGATCAATCAGCACCTGGTCGCCAATTTTTACGCGGCTCAGATCTTGCCGGTAGATCGACAGGTCGACCCAGATCGTGGATAGGTCAGCGACGACGAAGCTGGGCTTTTGTTCAGATGCGTACTCGCCCAGCGAAATTTGCCGGTCGATGACCGTTCCCCCGATAGGCGCCTTCAGCTCGTAGACCGTGAGGCTCTGGTTACTCTCAATCGACGCAAGCTGATCGTCTTTGGCAATCGTATCGCCGATACGCTTGCGAATAGCGCGGACGATCCCGGGAAAGCGAGGCGTTACCTGGACAACGGCCTCCTGGTTGGCCCGCAGAACACCATTGAAGGACAGGGTCTCCGTCAACGTGGCCGGACCGGATTCGGCAAACTCCGCGCCAGCCGCCGCAAGCTTCACATCGCTGATCCGGATGCGATCGGCGCCGTGCTCGTCGTGTTCGACGTGCTCGTTGCCGGAATTCCCCTCCTTGGGGTCTCTTTCGCTCTGCTGCGTCGATCCTGGCGTCATGATTGGCGCCAGGATGTGGTAGCCGAGAGCGCCCAGCGCTAATGCAACAATGGCGATAAGGACCGTAACCGGGGGTTTCATCGCGCACGCTCCTGCGCTAGGGAGAACGGATTGCCGACAAGCCCCTCGATGGTGGCCACGGCGACGTGGAAGTTCTGCAGCGCCTCCTGCTCGCGTAGGCGCGCCTGCATTAGCATCGACTGCGCATCCAACACCTCAAGCAGTGTAAAGCGTCCCTGCCCGTAGCCGTCGGAGATGGCTTCGGCGGCTTGACGCGCCTTCGGGATCGAAGTCTCACGCAACACTGCGAGTTCGCGCAGCGACCCCTGTAGTGAGTCGTAGGCACGGCCTACCATGACGATCAGCGCATTGCGGTTGGCTTTTCGCTCCGCCTCGGTCTTTTCGAGGTTTTCTTGCGCGGACAGGATGTTGCCCTGGTTCTGGTCGAACACCGGGATCGGAATCGACATGGTGAGCTGCAATGCATCGTCGCCAGTGTTATTGTAGTGTCGCCATCCGGCAGACAGACTCACGTCAGGATAAGGTTTCAATCGTGCCATTAAGAGTTGGGCGTTGCGTTGCGCGAATACCCCGGTCCATCTGACAAGCTGAGGATTACCATCAATCGCTGCGACAACGCTCTGGAACGTCGGCGGTCGGCCCGTGACATCGAGCCGCCCGGTGACAGATTCGAATTTAGCTGATGTTTCGCCCATCAGAGCCGCGAGCTCCCGGCGCGCGGTCGCCAAAGATGCCTTCGTCCGCTCCCGATCTGCCTTCACAAGTGACGACGCAACGTCTGCACGGCCGGTCTCAGCGACTGACGACGCGCCGGCTTCGACACGGCGCTTTAGCAGGGGAGTCATCTTGTCGATGGCGGCGACCTGCTCATCGAGAATTTGGATTCGACGCTGCAAACCCAGCACGTTGAGGAACGCGACAGCCGTACCGGACAACACTTCAAGGCGGACCGCCTTGCGCTGGATCGCAGCGACCTCGATGCCCGCCTCGCCGGCAGCGATGCGCGCTTGCCGCTTGCCAAATAGCTGAAAGACCTGGCTGATCTGCAGTGTCGTTTCGGCGGACCTTGTCCCCTGATAAATGCCCGAACCAAAGGAATTGTCCTGTTGGTAGGACACTTGCGGATTGATGAAGACGCCAGCCTGTATGCGCTGGCCCGTCGCTATTCCGACGTCCCGCTCGGCAGCGGTGAGACGCGGATTGGCGGCAAGCGCGCGCTGCAGCGCAGTTCTCAAAATAAGCGGCTGCGAATGCGATACCGCCGTCAGCCATGGACTGACCAGCAGTGCCACCGCGCACGCAAGGCGCGCTGCGGTCTTTGAAAACATGACGAATTACCTGACGACGATGGCATGGGGAGGCGTAGCACCCCCGGGCGACAGCGTTCAGATCAGGATCTTCGGTGGCGGCAGATCAATGCCGGGCGAAAGTCCTCGACGCAGGACAACGTGAGCGACAATTACTTCACGCGCCGGCTCGATAGTGCGTGCTACCAGAACCGGAGCCGGCATAGACACCGAAAAGCAGCCATGACAGTGATGACTTATGATGCCGTGTTCAGACGTACCGCGGCTCGTGTCGGAAAGTGAGATGACCGTTCTTCCCGGAGAACTCGTGACGTCGAAATCGCAAACTCCGTGAAGCACCCCCGCCAGCAGATAGATTCCTAGAATCAAAAGAGCCAGCACCCTGCGAGGAACGCGCAGCAATGACAGATTAGAATGGCATGCAGACGAGTACAAAATGGGTTCTCGATTCGAGCGGAGGGCAATACGTAGCACGCGCTAGGCACGGCGTCGACCTGCAACAGTGTAACATCCAGGTGTTCCAGTGGCGCTCAAGGAGCGCGGCAACTCGCACCTGTGGCGCAAGTGTTTCTTAAATTCCAGCGAACTAGTGCGACTGAGGGCGATATATACTAATCAGTAGGTTCCGGGTATTCCGCTTTGTGATGTGAAAGGAACTTTCTAAGTATTGTCGGCGGCTTCTGTCATGGCGGCCGGGCAATCGAGCTTCTTGCGACGATCACAGAAACATTGTCTCGCGCCCCCGCGCTAAAGGTCTTGCTGGCGAGATCGCGCGCCGTCGAATCGAGGGCCACACTCAGCACATGCCCAATCTCCTCGTCGTCCACCATGTCGGTGAGTCCGTCGCTGCATAGCAGCAACACCTCGTTGGACTTGAGTGGCGTGTCGACTTTGATGCGCGGTTCGATGGTCATCGGAAACGAGGAGCCGCCGAGCGCCTGGGTGATGGCATGCGATCGGCGTTGGCCCGGTCGATTGATTCCGTCGTCGGCAACATCGTAGTGACCCAGCTGGATCAGCCGGCCGTCGCTGAACAGGTAACTGCGACTGTCGCCAACGTTGCAGGTGAGCAACGCTGTTGGGGTGAGGAACGCCCCGACCAATGTGGTCCCCATGCCGAGCGCCGCTTCCTGGCGTTCCATCAGCTTGTACAGATGCTGATGGCACCTTCGACCGCTTCCGCACACGTTTCCAGATCTGAAATCCGGTCAACGGTGCAACCAGATAGTCGAGCACCGCACGACTGGCCGTCGCGCCTTGCGCGGGGCCGCCCATGCCGTCCGCGACCATCAGGAGGCAGCCATCGCGAGATGCTGTCATGACGAGGGGCGAGTCATGTCACCGGTCAGGACGCGAGTGCCGATGGCAATGGCGTCCCCGTTCGCCGGACGCACGCGACCGCGGTGGGTGAAGGCGGCTATGGTCCAGCCGGTCATGTGCAGACCTCTCATGCTTTCGGAAGGAAGAGACCTCCGTACAGGAGTAGCGCAGGCGGTTGCGATACGGCGCCGTAAGCGCAGCGCTTGAAATATGTTGATGTAGCGCTGCCCAACAGCTTGGCCTTTAGGTCAGCGCATTCCACTTGAGAGATCGCGCCTCTGGCAAGTAGGCCATGAAGGCGCTCCAGCTTGTGAGCGACGGAAGTTTTTGGCAGCAGTGGAGGCTCGACGACCTGAACCCTTTTCACATCGTTGACGAAGAGATTGAGACCGGATTCGCCGCTACTGCTCTAGATCCGACCGGTGAGCCGCGCGCCCCGCCCAGACGAGCGCGCTTCCGAGTAGATGATTGTGCCGCCGAAAGCTGGATTGATGACGAGGATGATCCAGCGTCTCGGCGACTGCGGCGGAAAGCCACGATGGTCGGGATCGATGCTGAGCGAGATCAAAGGGCGAGATCGTCCGAAGGTTGAGAACCCGACTGCATGTCACATGACCCGCCCAATGATCGAGACGATGAATGATGCAATCCAGACAAACACGTAGGTCGGCGTCTGGCGCAGGCGTTGTGCGCGCATGAACAGATAGGCCGGCGCCAACAGAAGCGCGAAGAACGTCATCCATCCGGAGCTGTAGCCGGCGCGCTTGAGTTGCGCCGCGCCGGTCAAGCACAGCGCCGCATTCACCAGAAGCGGAACGAGCCAGGCGAGCGGCGACAGGAAAGCCAGATACGGCGGATCGTAGACGGGAGTGCCGTCCAGGAACTGAATGATACGAGTGAGTTGATAATGCAGGATGGCGACATCCATGAATAGATTTGCGATCGGCGCGAAGGCAAGTGGCCAGACGAAGCCATTGTTCAGATGGCTTGGGGCGACGGGCGGCGGGGTATCCTTGAGCTGCGTGCCGACCGACCTCTGTCGTGCGCAACAGCCGAGAAAGGCCCTTTGCGCTGCCCGCCTTGGGTATAGAACCAACCCTCACCGTCTGTCGTGCTGTCGTCGGTCAAAATATCTCCGTTATGATCCGGTCTACGTCGAGAGCGGTTGGCGGCCTTAATCCTCCGACCGGCCGACGACGCGGCACTCTTAGAACTCGAACCGTCAGGATGGTCGCGGTCGACACGGGGATCGCGTCGAGAGCGTCGAACCTCCTAGATTCAAATGAGGCCCCGAGAAATTGCGGGCTTTTGCGAAGAAATCTCAGACGTGACCTTATTGCCGCAGGTTCTGCTTCGCGGGCGGCCGAATTGCTCCGCCGGCTGAGGATGGATCACCGGCCGCGTAGACGGCGAGTTTCGGATCGGCGGTCTTGAGAGCCTTCAAGAAGACTTGCAACTGGTCTTTCTTCTGGTCGGCATCGAATCCGAAGACAATCAGGCGTGGATTGGGATCGATCGTGAGGACGGCGTTGCCGGCGGCAACTTCCTGCACCATTGGATCGAGCGGGAGCGGCACACGGGCACCTGCGTCCAGACGCACGTGACGGCGCATCGCATCTAACCGCATGATGGCGCGACACGCCGCTTGGTAGCGGGCGATCAGCGCCGGGGTGTGGTCGATCGGTAGCGGCGGAGCTGGTCGACCACAGCGGGTGATCCGCTGCGCGCCCTAAGTGCCGTATTGGTAAAATGCTTGGCCTCGGATCATGCAGACCTCGTCCGTTGAGCTTGTCTGGGATCCGGGGAGCAGTGCCGGTTGCTCCGCGCGAGTGTCGATCTCGATGAAGAGGATGCGCTGACGGTCGTCACCGTGGCCTGTCCGCGTGCCCCTAGCTGCGCCGGCATTTCAGTCGCGTCCGATGAACCCGCGAAAGGCGATGAAGGCCAATCCCTTCATGTTGCCCAAGGCGGTGTGTCGGGCGGCAGAGGCAGGTCGAAAACGTCGGCTGCGCTCCGCCGTGCTGACGGGTGAAGCGGCTCGCCTGTATCGATGCTTGTCGTTCGCCATGAATCAGTACGGCGTGATAATGAACGGTCATATGACCGTGGCCTGGGAGGTCCTCGGCATTCGCGATCATGTGCGGGCGGCGGTGCGTCCGATGCCGGCCCAGGTTGCGAAGTCATTGACCGACATCGTGCCCCGAGGCTTTTCGAGTTGTTGAGGCATCTGTCCCTCCATAGTAAATCCGCAAGTTCTCGACTTCCGGGCCGATATGGATTCGAGGCGGACGGGAGCGGACGGCTGCGCACAGTCTTGATGCGCGGAAGGGCGAGAGTTCCGAGTGGGAAAGTTTCAGGGCTTGGATGGTGGATTGCCAGCGCAGAACGCATTCCATGCCTCGGCAAGCTGCTGGCGCTTGTCGAACAGGTCGCCGCGGCGATAAGCGGCCTCAAACTTGTTGTTGATGGTGTGGGCAAGCGCCATTTCGACCACTTCGTTCGGGAAGTCCGTTCGTTCCGCCGCCCAGTCGCGGAAAGTCGAGCGAAAACCGTGAGCGGTGATGTCATTACGTACAAGACGCCGCAACAACATTAGGAAAGCCATCGAACTGAGCGGGCGTTCCTGCATGCCTCCCGCATGCCCATGGTTTCATTAGTGCGGGTAGCGTGAGGATGCAGAACTCGAACGCACGCGCAACGACCGTCTCTTCTCCCGCAGAAGCTGGATGAAGCCGGGCGTCTCGTCGGCAGAGCGGCATGATGGACGATGGTCGTAACTTTTGAACGCTTCGGCAGAGATGATCGAGGTGCCCCTTCCAACGCGCCCGATTATCGCCCGTGCGATATTTCATGACGCGAGCCCAGTCGAGGATGCGTTCGATCCGTCCGCGAACGCAAGATGCAGTCTCGGTCTTGTCCTTCCAGATCGGTCGCAGCACCTTCAGAACCAGCGCATCGTCAATTGTGGCAACCGGCTTGTCCTTGAAGACAGGCTAGACAGAGATCTGAAGCGTTGCCTTCCATTGGTCGGCGTGTTTGCCAGCTTCCAGCCGGCCTTGTGGCTGGTGATGTAGTCTCGGCGCACTTCTCGAAAGTAATGGCCTCAGCCGCACCGATGGTCTTGGCTTGCTGCTCCTTGAGGCGCTCCTCCAACGGATCAAAACTTTTGAGGCGCATGACCCGGTAGACCTCCGCCTTCTCGCGCGCTTCGGCTAGCGAGACGTGTGAAACCGACCAAGGCCCATGTCCCGCAGTCTGCCGCGAATGCGATACCGGAATATCCAACTCTTGGAATTGCCGGAGCGGACATTCAGGTAGAGGCCAAGCCCGTCGGCGTACATTCCCGGTTTGAGATTCTGTCTGATCTTGAGTGCCGTCAGCACTCGTATGCGAGCCATCGCAAACTTCCGCGTCGTGTCCGAGCCCATATAGAGGGAGGGTTCAGTCGGCGGGCGGCAATGTTGACGGGATTGGAAAGTCGCTAGGGGCGCTTCCCACCGCCAGTGGCACGCGGACGATTGTAGGCGGACCGCTCAGATCAAAAGCCCGCGAAGCAGGGGCACAAGGCGGCGCACTGAAGTTTCGCCTGTTAGTATAAGGAAGATGTGGATACACCTCGATATGGTCCGGATCGGCGTTTTCCCTAGAAAATACTTTGCTTAAAGACGGCTTGTAGAATCGCGATCTGTGTATATGTTCTCTATTTGTTCTATTCCGAACGACCTCTGTGGACCACGGTGGCATGGCCAAGCCTTACGACCTCGAAATGTCTCGGCTCGCTGACACATTCGCCTGGGCCGAGCAGTCTGACGTCGACCGCCTAGCCAAGGCGGTTGCCGCCGCCAGCACGCGTCCGCTGGTTGCCGTCGGCTCGGGCGGCTCACTGACGGCAGCCGTAGCGTTGGCCGCACTACATCAAAGCATCAGTCGCCACCTCGGCACGGTGGTCACCCCGTTGGAGGTTGCCAACGCTGTAATTGAGAGCGATTGCAGCTATTGGCTGCTGAGCGCCGGCGGCAGCAATGTGGACATAAACCGCGCCGCGAAGGTTCTGATCTCTCGCGAGCCGCGCCAGATCACGGTCTTGTGCGGCCGGGAAGACAGTCCGCTCGCAGAACTCTGCGGTGAGCATCCCTTTGTCGATCTGATTGTTTGCCCGCCACCCGCCGGTAAAGACGGGTTTCTGGCGACGAACTCCTTGCTGGGCTTTATCACGCTTTTGACGCGCAGCTATCTCGACAAGAAGACCTGGACCGGTGTGGCAAATGCTGTGCGCCCCACCTTGCCGATAGATTCAAAAATTGTTTCCCGGTGGCAGAAGGCAACCGCGCCGCTGTGGGAACGGCCGACCCTACTGGTTCTGCACGGGCTTTCAACGCGCACAGGCGCTACCGACATTGAATCCAAATTCGTCGAAGCCGCCCTCGGCAACGTGCAGCTCGCCGACTATCGTAATTTCGCGCATGGCCGCCACCATTGGCTTGCTAAGCGCGCCGCGGAAAGTGCCGTATTGGCGCTAGTGGGCGAGGACGATATGGCGTTAGCTGACCGCACGCTGTCGCTATTACCCAAGACCGTCCCGATAGCGCGATTGGATTTTGCCGGTGACGCCCCGAGCGCTCAGCTTCTGTCGTTGGTGGCAGCGCTGCGCTTGACGGAGTGGGTTGGCCGAGCCCGGAGCATTGATCCGGGGGGGCCAGGTGTGCCGACCTTTGGCCGCAAGCTCTATCACTTGCCATTGCCGCGTTCTAGGCCCGCCGAACTGGCGTTGACGCTTTCTCCGCGTCTGACCATGGCGATCAGGCGGAAATCCGGCCGGGACGTAGAGCGCATGCCCGAAGCTGAATTGCGCCAATGGGTCGCGGCGGCGAAAGATTTTCGCAGGCGTCTCACCACGTCGACCTTTCAGGCAATTGTGTTCGATTATGATGGCACGCTGGTCGATACCCGGGATCGCTTCCTTCCTGTAACCGACGGTATCGCAGAGGGTCTAAACGGGTTGCTCACGAGCGGCGTCACATTGGGCGTCGCGACCGGGCGCGGCAAGTCCGTGCGTATGGAACTTCGCAGGAGTTTAGCTAAAAAGCATTGGCCGAATGTGTTGGTCGGATATTACAACGGCGCGGAGATCGCTCCCCTCGACATGGATGATTGTCCCGACGGTCGCGACGGCTGCGCGGAGGTGCTGCATGCTCTTGCCGGACGACTGGCTGCCGATCCCGAGTTGCGTGTGTCGGCACGACAGACCAATCGGCAAATGCAGATCACGCTTGAACCAGAGTTTCCCTTGCCGGACAGCCGGCTCTGGGACTTGGCTCAGCAGGTACTTCTGCGCGGAAATTATCCGGGCGTGACCGTGACACGGTCCAGCCATTCCGTTGATATTCTTGCGCCTGGTGTTTCCAAGCTTACTGTTTTGGAGCGGCTGCGCGAGCGGCTTGGCAAGGACGTGGCGGTTCTGACGATCGGTGATCGCGGCAAGTGGCCTGGCAACGATTTCACGCTCTTGGCGACGCCGTTTGCTCTTAGTGTGGACGAGACCAGTGTCGATCTCGACAGCGGGTGGAATCTGGGCGCTCCCGGCCAGCGCGGTATCTCGGTCACCTGCGAATATCTCGCTAGTCTCAGGCTCGGTGTTAAGGGTGCACGCTTCGCCAAGGGGGCACTTCAATGAAGGAAGATCTGGCCCTCAAAGTGTTGAGTCAGATCATGAACTGGGACGATGAACGCGCACGTAAAGAATTTGCTTGGCTCCGACTAGTGGCGCGTCTGAAATATGACGGTTACCGTGATTTTCAGGCGGGTATGCGGTTTCTGGAAAGCCTTTCGGTCTGGTTGCAGCAGTTCAAGCCGGAAGAGCGAGAAACCGCTTTTGGCTTCGTGCGCCATACCTTGACCTATGTCGGACCGGCGGAGTTGCAGCGCTTGGTCGAGCAGTTTTACCCGCGAACGGTGCGCGACCGGCTGAATCGGATGATCGCTGCGGAGCGCCAGATCCCGTGGTACCGGTTATTGGTGGACGGAGACGGACGCAAGGCCTATGAGCGGTTGCGGCGCCAGACCCTGTTCATGGGGCTGAGCGATGGTGCCCGTATCGACGGGGTCCGCCACAGCAATGCGGGACTTTTGAGCAATGAACAGTTGGTCATCGCAGCCCAGGTCGATCCGGATAAATGGAAAGACCTCCTGGTCTCGCTCCGCGAGGACCTGAAAGACGATACGGCCCGGTTCAAATTGATCTATCTTATTGATGACTTTGCGGGCACCGGCACGTCCTTCTTCCGCTACAACGACAAAAGGAAGAAATGGACCGGAAAGCTGGTTCGATTCCGAGATTCGCTAGCGAACGCCTTAGGTGAGGTCTCGGACCTGATGGCTGACGACTGGCAGTTGTGTATCCACCACTACCTTGCGTCGACCGCGGCGAAGCAGGCCATTACGGACCGCTTAAAACAGGTGAAAGCGGAACTGGATGCTCCGTGGTGGGCAAAGTCGATAGATAGCACGTTTGGAGCCGTCTTCCCATCTGACTTTCCCCTTATGACGGGCCGCGACGATGGGTTCATCGCGCTAACGCAGCAGTATTACGATCCCATAATTCGTTCCAAGCATACTGACGTTGGCGGTGTGATGCATCTCGGCTTGGGCTATGGCGGTTGCGCTTTGCCCCTGGTCCTAGAACACAACACGCCGAACAATGCTGTGGCATTACTCTGGGCTGAAACTGCTGGCGGTCCGCGAGAGGGATCGGACGTGTCTGCACCGGCTATGCGGCCACTGTTCCGCCGCCGTCAGCGGCACTCATAGGTCAATCATGGCTAATCCATTTGAAAAGCGTGCCACCGAGTATCTCAGAGAAGACGAAGCATTCCTTGCTGTTGTCACACCAGAGCCGCTGGCGACCTTTTTTCAGAAGCCCGCAAAAGAGGACCGACTCTACGATCGGCTGGCGATGATAATCGGTACGCCGGGAAGCGGAAAGACCACGCTGGCTCGACTATTTCAGTATCCGACACTACGCACTCTCCTGCGCAATCGCGCCCTCAATACTTATAAGCCATTGGTCGATACGTTGACAACCTGTGGTGCTATTGCGAACGGCCATCCGGCGGTGATGGGAAGCCGCGTCTCTCTGGAAACCGAGTACAGGGAGTTCTGGGAGTTTCCCTATCCGGAGGACTTGCGGATCGGGCTCATGCTGGCTTTGCTGCAGGCTCGCACAATGTTGGTCTGGCTGCGCAGCTTGGAGAATGCCGGTGTTGCACTCCACGCAGTCAAGATCACTGCGCGGGCCGACGCAGAAGCGGCCCTGACTGCTATCGGTGGTGCAACCGGCACGGCTCTGCTGGAAAGGGCGCGCCAGGTGGAGAGTGCTATCTACGATATTTCCGCTGCCTTGGTCGCGCCGAGCGTCGAGGAAATAGACAGTGCCGCGGCGGCGGCGTATCGGCCCTTCGATGTCATCGAGACCTTTGAGATTCAGGATAGCGAAGATCTTTTGTCGTTGCGGCCGCTTGTTATTTTCGACGACGCCCACATCCTGCATCCTAGCCAGTTGAATGCACTTCAGCGCTGGCTGACCCGCAGGGAAATGCGTGTGGCTCGGTGGGTCCTCACGCGTCTGGATGCGCTAACAACCACCGATGTCCTCTCCGATCAGGAAGGGGATGAACCGGGTCTGAAGCGGACGCGCGAGATCACCGATATTTGGATGCAGAGCCATGACGACCGATGGGCCCAGCGGTTGGCGTTCCGGAAGATGGCGAGGGACATGGCCGACCGTTACTTATCGCAAATGGAAGTCTTCAACCGGCGGCGCCTGAAGTCGCTGGGTGACTTGCTGTCCACACAGGTTGAGCCGATTAGCCCTAGCAAGGGCGACGACCTTGCCGAGTATGTCGACAACCTGCAACGCAAATACAAGATAGCGGCCGAGCGACGAGCAGTGATGGAGAAGGAGGTTGAAGACTACCTGCCCAATGCCGAGGACGCGGGTGACGATCTGCGGTTGGCGATGCTGGCGATCTTCTTCGAGCGCTATTGGAATCGCATTCCCCAGCGCGGGCTTTTTGAAGAAGGCGAGGAGGACAGCGATCCCAACCGTCCAATCACGGCGGATGCCGGGATCGCGGATGGAGCCAGAATCCATCTCTTACATGACTACCAGCGCCCCTATTTTTACGGCATCGACATGCTATGTGACGCGAGCTCGGAGAATGCCGAGCAATTCCTGCAGTTGGCGTCGCGATTAGTTGCGCAGTCAGAAACTCAGTTGATCCGTACAAATCCTGCCACGCTCACCGCCACAGTGCAAAATAAGCTGCTGCGAGAGCGGGCCGGTGAGATTATAAAAGAGTGGGATTTCCCTCAGCATCAGTTGGTGCGCCGCCTTGCGGAAGGCATTGCCAGGGAATGCCTTACGAAAAGCATGGAGGGGAATGCCTCTCTCAAGGGTGGTGCGTCGGCCTTTGGCATCCCTCAAGAAGATTTCAATACGATCCCGAAGAAGTATCCGGACCTGGCGCGCGTGTTGCAGTTCGGCATCGCCTATAATGCCTTTACGCTGATCACCGGGCACCGCACGAAGAAGCGCGTCTGGTGTCTGATCGAACTCGGCGGCATCTTGTTGCTGCACCATGGCCTGACCCTCAAGCGGGGCGGCTTTCTGGAACGCCGCATCCCCGATCTTCAGCGGTTAGTGGGGGAGCGTTGATGGAACGAAAGTCGCGCTGGGATCCGTGTATTTCGCACACCGCAAATGAGGCGGAAGCGTTCATCGCCGGCTACTTCGCGCAAACAGACAGGAAGGTGGTGTTGATCGCGGGAGCAGGCTTTGATCCCCGCACTACGGTCGTGGCCCAGCTCTTGGCGCCAACCCTTGGCGCCAACCTTCGGGCTATCTTTCTCCGGGAAAACCGGCCAAACCCGAACCCGATTTTGCTTGGGCGCGCCGAAGCCAACATTTCCGAGCTCTCGAAACTCATTCCGGCACACGAGATACAAGAAATCGAGGTTTTCGGTAGCGATGGCGCCGTAATTGGCGGCCGCAATGTCGTCAACGGCTTGAACAAGTGTAAGCTGGCGGATGTCACCGATGTCGTAGTGGACGCCAGCGCGCTTTCGGTCGGAACTAGTTATCCCTTGGTGGGCTATCTGACCCAGTGCATCGAGCGAAAGAAACTAACAGCCAACCTGCACCTGTTTGTTGCACACGACGCAGCCCTAGATGGTCAGATCAAGTCCACACCCAGCGACACTCCAAGCTATGTGCATGGCTTCAAGGGCCGCTCCACTTTGGACGAAGCGGCCGGCGCCGCCAAGCTCTGGTTGCCGCAACTAGCCACCGGCCGTCGCGGGGTCTTGAATCGGCTGCATACCTTCGTGTCACCGAATGATACTTGTCCCATTTTGCCTTTTCCGGCCAGTCAGCCTCGCTTGGGAGATCGTTTGGCGGAGGAATTTCTGACGGAACTTGAGGAAAGTTGGTCTGTAGATAGTCGCGATATCGTTTTTGCAGCTGAAGAAGACCCGTTGGATCTTTATCGTACGATCTTGAGACTGGATGACCTGCGGAAGCCGGTTTTCGCAGGCGCCGGCGGATCGATGCTGGTCTTGTCGCCGTTGGGAAGTAAGGTGATGGCTCTCGGCGCCTTGATGGCGGCCCTCGAAAGAGAGCTTCCTGTGGCATATCTGGAATCATTAAATTACGAACTAGACGAGGAAGTGTCATGTCCCGGCCCTGACAGTAGGGCAAATCTTATACACATATGGCTAGAAGGGGATGTGTATCCTCAACCGAGGCCACCTCTGAGCGGGCAACCCACGAGCGTGTCATGACAACATCGAGCAAACCAAAGATATTTGGGACCGGTCTTATCGCATTGGATTTGGTAGTGGGCGCCGACGAGCAGAGTTCAGTTCGCGCCTGGGCGGGCGGAACCTGTGGCAACGTGTTGTCCATAATGGCGTATCTAGGTTGGGAGTCTTACCCCATTGCTCGGATGAATGGCGACCCGGCTTCGCAGCGCGTAAGGGCCGACATGCGCAAATGGGGCGTGCAACTTAAGTTCGCTGGCTGCAGTCCTACTTCTCACTCGCCAATCATTGTCCAGCAGATCAAACGCGGGCGCGATGGTGTGCCACGTCATCGTTTTTCATGGGCTTGTCCCCGCTGTGGGCAATGGCTGCCGGCTTATAAAGCCGTCACTCTGAACGCGGTCGAAAAAATCCTACCTGACCTGACGAATGCCTCGGTCTTCTTTATGGACAGACTCTCACCAAGCGCATTGGTTCTCGCAAAAGAGGCGGCAAAGAAGGGCGCCTTAGTGTTCTTCGAGCCTTCGGCCAAGTCCGATGAAAAGTTGCTTAGTGACGCGCTGAAGCTCGCCCATGTCATCAAATATGCCGACCAACGGCTCGACAGTTTTGGCAAGCTGATCGAAAACAGCCCCTCGGTGCGTCTGGAAGTCCAAACCTTAGGTCACAAGGGGTTGCGCTACCGGCACCGGCTCGCCAAGCAATTCTCGACTTGGCACCATTCGGACGTGGTGAAAGCACCAGTTTTGGCCGATACATGCGGCTCTGGCGATTGGTGCACAGCCGGCATACTGTCTATGGTCGCCGAAGATGGTCTTGCCGGCTTTCTCGCGGCTGGCGCGGCCGGCATTCGTGAAGCATTGCGCTACGGCCAGGCGCTGGCCGCCTGGAATTGTGGGTTTGAAGGTGCACGTGGCGGAATGTACGCGGTGGACCGCAGGGCATTTGACCGGCAGATCACGGCCTTGCTGGAAGGCGAAGAATACGCTCTGCCCAAGCTGCGCAAGAGGCGTGCTTTAACGGCCGTTGCTTGTCCGGCATGTCCGCCTCATTAGTCTGGACAGTCGCCGTTAGCCTTTCCAGCACTGCAGCGTTTCCTGGACGGAAAACTCTGTCGAACACTTGCGACCATACTCAAGCCCATATTGAATAAGGTTGCGAACGAATTGGAGCGAACGCTCGCGGGGTTTTACATTCGCTCTGGCACGTCGATGCCAAGCAATTCGAACTAGACAGGTCAGGCGGCACATCGCAAGTCGCGACCCATCAGCACTGGACATTCCGCGTAGAAACTCCGCGCAAGCGCGAAGCGTATTCCGCCAGTACGCTCGGCTCCAAGTGCCGCGCGGTCTCGGATAGCGGCATCGCGGTTAGCTACTTTACCGCCACGGCCAATTGCGCTGCCCTTTTTGCCAAAGTGGCGATGACCCGAGCAAGCGGTTCGGCCCTTGATGTAAGTATGTTTTGATGGCTGCGTGGTAGTCTCTCACAGGATTTCGCCAACAACGTAACCATTCCAACGGCCAGACACGTCGAATCGGTTGAAGCCCTCGCTACCGTTTGGGACGAAAAACCCAATAAAGCGTCCGGCACTATCGAACAGATTGTAGTTATCGCCAGCCGGAATGAGTGGACCGATATATTTTGCGCGCTGATCGAAGAGGAGAGCTACTTTGTCACTGGCACGAACTATGAAGCCTAGCACAGCACCACTCACGTCGTGAACGTAGGGCCCGTCCAATAGGGTATTTCGACGTGGGTCTATCAACGAATTTCGGCGAGGATCGATTAGGGAATTTCGGCGAGGATCGATCATCATGTTGCGGTTAGGATCGATCATCATGTTGCGGTTAGGATCGATCACCATGTTTCGGCGGGGATCAATCATCATGTTGCGGTTGGGATCGACCATCATATTGCGCTGCGGGTCAATCATCATATTGCGGCGAGGATCAATCATCGTGTTGCGGTTAGGATCGATCATCATGTTTTGGCGTGGGTCGCGCGATGGTAGAGGGCGCAGCGGCTCGCCGCTCTGCACGATCAAATCGACCAACAACGCATATTCGCCTTCACTATCAGAGCCGAAGCTCAGCAGTATCTGGAACTCTGAACCTTTTAGAAGGTACACATCCGCTTCACTTCCAAGTAGCGGCTCAATTTGAGCGATGAGTTGTTCACGCGTTGCGCTCTCGACGAGCTTCAAGGCAGCGCCGATTCCCGCAAGCACGTGCGGGCCGGTACGCGTGACCTTTTCGCTGAATGAGGGTGTTACGAGGTACCTCATTTTAGCGCGTCCTTTATCGTCTTCATCGCCTCTTTGAACTTTTGGGTATCGCCGCTGCTAATGGCCTGAATGGACGCTTGGACCTGCGCCGGTATCAATTGGCTCCGGGCATACGCCAAGCAGAATTCAGTATCCATAAAGGCGCTGACCTCCGTTTCGTAGGAGTGCAAGAAACGGTGGAACAGAAATGTGACCAGGCACACAACCAAGATGGCCCAAAAGGAAAATGTACCGTAGAACAAAGCCCAGTCGATCCCTTTGGGCGTCGTTATTTCTGTAACGAATGTATTCGTAAATATGCCGCCCAGCACCGAAGTGACGATGGAGATTGCCGTCTTAATCCCGGGTGATTGATATACTCGATCCCTTATCAATTTGCCCCAACCCATCGTCCCTCATCAACCCCGCCGTCTCCCGGGGAGGATTCAAAAAACTCTGGGTCAGACCCAGCGTATCAGCGAACTTTTTCAATCACTTTGATGCTTACGAAGGCGTGGGTCAAGGCGAAGACCCGGGCGAGCGGTGCCCGCGAAGACGAGACGACGTAGCGATAGCCGCTCGGACACGCGGCGCTCGGCGTCGCGACGGTCACGGACTTATTCCATTACGTGTTGTGGGGCATCAGACGCAGCGGCGTATGCGCGGGCGTGCTCCAATCGCGCTGGCTTGTAATGTTGTCATGCTCGCCGTTGCGACGCTCTTATCGCTTTGGTTGGGCAAAACATGGCGACTGGCGAGAGCTTACTGAGCTCTTTGCGAAACGGATCATCACATACGACTTCTGGGATGATCCGAAGATTTGCGGGTTGATTCCATACGACGCAGCAGGGCTGCGGCGCTTCTTCGATACCGGACAACCCGGCATCATGAAATTGCCCACAAAGCTCCCGGCTGGTTTCGATCCTGAAGAAACGGCCGAGGACTTTGAGAAACTAGACGTCTTCGAATTATGAGAGCAGCTTTCCCTATTGCCGAAGACCCACGAAGACGTCTGGCGCGAGTGGTTTCTGCCTACGGCGCTGGAAGTTCCGCGTCATAAAGCTTATCCCGATGCGAGATAGCAGGAAGAGCCGCCTTGGCTCATGAAAGGTCGGTCCATGAAACTGTTCGAAGACAAGGAGCGAGCGCGGCAAGAGCCGAAGAAGCAGGGCGAAACCGATTTTGCATTCTATGATTCTTGTGCTTGGTCGGAAATGGAGACTTACCGTCAATTGGTAAACGGTTGAATCGCTGAGTTTTCTGAGGCTGAGCAGACGGAAATGATCGCTCGCATGAAGGATAGCGATAGCGTCTACTATCAGGCCGCGCTTGCAGAAGTGACGATGCACGCTGCGCTGTTCAAGCAGGGATATAAGGTCGAAATTCACCCGGCTTCGCTCCATTCGACCCGCAAACCGGACTGTCTCATTAAAGGCCAGGACGACACGCCTGTGGCTTTTCTCGAAGTGACGACCTTCGGTCCGAGCCTCGAAGCAATCGGTATGAGCAACCGCGAAGCAGCCATCTACAACGCAATCGACAAGACGAAGCTGCCCGCCGGGTTTAGGTTGAGCTACGACGCGGTTGCCCGCGGGGTTTCAAGCCCGAACCTGAACAAGTTGTCCACCCAGATCGAGAAGTGGGCGACTGAGACCGCGCAAGACACGCGGAGGTCACGCCGAGCAAGATCTTCGCCGCTGATGACTGGCAAATCGAATTGACGCTGATCGACGGTTTCAAAAAGGACGTCGTTGTCGAACGCTCCATTGGAAGCGCGATGGGCGATATGTGTTAGCTCAAAGCGGATTCAGAAATCCGGGCGGCCCTGAAAAAGAAGGGCGGCCGTTACGGCGACTTCGCGCATCCGTACATTATTGCTGGCGTCGACTGTAAAGGCGAACTGGTCGGCGGGGACCGGAATATCGAGCATCTGCTCGAAGCCGTTCATGGGACGGTAGATCCAGTGGCGACTGTTTTCCCGGACGGGACTAACCAGATCGAAGAGAAATGCCGCAATAACGGCTATTGGGGCGCACCGGACAGCATTCGGCATCCAAATGTCAGCGCAGCGACTGCTTCCGCGACCCCATCTTTGGGATTTGCGGAATGATCGTGGTAACCTCTCATCGTGCGCCATCCGTGGACCACTCATCCGTTGCCGGATGACGTCTTCCCGCTGCCGAGTCACAAATTGAACGAAGAAGGCGAGTTCTCGTCCGTCGAAGGGACCGCCTTGCTGACATGCTTGGACTGCCCGACCCGTGGCCGCCCGAGGAAAAGTCAGAGTAGCAGCGGAACTAGTGGCGGGATTTTCAAATCCCGCCAAAATGCTTCCATAGCCTTGTTGATCACGCCCTCGGTATCAATGTCTATTTGATCTTCCAATATCATGGAGCGTCGCGGGATTGTAATTTGTGGCCTTTTCAAAAACCGACCTAAGATAACTATATACCTCGCTATCTTGCCCGAACATGATCACCATTTCTTCTGAATTCGTTGGCAGCCGATCTTTTTCTATTCTCACGAAAAGGGCAGAACAAGTCGAAACAAGCCGATCCGGATAAGTGATGTCCATGCAGGTGGCGAGCAGCGAGTTAATGATCTCCGACCTCGGCAAGGATGACAAGTAGCACGTATTCGGATCCTTCTCATTGTTGTATTCGACCATTATTTCTACTGCGTCATGGATAACGCGGACCGTCCCATAAGCCTCGTTATCGTCGAAATCTAATGGTGACTGCAACAGCTCAGCTTCTCGGCGAAATATTGAAAATGTCAAAGCCGATGACATTACGACTCGTATCGTTGTATTGGCGGCACGGATAAAACCCGACAAAGCAACCGAAGAACCGTTGTAACGGGTGAGGTAACTTTGCATCGTCCGGCCGTTCATGCGGCTTCAGCTTGTTACGAATTTCATCGTAGATTTTTTCCTTCTTGAACAATGCCACGAAATCTCGTGGTGGAAGGTCCATGTTTGCTCCTTCAAATCTAAACGACGAAAATCGCTCGCGATACTCATTTTTCCTTAACCGACCCCAACCTTTCATCGAACGTTTTCGCCCATACTCCGGCCCAGACTTGCGCGAAGCTTTATGCGAATAGGGATGACCGCACGCGACGTCCGATGTACGTAGCCGTTTATCGAAGTCCAGCGAACTGCTCCGAATGAGGGCGATACCTATAGATTTAGTCTCCCTCGCCGCCGGACGCCCTCACACAACCTGAGCGCCATAGAGGATGCCGTGATCGGTCAGCCCGCCGAGTACGCCCGGATCTCTCCTATTTCCGGCACCACTTCAGCCAGCGGGGTCGGCGTAAAACCAAAACATAGTCATCTCCGCGTGCCTCGCCTCATTGCGGTAAAAAAGTCAGGACAGCGCGTCGCCCGAAGTCTATTAATACCCAACAACAACAGTTTTACTGTCTTGCCTGTCTATATCGTGTGAATAGGTCTTATTCTTTCCGCCGCGAGCGCGACCGCATGAGTTCGGGTACGGGCCTCAGTACTGACTGAGGCTTGTATACCGCCGAATTCTGAAATCGCATGAACTAAGATTTAACCGCCGCGTGATCATTATTTGCGAGCGCGTCGTTTAGTGTTTCTGTCCATTTTCGGACCCCATCCATCGTAGGCTGGTCGGCTTCGCCGCCATGATTTCAGGTATCCCGATTTCGCGGGCGGCGCCCGAGAGGCTGGAGCCACCGTCGATGTCAAGCGGGTACCCGAACTCGTGCCCGAAGCCGTTGCGAGGGCAAAACACTTAGAGCTCGATCAGGCTGCGCCGCTGGCGAGGATCGATGACCTCATCAATTATGACGCGATTATCGTCGGCGCCGGCACGCGGTTCGGACGGATGTCATCGCAAATGGCAAGCCGGCGGCCTATGGGCCAAGGGCGCGTTGCACGGTAAGGTCGGCGGCGCATTCTCGTCAAGCGCGACCCAGCATGGCGGCCAGGAGACCACCCTGTTTTTTAACCTTCTGCACTTCGGCATGACGATCGTGGGTCTCAATTACGGCTTCGCAGGCCAGATGGGCGTCAAGGAGGTTACTGGTGGCACGCCCTACGGCGCAACCACCATCGCCGACACAGCCGCCAGCCGAGCACGAACGAACTCGCAGGCGCGCGCTATCAAGGCAGGATGATCGCCGAGACGGCTACGAAACTGCATGGCTGAGATCGCCGCAAGCCGAAGGGTTGCGGCTGCCGTGGCCAAGACCCTGCCGGTCGTGTATCAGACCCCGGAAACACAACCCACTCACGGAACACGCCTTGGACCAGAATTCGACCATCAAGCCATTTCTCGAAGTGCTTTCGGGCCGCCGTCAGGCCGTGCCGCCGATCTGGATGATGCGGCAGGCGGGCCGCTACCTGCCGGAATATCGCGAGCTGCGCGCCAAAGCCGGCGGCTTTCTCGATCTTTGCTTCACGCCGGAATTCGCGGCCGAAGTAACGTTGCAGCCAATCCGCCGTTTCGCATTCGACGCGGCGATCATCTTCTCCGACATTCTCGTCATTCCCTACGCGCTCGGGCGCTCGGTGCGCTTCGAGGTGGGCGAAGGCCCGCGGCTCGATCCGCTGGATACGCCGGACAAGGTCGCAACGCTTGCGCGCGAAGCCGACATGACGAAACTCGAGCCGGTGTTCGAGGCGCTGCGGCGCGTCAAGCGCGAGCTCGATTCAAAAACAGCGCTGATCGGTTTCTGTGGCGCACCGTGGACGGTCGCGACCTACATGGTCGCCGGACAGGGCACGTCCGATCAGGCGCCGGCGCGGATGATGGCCTATCGCCACCCCGACGTCTTCGCAAAAATCATCGACGCCATCGTCGATAACTCGATCCATTATCTGCTCGGCCAGCTCAAGGCCGGCGCGGATGCGCTGCAAATTTTCGACACCTGGGCGGGGGTGCTGCCGCCGCGCGAATTCGCGCGCTGGTCGATCGAACCCACCAAACGCATTGTCGCAGGGGTACGCAAGCGAGTTCCGGACGCAAAGATTATCGGCTTTCCCCGCGGCGCCGGCGCTCTATTGCCATCCTATATCGAGACGACCGGCGTCGACGCTGTCAGCATCGACTGGGCCGCAGAGCCATCATTGATCCGGGACAAGGTCCAGAGCCGCGTCGCCGTTCAGGGCAATCTCGATCCGTTGGCGCTGATCGCCGGTGGCGCGGCGCTCGATCGCGCGGTCGATGACGTGCTGACGAATTTTGCCGCTGGCCGGCTGATCTTCAACCTCGGCCACGGCATTCAACCGGAAACGCCGATCCCGCATGTCGAACAGATGATCCGCCGCGTACGCGGGAGCGACGGGCGCGAATAGACTTTGCCACTGTTTGTCGCGGGCCGAACCGTCTGACCCGTCGGCTGTGGGTTGGGCCGCCGAATGGCCGTCACTTCGTATAGGGGCACAAGGACCGCAGCGACAACGATCCGAAGCGGTCCTCCAGCAACGAGGACGCTCCCGCTTTTTTGATGAGGAAAACGATCCGTCTTTCCGCGCGTTCGGTGATTTCCACGGAATCGCCGGTCTCCCGGATCAGGTTCGGAATATCGATCACCGAGAGCGGGTCGGTGCAGTGCACCTCAAGCCGCTCGCCAGGCGTCAACGATTTCAACGCCTTACGGGTCTTGAGCGCCGGCATCGGGCACTTCAGCCCGGTGAGATCGAGTTTCGATATCAGCATGGGGCAAACATGGCGAATCCCGATGCGACCGTCAACCGGGGGACTGCACGTCCGTCTTACATTGGCTCCAATCCTGTTCCGTTTCGGGGGATGTTTTCCGGCTGATCACGTCCTATTGTCTTGCGCACCGGATGCCCCCATGACCAGTACCGACGCAGCCTCTCCTTCAGACTATCCACCAACTCCGGCCGTCATTCTCGCCGGCGGGCTTGCGCGGCGCATCGGGGGCGGCGACAAGCCGATGCGCGAAATCGGCGGACAGACCATCCTGAACCGCGTCATCGCGCGACTAGCACCCCAATGCTGTGGTCTCATCCTCAACGCCAATGGCAATCCCGCTCGGTTTGCGGCGTTCGGCCTGCCAGTGGTCGCCGATAGCGTGGCGGATTTTCCCGGGCCGCTCGCTGGAATCCTCGCCGCTCTCGACTGGGCAGCGGAGCAGCGATCGGGCATCCAATGGATCGTAAGCACCCCGGGCGATTGCCCATTCCTGCCACGCGATCTGGTGGCTCGGCTGCATGACGCGCGGGGGGAACATGATGCCGAACTTGCGGTCGCCGTTTCGGACGAGCGGGCGCATCCGGTGATCGGACTGTGGAATGTGAGGCTGCGCGACGAACTGCATCAGGCGCTGACATCCGAAGGCGTCAGAAAGGTCGATCGCTGGACCGCACGCTACCGGCTTGCCGCGGTTTCATGGCCGACCGCGCCGTTCGATCCGTTCTTCAATATCAATACCACCGACGATCTTGCCGAAGCCGAGCGGCTCGTGGAGCTGGACGCCACTGCCGCATGAGATCGCCGCAAACCGGAGGTTTTCACCCTCAGCGGTCTCCGCTGGCCCTAGCCTGACTGGTCTCCTGCCTGCGCGGCAGCTTCCAGTTCGGCCGGATGAAATGGCAGGTGTAGCCGTTCGGAAAACGCTCCAGATAATCCTGATGCTCGGCCTCGGCTTCCCAGAACGGTCCGGCCGGCTCAACCTCGGTGACAACATAGCCAGGCCAAAGACCGGACGCATCGACATCGGCGATGGTTTCTTCCGCGATCCGCTTCTGCTCGTCGCTCGTGTAGAAGATGGCCGAACGGTAGCTCGCGCCCTGATCGTAACCCTGACGATCCTCCGTGCTGGGATCATGAATCTGGAAAAAGAACTCCAGCAGTTGCCGGAAGCTGATCACTTTCGGATCGAAGTTTATTTCGATGGCCTCGGCATGATCGCCGTGGTTGCGATATGTGGCATTCGGCACGTCGCCGCCAGTGTAGCCGACCCGGGTCGAAATCACGCCTGTATATCGGCGCAACAAGGCCTGCATACCCCAGAAGCAGCCGCCGGCAAGAACCGCGCGTTCCGTGGAAACCGTCATATCCGTCTTTCTCCCTGCTGCTCCTGGTATCGTCCCGAAACTCTACCCGGGGTACGCATCCTTTCAAATCCGAAACTCGCCTCACGGCGCGCGCCTTCCTAGCAAACTTCGGATTCGGGACATTGGCCGGTACCATCAACCGCCAAGCACGTTTCACCTGATCTGGATATGGGGCAGCCGGCGATCAAGCCGCTCACTGCGGCGGCGACTTGGTGTCCGGAATTGCAGCTTCCGTCAGTTTACTTAAGGGCGGTCTTGCGCGTCACAATGGAGGCGGGAGGGCTGAGAGCCACCGCAACGCGCACCACAAAACGGCGGCGGACAGGCTATCCTGCCCATCGCACATTCAAGCTATCCTCGCAACCCGGATTCCCCAGTTGCATCACAGCACAGTACCAAGCTATTCGGAGGGTTCTCGAGACCTATTATTTTTCAAATTACAAGATGAGGACTGGGATGCCGATCAAGCTGGACGAAACGAAGTTTGCCTTGGACGATCACGCCCCTTTGGGAAAGCTGTGGGGCAGACTGTTAATCGAGGTCGTGAATACCGAAACCGACATCAGACAGACCGTGCACCTCGAGGTTCTTCTCGAAAACGGCGAAAGAATCAACTTTCTCCAGTATGAAAAACTTGCCCGCCAAGAAGCCAAGAAGCTGCTGAATCAGATCGCAGAGCAACTGTAGTGCCCAGCGTCCGTTGAACGGATAATCTCCGCTTCTAGGCCAGCGTTTCGTTCTGTATTTCCGGGCGAGGTCTTTCACAATCGGCCTCGACGGAATGCCTCGCTCGTGCATTGCCCAATGCTTGCCACGTTTGGGCAATGCCGCACCTACCCGAGTCTCGTGACGGAAGGCCGAGTCTTCGAGGAACGGTTTTTTCCGTTCCCTCCTTTGCGCGCTTGCCAGGATGCGTCCGGACGATCTGTACGGTTCGCTACAAGCGCGCTGCAACATGGCCCGCGGTCGGTTCACCAGTGATGGTGTTCGTCCGCACGGTATCCGACCGCAGAATCCCGTTCCGCTTTCAATCCGCATCGTCCTAGGATCGATTAGGTCCATGCCGGAAAATTGATTGGCATTGATGGCAACTGCGCGAGAAACTACAGGAACTATAATGTGTCGTTGGTGTTAAGGCCGCAAATGTGTGATGCGAATTTGAGGAGCCTTTCATGTGCGATTACAGCCTGCATCACGTCTCATCGCGGCCTGCTCAGGTAGCTGACAAACTGGTTACAATGGAGCTTGCGCGATCAAAGGCGCGTGGCTTTGCTGCCGTTGGCGAACTCGGAACCAAGCTTGTTGTTCACGACGACGCACCTCAGGTAGCGGTCTGCCTACTTCCGGGAACGGAACTCGCCTTTGACGCTGCCGTCGAACATGATCGCGCTTTCAGTCCTAAAGTTTTGGGCGTGAGAATTTTTGGCAAGGTCCGCGTGAACTATAAGGTCGCCAGCTTTCGACAGGTCGACCTAGATGATCCGTACGTTCAACATGACGCCCTGGAATTCCCCAACGGGCAGGTCGTAAAGATCGACCGACTGATAGCCGGTCAAACCGCGACGGTCCTACAACTGCCGGCCGTCTCGCCGCGCAGCGACAACGACCATGAACATGCTCACGCTGGATCTGTTGTCCCTTCGCATGTGACACGTCTGGTTTTGAACCGGGTGCCGCGGGAGTTTGGAGTGGCGTCGATCCTGGTGCCGAACCAGGGCGTGGCGACATTGTGGGACGCTTTCCGCAGCACGGCAACCAGCCTCCAGCTTGTGTTGGCGCAAGCACTCCGGCGTGCGACTGCTCGTAAGCCTGATCTTGAGGCGGAATTGCCTGACGCAGGCCTCCATAGCAGCATGCCCGTGGTGGCGTTACCGCAGAAGCTCGCAAATCCGATGTCGGATATGAAGACCAAAGTTAAGTCTGCGGCTTAGCTGTCTTCTGCTTAGTCCGCGTCAAGAAGCCGGACTGAGGCGCGGACGAAGTCTTCGTGGTGAGCCTGCGACCCGAAGATATTCATGCAGCAAGGAATTGCAGGGGACCGCAGCGAAGCGATCGTCGGTCGCGTGGCAACAACAACGCAAGAGCAAACCCGTCGCCCCGCTGGCCATAACGGGAATAGAGGTGCATCTCGCGGCGAAATGTGCCTCACTAGGAGTTTCGCATTAGCCGTAGCGAAGACGAGAAACACGCAAGCACGGAACAAAAACCACAAGCACGATCCAAGCCGTAAGCACAAACGATAACCATGGGGGAGCGATAAGAACGAGCCATAGGGAACGAAGGAGTATACACATGGACATCCGAGCTCAAGTTTCGATGGTCTTTCACCTGGACAAGTGCATCGGTTGCCACACCTGCAGCATCGCGTGCAAGAACATCTGGACCGATCGCAAGGGCACTGAGTACATGTACTGGAACAACGTGGAGACCAAGCCGGGTACGGGTTACCCGACACGTTGGGAAGACCAGACCAAGTATCGCGGCGGCTGGGTCGTCGACGGTCAGAGGCAGAAGAGCCTGCGGCTGCGGCTGCAGGGCAAGTGGGGAACGCTGAGCAACATCTTCTACAACCCCTACCTGCCGACGCTCGACGATTATTTCGAGCCCTGGACCTACGACTACCAGAACCTGATCAACGCGCCCTTGGCCGACGAGCAGCCGACCGCGCGCGCCATCTCGATGGTGACGGGCAAGTACATGGACACCATTGAGGCCGGTCCGAACTGGGACGACGACCTCGGCGGCTCGCAGGTCTATGCGAACAACGATCCGAACTTCGACGGCGCCTCCGATGAGGAAATGCGTCAGATCAACGAGATCAACAGCACGGTGTTCTTCTATCTGCCGCGCATCTGCAATCACTGCCTCAATCCGGGCTGCGTGGCGGCGTGCCCGCAGGGTGCGCTCTACAAGCGCGGCGAGGACGGCGTGGTGCTGGTGAGCCAGGAGCGCTGCCGTGCCTGGCGCATGTGCGTCTCGGGTTGCCCGTACAAGAAGACCTACTTCAACTGGTCGACCGGCAAGGCCGAGAAGTGCATCCTGTGCTATCCGCGCCTTGAGAGCGGCCAGCCGCCGGCGTGCTTCCACTCCTGCGTGGGACGCATCCGGTATATCGGCCTCGTGCTTTACGATGCGGACGCGATCGAGGAGACGGCCAAGTCGCCGCAGGATCAGCTGGTGATGGCGCAGCGCAACATCATCAAGGATCCGTTTGATCCGGAGATCATCGCGGCCGCGAGAGCGAACGGGATTCCGGATTCGAAGATCGAGGCGGCGCAGAAGTCTCCGGTCTTCCAGTTCGTCAAGAAGTGGGGCATCGCGCTCCCGCTGCATCCGGAGTTCCGCACGCTGCCGATGTTGTTCTATGTGCCGCCGCTGGGGCCGGTTCTGGCCAAGGTGGAGAACGGCGTGTACGACAACATTGCTAGTGAATCACGGCTGGGACCGTTGATGAGCTCGCTGGAACGCTCACGTATTCCGCTTCGCTACATGGCGAGCTTGCTGGCGGGCGGCAACGAGGACATCATCCGCGGCGTCTACAAGAAGCTGGTGGCGGTGCGCGTCTACATGCGTTCGCGGAAGGTCAAGGACATTCCGGACGAGGAGGTGCAGCGAGCACTGGCCGAAGGCAAGACCACCGCGGCTGAGGTCGAAGCGATCTGGCGGCTCACGTCGATGCCGACCTTCGAGGAGCGCTTCGTGGTTCCGCCGATGGAGCGTGAGACGGCGGTTGATGCTCTGTTCCCGCAGCTCGACCCGGTCTCTCACAACTATCCGATCCGCAAGGGCGCGGTCGGCGTCGGCTTCCACACCGATCCGGCAAGAGGACCATAGGCCCTCTTCCCGCACGGCAAGGCGCGAGACGGTTCCGGGTTATGCAGTCGGACCCGTCTCGCGGAAGTCGCCCAGGCACAGCACGTGCACTGTTTATGATCTTGCTTATGATTTCTGTTGAGCGTGTGTGAACGCACGTGATGGTTTGTTCGCGCAGTAGCGTCCATCGGCACACAGGTGGATATCATACACCATGAGTCAGTGAACTCTGAACGACGCATCACCCTCACCGCCTGCAACACCGACTCCGTAACTGGTTATGAGTGCTTTGCGCGCGTCTTCAATACGTCCAGCCTTGAACAAGACGTTCGCCAGCTTGCTGAAAATATCCGGTACGCCCGGTTGTAGCCGAATCACCTCACGATACGCATTGGCGGCGTCGAGGTACTGACCCATGGCTTCGCAGGATTGCCCAAGCAAAAGCCACGGCTTGTAGGTATCAGTTCTCATCCGGGTAAGAAGCTTGAACACACGTTTTGCTGCTACGTGATCACTCTTGCCTGCAAGAAGCTGACCGTAACGATGGAGCGTGTTTTCGTTTCGCGGATCGGTCTCCAGAATCTGACGATATGCACGTGTTGCTTGATCGATCTTGCCTTCTTGATGAAGATCTGTCGCTTTCTTCAACGCGTCCGGGAGAGTCCGCACATCAAGTCTCCCGCCCAGATTGGAGCCGCTTCGCGTCGCGACAACGTAGCAATGAAGCCGTTGCTCCTTGACGCCGAATGAATATTTGTAGCGTTCGTTTCCACGAAGAAAATCGTAACGCTTCATTCCACGGGAAATGGCATAGCGAATGCTATGGCCGTGCAGGATAAGTCCGGGCTGCGGACCCGCAAAACTTTCGTCTCGTCCCGTTATGTAAAACAAAAGCGATTTTTTCTGCTCGTCCATCAGGATCGCGAGAGCGGCAAGGGGACGATCGCCAAGCCAAAGCGTAGGCAGCAAGAGTAACCCGCGTTCAAAGCTGCGCGAAAGCATGCCACGATGCCCACGGACAAGACTATCCGTAAGCTTGCCTTTTCTGGGTCGCCATTTGCTTTCCCAAAAACGAAGAAGCGTATTCAGGTCGGTCGCCACCGTTTCCTTGGTCGCGTGAGTAATGCGATATTCGCTATTGGCATCGACCGCACGCAACAAGCGGCGCAACTTCTGCCGCGTGTTGGAGCTGATGGTTTCAAGATACGCGTCCCAATCTTCCGGCAAGTCCACATATGGACAAATCGAGTTGTCGACCTGATCGGTCTTGTTGACGCGATCCGTCTGACTGATTGTGAACTTTGATTGAGAGAAGCAGGAAACGAGTTTGCTGAACCGAACATCCGAACCGCAGAAATTATCGAGAACAAGATCGGCCCAGTTCATACGCTTGATTTGCTGCGCAAACGCAGTAATCGCATCGGCCTCGGACTCGGGAATCGAAATAAGCCCAGTGTAGTCTGCGGCGTGGCTACCAGCCATTCTAAGATCGTTGAACAGACGCCCTGTGCCGTCGATTCTCGTATCAAGCCGAAGCGGAAAAAAAGCTACATAGCGAGAGGCTGATCCAGATTCCTTGGCCGCAAGGACAACCCATGGCGTATTGAGATTTTCCAGCCATGGAAAAAGCCAGTTCCAGGACAGATAAAGGGTCGCATGAGGATCGGCATCATAGACCTCGCCCCAGTTTTCTCTCAACTGGCTGAAAGCATCCATGTCCTCAATGACGTCGATATACATCTCAACCCTCTTTACGTCCTCGTGCTGTTCTTCCAGCGCTACTTTGCTCCCCTACCGCTCGCGAAACGCCCGTGACATGCTGTCATCGATGGGCTTCATAATGTACTGGAAGAATGTTCGTTCGGTCGTCTTGACGAAAACTTCCGCCGGCATGCCTGGCGTCGGATGGAAACCGTGAATCGCAGCGACTTCGGCCATATTGAGCCGCACCCGAATCACATAGATATCGGTCGGCCCGGTCTGGAGTGATTTTTTCTCATCGGCGACGGTATCGGCGGAGAGATAGATAACCTGTCCCGAAACCATCGGCGTGACCCTCTGGCTGAGCGCTGTCAGCCGAACCATCGCATCCTGGCCATGCTTGACGGAGTCGATATCCTGCGGTCTCACTCTGGCTTCGATGATCAATGGCTCATTGAGCGGCAACAGCTCCATGATGGGCTTGCCGGGCTCTACCACACCGCCGCGCGTATGAAAGCGCAACTTGACCACGACGCCCTTGACCGGCGCGCGGATCGTGGTCCGGTCCAATACGCCCTTTGCGCTCTGCATCCGTTCGCGGACGTCGACCAGTTCACCGCGCACCTCGTGCATCTGCTCGACTGCAGTCTTAATAACAGTCTTCCTTACGCCGTTGATCTGCTCCACCGAGCGGGATATCCGCTCCTTGGCGTCTCCGATCTCACCCATGATGCGGCCGACCTCGCCTTCGAGATTGGCCTGATTGCGTTGCAAAAGAAGAACGTCAGGCTTGCGCACGAGCCCGGCAGCCAAAAGATGTTCCTTGGTCTTTATATCCTCTTCGACGAGGGCGATCTGCCGCCGCACGCCGTCGAGTTGAACCTTGGATCCCGCGATACGCTCGTTCAGAGCCTTGATGCTGTCCTCAATTCCGGCAACGTCGCTGTTCGTATTGTTGCGCTGAGCAGTGAAGGCGAGAATCTGGGAGCTGACGATGTTGCGTATTTGCGGATCCGTTGAATCAGCAGCCAACTCAGGCGGAAAGTGAACTTCCGGTTCCTCGCGGACCTGTGCCTGCAAGCGCGCATCAACAGCCGTGAGCCGCGCGTTGCGAAGAAAAAGTCGCTGCATCTCAGTTTTTGCCGAGGTCCGGTCCAGTTCAACAAGGATCTGGCCGGGTTCCACGATATCACCTTCACGGACCTTGATCTCGTCGATCATGCCGCCTTCAAGATGTTGAACGATCTTATTCTGGCCAGTAGCCACGAACACGCCGGACGCCACGACAGCACCCGCGATCGGCGCCGTATTGCCCCAGACACCGAATCCCATGACCGCCGCTGCAATGACCGCCATTCCTGCTATGGTGAGGCCACGCGTCGAACGCGGCAGATCGACGTGCCAAGAAGGCTGATCACCTACCGTTGTCATGCTCATGACCGCTTCTCCAGGCTCATGTCTGTGCGCCCCATGATCATGATGCGTCGAGCATTGGCGCAGCCGAAGCGCTCTTTTTGCGGCCCGTCACCATCGGAATCACTTCATCACGCGCTCCGAACGCCTGCACGGAGCCGTTCGCCAAAATCATAATTTTGTCGACGCTCTGTAGCAGTGCCGGCCGTTGCGTGATGGTCACCACCGTCATCCGCTTCTCCTTGGCGCGCATTAACGCTTTTGCCAACGCGCGTTCGCCGTTCGCATCCAGGTTTGCGTTTGGCTCGTCCAGTACAATCAACCGAGGATTGCCGTAGAAGGCGCGCGCAAGGCCGATCCGCTGCCGCTGCCCGCCCGACAACGGGCTGCCATCCATGCCGATCACGGTTTCGTAGCCTTGGGCCATCTCCGATATCATTTCATGAACGTCTGCCGTTTCAGCCGCATCGAAGATATCTTCATCGACCGCGTCGGCGCGCATTCGCGCGATATTCGCCTTGATCGACGCCGGAAACAATTGGACCTCCTGCGGCAGATAACCGACGCTCTCGCCAAACTGGCGCGGATCCCAATTGCGCAGGTCCATCATATCGAGGCGGACATTCCCCGCGGTCGGAATAATCGAGCCGACCAACATTCGCGCCAGCATGGTCTTTCCGGTTCCGGAAGGCCCTACGATCGCCAAAGACTCGCCTGGTTCGAGCTGAAAGCTGATGCCGTTGAGAATGACCTTCTTATTGGGCGGGGGGACGTAGAGGATACGCTCGACACTGAGACGGCCCTCCGGGCGTGGCAACCGCAAACGATCGAGGTTGAGTGGTGAACTCTGGAGCAAACTCTTGATGCGAGTGTAGGCCGAGCGAGCTTGTATAAATTGACGCCATCCTTCGATCGTACCTTCCAATGGCGCCAGAGCGCGGCTGGCGACGATCGATGCAGCGATAATCATACCTCCGGTCAGCTCGCTTTCGAGCGCGAGATAGGCGCCCCAGCCAAGTATGGCGATCTGAGTGCCCAGACGCAGGAACTTTGAAACGCCAGTCATGATGATGTTGAGATCATGGCCGGCAACCTGCGCCTTAAGCGATTCAACGGTTTCCTTTCCCCAAACCTCGACACCTTCCGGAATCATGCCCATTGCATTGATGACCTGGGCGTTGCGCGCCATCGCTTCGGCCTGTAGATTTGCACGGGTCCCAAACGCATTTGCGCGCATAAAAGGTACCGCCGTCACACGCTGGTTGATGAGCGCGACCCCGACCAGCGCAGCGCTCGAGGCGAGCACGATCAACCCAAGTTGCGGACTGATCAGAAAGACGACGGCGAGGTAAGCGGGCGTCACCGGCGCATCGAAGATCGTCAGCAGAACCGAACCGGTGATAAAATGGCGCAAATGCTGCAAGTCCGCGAGGGTTTGAAATTCCCGGCTTGAACCGCTTTGTGCCGCCTTCGCCGCGGCGCTCAGGACGGGGCCGCCCAACCGCGCTTCGGTTTCGACGGCAATCCTCATCAGGATAAAACGGCGTATCATGTCCATCACGACATGAGCACCGATCGCCAGAATAACGATCGATGACAGCATGATCAGCGTGTCGACGCTTCGGCTGGTCAGCACGCGGTCCGACATATTGAAAAGATAAATGGGAATCGAAAGAACAAGAAGGTTTACAACAAGCGAGAAGATTCCCACAGTGATAAGGTTGCGTCGTGCGGCGGCCAGCCCCTTACCGAGAACATCGCGGAATTCGTTGCTGCCTGAGCGCTTTTGCAGTTGTGGATTGCTGCCGCCGCCGCCGTTGACAATTCCCTTGCCGTTATCATTTCCCCCGCCGCTCGCCGGCGCCAAAGGCGGCTCGGCTACCTTGCCATCCGGCACGACAGACGTCGGCGCAGTCTCCGTTTGTACATCAAGCGCTTCTGGAGACTTAACGGGCGATTCGAGGTCTGACCGAATACCAGATTCGGTTTGCTCGTCTAAGCTGGCGAGCGGATTGGACGTGACTCGGTTGTCACCCAGACTCATTTTGCCGCTCTCCTCAACCGACAGTTACGATACTTTGTCTACGATTAGTGGAGGACGTTGGCCATAGGGTCGTCGTGCGGAATCGGCGCAGGCGCGTGTTGTTGTTGATCTGGGTTAATTGTCGTTTCGTCCGACCCGATGAAGGCGATCACCTCGGGCACAAGAGCCTGAGGATCCGCGTTAGTCACGTTATCCGAATTTTGCTCCACGAGATTCGCCTGGATCAAAATGGAATCGCCGTAGACTTGTCCGCCGACATGGATGTTGGTGTTTCCAACGTCGACAATCACGGCGTCGTTGCTGAGCACGTTGCCGCCCGTTGCAACATTTTGGGTAGCCATGCCGTCGCCGTAGTAACCGGCCGTGATGGGCGATGGCGATCCCTGAATTTGAATCGCCAGGTTCGCGTCCGAGACGATGTTTGTCTGCCAGATCGCGTTCACATCGTAGTAGTCGCCTGTAATATAAAGAACGTTGAACGTGCCGCCATTGCCGGCAATCAGTTGTCCGAACGAAGGGACGAGCTCTGTCACACCACCCGAAACATTTTGGATAAGATCATCCAGACCCGCATTCCACGCGAGAGTGTTGGTGCCGCCGTAGCTCGAGATCGTTGCGTTGTTGGTGAGTTCATTCCCGCCCGTGGAAACCGTCTGGTTCGTATCGACGCCGTCGCCAGTGATCTTCACCGTATCGTTGTTGTAGAGAACGTTATTCTGGTAGATCAAGTTCATGCCGTGATAGCTGCCGCCGACGATGATCAGGTCGTAATTGAACTCCCCATCGTTGAGCAGCACAAAGTTGCCGAGCTCATTCTGGCCCGCATGAATTTCATAGTGGGTGCTTGAGCTGTTCTGCATCGTGACGTCGTTGTCAGACAAATAATTGGTCTGGATCAACGCTCGAATGTTATAATAATCGCCCTGCACGACATCGACGGACCAGTTCGGGCCGGCATAGTATTCCGGCACCGATTCATAGACGCCGGGGCGCTCGATAAAGTCGGCGATATTGGTAGCCTGGTTGCCGCCGGTCTCGACGTTGGCTCCGGTGCCACTGACCGTCACATGGTCATTGTCCATGTACGAATTGGTCTGGATGATCACATTGGTCTTGAAGTAGTCGCCCGCCACCACCATCGTTCGCGCAGAATCGGTCAGATCGACGATATAGGCGCCGTTGCTAGCGGTATTTCCACCGTCGAGCGCCCACTGGCCCAAACCCTTGCCGAGGTCAGGCGCCGGAGCAGGATCGGAAGCGGGAACCTCCGGCGGCCTGTCCTGTAGTTCGCCGTTCACATAATAGCCGGGTCCGATTGAGTGCGCGTCAGGCGTGCCGCCGCGATCGGCCCAGGCCTGATCGTGCGCTGCGACGAAAGCCGGAAGGGCGGCCGTATTTTGTGGAGCATGCCATTCGGTCGGAACGGCCGCGTCCGCTCCGGCGATCATTTGGGAGATCGCATGATCGGCGGCCGCGCTCAACGAGAACAGAAGGTTCGCGTCGTGCGTTCCGATCAACGAATCATTGTCATGCATATAGTTGAGTTGATGCGTCTGGACGTCGCTCTGCGTACCGCCATCCTGATAGGTGGCTTTGATAATATTGACCCCGCCGCCGGCGCCGCCTGCACCCGCATGCATCGGCGTCAGAAAATTGGGCGAGTGCATTGGACCAAATTTTTCGGGACCAATGTCTGGCGTGGGATGAGTAGGCAAATGCGGCGCGTAACCCCCTCCTCCCCCGAGTGGCAGGGGATTCTGCATGGGAGTAGGCCGGGTAACCATCTCATCGTCGATCGGCGTGAACTCAAAATGAGGCCGATGCGTCGTATAATCCTCGGTATGGGGACGATAAGATCCGTCATCGGGCGGCTCGCGGAAGCGAGCGATGTCGTCGAAAATTTTTAGATAGCCTGCGAAATGCCAGATGATTTCGGTTATACCGCCGGGCACCATAGGAGCCTCCTGCTTTTAGGCACGCAAAACGTCCCCATTCCGCGAGCGCCCATTGCAGTCTCAGAATTTCGGAGCAGTATTGATTAGTTGGCAAAAAAAGCCTGCGCGGCGATTGCCGCGCAGGCTGAAGGTCTATTAGCTTATGGATGAATGATCATCCTGGAAGTCTTGACCAGCGGTGATCGTCTGGCTGTTGAACTGGATGTTGGCACCCATTGTGATGGTCTGATTGAAGGCCGACTGATCTACCACAGTATCAGCGCTGAGCCCGGTGCTGGCGTGATCGAGGTTGCCGAGCGCACCATCGATTGAAGCCGTAGCACCAGTGACATGCGCATCCATATCGAACCCGCCACCACTGAGCGGATCGCCGCAGTCATACCCACCTTCACCACCGTTAAAGGTCACGTTCGGATTGTTGAGGTGATCGTTATCCACCAGGTTATTGACCTGGTCGATATTGAACTGGTTTCCGCCGCCGTTCAACGTCTGGTTGACCACATCGGGCATGATCAACGACTGTTCGATGCCGCTGATCCCGCTCAGATCAATGATCGGATTGGCGAAGCTGCTGGCATCCAGGTCCAGGTCAACATTGACGGCAACATCGACCTTGGTCTCGACGTTGTTCTCGACGTTGTTCTCGATCTTGTTGTCGAGGCTGTTGTCGACGGAATTGTCGAGCTTGTTGTCGACGGAATTGTCGAGCTTGTTGTCAACGCCGTTGTCGAGCTTGTTGTCGAGGCTGTTCTCGTTCGAGTTGTCGTTCGAGTTGTCGTTCTTGTTATCGCTCTCGTTACCGTTGCCGTTCCAATTCAGGTTACCACTCTCGGAATAGAGACCCTGAACAGCGGTCTGGTTGGCGAGCTGGGACTGACCCTGCTCCTGACCCTGACCCTGACCCTGACCCTGACCCTGCAGATTGGCCTGGCCCTGAAGCTGACCCTGCAGATTGGCTTGCAGATTGCCCTGCGCCTGACCCTGGCTCTGCGTCGGATCGTTGTCGTCGTCGCCATAACCACCGTTGTTGTTACCGCCGTGGTTGTTGTTATTACCGCGACTTCCCATGATATACTCCTAATCGAAGGAGCATCGTCGCAACTAAAGCGCGCCAATCTTCTACGTCAGCGGCCTTGTCGAAAAGCGATGCTAATTGTTGCGCCGGTTCTGCCGGCGGCGAGATCAGCGCGGATGCCGATTTCGCACGACGAAGCTCGCTCAATGGCCTTCCAACGGCTAGTTAGCCTTACGGAGATTTCCAATCGCCTTGAGGAGAGGGTGTGATAAGTCAAAAGGAGTAGCCGCCTACGGCTTTCAGGTCATTTTGACCGCCGTGATTGACCTAAGATCGGCCGCCGCTTTGCAAATGGGCTTCGAGCCGCGGCATGAAATCCCAGATTTCCCGGTTTATTCGCGCCATTTCCCGCACCGCGTCCGACATCTCACGAATGCGGGCTTCATCCATCGGCTTGATTTCACCGAAACGAAGCGTGCTGCTGGTCTGGACCAGGCGCATGGATTGCGTATGCAGTATCGCGCCGGTGGTATTGTCCACCGTATACATGCAGTGATTGAGTTCGTTGCGGATGTGGGTGCCTTCGTTGAAGCGGTCGATCAGGCGATCGAGTTCCTTGCTAAGCGCTTTGTCCGTGATCCTGATTCGCGCCAGCCGCTGGATGAGATCGAGCCTTGCCCGGGTGGTATTCAGTGTCGCAAACACGATAGCAGCCGTAGCCTGATCAGCTTTCAGAAGCAGCATGAGAACATAGATAAACAGGCTTTCGTTGTTGGACCAGTTGAAGACCAGGCCTCCAATCAGAGACAGGATGGTGGTCCGGCGATCCGCGGATTCCGGCGCTGCCGCCTCAAGCGCGGCGAAATCGGGTTTCTGAGGAAGGTGGTTGGCGGTCATTTCGGCCATCGCACTTAAAGCAGGCTCTTCGCCCGCGACGTCAAATGGCGCCGAGGACGTTAATCAACGACGGCGGTAAAGCGATAAGCGCTCTGTCCTGCGGGGCCATCGTCTCGTAGGATGGGAAGGAAGACAAGCCTCCACCGCTCGGAAGGGTCGGGAGAATCGGGAGACCAGAATGCTGCGCTGGGCGGTTGCTATGGCGGCGGTCAGGAGAGGACGTCGGGCAGCAGTGACGACGATCGGTCCGCTGGTTGAACGAAGTCGCGCTGCTCTGAACGGGATTCCCGATATCGTGTGGCGCGATCCTTATCTCGTCGGATTCATGCTGACGCTCATTACCATCGTCGCCCGAATCGGATGTCGTGACTTGCAGGACGACGACCTGAGCCTCGTTCAATCGCAAGCCTGGGGAGCGATCACGGGCATGGACGCCGATATGATCGGAGAAGACGCGTTGACGCTGAGCAATACACATCCACGGGAATTCCAGCATGGAAGCTACAGCGCGATGATGGTGGCCACACGTCTATGCGGCCCAGCCGTCGCTTCGATCGGCTATGAACCGTGGCAGGTCACGGACATTCCGTTGGAGATGGATGCTTCTGATGGCCGCAACATCAGCACGTCATTGAGCCCTGCCACGGGCAACTGGGCCGACGCTTTCGACGCCTACATTGCCGGGCTTCCCTTGGCAAAATGACCCTGAAAGTGTCGTGAGGAACCAGACTTGTCACGGTCTCGTAATGAGAATGCTATGGTCCGACCGATAAAATTGAATTAGAGTTGGCGAGGTTCAGATAGGGACACTCTGAATTAGGGTTTGAAATTATTGCAATAAAAGGAGGCTGGAGGCGGAAAGGTTTCGACGGGTTTGGGGTGGACCGACCTGTCCGTTACAGCGTTCAAGACTGATTGGTAGGAGTACCTATGAGCGCAAATGAAAGTCGTTGTTTTGAAAGCATTTATTCTTCCAGTCATTTCGCTCCGAAGGATAAGATAGTTCACAAGTTATCCGACCCGGCTCGAACAGCTTATCCACGTCCTCGTTTCGATCTTCGACCGCAGTTGAATGTCGGCAGCGCCTCCTGCGGGGCCTCGCCTCCAATGGGCCGACACATGCAGGCGCACCTGCAAAACGCGATTACAGTTAAGATTACAGTTAATATGGATCGGCCTTGGCAGGCTCGTCCAAAAGCTCTCGCAGCCGGAGCCTCCCCGGTTCCTACAGCGCACGCTGCGGCCCGCGATCACGAGGGCAAGAGCGCACAAGTCGTCAACGGAACGAAAGATTCATTCGATACCAAGACGAAGCGTGCCCGGAACGCAATTATCATTATTGATGATAGAGCATTTGTTCGCGATTGCTTGTTGCATTGTTTGCAAGCCAAATTTGTCAGTCACGCGGTTTTTTCGTTCGCAACTTTGTCAGACTGGATGAAGGTAGAGGATGATCTTCCCGCCCCCTCTGTCATCCTCCTCTGCAATCAGAGCGGTCAAAAAAAGTCGTTAAATGATGCCGACGACGTCGAGAGCCTCGCGCGCGTCGCCATGGACGCGCCATTGATCATCGTGTCCGATGTCGAGGACGGCTCACGGATCAAGCGCGCGATCGAGAGCGGTGCGCGCGGCTATATTCCAACGAGCATGACCCTTGGTATCGCAGTGGAAGCGGTGCGGCTGGTGGAAGCGGGTGGCACATTCGTGCCGATCAGCGCGATGTCGTCTTTTCAGGGTCAGGATGAAAGCCAGCTTTTCACCGCGCGCCAGATCATGGTGATCGAGGCATTGCGCCGTGGCAGGGCGAACAAGCAGATCGCATACGAGCTTGGAATGTGCGAAAGCACCGTGAAGGTCCATATCCGGCATATCATGCGCAAGCTGAAGGCTCGGAACCGGACAGAGGTCGCGATGATGGTGAGCAACTTGTTTGACAAGTTGGAACACGATCGACCTGATTGATCGGATGATTCAAGCTCCTTGGTTTGATATCCGATAGATTACCTTGAAACTCTATCTATGTTTGCCGGCGTGCGGTATTCGCGGAACAGCCTCGAGTCCCGCAACGCGGCAGACTATTTGTTTTTGGATAAGTGACAAACCGTACAAATCTTCGAACAAACCGTTGCAAATTGACGGCGCGCTTTTCATAGCAATGCAGAGTGAAAGTAGGGGGAAATCCCGATCTTCATTGAAGTCGTGGACACGGGCGTCCCTAAGCGCTTCGCCCCCGGCTGCGGGGCATTGGCTCTATGCATAAAAACATATCTCAAAGACGCGATCTATGCGCGGCCATGGCGCTCATGATCGGTTACAACTGCGCACCGTTTCGCACCGACCTTGCTGTCGCATCAGGCGGCGGCTAATTCACGTTCCGATCAAAGCCTCGCTGGCCAACCGACAATCAAAAATGAGCAGAGACGGTGAAGGAAGCGACGATCCCCTTTGCAAGTTCAATCTCAATAGGGCTTGCGGGAAAAACACTTGCCTGGTCGATCGCTGTCAAATGCGAAGCCTCGCGCAATCCGCTCTGCGTTCGTTCCTTGCCCGGTCCCTGCCTTCGAGAGCTTACCGCGCTTCGTAATGCCAGTGAGATCGTTCTTTGGATGGGAGCAACGGATCACGCTCGAGGCGCCTTCGCTGATCGTGGGACACCCAGCATCGACCATGCCAAGTCGATTCTCGACGACGAGGAATCCGGTCACCTGACGCGTTTTATTCACGCCGAGGATCGGATGAGCTATCTCGCTGCGCATGCTGGCACACGGCTTCTGCTCAGTGCCATTGCGGAACGCGAAGCCGACAAGTTGCGATTCGGGCGATCTGAGCTTGGTAAACCAGTACTCGTGAATGCTCCCGCCCATCTTGATTTCAGTATGAGCCACGCGAGAGGCGCCGTAGCTGTTGCAGCGGCATATATGCCGGTCGGGGTAGACATTGAGCCACTGCGAGACATTCGAGATATGAACGAGATGAGTGAGATCGTCCTCGCGTCGGAAGAACGGCAGATATTGGCGAAAACTCCGGATGCACTTCAGTCTCGCCTTTTTCTACGCTACTGGACGATCAAAGAGTCAGTTCTCAAAGCTGCAGGGGTTGGCTTTACCATTTCGCCTAACACGTTAATCGTCGACGCGGGTTCATCTCCTACCGTGCTCTCCGCGCCGGCTGCACTTGGGCCCACTGAGGAGTGGCGCGTGATCGCTCCGCTTAACACGCCCCTCAATGAGACACCCTGACGCGTTCTCACCCGGCCGTCAGGTCCCCGCCCTTCCGGCTCGTTTCAAGAGCGAGCAACAGCATCGCCGGAAGAGATAATCGTGTTCCCTGTCGCAGAGGAAAGAATACGTGGTTCCTGCGCTGCCTTTGCTTGGCGCCTGATGAACAAGGAGCTTAAGCGGAAGCGACGAGCTCACGCTGGGAGACTGTGGAAAGCAACGACTCAGCGATCTCTTGCGAACGCGTGGCAAGAACCGAAAGCAAGGTATCGCTGAGGCCATGGGAAGCTTCAGCGTATCCCTGAAGATGAATTTGCGGCCGGAATGCGGGGCTGGTGACGAACTTGTAGTGACGATCCAGCACGTCGTCTCGAACGTAGCGGCGGATCGATCCGAGAAATGCGTGGGGCGTTTCCCTGTCGTATCCGGTTGCCAGGATGACTGCATCGTAGGTCGAGCGATGGCTTCCGCCTTCGAATTTGTCGACTAGACCGATTTCGATTCCCGAGGAATCTGCATCTATATTCACGATCTCGCTACGCGGATGCAAGGCGACCTTGATATCGCCGCTGACGCGCTGCTGGTAGAGCAACCGATATAGCTGATCGAGCAGATCGGAATCAACGACCGCATAGTTTGTGTTCCGGAAATTACGAACGATCGCCTCTCGTCTCTCGCAAGGCTGCCCGTAGATGAAATCGGTAAAACTCGGATTAAAGATTTCATTGACAAACGGACTGCTGTCGGAGGGCTTCAAGGCGTGACCACGGAAGATCAAATCGATGCGGGCGTGCGGAAATCGGCTATGAAGGTCGAGCGTAACCTCGGTCGCGCTCTGTCCTCCGCCAACAACGGCCACCCTCGTTGCTCGACCACTCAGGCCGACATGCTCGATCCGATCGAGGTAACGGCTGGAATGAATCAACCTGGGATCATCAGCGACCTTGGCAAACACCTCCGGGATATACGGCTTGCCTCCAACCGCGACCACGAGGTTCTTTGTGAGGCGGATCGTCTCTCCGCCGGCGAGCGTCCGTGAATAAACCCGCAGGGATGTCACCGTTTGACCGGCTGTCACGGGTTCGACTGCGACTATCGTTTCTCCATAAGCAGTCTGAGACTTGAACCTGGCGGCCACCCATCTGAGATATTCGTTAAACTCCAATCGGCTTGGATAGAACGTCCGGCAGTTGATGAAATCCAGCAGACGGCCCGTCTTGTGCAGATAGTTCACAAAGGTAAAGGGACTGGTCGGATCGCGTAACGAAACAAGATCCTTGAGAAACGAGATCTGCATGTCGCTGCCCGGCAACAACATTCCGCCATGCCAGGTGAAATGCGGTTGCCTTTCCACAAACATAGGCGTGAACTTCAGGCGTGACCGCCTCGCGCACTCGTCCAGAGCAATCGCAAGCGCAAGATTGGACGGTCCGAATCCGACGCCGATGACGTCATGTTCGATTGCAAATTGATGGGACATGAGCCGCACTCCCGCTCGTAGCTTAGGAACTGACTACCGGACTGTCGGACGCCGGAAGCCAGAGCCGGTCGCCAAAGAAGCGCTCGCGCAGCAACATAACCAATGTCGCGCGCTTATGGGGAAAATCGAAATTCTTGATCTTCGCAAATCCCGATCGTTCGAGATTTCGGATTTGCTGAGAATGCGCGGCTGCCGGCTCACCTACGATACGCTGCGTGCGGCAATCGTCGAGAAACATGTAGTGCAGCAGCGAGGGCAGCCACGCGCTGATATAGCGGCGTCCGCGAAAAGCATCATTGCCGACGACGACATGCCAGCCGCGGTCATAGTCGTCGGCGTCATAGAACGGCGCGATACGATTTTCCTTGGCCCAGTAAATTTCGAAATAGCCGAACGGCTCATCGCCGAAGCAGCCAATAACAGGTAGCATGTGTGGATCGGCCAGCTTGTCCGTCAGATAACAACGGTGCTTCTCTAGATCACCAGCCTCGTTCCAGAACGCATCAACCCGCGGATCATTCATCCAGCGGTGCAACAAGTGAAGATCGTTGTCGATGTCAGCGACCTGAAACGAGATAGCCTGCGAAAGCCATGGAATGAAACGGCTGTATACCTTTCCGGTTGGCTTTGGAGCGCGGTGCGGATGCCATTTTCCGTCCGTCATGACATGGAGCTGAGGCAGTGGCGGTCGCTCGGGGTCAACAAGCCAGTTGTCTCGCCTCTGCATCACCATCTCAGGAACCAGAACGAGTCGATCCTTCGCGATGATCGCAACACCATTGGTGATCAGGTCTCGCGCCATCGAATCCTGACCCGCAACATCCAACACTAGTCGATCAAGACTGGGTCGCCACGCAAAAAGCGCCTCGGCAGAGGCCGACATTGCTCGCGTCGTGAGCTTTTGATCGTCCGACGCATATAACACATGGAGATGATCGACTTCTCGTTCGAGCCGCAACTCCAGCACAGTCACGTCGTCAGAAATGACACGAAGACGATCATCTGCCTGCAAAACAGTTAGCGCAGAATTCTGGCCGACCAGGAACGTGCAAGGTCCGCCTCCGGATTGTGAAGCCTTGTTCATCCGGCCCCTCGCATCTTATCATTGCTACCGCGATGTAAATCACTCCCGTATCAGATGACAAGGAATGCTATCGTACCTCAATTAGATTCCCTACAAAGTCCGACACCTTGTTTCAAATCGGGATTGAGCGCCGCCAATCCGCCCAGAACACGCACACTTATTGACTTATGATTGTCTTGTGTACGTCGCAAATCTGAATGTTCTAAAGCGATGCGTTGGTTGGAACTGAGGGAGCCTTGATCGTGTCGTGAAGCTTCTCCTCGCTCGCGACGATTTTTCCCTCTCGCAACCGCACGAGATGATCCGCCATTCCAAAATAGCGATCATCATGTGAGATAACGATGATAGTCTTTCCAATACGCTTCAGGTCCGGCAGGAGCTCGGTGTAAAAGATATGCCGGAAGGTCGGATCCTGATCCGCGGCCCACTCATCAAATACCAGGACGGGCCGTTCTTCGAGCCACGCGTTCATCAGAGCCAGTCGCTTGCGTTGCCCGGTCGATAAATCAGTTGTCGTAAAGGCGCCATTCTCAACCGAAACTTTGTGCGCGACTTCCAGTCGTTCCAGGTATCGCTCCGCGATATCAGGAACCACGTTGTCGCCCTGTATGAGGTCCTCAAACAGGTAATAGTCAGAGAAAATGGTCGTAAAGAGTTGACGATAATCGTCTCGCGTCTCGGTCGACACGGTCACGCCGTCACGAAGCACCATGCCGCCGTGCGGGGCGTAGAGCCCAAGAAGCAGCTTTATGAGCGTCGTTTTTCCGCTTCCGTTTTCGCCCACGATGAAAACGATATCCCCCCGTCTGATATGCAGATCAACCGGGCCAAGAACAAAGGGAGTTCTGCCCGGCACACCACGAAAGGCATACGTTACTTTCCGAAGATCGATTGATTCAATCGCGTCCGTCCGTTGCCCGACGGGACGGGCAGTCAGCAGATCGTGTTCAGGCGTCGAGAACTGCTCCGAAAGCTCGGCGATACGGCGTATCGCAACCTGAGCCCGGCTGAGCGCCGGCAGAATACCGATGACCTGATCAATGGGGCCACGCATGTAGAGCAGCACCAAAACAAAGCCGCTGGACACCGCGGCAGGGCTATCGGGCCAGAGGAAGGGACGCAGCGTCAGCGCCACGCCGATCACGACAAAAAACAGCATCGTGCCCAGCGATCGCGCGGTCACGAAAAGATTTATCGATTTGATCTGCACCCTGCAGATCATGTCAACGGTACGCTGAATCTGATCGGCATAGACGCGCTGACGGCGGATGCGGTTCAACCGCAATTCCTTTGCCCCTTCAGCTATTGCGCGATAGTGCTTGTGAAGCTGATCTTCGGCGTCGCGGGCGACACCGAACCCATGAACACCTCGCGTCCTTGCGTACCCATGCGCCAGAGAGCCGAGGATAATGACAGCTCCCGTAATCAGAAAAAGAGGCCAGGATAATGCGGCCAGGTAAACCATGCAGCCCAGCGTAATCACGAGCGACACGAAGAAGGACGAAAAGAAGAAAGCAAAATCGCTGATCGTATCGACGTCGTGCGTCAGTACCGGGATCAGCCGGTGCGTCCGGTAAATCTCGATCTGGTCGATCGGAGCGGCTAAAATTTTTGCGGCAAGCGAGCTGCGAAGGCCAGCAATGATCCGCTGCCCAACGTAATTTGCGCTGATGTCTGCGCCGATAGAACCCACCAGGATCAAGAGACACAGAGCCGTAAACGCGATGACAAGCGTTGCAACATCGGCTTGTGTTGCATAGAGCCCCTGATTGACGACCGCGAGCAATCCCGCAACGCTTCCGCCACCCACAAGGCCGAGGACGACGCCCCCAAGTACAATCGGCCAGTAGGGACGCAGCAGGTACAGGATTTGTGCCGTCAGGCCGTTTCGTAGATGCTTCATGAGTTTCGCGCGCTGGAGTAAAGCTTTAGCGAACCGGTATGATGCGAATACATGATGGCACGACCATCCTTTCAGAGCTTACTTCGCAGCAGTTTCTACGGATTCTAAATTGTGAACGATGCTCGTCATTCGCGCAGCATTTCCACATCAGGCCGCTCATTCGCTGCAATACGAAAAGCAGAGGCCAGCGCCTGCCCGATCTCTGCTCGCGCCTGAAGAGCATCCGCCACGACGTTTCCCATGCGGAGAAATTCATGAATCATTCCCCGATATATCCGGAGATCGACGGGAACACCGGCGGCGCTGAGCTTTGCCGCGTAATGGCGTCCCTCGTCTACCAGGGGATCAAATTCGGCAAGCAAGAGAAACGCCGGAGCCAGCCCTGCGAAATCGGGTGCGGCAAGCGGCGCAAAACGCCAATCCTCGCGGTCACTATCGTTACACAGGTACTGTCGAAAAAACCAATCGACAGTGCTGCGTTCCAGCAGGTAGCCGGAACCATACCTCTCGTACGATTCAGACGTTTGCCGGGGACTTAACCCCGGATAGGCAAGAACCTGCAGCACCGGCCGCGGCAGGCTCCTATTTTTTTTTGCTTCAATGGCGAGCGCTGCGGCAAGCGTTCCGCCGGCGCTGTCGCCACCGACGGCCACGCGGCCCGGATCCAGTCCAGCCGCTGGACCCTCGCGACCGATCCAGGCCAGCGCATCAACGGCATCCTCGAAGGCGGTTGGAAACTTGTGCTCGGGGGCAAGTCGATAATCGATCGACAGCACTGTCGCGCCGCTGTCTTCTGCAAGACCGCGGCACAGCGGCTGATGCGAATCGAGGCTTCCGACGACGAAGCCGCCACCATGCATATAGAGAAGGACAGGAAGCGGACTGCGGCTGTTCGGCTCCTCCTGTGCATAGAGCCGCGCGCCGATCATCGCGCCGTCACGCATCGGCAGCGAAAGATGACGCTCGCAAGCCAGCGCCGGCGGATCGACATCGAGCAGCGGCGAGGATGCGTCGAAATCGGCCCGCGCCTGCACGGCCGTCAGTTGCGGAAATGGAGTGCGCGCGCCACTTTCGGTGCCTGCCTGTACCATCTCGAGCAGCGCCTCGATGTCCGGATGAAGATTCATGACAGCGCTCATTCGGCTGGTTCGGGGATTGGATCCGGTAACGCGGTTGATGCCGCCTGGGGCGCTAGCAGCATACAAAGTTCGTCCAGCAGGCGCTCATTCTTAAGGATAGCAAAATGGTCATCTCCGGCGACTCCACGATCGGCGGCGTTGGGCAGTTGTGTTTTCAGCCGATCGCGCTGTGTCAACCGGCTCGATGTCCACCAGCACAGTGGCGTAGCCGTGAGGCGGCGAGGAGGCAAAGCATTGTGCGTCAGAGTTTTCAGGCAGCGCCCAACAGAGAATGCGCTCGCGAGGTCGTCTTCACCGAGCAACAGCTCGCCGCCCGATAGTCCGCTGGACTCTGCCATAATCTGTGCGACCAGATCTCTGATGTTCTCGGAGGTTTCCGGCCGGCTCGCGTTTTTGGCTATTTCGATACGCTTGTTGATGTGAGAGACCGCTGTTCGCGGAAGCACGGCCGACAGTAGTCCTGCGAGTTCATCAGCCCAGTGAACAGCCGCTTCCCCGCTCAATTCAGCTTGCTGACGCACCACGAAACTATCGACCAAAGCAAGATAATCGACCTGCTCACCGGAGCGTTCCAGCTCAGCGGCAACGAGGGCGGCGACAAGGCCACCGAGCGACCATCCGATCAGACTGTACGGACCATGCGGCTGTACCTGCCTGATCTCCGTCGCATAGTCTGCGGCCATAGCGTCAAGCGAACGCTCGCGCCACGCCCTGTCGACCAGCATTCTGGACTGCAGTCCGATCACCTGTCGGCGCCCCTCCAGACGGCGCGCCAGCGCCCCATAATCGAAGACGGTGCCGAACCCGCCATGCACGCAGAACACGGGCTGAACACCGCGAACCGCGGCGTTCAACGGCAGCAGCGCCGATGGCGCCGACACGGATGCCGAAACCGCGGAGCTGCTATCGGCAAGCAGCGCGCGGATCGTCGGCTTCTGCAGCAGATCACGTAGTTTGACCTCGATGCCGAACGTCTTGTCTTGACGGAGTCGAGCCACGATCTTGAGGCAAAGGATCGAATTTCCGCCGAGTTCGAAGAAGTTATCGGTCACGCCGACATGCGGCACCTTGAGGACGTCGGCCCACAGGCGCGCCATCGCGGTTTCGACAGGCCCATGCGGAGCGACGAAGCTTCGCGCTGTCGTATCGGGCGCCGGCAGCGCGCGCCGGTCGACCTTGCCGCTCGACAACACGGGTAGCCGCTCAAGCACAATGATCCGCGCGGGCACCATGTAGGTCGGCAAGACCTGCTTCAGGAACTCGGTCAATCTTCCGGCCAGCGCATCGGCGGCATCTCCGGATGCATCCCTTACCGTCCTCGGCGCAACATAGGCGACGAGCTGATTGCCTTTCACGCGCGGCAGCGCCACCACTGCCGCCTGCTTCACCTCCTTATGGCGAAGCAGCGTGGTCTGGATTTCTCCAAGCTCGATCCGGAAGCCGTTGATCTTGACCTGGTCGTCGCTGCGGCCGAGATATTCGATGGTGCCGTCTTCGCGCCATCGCGCGAGATCTCCCGTGCGGTACAACCGGGCACCGGGCAACGCGGAAAATGGATCGGGTACAAATCGCTCGGCGGTCATGCCGGTCTTGCCGTGATAACCGCGCGCCAGTCCAAAGCCGCCCAGATAAAGCTCTCCGGCGACCCCTGCGGGGATGATGTTGAGCGAGCTGTCGAGAATGTAGGCGTGGCGATCACCCACCGGCACACCGATCGGCGCATAAGGCGTTTCGCATTCGCCAGCGCCATCGACTTTCCAGACCAGCGGCGTGACGACAGTCTCCGTCGGCCCGTAACCGTTGATCAGTATCTTCGGCTTCAAAATGCGCCTGACTTTATCGAAGCCCTCCTTCGGCATTGCCTCGCCGCCGAAGGAGTAGAGCTTGACCGGCGGCGGGTTGCCTGTTTGCTCGACCGCTTCTGCGACCTGCTGCAAATAGGCCGGCGGCAATCCGAGATGGCTGACGTGATGCGCATGCAGGTTTTCGACCGTCTGTTCCGGCGTCCACAGTTCAGCGTCGCGCATCACCAGCCGCGCGCCATGGGACAGCACCGTCAGCCAGCGTTCATGGGCGCCGTCGAAGGCCAGAGACAGGAAATGCAACTCGCACGAGTTCTCATCGATCTCATACAGATTGCCAGTGACGTGGCAATGCATGGCGAGTGGTCCATGGGCGACGGCGACGCCCTTCGGTACCCCCGTCGATCCTGAGGTGTAGATCAGGTAAGCGAGATTCTCGGCATGCAACTCCGGTTGCGGCTCATGATCCGGTCCCGAATCGAAATCAAACAGGGGAAGGGAAATTCTTTCCATCTCATCCGGACCGCCTTCAACATCGAGTTGTCCCGTCAGCAGGAACGAGACCCCGGCATCGCACATGACGAATGAGCGCCGCTCAGGTGGAAGCTCCGGATCGAGCGGAACATAGGCTCCGCCTGCTTTCAGGACAGCGAGCAGCGCGATCATTGTGGTCTCGGTCCTTTCGACCACGACCCCGACGCGCTGCTCGGGCCTTAGCCCGCGGGCGATCAGGTGGTGCGCAAGGCGATTAGCCTTTGCGTCGAGCACGCCGAATAAGAGCACTGCGCCGCCGATAATCAGCGCCGTTCGCTCCGGATGTTGCTTCGCATAACGATGAATCGCCTCATGCACGGGTGGCAGCATAGAGCCAGCCGTCGCGTGGAAATTGCAACTTTCGGCAAGGGCTGCATCGATAGCGGTAACCGGATTGATGCTGGCAAGCATTTTCGACGCATCCAGCGTCAACGCGCCAAGTAGATGCTCGAACTGCACTCTGATCTGATCCGCCTGCATCGCCGTAAAGTGGCTCGGCATATAGGTGTATTCAATCTGAAGTGTGTCCTCGACGAGCACCGACAGGTCCATCGGATAGTTCGTCACGTCGACGTTATTCAGACCACTGAACTTCAGCGAGCCGTCCCCTTGACGCATACTGCGCTCGATTGGATAATTCTCGAATACGATAATGCTATCGAACATCGTCTGACCGGAGCGTCCGGCCCAGCCCTGGATGTCGTAAAGCGGCGTATGCTCGTAGTTGCGGATATCCGAATTACGATCCTGGATCGCGCGCAGCCATTCTCCAATCTTGCTGGCGAACGAAGGCGTTTCGATCACGGGCAGCGTATTGATAAAGAGCCCGAGCATCTGCTGCGATCCATCAAGGCTGGCTGGCCGGCCGGAAACGGTAACGCCGAACGTTACGGTCCGCTGGCCGGTGTAACGTTGCAGCAGCAGCGCCCATACGGCCTGAACGATGGTGTTGAGCGTGATCCGCTCACGGCGAGCGAATGCCTTGAGCTTCGCGGTCGCGGCCTCTTCGAGCCGCGTATAGCAGCGCGCATGCCCGGATGCCGGATGGCGGCGCGTGCCGAAGGCATCGGCGAGTTGCGTCGGCTCATCGAACGCCTTGAGCTGTTCGCGCCAGAATCTTTCCGCTGCGCTGGCATCTTGCGCTAGCAGCCAGGCGATATAGTCGCGGTAGCGCGCCGGCTTCGCTGCGGACGCCGCGCCGTAATAGCATTGCAGTACGTCGCTAATGAACCGGGCCGAACTCCAGCCATCCATCAGAATGTGATGATAGGTCCAGATCAGCCGATAGCGATGGTCATCAAGGCGCAACAGCCGCACGCGCTGCAGTGGCGGCGCGGAAAGGTCAAACTCGGCGGTGCGTTCATCGGCAAGCGCCGCTGCGATCTGCTCCTCGCTGATCGCCTGACCGCGCCAGTCTTCCTGTTCAAATGGGGCAATGGCGTCGTGATAGACGACCTGAAGGGGCGAGCCTGACAGCTCGCGCCACAGGAAACCGGTTCGAAGTATCTGATGGCGTGCGGTCACCTCATGCCATGCATGGCCCAAACGGCCGGCGTCGAGGCCGCTAACCTCGACGCTGATCTGATTGACGTAGACGCCGCTGCCGGCATCGCGCAGACTGTGAAACAACATGCCCTGCTGCATCGGGGACAGCGGGTAGACGTCTTCGATGCGGCTCAGGTCCAGACCGAGCCGTTCGAGCTGTTCGTCCGATAGCTCCACGAGCACATCGTGTTTCGGTTCGAATCGATCGTCGGCTGCATCGGCATCGCGAGACAATGCCACCAGCGCCTCGATCGTCTGATGACGGAAGACATCGCGCGGCTCGATCAGCAGACCTGCCTGGCGGGCGCGGCCGACCATTTGCAGCGAGATGATGGAGTCTCCGCCAAGCTCGAAGAAGTTGTCGGTGACGCCGATGGTGGGCTGTTGCAGCAGGTCGGCCCAGATCGCCGCGAGGGCTGCTTCCGCCGGCGTGCGCGGCGCGATGTGCCCGGCCGAGGCCGCAAGCTGGTCCGGCGCCGGCAGCGCCTTGCGGTC
>NZ_JBXASZ010000011.1:0-78668 GCF_058809865.1 Nitrobacter sp. MLSD-S21 | reverse complement strand
ACAGTTCGCGGTGCAGCAGTTGACGCGCGACGACGCCGGGTCTGTGTCTGTGTTGGCGCATCAATCGTCACTTTCGGTAATGTCGTGGCGGACGATCGCGATTCTTGTGCAAACGTGAAGCTGCTGTCCGCCAAAATTCCGGCGGCAAGCGCGACCACGGCGCTCGTTGACAGAAGAAAAGAGCGTCCACAACGCCGCGTGAACCAACAACTCATAAATGCCCCCGAATTTCGGCTAATTTCGCATGCATACAGTGGGAGAATTAGGCGGGGAATGGATAGTATTTAGAATAGCTCTAGATCGAAACAATCTCAAACACATTTAGCCTCTGGGGACGTCTGCGCGGCAGACTTCGGCGACAGCGCTGCTTCAAACGTTGCTTTCCGAAAAGCGTACGTTTCGCTAATCGACGGCTTGAATGTGCCAGCCCCGGCGCGCCACTAGTACGCCGGGCCGGGGTTTGTCGAGCCACAGCGACACATTGCTGCGTCGCCGCCGTCCTGGCCCGACGTCAGCGCGGCCGCCCGCCAAGGATGGAGCTTCCTAAAAGGCCACGCCGAATCTAATCCATCCCGTGCCGACGGCGCATCTCAGCAGCTAAATCAATGCGCCGGCCGATCAATTCTGCTCTGCACTCAGCACCGGTCACGCCGCGTGCGATGAAGCCGGCGGCCTTCTCAGGCTTGCGGGCAAGCGCGTAGGTTTCGTGGATCTCTCGCTCGTACAGGCGTCGCTTTTGATCGATCTCTTCGAATGCTGACATTTCGCGAGTCCTTTCAGTGATTATCGTCGTCGGGCGACACGTCGCTTTGAACACCAAGAACCGCTCTGGCATCCGCATCGGTTCGGCGCTCCAGGTTCATGCCGCTGCTGATCAGATCAGAAATCCAGTGTTCTTCTTCGCGTTCAACTGCGAGCTTATCCGCCGTCAAGGTAGTGAGCTTCTTCGCGCGATCCTCTGAACTCAAAGCCGCATCGCCGCGAGAAGGGCACTTCCAGGAGCCTTGGCGACAAGCTCGGATCCCTGATCGTGGGCCGCTGAGCCTGCGTTTACCACCCTATCAGCCATCTCTCGCGTGACGTCCCGAACTTGGTCTGCGGCGTGTTGAAGTGCGCCCTCGGTTTCCTTGCCCGCGTCTTGATCAACCATGGTTATTGCTCCTGTTGGCGAGCAATAAATCGTCCGCGGACCTATCGTTCCGACTTAGAGAGGCCGCCCCCGATCACGGCTCCCTCCGCCGTGGGCGGCGCCAGGATGGCGACACCCTCGGTGATCGCCGTCATGAAAAGGTCCTTAAGGTCAGGGTTCCGCAAAACCTCATCACCGGCATTGAACGAGGGCACAGCATTCCATTCTAGGTTCTCGCCCGGAGGGGGCAATTTATCCTGACTGAAGGCGTACGCAGTGCGTCCGGGCTCGACGTCCGTACCTTGCTCGACGAATTTCTGAAGGCGAGTCATTCTCGACCTGCTTTCGAGCTAGGAACCTAATTTCCGGTGGTGCGTCATTCTGTCCGCAACAACGATGGAACGATTGGTGCCCAATGGCTAGCACGGCGCGCACAGAGAAGGCAGAGGGTCAGGGTGGAGATAAGAAACGCAGCAAAAGCTCGCAGCTGTTCGGCGAGATCGCAAACGTTACGTCGCGGGCGGCGGGCCGCGCTCCGATCTTTGTCGCTGCCGTAGCCGTTGTTCTCATCTGGGCCATCACCGGTCCGCTGTTCGGCTACTCCGACACCTGGCAGCTGGTGATCAATACCGGCACCACCATCGTCACCTTCCTGATGGTGTTCTTGATCCAAAACTCTCAGAATCGGGACGGCGCCGCCATACAAGCCAAGCTGGACGAACTGATCCGGGTGGGCAAGGCCCGTAATTCGTTTGTCGGAATTGAGCGTCTGACCGACGAGGAGCTGGAAGATATTCGAAGCAGGTGCGAGCGTCTTGCGAAAGCTGAGAAGATCAGCGAAAGCGCAGTCTGCCTGACGGGCAAAAAGGCCGGGCAGGCGGCCGACCAAACTACCGCTTAGAAGGCGTGCTCAAAAAGGCCCGCCGGAGCGGATCAACAGCGGGCCTGATCTGGTCGTCATGCGCATTGTGGGTCCACCCGTTCCGGTTGAGTAAACGCCGGCGGATGAAATTTCGTTCCCCGATCCCTATGCGGCGAGCAGAGTCATTCCTGCTTCAGCGTCAAGATCCTCGATGACAGCTTCTAGAGCTGCGATTGCGCTTTGGAGGGCGGCTAAGTCCGAAATCTGCCGTTCCGATACCGGGCCATGTTTTCCCATCAGCGCAACAATCAAATCGCGACGCCGCTCCTTGAGTTGAACAAGAGGTAGTCCGTGGTCCTTTAGCAACGCGGTCATTCCACATTCTCCGTCGGGACTGTTTTGTAGCTAAAAAGTCCTTAAAGAGACTTTCCGCCACCTCTAAAATTTTTGAATTTGGGAGGAACAGCGCCGCGCAGCGTGGTGGGTGGGGCAAGCCGTATTTGCCCGCACAGCCAAACGCGCGGGAAAACGTGGGGAACCAAAGGACTGTCCGGGCTTTTGCGGTGCAGGAGGTTCGTCCAGTGCTGCGCTATTTCTTCAATGTTTTAGGTGAGAAAAATCATGCAGACCGCGTCGGCGAGGAGCTAGCCGATAAGCACGCGGCCTGGAAAGAAGCGACGGTAATGGCCGGCCAAATTCTTCAAGATATGGATGGGCGATTTCGACCGGGCCAAATGTGGCAGCTCGAAGTCACAGACGAGTTTGCCAATCCATTGTTTAATATCCAAGTGCACGCTGAGAAAAGGAAATAGCATCGACGCGTATCGGTAGGAGAGGGAATGCCCATTTCAGGGGAATCCTGGCGCGAACTGCCCGACGGCGAGATCGAGTTCACGATGAAGCGGCTAAAGAGCGCGGATTCAGGAGACTGCCTTCCTAGACGTTCGAGCGTCCGGTTTTTAAGTTGAAATTATTTCCGGCTCCTGCCATTGCATGTCTTGCAGCTTACCCGACGCGATAAGCGCCTCTAGGTCGTCGGCCTGACGATCATTCCGCAAGGCGAGCAAACGTCTCGCGCTTGGCCGGGTTGGTTGCGAGCTTGCTGATCATCCTGCAATCCTCTGCTTCTTTCCGCAGCTTTTCAGCCCATTCCCGAGCATCTTTCATTGTCCTGCCTCCACCTTCAGCGCCTCTTCCGTGATCGTCAGGATCAACTCTAAGTCACGGCGCATGACGACTGGGTCAGAGCTCCCCAGAGCAACGCGTACCAGCGTCTGGATATCGACTAGGGCTCCTTTGGGACCGCCGGTTGGCGGCTCTCGGCTATGCGTGTGGTCAGCGTTTCGAAGCCGCACGCCGGCGCCACCGCCGTTTTCAGGGACGAATTGCGCGCCCGCATCTTCGAGCGCGCGTTGAATGGAGGCCAAGGTCGGCGCCCTGGCGACCGATGCTCCGCGCTCAACGCTATGCAAAGCCTGCGCTGAAATATCCGCCGCTTTCGCCAAATCGGCTCGCTTCATGTTCAGCATGGCCCGCGCGCCGCGAATCTGTTCGGGGGTGATCATCCCTGCGTATAGTGCTTAGAACCTTTCAAAAGTGCTTTAGCTCGCCGGCCTCAATTAAATCTTCGTTTTCATCGCTGCTATTCCCGCCGGGGTAATACGATAGGCGGCAGGCTCAATAACCTCGATCCAGCCTTTCGCTTTTAGTTTGCGGACAGTTTCCGGCGCAGCTGAAGATGGTTCCTCTGTAGTTCACCTCGATGGAGCAGCATCTGCAAGATAATCCGCTCTCGATGAGTAGGCAGGTGACTTGGTGAGCGCGGCTTGTCGCTGTCCCGTCACGGGCACTCGGTAATCCGCGACGGCCGCTGCTTCCAGGTCTTCATGTTCGCCGAGGAGGAGCACGCCGGGATATTCCACGCGGCGTTCGGCGGCGAGCGGACGTACCCGTCCGAAAAGGGAAAGGGCGCGGTGGGCGCAGTGGAGGGAAGCTCCGCGACGCGGGAAAAACAGCCACGCGCCGCTAAACGTGATTGGCGCTCCTCCGAATCCCGACACACGCTCCCCGCTCTCCTCCGGCATACGATGAACCTCCCTCCGCCTGCCTCCAAAGGAAAAGGACCAGCGCCCTGACCCAGAGTATCCGCGCCGAGGAAGATGACGGCCGGCGCCCGGGGCATGACGCGATAAGCGGCGCGGACGTTCCCGGATGGGCGACCGACAGGGAGGCGTGGCTCAGGCTCGCCGCGGACTGGAAAGCGCTCGCGGAGGACATGATGCGGAGACGCGATCACATCTGAGGGAGAGCTGCGGCAAATCGCTCACCGGCCTTACATAGGTGGAACAGGCCTACATATACTCGCGACGGTCCCTCTCCCCCAAGAGGCCACAAGCACGGTCCCGCAGCTTTTGCCCCAAAGCCCCGCGACCGTGCACCCCAAGTGAGGCCACTTGGAAGAATCAAATTTAGTCAGAACGATGAATACCGCTTAAGCGGCCGTCAAAGCACTGCCGCGCTGCTCGCCGGGCACTTCGCGCGCCGGGGGTGCTGGACGAATTTCATTTGTGCGACAACGACGAGCCGCGCAGTCTTCCCGAAGGGAAGGGCAACTGCTTCCGCTCCAACGGGACCTGCAGCTGGTCGCCGGGCTGCACCCCGTCTAGCCGCTTAAGCTCAAAGCCGGCATACCCGCCCGGCGCGATTGAGAGCGCGCGTTGCTTCTCGTCCGCCATCCAGAGTGTCCCGTCGGGGCTGATAGTCAGCGTATGCCCGTTAAAGGGCTCGTATGGCGCATCGTTCTCACTGTCATTCGCTTTGTTCACTCTGACAGTGAACCAGTTCTTCCTGCTCATGTAGCCTCAACTCCTTCCGGTTCGGAACTAGCCAGCAAATGCCCACCATCAATTCGGGCTGATCAGGAAGTTGAACTGCGGCGCCCAGCCCGTCATGTGCTTGAGCAGGGCCTGGCGCCGCTGCTGTGGCATGCCGGGGCCATTCTTAAGAAAGTCCTGCACCGCCTGCTTGAACTCCTGTATCTGCGCCTCTTCCCCCGTGGTCAGGTCGCCGTACTCCGCGATGATGTCTCGCGCCTGCGCCTCTATATCGTCCATGTCAGGTCCTCTGAGCTGCTGCCGTTCATAACCGCGCTTGCGTTCGGCTAGTTCCGCCGCTGGTTCCCAGCGCGCGCCTGCGTGTCAGATTCAATCTCTTTTGCTTAGCCCTATGAACGAGCTCTGCCGCAGCAATCCCTCAGATGTGATGTCGCGGTATTCGACTTCGGCGGCGAACGACGGCTCTACCCACGTCGCCTTCGGCTTCCTGACCGGCTTCGTAAGCGGCGACTTCGCGGCGGCGGCCGTATCGAGCTGCTTTCGTATCCTGCTCGAGGTTGTTCGGGACCAGCCGGTGCCTACCTTGCCCATGTAGACCAGCTCTTTGCCTTCCTGCTTGCCGAGGTAGAGCGCGGCGACGCGGGTGGGGTCCTTCACGAAGCCGACGACGGGGAAGGTCCCGCGCTTCGCGGTCTTTACCTTGATCCATGCTTCGTTGCGGTCGGAGCGGTACGGCGCCGCGGGGTTCTTCGAGACGATGCCTTCCCAGTTCAGCTTCGCCGCGTGCTCGAACATCTCCGCGCCGTTGCCCGTGATGTGCTCGCTGTAATGCAACGGCGGCTTCAGCCCGTGCCGGTCGAACAGCTGCTTCAGCAGCCGCTTGCGCTCGATTTGGAGAACGGCGCGCAGGTCGTAGCCGTCGAGGTACAGCAGGTCGAAAGCGTAGTACTCGATGCGGCTCTGTTTCCCTCCTGCGAGCGCCGCCTGGAGCGCGGAGAAGTTAGTGCGTCCGTCCTCGATGACAACAGCCTCGCCGTCGAGGATCGCCTGCCTGGGAAGATCGAGCGCTTTAGCGATGCCGGCAAACCGCTTGGTCCAATCGAGGCCGTTGCGGGTGTAGGCCGCCGCGCGCCCGCCGCTCGCGTGCAGCTGCACCCGGTAGCCGTCGTACTTTATCTCATTGAGCCACTGGTCGCCGCTCGGCGCCTGTGATCTCAATTTGGCGAGCTGGGGGGTGATGAATCCCGGCATGGCCGCGGGCTTGGCACCTTCAGCCGGGATGTCGCGGGATTTCGCACGCTTCGCCACTCACGCTACTCAACAAAAGCCTGCCGCGCTGGAAACGCAACAAGCGGGCAAGTATCAGCCCATAGGAACGTCGCTATAAAGGCTGCTTCGGCGCAATTCCGGCGAGCTCGCCCACGTCTGGATTTCAGACGCGGTCTCGGCCCGCTTCACCGCCTTCAGCAGTCTCTCGCGCTCGGGCCCGTCCGGAATATCTGCTGCTTCTCTGCGCGCGTCCGCTGCGAATTCGGCGAGGCGCTCCTGGAGCGATCTGGTCTGCTTCGTGCGGGACCTGTGCTTCACAAGGAAACTCCTGCTAACGGCCGAAGAACAGCCACAGAAGGAGGATTACGGGTATCGGCACGCCGATCAGCCAGAGCAGAAGTCCGCGTCCCATCGCTCTCTCCCGGATAATGCAAGTTCGACGAATGAACGGCATTTGAAAGCAAAGGTTCCGGTCCGCGCGCCTTAGGAAAGGTCATAGGCGCCTTTAGCCCTTGTAGGAGGCTTCTTCCACTGCGACCAGCCCGCGCCCTTGCCTGAGGGATGCATGCGCTCGCCGCCGAACTCCTTCCGGAAAAGAAGTGGCCGTCGCAGTATGCCGAATGCCCGTGACTCGAGAGCGACAGCCGGCGCTCCTCGCAGACTGGTAATGAAGTGGTTCAATGGGCAGAAGGGTTATGGTTTCATTCAGCCCGACAGCGGCGGCAAGGACGTGTTCGTCCATATCTCTGCGGTGGAGAGAGCGGGCCTCTCGACCTGAATGAGGGGCAGGAGATCAGCTACGAAATCATGGCAAATCGCGGCAAAAAAAGCGCGGAAAATCTTCGGGTCGGTTGATCAGGCGGCCCGCCGGTCACGCCGGCAGACTATATCGCCTGGTCCCGATCCGCCGGTGAGGGCGGTTCCCCTTCGGTTGCCTGAACCGCCGTTCGCTCCGACGGACCGTGCGGATCACCAGGCGGCTGCGATCCTGACGATCTCGACAATGCGTCATACCGGGTCGCCGTTTGCGCCTGCTCGATCTTTTTCAGGAGAGCATCTCGAGCGGGGCCAGGTTCCAATTTGTCAGCCTGCTCGCGAGTCTTCTCAGCCCAGGCTGAAAGACGGTCCTGAAGGGTGAGTTGCTTCGAACCATGACGCCTGGCCATGTCAAACCTCGACTTTGAAAGCGGCAAATTCTAGCGCTGGCGAGCGAGGTATTTCTTACGGACGCGCGGCGGAGTTGCGGTTGATTGTCTCTGATCGGTCCTTAGAGACCTTCCGCCTTCCCGCTTGTGGCCCTCCAGTGCTGGCTTTCAGCGCTCCGGCGGTTTTTTTCCGCAAGTGACGGTTCAGGAAGAATAAAGCCCACCCGGCGCAAGACCGGCAGCGGGGGCGCGCGCCTTTCTGACGACGAGGCTTATGAGGCGTTCCGGTTGATCCGTTGGGCCGCGACCGATGGCGCTCCGGTATGTCCGCGCTGTGAGTGTGCTGCCGTCTACACCTACACCACGCGCCGCCTGTTCAAGTGTAAGGCTTGCTCGCATCAGTTCTCGGTTCACATCGGGCACGATCTTCCCAAGCCGTAAGCTCCCGGTCCGCGACTATCTCTTGGCTATTGCGATCTTCGTCAACGGCGCAAAGGGCCATAGTGCGCTTCAACTGAGCCGTGACCTCCACTGCCAATATAAGACTGCCTTCGTGATGGCTCACAAGCGTTAGCCTCGGATGCACATGGCGCAACCGCCTCGGGTGAAATATCCGAACGCTGGCTCGTGGTGCCTTAGAGACTGACGACACTGCCGTCATAAAGCGAAAATTAGAGATGATTCTGAAGACCATAGATAAGGCTTTGCCGAACGGGCCAGAGAACCCCTCCGAAGCGATCTTTGGACCGTAGGATGCGCACTATGTCAAAGCGCATCAGCGGTCCTCAGAAGCTCTTCACGCATACCGCGGGAGAGCGTTCCAACCAAGCCGGGTTGCCCTTTGAAAGGGGTGCCACGTCCGGCAGGTAGGCCAGAAGCCCGACCAAAATAACAAAACCAACAACTCGCAACTCGGGCGGGCCTTTTGTGGTCAACAGTTCAACTGGTCGGACCAGAAGAGCTTGCGCAGGGGTCAGACAGCGCCCGGATAAGAGAAGAACACCCACAGCAACAGTGCAATGAGCACGACAAAACAGACCATCACGGCAAAGATAGAAACGCGGTGCATACTCGCAAAACGCGGATGCAGCACGTTAGTTTCTATCTAGGGTTAGCGCGCTGCGGCAGCTTATTTAGGAGGCTGTAGTTTTGGCGAGCGTAGCCAGCCCTTAATGCTGGCCGCAGTCTCAGCTTGGCGGGCCCTGCTCTCAAGCTTTTGCCTGTCGGGCCGAATGGAAGCTGTTCAGCTTCCTTGCGCAAACGCTCAGCCTCCTCGTAGCAGCGTTCGAATAAAGAAAGCGTTTGTTTGAAACGACGCTGTTTGCATAGCGCCGCTCCTTTCCGTTAAAGGGAGGGGGAGGTCCAAGGCAATACGAAGGTTATCGAGGAGAAAATTAAGACCGATGACGAAGCACGCCAATATGATCTGATCTTTACAAAGGATCTTTGGCCAAGCTAGCTTTCAGACTTATCCGCTACGATGGAGATTGCAATGCGCCGCCTCACCGCCCTGGCGATTTTGAGTATCGCGAGCTTCACCACTTCCGTTGCATATGCACAGGGCCCCCTCACACCGTTCACGCCGGGCGCAGGAAATCAAACAGTATCCACGCCCTGGTGCTTGGGTGGTTCTTTAAACTTTACGCCCTACTGCGGTCCGGTGCGCTACCCGGCTTGTAGTAGGTCATCACCATGCCTCGTCTGGGGCGGCGCCGGTCAGGTAGCCTCGAGGTGCGATGAATGGATCTGTATCAGCCGCATTCCGGGTAAGATTCAGCGGCGTCAAGGTCCGGTAAGATAACGGGGTTGCGCGTTGACAAGGCCGGGCTAGCAATCCGGAGACTGTTTGCCACCCAGTGAATGCGCTGGCTCGCGTTGCTCTGGAGAGCGCCGACCCTGTCGTCACGCGGCGCGACAAGATGCGCTCCAGCCCTGGCCAGAAATAAAAAACCGCACCTGAGCGTGGAGGATGTAACCATTGATGCGCGGCATCGTTGAGCAAGATCGCAGGACGCTGCATTGACGCTGTCGCGGCCGCAAGGCTGACGGGACTGGCGAAGAAGCCGTTAAGCCGCCAAAGCCGCCGCAGCCGAAGCCCAGTCCAAAGCCCCCGCAACCAAAGCCGCCGGTGATGACGATGCCACGACCGCAGCGGCAGGTGCCTTCGTTGCCGACAATGCCATGGCAAGATGATGGCCGGTGATGAGCGCCGCCAAATGAGCGCCGGACAGCGCGAGAGTTCGGGTTGCCTCTCATCGAATCGGCTGCCTTTGTTAATCCTGGCGAAACGCGCCCGAATGAATAATCCCCGCCTTTGAGCACTCAACAGGAGACCTTTTGATGCGAAGAATACTGGTCCTGATGTCAGCCTGTATCGCACCGGCACTTATCGCAGGCGAAGCCTCGGCGACAAAAATCACCGCAAGACAGGTCATTGCAATCTGTGGTGAACAGCTTCAAAGGGGCGGCGTCGGAGATGCCCACGCATCGGGATGCGAGGAAAAGTGCGGGGGCAAGATTTGCAGTTTCAGTTGCTGCAGCGGACCAAAGTGCGGCGAGGAGGGCTGCCAAGGGTATATTGTCGAAAAGCGTCCGCTCCCCACGTCCCTTGTTAACCAGCTAAAGGGCAAGTCGCATGCGCGGAAGCATCATTAGTCTCCGTGCCCATGACGAGGCTCACTTGCTCTGCTGCTTTGAGCCCACAAGCGATAGGCTTCATCCTCATAGGGATCAGCGTCTGTCGGCTCCGGTATCAGTTTCGCGCCCTCCGAGCGGAAGTGATCGAGACCACGGCCCATTGCCTTGCCCTTGAGCGTGTGCTGATCGTTCGCCCAGTCGGGAATGGGTCGGCGTGAAGCCCTCAAGCTGCGACCGCAGTCCAACTGCGGCTGCGAAGTGGCAACCGGCGCGTGACTTTGGCGACCGGCACATGATGCGGATGGCGTTGCCGACCCATCAGCCGGGCCTCGTCCCTCGACTTGCTGTAGCGCTCCCGTGACTGCGCAAGCGCTGCGGCCACGGACGGCACGACGCACGGCGCGGCCCAGCGTGTCGAGATCTTCGTGGGTGATGATCTCCAGTCGATTGCAGACCATGGTGTGGAAGGTTTTGGACGTGTGCAGCAGCTCGACGGCGAACTCCATCGCCTCGCGCTCCATGCCGCGCCTGATCGCCTTTACACGTTCGCTCGCAGGCCACCTCATGGAGCGAGGTATTCGCGTCAACGCGATTGCGCCCGGACCGGTCTGGACGCCCCTCAATCCCTCGGACCAAAAGGCAGACAAGGTGAAGATCTTCGGTCAACAGTCCAAAATGAAGCGCGCCGCGCAACCCGAGGAACTCGCCCCCGCATATGTCTTCATGGCTGCGCCGTCGTGCTCCAGTTACATTACGGGTGAGATCCTGCATATTTAGAACTCGTCGTTCGGAAAGAAGTCACGGCATGGGTGAAAATTCCCCACGAGTTTTATGAAAATTTCTACAAGCTAAAGAGGTGGCAAAAGTTATTATAGCATTGTTACGACCTACAATACCAACCTTGTGTATGAGCGGCTGGGGGCCCGGCCTTTTGAGGAATTGCAGGCAAAGACTCCCCGCAATGTCGCTCATTCCGTCAGCAACGGGGGATCCGACATTTCGCGAAAGGATACGCGTTCGCTGGTTGCGCTGGACCCGCCCGACACAGCTTGAGGGTCAATTGCCACGGCGGGGGTGTGGAACCCGTTTTCATCAGGGGGCTACTAAGGAGACCGACGATCCCGACGTGGTCGCAGCCCTCTCGGATTCCGACGTGGCAGGGTAAAGGGCTACGGGACACGTAACGAGCGAAAGGCGCAGGAAGCCTTTCCAGTTGGCGCGGGGGGCATGCGATACTCCGACACTGCAGGGACTCGGTTCAAGACGAATTGGGGTGATTCGTTCCGACATCGCCGTGCAGATACTTCTGGGTGGAAGCGGAAGACCAAATTCGGAGAGCACGGATCGAGAGCAGTGGCTATAACGTCATACTCAACCGCTGTGTGCGTAGTGGAACGTTTTCACTTCTTCGATATTGACGTGTAAGCTTCAATGGAGACCACCATGCGCAACCATCTTCTTGTCCTTACTGCATCTGCTTTCGTTCTCGCTAGCGGCGCTGCATCCGCTCAGCAAGGTAAAGGTAGCGGCGCCCTGACGACGCCGGAAAGCACGACTCAAAGTGGGATGACGGGCCACGGGGACTCGACAGACATGGCGGCGTGGCACCGCTCCATGGGCTACGGCTCGTTCCATGGTCACATGGGTCACTCACCGATGATGCAAATGGTATTTATTCTTGCGGACACCAATGGTGACGGGAAGCTTTCACTGCAGGAATTCCAAGCGGCGCACGAGCGAATGTTCAAAGCGATGGACTCCAACAAAGATGGGGGCCTCACGCTTGAGGAGATGCAGTTCTTCGTGCATGGAAGCAAAGATTAATTGACCTTCCTAGAGGCGCTTCAAATAGCCGGACCGCGCCGCTCCCTGAGCGTTGCATCCTGCGATGAGGATGACCTGACTTGCCCCGCCGCCGCTTCCTTGGGAGCGGCGGGTGTTTTTTGAGCGGCGCTAGTGGCGAAGCGTGTGCATCCCGGCCGAAGGCGCGAAGCCCGCGGAGATGCCGGGTTCATCACGCCCCAACTCGCCACCCTCAAGGCGAAAGCGCCGCGCGGCCACCAATGGCTTAACGAGATAAAGTACGACGGCTACCGGGTGCAGCTGCATGCGAGCGGAGGCGCACTACGGCCTACACCCGTAACGGGCTCGATTGGACCAAGCGGTACGCGGGCATCGCCAAGGCGTTGCGCATTCCCCGCGAGTCCATCATCGACCGCGAAGCGGTCGTCATCGAGGACGGCCGCACCAACTTCTCCGAGCTCCAGGCGGCGCTGGCGGCCAGCAACAGGCAGGGCCGCATCGAGTATTACGCCTTCGACCTGCTCTATCTCGACCGCTACGACCTGCGCGCGGTCGCGCAGATCGAGCGCAAGCGGCTGCTGAAGGAGCTGTTCAACCGCTACGCATTGGGCCCGCCCCTGCACTACAGCGAGCACATTGCGGGCGGCAGGGAGATGTTCGAGCACGCGGCGAAGCTCGATTGGGAGGGCATCGTCTCGAAGAACCCCGCCGCGCCGTACCGCTCGGACCGCAACGAGGCATGGATCAAGGTCAAGACGGCGAAGCGCGGCACGTCCCCTGTCATCGGCTTCATTAAGGACCCGACCGGCGTCGCCGCGCTCTATCTGGGCAAGCAAGAAGCCGGAAAGCTCGGTTACATGGGCAAGGTCGGCACCGGCTGGTCCCGAACGACATCGATCAAGATACGCAAGCAGCTCGATACGGCCGTCATCGCGACGTCGCCGTTGACGAAGCCGGTCAGGAAGCCGAAGGCGACATGGGTAGAGCCGTCGTTCCTCGCCGAGGTGGAGTACCGCGACATCACATCTGAGGGACTGCTGCGGCAAAGCTCGTTCAAGGGCCTTACAAGACAGGCTAGGTGTACATATCAGCGCGACGGGGCCCACTCCCCCCAAGCGCGCACGGCCCCCGCGCCTCCCGCCCGAGCGCGCTGCGGGGCCGTGCACCATTCGGAGCAAGCGGCGCTTCCGAGGCGTCTCTGCAGGAACCAAGCCGTCCCGCTCGTATTTTATCCGGACCCGCCCGGCAGCGCCGGGCCACAGCGCCGGATCACTACCATGCGGAAAGAACTCCAGGACGTCGTGAAGGATACCGCCGCGCTCGGTCTATCGGCCGCCGCGCTCGGGATGGAGATAGGATCGAAGATCGCGCGCAAGACCCTGGACGAGGTGTCGCGCGCAGGCGACGACGCCCCGCACGAGCCCGCGGCATCCGGGCTCACCGAAAAGGACATCAGCGTCCGCGCCTACCAGCTATGGGAGCAGGCCGGCTGTCCCGAGGGGCGCGACAAGGATTTCTATTTCCAGGCCGAAAAGGAATTGATGGGCGAACAAGCGCTCGGTTTGCCGGCAGCGCGGAAGGCGCCCTAGCCGCATGAAGCATGGCTGCTCTATCTGCCGGGGCATCGGCTGGGTGTGCGAGCGCCATCCCGATCGGCCCCACGACTATGAAATAGGATGCGCGTGCGGCTACGCCGCGCCCTGCGAGTGCAATGACAGCGATCCGCCTGACGCCGGCGAGGTCGTATTCGTCGCGGAAGAAACCCACGCCGATCTGCCGTCGTGGTAATCTTGAAATGGATAAGGACCCGGGCGCCGTCGCCCTCTGAAAGAAGCGCGCGGAGAACCTGCGCAAGAAGCTCGGCTCCGACGAGGCACTCAAGTAGCACATGCGGAAAGTGCCCGCGGGCAAAAAGCTTCTCATAGTCCCGCTGTCCACATCCTATTAGTTGACGAGCGGTCGTCGTGGTACACTGGGGAAAGTGACGCTCCAGGCCTACGCTCTAGGTAGTGATCAGGGAGCAACCCTTCCTACACCTAAGGAAGCTAAGCGCCTCGAGCCGGGGGCTTAGAGCGTCACGACTTTTATCGATTAGCTGCGGCCTTTTAATCCATAGCATAGGCCGCCACATGCATGACTGTAGAAATCCGCAAAGCCGAGCGCACGAAAGAGAAGCTGCGTCTCGGACTCGCCGGCCCGTCGGGCGCCGGCAAAACCATGATCTCTTTGAAGCTCGCGAAGGGCATCACGCCACCGGCCGCATACTCATGATCGATACCGAGCTCGGGCGACCTGTATGCGGACCTTTTCGATTACAACATCATCACGCTGCAGACGCCGTACAAGCCTGAAAAATACGTCGAGGCGGTCCGCGCCGGCGAAGAAGCCGCCTACGACACGATCATCCTCGACAGCATCTGGCACACCTGGAGCGACGAAGGCGGCATACCATGGCGGCCGGAGCCGAAGCGCATGCATAAGGACCGCCCTATAAAATTTTCCGCGTTTTCGCCGACGGCAAGATGCGCGAAGTGGCCGGCGAGGTTCACCGCATCCTCGACAGCGAGGGAGTGCAGCGCGTGCCCGAGGCGCTGCTGCAGTTCACCGGGCTAAAGGACAAGAATGGGAAAGAGCTTTACGAAGGCGACATTGTCGTCTGTCAATCTATGCGAGGCGACAACTGCTTGCATGAAGTGATTTGGGAAGGTCCGCGTATATTCGGCGGCCTCGGCGAGTGGAGCCTAGCTGGTGTCGCGCGAGCGCTTACGAATGGATCGGTGGAGAGAAAATAAAGGGCAATACTACGAGAACCCGGAGCTATTAAGAGCTAGGCAAAAGAAACGCCATGACCCGAGAGATCAAGTTCAGGGCGTATTACATCAATCATGGCTGGCTCTATTTCGTGATCTAACCGACACTCGAAAATCGCGACCAAACCATTTCGTTCGGCTCCGCAACTGGCAGGCAGATGTTGCAAGCAGGCTTGATGCAATGTGGCCAGTTCACCGGCCTCAAGGTGAGAAACGGCAGGGAAATATACGAGGGGACGTCGTTCACACCGTCGCCATTCGCAATGGCCTGAGTGTAAACGGTTGTCGAGTGGCACGAGAAAACCGCCGACTTTGTTGTTGTCTCGGACGACTAGGAGGAGCCGTTATTGGATATCAGGACCTCGAAACCATCATCGGCACCGTCTACGAGAACCCTGAGTTACCCGCTAAGTAAAAAGAACTGCTGAGGCTATATGACCCGACAAGAACAGCTCGACGTGATACGTGCCGCGTGTGTCAAGGCGAACCCAAGCGATACCACGCTGCATGAGCAACATTCGTGGCAGGGGCTTCAAATCAAGCGGAAGTATGGTCGCCCCCTCCGCCTCGCCGATGTACTGTTGGCGGCGGGAGATTTCTGTGCCGTGGACGGCAAAGGAACATTCTTCAGGCTACGACGCGTCTCGGGCGACGATTGGACATTTGACGCACGCAGTGTGCGTTGGAACCTCCGCAAAGACGACCTCGCCGAGCAGAACGATGATCTTCTAGCCTATCTAGCGGACCAATTCCGAAAGCGCTTGCACGACTAGAACCAGCGTCCGCGGCCGTACCAGCCGCCTCCGCCAAGGAGAAGCACGATCACTATGATGATGATGAGAGTCGTAGTGTCCATGATTTAAGCCCTACGGTGTCCGTGTACGATGAACCAGCGCCGAGGAGCTTGGTTCCCACAATTAGAGCCTCGTAATCGCTAAACTAAGCCATATGAAGTTCCACAAAGTGCTTCTGCTCGGCAACCTCACCCGCGATCCGGACCTCAGAGCCCTCACCAACGGCGGCGCGATCGCCACGTTCACCCTCGCGGCCAACCGCCGCGTCGAGCAGCCGGAATTCCACGACATCGTCGTGTTCGGGAAGCAGGCGGAGAGCTGCGCGCAGTTCCTCAGGAAGGGCAGCATCACTGGAGGGCCGCATTCAAACGCAGTCATACGAAAAGGACGGCGTCAAGATTTACCGCACCGACATCGTCGCCGAGAACCTGCAGTTCGGCCCGCGCCAGGCGCCATAAACGGCCCTGTGAAGGACGTTGGGCCCACAAGCGGCCGCCGTCGGAGCGTGCGGCAGAGAGAGGCTCAGGAGGCGCAGGGGCAATCCCTTATATTCCCTTTTAGCTACGAACGTACTGGCGCTGGAGCTTAAGGGCACGGGATTTCCGCAATAGGCATAGTCGCCCTTTGTCCTTTTCACACCACCACGAGTGTAGATTATGCGTACTTCCACCGTCGAAGAGCTCATAGAGGCAGTGAACGCAGAGCCAAAGCGCGGGATGTCTTTTCTCGCCTTTGAGAAGTACTATTGGAGCGCGCAGGTGATTACGATCGCGTCTTTGTAGAAGATTGCCATATTCCAGCGAAGCCGTAGCCCGCTTATGGTTGGCGTTGAATAAGCGCTGACCTCTTGGGCAGGACGCTGGGACGCAGGCAGTATCTTTTAGACGCCTGAGGCCCGGCGCCCTTCCTGGGAGTTTGGTCTTGGACAATAAAAAAAGGAGCCGTTCTGATGAGCGGAGGGATGCGTGCCGGCGTCTTCTGTACGGCGTTTTGGGTGGTCGCGACGTTCAGCTACGCGACCTGGCACCATATCTACAAACGCAACCACTACCCGCAGAGCGTCCTCGAAACCTGCAAGCAGTACGCGCTGAATACCTCCCGCTGCGACGAGCTTCTCGCCCAGACGCAGGAGGAATGGAAACGCATTCCGTTCGATTGGATCCGGCCTTCGATCCTTGCGCTCGGACCGCCGTTGTTAATTTGGGCATTGGCGTGGGCGATGACTCGTCGGGTGGGCGACCGCATGCGCTAAGCGTTGCTGAGATGGGGTGGATAGCGGAGGCCGCTGTAGAGAGAGCGAGGTGGGGATAGCAGGTGGGGGATAGCGCGGGGACAAAGTGGGGAGAAACAAATACGTCGCATGATATCGCTACCCACAGCTTGTTCGAGTGCTGTCCCCACAACGAGGTCGAACAAGGCGGCGTTATAGGCTTCCGCAGAATCGGCATGTCCACAGCCACTAATAGTAGTAGTCTTATATAAAAGAGTTATACGCAGCACCCTCTTCCAGCCTGCGACGAAGAGAATGTCGGCGCCGAATGCGATCCCTACATCGCATGCCGTCGTTGCTTGGGCCGCGGAATCTTCTATCACCGGGGTTGGGCGGTGACTTGCCTATGCAAAAAGCCGGCGTCGCGGCGCGGCCGTCGCAAACGCGAAAACTCTCCTGCCATCGTAATAGGCATCGCTCTCTTCTGGTTCAGCCATACTTGAGCAGGTTCTCGCAACCCTGACGCCGCACACGGTGGAGCTCTTGGGATAGCCGACCGGCTCAACCGGCAGCACGTAGCGCTGTTTGCGGCCCTTGGAGCCTTCACAAGGTCGCAACGAGCGGTTGCCATTGAAGCCTTCTTCATAAGGATGGACCCCCTGCGGCCGATTCAGGAGAGCTTACCTTACCCAGCCATGGACGGCCGACCACCGAATGTAAGGACTTTGGGGCGGGATTCAGCGCGACAGTGCCCAGGAAGTCACGGCCCCGGGTTATCGTCGGAGTTAGTTCATGACGTGGCGTAGTCACCTTGAGCTTCACTTTTCATCGTCATCGTCCTCGTAGTCCTCCGAAATCGTGTGGATGCGCGGTGTGCGCGGACAATCGTCATCGACCCGCGTAACCAACGCGGCACGCGACGCCGGCTCGGCAGTGGTTACGCTGGTTACTCTCTTCGGCTGCTGCGGACTGATCGTGCTAGGCTCGATCTCCGCTTGTTCGATAACCTTGGGCTGTGAAAGGCGCGGACGAATAGCGTGTCCGGAGATTTGCTCGGCGAGCAATCGGAGCGGACTGTCGATCGCCTCATTGTGCTCGATTTTCTGATTGTGCTTCCAGCGATCGGACGCGCGGTTGGTTAGCCAAAACCAAAACTCTCCCGCGCGAGGATCGGGCGGCACGTGCTCGAGGTAGGGCGCATAGACCGGCTCGCTCGCGCCGGCATGTAAGAAGTCTTGACGCTATCATGCGTGCAACCAACGGAACGCTCGAACATGCAGCGCTCTAGACGATCGGTCACGTCTTCAAGACCCGATAAATTGGGTTGGCTGGTCTTCCGTGCTGGCGTGACTTCTCGCGCTTCCCACGATTGAGGAGTACTCTCAGGTCTAAACCCGAAGCGTCCTAAAGGCGAACATGTGTGCCTCCGACGTCACGGCCACCACGCTTGATCAGGCGCTCGCGGTATCGGGCCTCGATCACGCCACCGTCATGCACCGGCCGCCGCTCCTCTCGGATCATGGTTGATCATATGTCGCGGACGACCGACAGATGGCTCCAACACAAGGGCATGAAAATGTCCGCGGCCCTGCCGAAGTAGACATCGGCGGGGATGAGGTTGTCGGTGCTGTCGTGATAGCGGACGTGCTTATAATGCTCGACGAAGGCGTTGTTCTACTGGCCGAAACAATCCTCACCGAGCGGCAACGTATCAAGTGAACAATGATCGCCAACCGCTCGCTTACAGCATCAACCGCCGGCCGCAAACTTCGGGCCGCGCTACCTTGCCTATGATCTCGACTTCCTCTCTCGCTCTGGAGACCTATCGATCGTGATTAGCCAGCCAAACATCGATCATGACGATAAGCGGCATCAAGAGAGAGGCACCAACTAACAAGATGATCGTATTCATATCCTCGCTCAGGCATCATGCAGCAACCGGCGCCCGGGGTGCATGAATGCCGAAGGCGCTGCGAGTTGCTCGTGCAAGGGCGGTCCACGCACAAAAAAGGCTCGGCGAGAGCCGAGCCTTTTCTGTCATCACCAGCCATACCAATATGGGTAAACGGGCGGATAGGTGCGGACGACGCGATAGGGCGGACCAAAGTAATAAGGAGGCGGGCGATAGACCGGTCCATAGTAGATCGGAGGCGCCGCCGCAGCGGCAAGTGTTCCCGCAACAAGCCCGAGAGCAACCCCCGGGCCTATCCCGGGACCGCCCCAGTAGTGATGACGCCAATGAGCCGATGCCGGCGCAATCGTCCCGATGAGGAGCGTTGCTGCCGCGACGATTCCAAGAGCAAGCTTTCTCATGTCATTTTCCTTTCCTATACTCCGCAAAGGTGGGCGGCTTTGTTCCCTTTCTGAGCTTACGCTTCGCCAAACCGCTGTCCGGCTAGAGGTCAAGCAAGACCGTGAGCGGCCACTTCAAGTCCTTCTTGCGCTTTTGGCGAAGCACGATTCGGGGGCCTTGCCAGCACCGCATGTGAGAGGTCGTCATCTGTACCTTCCCAAGTACGTGCTTGCGACAAGTTACGGATAGCAGACTGTTCTTCAGCTAATCGCCGGACAACGAACTGACGTTCCAGATCCGTGAGATTGGTCTGCAGAATCCGCTTGTAGCGGCGGATACTGTCTCGATGCGTCTTTATGGACGCAGCTCGCAGGTCCGCCTCTCGCCGCAGACGCGCCAGGTGGGTTACCGCCGGAGCGATGGCGGCATGGCTATCGGCCTCTCCATTTCCGGCCGTCATTCGTTTCGCCGCTGCGCCCCGTGGTGGCGGATCGTCATCATCCAAGACCCGTAGCGCGCTGAGAATTTCGCTCAATTGGAGCGGCGCCGTATGCCCTGGAATCATTCTCAGCGTGGGCGAGGATTCGACCGCATACATATCGGATGCCCAGGCCGATAGAATGGCCCGCTTTTCGTCGGAACAGAGCTTCGGATCTTTGAGAACCGCTGGAACGGAGCGGTGATGCGCATCGGGGCGAAACTGCATCGATGCAACTTGATCATGAACGACACACTTCATCTTCCCCTCCTTCTCCTTTCATTGGGGATCAACTGATGGGTATTGGGCGGCGATCGATGCCGCCCAGCCCGATGTGCAGGTGCGGTTAAGCGGCGCGCATCTCTTGGATCTGCGGACCAGGAGCAACACCGATGGGAATGCGCCGAGGTTTCATCGCCTCGGGGATTTCCCTCACGAGCTTGATCTGGAGCAGACCATTCTCGAATGTCGCGCCTTCGACCTTGACGTAGTCGGCGAGATTAAAGGTCCGCTTGAACGGGCGCGCCGAGATCCCCCGGTACAGGTAATCCTTGTTGGCCGCTTCCGTCTTGCGTCCTTCAATGGAGAGCACGTTCTGTTCGGCCGTCACCGCAATTTCATCCGGCGAGAAACCGGCCAGCGCCAGCGATATCCGGTAGCGGTCTTCAGACTGCCGCTCGATGTTGTAGGGCGGATAATGATCCTCACCCTCGGTGCGTTGCGCCGCATCAAAGAGGTCGAAAAGATGGTCGTATCCGATGGTGGACCGCGACAGGGGTGCAAAATCATAAGCTCTCATAGCCAAATCCTCCTTGGAGCAAGATGGATACGAGCGGACGTCGGACACCGGCCGGCGCCCGTCTCAATCCTCGAGCCCTTCTAGCGCTCGAGACCGCTTCTTCAGCGGCAAAAATCGAATTAGAAAAACGGCTGTAGATTTCAAGAGGGCACGGTGAAAATTTTTAGCGCCTCAATCGCGTCTGACTTCCGCGAGGTTGTTCGCGGTATGGCGGCTTGTCATCCTAGTGACGGGCGCCGTGGTGAGTCTCTTCCTCTTTTTCGTGATCTCGCGGGGTGAGAGTTCGGCGGTCCGTCCGCTGGGCAGCGGCCGGCCTTCGTTGACCGCTTCATTCGCCCATGCCCGAGCCCGGGTCAGTTCGGCAGCGCTCGCGATGGTCTCAGTTAGCAAAGTCTCGTTGGCTAGACCAAGCATGGAAAGAACATGGTCGCGTATAAGAGCCATGCGTTGTGTCACCGTTCCCTTACCCACCGCTCATCGCGAGTTCTATAAGCGTTCGGGGGGCGCTGATGCAGCTCGATTTCCGCGAGTTCGTCCCCTTGACGGATGTTGAGCTGCACCCAAATCCAAATCGCCATCTGCTGAAGAAGGGATGGTTTTCCGAAGGGCGTCAGCCCCTTTGGCGCCCTTATATCCATGTTGCTTCCAAGGAGGATATGGCTATGAGAAACACCTTCGATTTTGCACCTCTGTTCCGATCGACGATCGGTTTCGATCGAATGCTCGATACGCTGGAGTCCGCGAGCCGCGTGACGTCGATCGATCCCTGGCCACCTTACGACATCGTCAGGAAGAGTGAGGAGGACTACCGCATCACCATGGCGGTGGCCGGCTTGTCCGAGGATGATCTGACGATCACGCAGGAGAAGAACATGCTGCTGGTCGCCGGCCAGAAGTCGGGCCAGGATGAAGCGAGCGGGCAGTATCTGCATCGCGGTATTGCCGCACGGGCCTTCCGGCGCCGCTTTGAACTTGCCGACCACGTAAAGGTTGTGAGCGCGAACCTCGAGAACGGTTTGCTGACTATCGACCTGAAGCGCGAGCTTCCGGAAGAGATGAAGCCTCGCCGCATCACCATCGCCGGGAGCGAGGGGCTGGCAGGGGCCGGTAAGCAGATCGAGGCCGAGAAGCAGGCCGCCTAAGGCTCTCGTCAGCGGGGCTCCAAAAGGCGTCGGACCGTGTGCCCGACGCCAATGGGAGAGCTTTGCAACTGACAGCTACAGAAAGGAGATAATCATGAGTGTACGTGACCTGATTCCGTGGGGCCGCTCCAACAATCAGGTTCCTACGGTGTTTCGCGACGACGATCGCAATCCGTTCCTCTCGCTGCATCGGGAGATGAACCGGCTATTTGATGACGTCTTCCGCGGGTTTGATAGTCGCGTGCCGACGTTCGGCTCGCTATCGTCATTCAGCGCGGCTTGGCCGAACGTCGAGATTTCCAATACTGACAAGGAGGTCAAGGTAACGGCCGAAATCCCCGGTCTCGAAGAAAAGGATCTTGAGGTGTTGCTCGACGACGGCGTGCTGACGTTGAAGGGCGAGAAACGTTCTGAGGTCCAGGACCAGGACAAGCAATTCTCCGAGCGCTTCTATGGCCACTTCGAGCGGCGCATCCCCCTCGGGGTCGAGGTTGAGGAAGACAAGATCGAGGCCAACTTCAAGAACGGTGTGCTGAACGTCGTGCTTCCCAAGAGCCCGAAGGCTCAGTCACAGGTGAAGCGCATTGCGATCAAGGGCTGAGGAACAGCCGGGCCGGCGGCTTAGGCGCCGCCGGTTCTCCTCTGATGCAGATGAGGGAGTTGGCTTGCAATGGTCGCCCGCGCGGCGAGCAGCGAACCGAATGAGCGGACTCGATGGCAATGCAGCCAGCTTTCATCATCTGCCCCTCTACAGCGAGAGCAGACTTGCGAGCTTTATCGATAGGGGTGCATTCGAAACAACATCCGCCACTACAAGCGGATCCTCCAGTCCGACCGCGCGGATCGGGGGCGTCGGTCGTTGTCCGGCGATTGGCTGACTGGTTAGCGCACAAAGCCTTGGTAAGTGCAGATGCTGACTTCTGGTTTGTGGCCAGCTGTTAAAACTAGCCGCCTGCGGCGCTTAAAGCAGGCTGAGGTTGAACTTCATCCTGAGCAGTCTCTGCGGCTTTCACCTCCCTGCTTAACCGCTTCTTGCGTTCGCGAACTGCAATGATCTTTGAGGTGGGCAGATGCTTGCAGCCCCCCTCGGTACGGCAGACGGCTTGTTGAAGATTGGAAAGGGTGGATAATGTCGAAGAAGGTTATACCCGAACAAGAGATTGCGCTTTACGACGCGATCGGCCGCGCTATCGCGAATTTACACGCGGCGCTCGCTAAAGTTGACGCCGCCTGGGTAATAGTTACTGCTGAACGTCCAAGCCCTTCGGTGGGAGCTTTCGCCGCTCTCGATGCTGCTGAGCAGATCCTCACGGTCGCGCGAGAGGACTTGGCTCGGGCCCGTACTGCGCTAATCGCCTACACGGAGGAGAGGACCGAACAGTGATAACCTCGATTTGATTATGCCGCGGCAAAAACGGCGTAAGAGGAATCGAAAACTTGGCGCGCTAAAAACTAGATTGGCACATCTACCGGCCTTCGCGAGATGTAGGAAGAGCGATCCGCATAAGCCCCTTTAACTCGGGACCGATGCGAGTAACCCGCTCGCTATGTCTGACTCGAACCGCGTAAGGTGGTGCAGCTACTCGGTTTTATGCCTCCTTCCATTTGATCGAGCAACCAAGTGAAGGGTTTTGATCAGCCGGCGCCACACTGGCCCTCGCAATCGCGCGCATGGCCTCGACGAGCTCTCGGGGCGCCTCCGCGCGGGGTGGAGTTTTGCGACCCTCGTCGAGCCGCCCGCGGTACTTGAGCTTGAGGTCGGCGCTGTAACCGAAGAAGTCCGGTGTACACACCGCCCCATATGCTCGCGCGACTGCCTGGGTCTCGTCGTGCAGATAAGGAAACGGGAAATTATGAGATTTGGCGAAGTTCTTCATATTCTCAAATGAATCTTCGGGATGGCTCGCCGCATCGTTCGAGCAAATCGCCACAAAACCAACTCCCTCCGACATAAGTACCCGTGCGTCCGCAACCATGGGGTCGATTATCGCTTGGACGTAAGGGCAATGGTTGCAGATAAAGGCGACGACAGTGCCTTTTTCGCCCGCGACGTCGTTCAGTGCGTAAATCTTTCCGTCAGTTGCCGGAAGCCGAAACTCCGCGGCCGGCGTGTCGAAATTAACTTGGTTGGCTGTCACCGCCATGTTGCATCTCCTTTCACAGAAATGGAATATCGGCTTCGTAAGGACCCATTGGAGTTCAAAAAGTAAGCCTTCGCGACCCTTTAGAACGTCGCGCCTACGGCTGCCGTGTTTGTTAGCTTTAACGTCCTCGAAGCTGCTTCGTCCTCACAAGATGCGGGTTGCCGCGCTTCAAGATCCATCGGCGGTTCGATCTTACTTTGAGGCTGGCCGGCGTACCACCTGGATACCATCTTTGCAGGCGCTGGTTACATCAATGTACTCCATGTCCAGGAAGCCTGCCCGCCAGCGTTGCGTCATTGCTGTTCTCGAAAGGTCGAAGGATTTATCCGGTCCGGCTTCTTCGAAACCTGGTCGATAGCTAATGAGGTAGATCGAGTCCTCGACGGCTGCGCCATCGAGTTGAGCCCGCAGCCGGCGAGCTACCACAGCATATCGCAGACGTTGATAAGTCTGATTGCCGAACAACAGATCGTTCTTTCGCTCTGCCGCTGCTTCCAGCCCATCAGGCACGGGGCCGTCTCTAGCGAAAAGATCGACGATGTAGAGGTGAACAGGTCTTTGTACTTCAAGAATGGGATCAAAGGGCGCATTGAGGGAAAAACCGCCATCTCCGAGCCATTTGTCTTCAATAAGTACCGGACCGAATTCAGGTAAGAAGCCGGCACTTGCAAGGAGGTGGTCCATACGGATTGTTTCCAATTGGGAGTCGAAGAAGACCGCATCACCGGTCTGAAGATCCGTGGCGACAATCGTGACACGGAGGGAGCCGTCGTTAAGCCTGCCAAAGTCGATGAGCTCACGCAGACGCTCACGTGCCGGCGCCAGATCGTACAAGCCATCGAAGGGCGATGTAGGCAGGGGAAGACGGGGGTGGAAAAAGCCCGCTTTTCCGAAAAGATGTGTGCTGATCGAGCTCATCCAAGCGAAACCGTGGCGGAAAGGATCGGTCTTATCTGCCGCCGGGGGCGTCGCATCAACCTGCCAAAAGCTACGCAAATTTGACAGCCGCAACGCCGGCGGACTGCCCGCGATCACGGCGGCGCTGATGGCTCCCGCGGACGATCCCGCAACCCAATCGAGCGGTATCGCTCGCATGTGCAATCGCTCGAAGGCTCCGCCGTGGTATGCGCCGAGACCAAGACCTCCAGATAAGACGAGACATATGAGCGGATTATCGAGCATCATGACCTATTCGCCGAAGTTAATGCACAAAACCAAATCAAAGGGCCTCCGTTCCTTCATTTTGGAACGTCGCTATTGGCTGCCCACCTTTTGAGACAAAGCCCTGCGTAGGGCGGCGCCGGCTACTGGAGCTAAACTGCGTTGTGCTCCGCGACTGGCCTGCCGGCCCCTGCCAGCGGTAAGAGGGTCAAACGTCTGCAACGCGGAGTGCTGAGGGCCGTTCTTAACGGCTCGTCGGCGCAATGTCAGGGGGGATCCCATCACTACGGTAATGATCGATGTGAAGCGCCTCGATCATTGACATTGCTGAAACCGCCGGTCGTTGTGGTTACGGCCTGCTCCGGCTGGTCCGGATCACGATCGGTTACTCTGAGAGATTGCTGGCAGGCGGTGCGGCTATTGCGCGCTTTGGGCGCAGCATGGACTCTTTCAGGCGCGCACTTGATCGCGATGAAAGCTCTGCGAGATGCCAGGAATGGCGCTGAATGAAGCCGAAGCGACCTTGATTTGAGCAGCCGCAGTGAATGAGGATTCATCACGTCCTTGTCCCGGACAGATGCGACCTTTCCGTCCGGCGGGCACGGAAGCGCCAGTCGGGACGGACACTGCGGATCATCATCATCTCGCCGATGTTCTCAGGAGTGAGAAGGCCGGCCAGCCTGCCGTCTGCGCCGAGCACGAGAACGGCCGGAGACCTCGAGGCGTTCAGTAGCCTCAAGCCCGACTCTAACGGCTCGCAGTCGCGCACCGTCGGCAAATCGCGCGCCATCACTTCAAGAACCGGCGTTGCCGCTCCCCCCTGCCGAAGCGCGACGATGATCCCGTCCCTAGTGAGAACACCGCGTGGGCGGCCCGCGCCGTCCACCACCGGAAACTCTTTCTGCGCCGTACGCAGAAGCAGAGCCACGGCATCGTCCAGGGTCGAGCCCGGCGAAAGGGTCTCGACCGGGTTCAACATCACGTCGCTCACCGGTAACCCTTTGGAGCCGTCCTGGAAGGCAACATGCTGCGCTTCGGCGCTGGCGGAGAGGTAGATGAAAAGGCCAATCACGATCAGCATCGGGTTTACGAACAATCCCATGAGCGCGAACAGGAATGCCGCTCCCTGCCCAATGCGCGCGGCGATGCGGGTCGCCTCGACGTGACTTACGCGCATAGCAAGTACGGCTCGCAGCACGCGCCCCCCGTCCATGGGGAACGCCGGGATAAGATTGAAGAGCACGAGAAAAATGTTTGCCGAGGCGACCCTGGCAAGTATGCCGGCCCGCGCGTTCTCCAAATCCGCCATACTCCCACCTTCAAGCCCTCCCCCGAGGACTAAGATAAGCACGGCCGCGATTACGACATTGACGGCGGGCCCGGCGAGCGCAACGACAAGTTCCTCGCTTGGCTTCTCCGGAATTCGTTCCAAGCTCGCGACGCCGCCAATGGGCCAGAGGGTTACGTCGAGCGTGCGGATGCCATAACGGCGGGCCGCAAGGACGTGGCCGAACTCGTGCGCAAGCACGCACCCGAACAGCAGCAGCATGAACAGCACCCCGTCAAAGGCCGCATCGCGCCCTCCGATGCGCCATTGCGCACTGCCTATCCATAGGAGGAAGAGTACGAACGTCACGTGCACGCGCACGACGGTGCCAGCGATGCGTGCGACTGGGATTGACCAAAGCAAAGCGAACCTCCGGAGTGTGTATGACACAAACGTGACAGGGCTCTGATTAAGAACCGACCTGCCAGGAACAACGAGGCTTCAGCTCGGGTTCCTATCGCACAACGAAAGGAGCGACCAATGGAAAACCTCACCTCATCGTTTGAGGTGAAGCCCAACTTACCGTGGGGAGAGCGCGTGGTATACGTGATTGGCGAGCTCGGCCTCACCGCGGCCAGCGCGCAGCCCCGCCCTAATCCGCTCCTGAACGTCCTCGCGCTGGGTGGTGGCTCGTACTTGGCTTACAGCGGTTACAAGGGGCATGGCTCCGCCAAAGCCGCTTTATTCGATGCTTCGCAACCTGACGTCAGCGTCTGGGACGGTTCTTTTGGCTCCCACGGTCGGATCGCAGAGCCAAGGTCTTAAACGCGGCTATCGTAGGCTCGAAACGATTGAGGCCATTCTGGCGGCCTAGGGACTATCAGACTATCCATAAGCCTACTTTTATGGATCAGCACCAGTCAGCCAGATATCAACACCGCGGAGTTCAAGGCCCTTTTCAAGCACTTGGTGTCGGTGATGCAAAATTCCGTTGAGGACCCTTATCCAGAAATAGCGAAACGTCTTTTATCGGAAATGACGTCGGACGTGGACAGCTTTTACAGACGGGTCTCATTGAGTCATGCGGACAGCAGAAAATCTGTTCGTGCTCCTGTTCTCGCAAAGATCGCGGTGGATGACTTCGTGGATGTGTATTTACGTCTTCATCCTAGCGCACATCGCGTGGCGATGGCGACGCTCAAAGGTCGCTATGAATATGGCCGACTTGACCAAAGCCTCAAGGACGACAAGGCTTGGCTCGCCTCCGTACGTGACGCGCGCGTGAAACGCTTGTTAAACCTCCGCCCCATCTCGCGGCAGCGTGTCGAGAGGCACCTCGAATGGTACTTGAAAGCCATTCAACCCAAGACGCCATAGGGAAGAAACGATCTATTCTCCACCGAGGCAAGGCAATGTGGTGCAGCATTTCCGCCGCAGCGAGCGTCTGCGTAACCGTGAGAACTCCGCATTCGCTTCATGCGACTTCGGAGGGACGCTCTGACGCACTTTCGTCAATTTGAAGTTGTCCAGCTAGCAATGCCATTAAAGGCTACGGAAGGTTTGCGTCGCGAACCCTAAAATTGCATGGCGCGTCTCAACATACGTTCTCCGAATGTACCGAGCGTTGCCTTTATAGCGGCGACTGCCCGGCGCGAATTGCCATTACGCCTAGTAAGTGTGATGAGACATGCCAGCTGGACGTGTCGGACAAAGTACTCGAGAAGGAAGCGATGCTCTAGGAGTTCCCCATCCCGATTGTGCTGCTCCACCGATCGCTCGACATAGCGATGCATTATCTCCAGGAGACGGGGCAGGCCTGATCTACCACGAGTGGAAGGCGGGCAGGGCCCATCCTGTCTGGCTGGCGAACACGGCGATCGGCGCCCTTGAGCATGCGAGGAAAGCGCACCGGCATCGCATCCTGCACGAGCCCATCACGGCGTCTGGCACCTGAACTTTGCGTCCGCTTGCGCGTTGTTGGAATAGCGCAAGCAAGGAGAGTTTCATGTCGAATCCGAATGACAAGGTAGACCAAAGCTCGAAGGCCCCGCTGAAGTCCGACATGAAGGCGGGCGTGCAGCCCAACCAGCAGCCCGGCGTGAAGATTCCTACCAAGGATGACAAGCACCCCGAAGGCACGCAGGATCAGGGCAAGAACTGAGCTTGGAGCTCGAAGAAGCCGCTGGCTCCGCAAGGGGCTGGCGGCTTGTTTTGTCATAGCGGCTCCACCGATCTCGATTGCGCGGGTTCGCCTTGTCATATATGGGGACGACTGTTATCTGCCGTATCCGACTGTCGTCCTCGTACGCGATGCCGCTGAGCGCGTCGCAGTTCAGCTTGTGGAAATTGTCCCAGTCGGCTCTGCGCCTGGTGCCCAAGTAGAGCGTGACGTGCATGCGCACCTCGCCCTGAGCGGCTTCCCTTCCACTGCGCCCGCGCCTCCCGCTGGTAGCGTTCCTTGAGCGCCGCCCCCTGATCTCATGTAGCGGCGCGGAAAGCCGCCGTAGCACGCGAGGCCGTAGATGTGCTGCGTCGATTTCGGCTTCGCTGATAGCGCGAGCGTCACGATAGCACGCTAGCTGACTGCAGCGATCGGCACGACGGAGACGAGCTTCTTCTCGCTGTCGTACACGGTGACGCTCCACCCCCTGCGGGCCAGCTCGGGCATCCGCCCAAGCATCTCGCGCGCGATGTCGTTCCCGAAGCCCACGGCTTCGTCCTGCGAGTCCCACGCGACCTCGATGAGGTCCGATTCGTAACGGGAAAGGTCCGTTATGCTGTAGCGGAAGGTCGTCATCGTCATCGTCGCAGTGAACGCGGATACCTCTCTGCCGTTCCGTGCGGCAATCGGACAGAACGACGCACACGCAGCGCTAGAACGTGGCCCGGCTCACTAACGAAAAAGAGGGCCGGCTTGCCTCAGGTCTTCTTCGTTGCGTTTCTGCTGTCACATATGCGGTAGGAGCAGCATATCCCGCTCCATGGCGCGCCGTAGCGTGCGCGGGGTCGAGCTCGGATGACGTGTCATCCATTCGCAGGATGAGGTCTTCAAGCCGCTTGACGTACGCGCAGTATATACGGGCCATCAGTAGTCAGCATCGCTTCCCATGAGTGAGCACCCTGGCCGTCTTCGCGCGGCTTGCCGGGTCATCGCTGCCGGGCTGCATGTCGGGAGCGTAGTAGTCGTGCTTGGCGAAGTAGGTTGAAAACGAACGACAGCGAAGACGATACGCCGTACGAACCCTTTGACGGGCATACGCTTACTATCAGTCCCTACGGGACGCTCTCGATGGCGGATGAGAACGATCGCGCGCTCTCAGTCGCGGCGGCCGGATACGCCGGCTTCGAGTTCAAGCGGCTGGAAGGGGTGAATCCCGGCGCCCGGCTGCAGGTCCCGCTGGAGCGGAAGCAGTTGCCCTTCCCTTGGGGAAGGCTGCGCGGATCTATGTTGCCGCTGTGATCGATCTGTTCTCGCGTCGCGTGGTGGGCTGGTCGATGAGCGCGGGAATGACTGCCCAGCTCGTCACCGATGCGCTGGTGATGGCGATCTGGCGGCGCGGCAAGCTCGATGCCCTGCTGCATCATTCCGACCGCGGCAGCCAGTACACCAGCGAGCAGTTCCAGCGGCTGATGGCCGATCACGGCGTCGTCTGCTCGATGAGCCGTTCAGGCAACGTCTGGGACAATGCGGCGATGGAGAGCTTCTTCCCCTCGCTCAAGACCGAACGCACCGCGCGGAAGATCTATCGAACGAGAGATGAGGCAAGAGCTGACGTCTTCGATTATATTGAGCGCTTCTACAATCTGAAGCGCAGGCACTCGACAATCGGATATCTAAGCCCGATGGAGTTCGAACAGAGAGCCGGATTCGTCTAAGTCGGTGTCAACTGAACCGGGTGCAGGCCAGATCGATGTCCTAATGACCGCTGTCTATCTGCCGTTGGAGAGCTTAAATACGTTGCTCTGCTTCGGCTTGGCATCAGACTTATCATTCATCCTCATCCAGATAGGCTTGAGAAACTGTGTGGATACGCGGTGCGCGCGGTTCGTCATCGTCATCGATGGGGCGCGTAACCACCGCGGCGCGCGTAACCGGCTCGGCAGTGGTTACGCTGGTTACGCTCTGCGGCTGCTGATGAATCGCGCTCGGCTCGATGTCGGTCTGCTCGATAACCTTCGGCTCTGGAAGGCGCGGGCGAATGGCGTTTCCGGAAATTTGCTCGGCGAGTAATCGGAGCGGATTGTCGATCGCCTCGTTGTGCTCGATGTTCTGCTTGTGCTTCCAACGATCGGGGGCGCGGTTCGTCAGCCAGAACTCGGCTGCGCGTGGATCTGGCGGAACGTGCTTGAGGTACGGCGCATAGACTGGCTTGCTGGCGCCGGGTGGCAAGAAGATCTTGACGCTATCATGCGTGTAACCAACGGCACGCTCGAACATGCTGCGCTCGACACGCTCGGTCGCTGCTTCAAGACCTAGGTGGCACAACTCGATAAATTCGGGATGGCTGATCTTCCAAAGCCATATCGTGCTGATCGCAACATCAAAAGCGGCGGCGAGCTCGGCAATCGTCGCGCCCTTGGCGCAGAGGGCTTTTGCAGCTTTGGGGTGAATGTCGGGATTGTAGCGCGGCGGGCGGCCGGGGTTGTCCGCTCGCCGGTCGCGCTTGGCATTTTCTAGAGTGGGCCGCTTCTTCGCCATGCCATTGTGCCTAACTAGTTCGCGGGTGGATCACAAGATACCTCCACTACGAATGGTTACATGTTGACGAATTGAAGGGGCTGGGTTTGCGCGTAACCTATACGGTCTCTCCTCGGTCTCAAGATCAACTAATCGCTTTGCAGGGAGTAGATTTCGAGCCAGAGGAAAAGGATAGCGTCCGCGTCCTGCTCAAATCGAGGACTCGCCAAGATTCGCATGTCGTTCAAGTACCTCGACCTGACATTGGGAACGCTCAGCTCTTTTGCGATAGCCTTGGGCGCGGCCGAGATCTCGACGCGGTGACCCCGATAGTGGTTCGATGCGCTATGCAGAGATCAATAACGACGAGGTCCTGGGTATAGTTATAAACCTAAGAATCTACAGAGTTTTGCACATTGCTCCGACAAATCACGCCGCTGGGACGCAGCCGAGCTAAGTTTTCGCGGATGGCGGAGCGGCGCCGATCACGAGGTCTTCGGCCTGATCTGTCTTTCGCCGCTGATGCCGCGTACCAAGTTGGAAAGACGCTGGCGCATGTCAGCGCAGTGCTCCTCGCTGAACTCGATCAGCGGTACCGCCTCAAGCAGCTTCTCGAGCTGCATCTTGAGCGCCTTAATCGCGACCATTTCTTCTTCTGCCAAGCGTCGCAGCGTTGGCGCCGTCGGCCGCCAGTTGAAATCATGTGCCTTGCCGTCGAGCTTGATAGACTTGCCGCGGTTCCATTTCCGCAGCGCCTCGCGCACCGTCCAGGCCGGCAAATCATCGAGGGCGTCGAGGTAATCTCCCGTGAGTGCGTCGGCCGCATCGCTGTCGAGCTTTGCGCCGCCACCTTTCATCAGCAAATTCGCAATCATAGCCCCGTGCGCCTGATCGTTCGTCAGGTACCGATCGCGATATATCATCGACTGAGCAACGCTCAGGCTGCAGTCCAGATGGTCAATGTATTCTCGAATGGCCTGCTTCTCCGAGGAACTCAGAATGAGGTCCTTGGGGAGCACCGGCATTTCCCGATGCGTGCCGCTGCTATCCTCCTGCACAGCGCTCCCGAGCGCGGCGCTCCGCCGCTGCAGCCACTCCGGCAAGGATGGCAGATGAGCCGGATCGGTTCGCGGCGGAGTTGGGGAAAAGGGAAGTATTACGTTCATGGTGTGGGCCTTTCAGAGCGTTTGTGATCCAGGGAATAGGGTTGTGGACGCGGTGATCGCGTGCACGCTGAATGGCGCCGAGCACGGCTTGCTCGTTGTCCTTCATCAATTTCAGCCATGATCCGATTATCGAGCGGGCGTGACTCTCGCGCACACCAAGGCTGATAAGGATCGGAACTCCCTCGCCCCAAAGTTCGTGGCGCGAATCCGTGTAGATGGGCGCTCTGTCGCCCGTACCGTTAGGTACGGTACTAACTTCCTTGTTTTCCTTGTTTTCTATTTTGCGTCGATCCTGCGTCGCTGTCGCGTCGCCTTCCGCGCCGTAAGCTGCGTCGGAAGGAAGGGATACCTTTTGATATTTCCTGTAATTGCAGATCGTTACAACAGTAATCCCTGCGTCGGTTGCTGCGTCGATCATGGCGTCGGTTTTGAGACGATTTAGAAACCGCCGCACCCGTGACTCACTCCAACCCCATTTGCCAGCCATAAACCGCGTGGACGCGGCGAGTTGGCCTGGCTTGAGTTCGACAGCCACTGAGCCCACGCGGCGGCGATGCGGCTTGAATGCGGCTTCGCCGATCAGCCAGATCCAAGCCTCGCGTTCCGTAAGCGGCTCATTCGCAAAGCTGGGATGGTCCCAGATACCGCGATCAACCGCAAAGACACCGCGCTCGCTCACTGCACGGTCTTCCCATGGAGACGCGGCGAGATGATTGTTCTCCGTGGGACCTTCGCTACATTCAGATCTTTTCGGTTTTGCCTGCTCATCAGACGACCTTCCTGATCTCGGATGAGTTCGTGACCGTGCCTACCGACGTCAAAACCGACCTTTCGTCCTGACAGCTGGATTCTTTCGGTGTGCTCGCCGCGTAGTCGGAAGTCGAGCGGACCGGTTTACCGACACGGGCTTGGGCCCAGGCATCCAAGTCGTCTGCGGTGTAGACGGGATAGCGACCAAACTTCGAATAGATCGGGCCGCCGCCAATCACCGCGTACTTGGCCAGGGTTTTCTCCGAACACGGCAAACCCTGCTGGCGCAGGTGTTGGGCCGCCTCAGCTCGGCGAAGGTAACGTTGAGACATTGATAGAGGCTCCTCAGTAGGCCCGCGGATTATCCGGGGCTCGCGGAGCCATTGTTTTGGGTGCTGATCGAACCACTAAAAAGAAGCTATTAAATTCCGGCCTTTTTTAAATTAATGGCTTTTCTGTACTCAGTTCCGATCTTGGTCCGAATGCTAGCGGCCTTAACCGGCTTCTCGTTAGGGTGCGTGGTGCGAAACCACGTTTCTAGGTACTCTGCCTCGGCTTTGAGCGTGTCTTTGATTTCAAGTCGCTCCACCCTCCGTCTGAGCTCGTTTTCGCAATAAAAGATCGATGGTGGTCTTCCAGGGGCGCCGGTTCTGGATGCGCTCGATACTGTGAACGGCCATAACCTGCGCACATCGGATTTTCGAGCCATCAACCGTGACCACCCTTGGCCCTCGCGATCGACCAATGCATCGCTAAACCCATTTCGCCAATCGTCCTCGTCATCGTAAGCGAAGGAGCGAAGAACCAGTTCGTCGTCGGCGAAATTCCACTCGAAATCCTCTATCGGGTACGGGTATTGGATGGCGCAACCGATGAATAACTCCGGCTTCAGTTCAAGCTTTTCATCGGCCGCACCAATTCTGCTGCCCACCACGGAAACTTCGCCGGAGCAGATCGCATCCAGCAATTCGCGATAGACGCGCGGCCAGAGTCCTTCGTCTTTTGAATTGGGCTCGCACGTTCCACCGCATACGGCAACCCAATGTGCTGCGGAAAACAACGGTATAAAGCCCTGGCCTTCGGGGGTGATCAGAGGCGGGAGGTCCTCGGCTTTCCACTCCGGAGGCACCTTCTCCTTAAATGGCTTGTATTGCTTCCGTCGGTCGGGTGCGTCAAATTCCTTCATGCACTCAATCCCTCGAGAGCGTGATCTACGCCCGCCTATATTCGATGACTTGCCCGGATACGTCTTGGTCGCCGTTAAGGGCTCGCGAAATTCGATCGGCCACGCGGTCTGCTGCCGCCACAAGCGCCGCATCTGGCCGACGGATGTAGTGGCGCGCGGTGACGCCGCGGCGTGCGTGACCGAGCAGATCGCCGATGCTGGAGTCGCTGTAGCCCTCATCGGCCGCGACGCTCGCGAATGTACGCCGGAGATCGTGAGAGCGCGCATCGTGGATGCCCGAAGCCTCAAAGACCGCCGCAATCGATTTTTTCAAATCAGCACTGCCAGTCCCTGTGCGATTCGGAAATACCCATTCCTCGGACGACCGCGGTATGGACTGCAGCAGTTCGAGCGCCGCACGTCCAAGGGGGCGGACTGAGCGACCAGTTTTGCTGCCTTCGAGCCGCACGCACGATCCTGCCCGGTCAATTTCCCGCCACCGAAGGCCGCAGGCTTCCTCTCGGCGCATTCCGGTTAATGCAATCAGGTGGATTGCAGCGGCTGCGTTCGGGCTCGCCGTTGCCTCATCTAGGGACTTCTAGCGCCGCAAGCTCAGTGACACTGAGTGTCCGCTCCTTGGCGACGCAACGCGCCGTTTCGATGCCGTGGGCGGGATTGGGGCCGGGCACCAGATTTCGTTTTTCCGCCCAGGCGTAGATGCCGCCGAGTAAGCCGACGGTGCGCGTTGCTGCGACAGCACCCCCCGTCACCACGGCTTTGCCGCGCGGCTTACCTTTGAACACACCGCCGGTTCGACCTTCGGAAACCGCGTCGGCCATGCGCTGAACGTCGGCTTGCGTTACATCTCGCGCGCGGAGGTTGCCGAGAAGCGGCTTTAAGTGACGAGCAATCCGTCCCTCATCAATCTTGAGTGTTGCTCTGCCTTTTGGCTGGCCAAACCGGGTCATCACGAGGTTGGCGCTGGCCGCCTTGAGATATTTGTCGCACATCTCCCCTACGGTGATGGCGTTCCGCAGCTCGATCTTCTCTCGCTGGGGGTCGCGACCTTCCGAAGCCACGCGGATAATTTCCTGAGCCCGCTGGCGCGCCAGATCGACCGTGTAAGGACCATAGACGCCGATCTTCACACGGCGTGTCGCTCGGCCGACGCGCACCTGACATACGAACACGCGCTTGCCAGATGGATAGACGCGCACGCCAAAGCCCGGCGTGCTGCTGCACCAAATAAAGAACTCGGAGTGGGCGGGCTCGGCCGCGTCAACGACGCGCTTGGTCAGGTTCGGCATGTGAGGTTTCAGCAAAAACTGGAAGCAAATCGGAAGCAGAAGAGGGAAATTACGATCGACGTATGGTAATCCCAGGCGATCCGAAGGTCCAGCAATATGCTGTTTTTCAACGCGAAAAGTAGATCTTGGAAATCTGGCACAATCCCCAGAAACTCCGCTCTCCTACCTTGACATGGTAGGGGTCACAGGTTCGATCCCTGTCGCGCCCACCACCCAGTCTGTTATTTTTCGCATTTCCAGAGACCGTCTCAAAAGCCCCGCTAATGGCGGGCTTTTCCGCATTTCGATCTGGGGGGCGCGGTCTCTGTGACCCGTCCGGGGTGGTTTTGGGGTCCTGTCTCTGCGGCGCAATTTCCCGTTCCTGGGAATTGGGCAGAGGGATAAGGCGGGGTCACCGATTGGCAGAACCGGCTGCGGCTGTGGGTGCTAATCCGAGCCGACGCATCTGCTGAGACCATTCCGCCGGCGCATCGCGGAGGGTAGCGACACCGATCCCGCGCGGGAAACGTCCTTCAACGGCCGCTGTCACAAGCGCCGGCGCAAGGAAGGCGAGCGAGATCGTCATAGTGATCTGTCGCGTGCTGCAATGTTGGCGGGCGGCGAGGCTTTCGATTGTCTCGCGGCCGTCGACGATTTCCTGAAGCCAACGCCGGCCGCGGCCGATCGATCGGATGAGAGCCGATCGGCGTTCGGCCTTCATGGGCCGGGCGCGATGCTCGGGTGTATTCACCGGCAACAGGATCTCGCGGGCGGGCCTCGATGGCTTCTTCCAGGGCACGACGACGGTGCGCGAGGTGAGGGCGCGGTGTTCAGCCGGATCCGGATCGTGGTGGTTATGGGTCCGCTGATTATCGTTTTCGCCAGACCTTATATGAATGGCCAACTGGTTCTTGCGAACCTCAATCCGGGTGACGAACCGCTCAAGGGTTTCTCGAGACAACGTTTCGTTCGAAAGTGGATCATCTATGTCCGTGTTGGCAATGACGGACTTGGAAATCGTGGCTTCTAGCTCTGACGCAGGCACGCGGGTGACAGCGCCAACCGGTTCATCCGTGCGACCCCGAATGCAGGGCGCAGAGACGTAATAGCGATGTCGAACGCGGTCCCGACTCGAATAGGTCAAGATCATGCGATGATTGGCGTCATCAAACAGCAGCCCTGCAAGAAGGGCCCGGGTTCGGATACGTGTCGTCGTGCGATGTGACCACTGTTCGGTCAGCCTTTGCTGAACGGCGTCAAACAGTGTGCGGTCGAGCAAGGCCGGCTGAGGTCCAGGCAGAATCTCGCCCTTAAACCTGACCTCGCCGAGATAGAAGTGGTTCCGCAGCATGTAGAACAACGGTCCCTGCGTGAACGGAACACCCCCTCGCGTTCCGCCTGACGCTAGCTTCCGGACCTTGGACCGAAAGCCACGCTCCTTTAGGTCCTTGACGAGGCGGTTGACGCTGCCGAGTTCCAGATAGCGCTGAAAGATCGTCCGAACGATATTGGCTTCTTCCTCCTGAAGGTGAAGCTGACCATCCTTGAGGATGTAGCCCAGAGGAACCATGCCGCCGACCCATAGTCCCTTGCGTTTTGAAGCTGCGATCTTGTCGCGGATCCGCTCCGAAGTGACCTCCCGCTCAAATTGCGCAAAAGACAACAGGACGTTCAGCGTCAGGCGCCCCATTGATGTGGTGGTGTTGAATTGCTGGGTCACCGAAACAAACGAGACGCCATGGGCATCGAACAGTTCGACCAGCTTGGCGAAGTCAGCCAGAGAGCGGGTCAGCCGGTCTACCTTATAGACGACGATAATATGAATCCGATGGGCCACGACATCCGCCAGCAATCGCTGCAGGGCAGGCCGATCGGTCGATCCCCCCGAAAAGCCGCCATCATCATATCGTCCCTTGACCAGCGTCCAACCGGCATGCGCCTGACTTCGGATGTAGGCTTGGGATGCGTCATACTGCGCATCCAGCGAGTTGAACTCCTGATCGAGGCCGGAGTCGGTGGATACCCTCGTATAGATCGCGCACCGGACGACCCGGTTGTCGGCCGGCTTCATGTTCGCACTCCCTTGCCATTTCCGCCACGCAAACCAAAAAAGCGGGGTCCATTCCAGTTTGTGCCGGTGATGGCAAATGCAATCCTGGACAGGCTGTCAAAGGTCTTCCCCTCGAACGCGAAGCCGCCTTCGACGACCATCACCCGATGAAGCTGCCCGTTCCACTCCCGGGTTAGGAAAGTGCCGGGCACCATGGCTTGCTTGCGCTGATCCTGGGCCGCTACGAGCGGCAAGATTTCGCCCAAAGATTCTACGGTAGCCGCACGCTTCAGAAGTTGAACCGTCCCTGCATCGAGATCCCCAAGCGCATCGGCCTGGATGCGATAGGCGAGGATGCCGAACAGCAAATGCTTGGGTAGGTGTTCGGGGGCGGGGCGCCCCACAACGCTCTGCCAGCGGCACTTTAGGCCGATCAGATCGCGACTGCGCAGATGCGCAATCTCCTCGTCCATTGACAACCTTGTAAGCCGTCGACTGACGGGTTTGCGTGATCCTGACCTTCCTGCGATTGGCATCAGGCCGCAGCCTTGCCAGGTTTCGAATCGGTCGCGGCGGCGTTGCCAGTGACTTTGTAGATCCGACCGGCTTCAGACGCTTCCGAAATCAACGTCAGCTTGAGCTTCTTTCGTATGACGCCAGCGAAGAAGCCGCGCACCGAATGCTGTTGCCAATCCGTGGTCTTCATGATGTCGTCGATCGTTGTACCCTTAGGCTTCATCAGCATCTCGATCACCCGGGCTTGCTTGCTGCCGGCGCGATGCTTCACTGGCGGATTCAAGTATTGAGCTGGTGCGGACCTGACCTTCTTGACGGCCGCAGCTTTGGCGGTCTTATCCGACGAAGGGCGCGCCGGCTTTGCTCGGCTGGGTGCTACCGCTAATCGAGATGCGGTTTTGCGGGGCTGTGCTTTCGCCATGTAACCTCTCCAGTTGCGGCAGCATCATCGCTGCCACCACCGGAAGCCCCGTCACGGCGAACACGCCGGCGGGGCAGGCCATTAAGTGCCGAAGCAGGCACTCAACGCGCCGACAGTAACGCTCCAATCGCCCAGCAATGCCAGTCGTTTCTGAGCAATCTTACTGCTCTTTTGAACTCGTCCGTGTGGTCGACAGCACCGTAGGTTCGAATCCTACTATCTCCGCGACATCGCTGAAATATAATGTAATTTTGTGGTTTTAAAGCTTTGACCCCCGGCTACCTCACCGTCGGCAGTCGATTTAGCACTTGCACGCACCAGGTCGCCAACTCGGTACAGGATGGACCGCCAAGGAAAGCAGCATTGCCATCATCAAATGGGCGCAGTATCTGAAAAAAAACACAGCGCAGCGTGTTTGTACTTTTGCGGGTTAAGGGAAAATCGTTGGAGCAATCCCAGCGCTAAATTTAGCCGGTCTGCTTTTGCAAGACGGTATTTGCAAACTATGTCGAAGTTCGAAAAGGCGTTTCAGATGAACCGCAAGAGTGCGGTAATACGCGCACCATCTTGGCAATGGGGACCGCTGCGCGCGCCCCCATTGCATCCCCTCCGGCTTGTGACGCGGCTTAACGGCTTCGAGCCGAAGTCGCGTCATAGACCGTTTCGCCGGCAATCACTCGCAGGCGAACTTCGATCTTCCTGTAAGTCCCCCATGGTCAGGAGCCTTGCCCCTGAACCCGCGCGGGAGATTTTCGCTCTCCCTGCGCCCATCGTCCGGTTATGTTTTACTCGACCATATTGCTGCCGGAGGAACATTGGCTCGTATCCGCATCATCAGCATTGAGAATTATCGCTGCATTCAGCAGCTCACCTGGTATCCCGGGCAAGGTCTCAATTGCCTCATCGGCCCCGGCGACTCCGGCAAATCATCGATCCTTGATGCGATCGATCTCTGCCTTGGCGCGCGCCGTAGTACCAATCTGACGGATGCCGATTTCCACGGGCTCGATGTCGAGCGGCCCATCTCGATCTCAATCACGCTTGGAGAACTCGACGATGGCCTAAAGAGCTTAGAAACCTACGCTCCCTATCTGCGCAGTTTCAATTCCGCCAACGGGGCGGTCGCTGACGAGCCGCAAGCAGGTTACGAAACCGTCCTGACCGTCAATGTCACCGTTGCTGGTGATCTTGACCCGGTCTGGAGTCTCGTCTCTGGCCGCGAGGATTTGCGTGAGCAAAGGCGTTTCCTCACCTGGTCAGATCGAGCCCGGATTTCACCAAATCGGATTGGCGCACTTGCTGACCATAATCTCGCATGGCGGCGAGGTTCGGTCTTGAACAAGCTTTCCGAAGAGCGGGTAGAAACTTCCGCCGCACTCGCCAAGGCCGCACGTGATGCACGGCTTGCTTTCGGGGACGCTGCGGAAGCCCAGCTTGGCACCACCCTACAAATCGTCACGCAAACCGCGAACGAGCTGGGTATCGCCACTGGTGGTCCTCTCAAGGCGATGCTTGACGCGCATTCCGTTTCATTTAGCGGCGGCACGATTGCCTTGCACGGCCAAGACGGCGTTCCGCTGCGAGCCCTTGGAGTCGGTTCGACGCGTCTGCTTCTATCGGGATTGCAGCGCAAAGCGGCTGCTAACGCCTCGGTCATCTTGATCGATGAACTCGAACATGGCCTTGAGCCGCACCGCATTCTACGGCTTCTTGGCTCGCTCGGAGCAAAGGAAGCGCAGCCGCCATTGCAAGGCTTCATCACGACGCACTCGCCCGTTGCGATCCGGGAGCTATCTGGTAACCAGCTTGTCGTGGTCAGAAAAGCTGGTGGCGTGCACACAGCAACAGTGGTTGGCGCGCAAAATGACGTCCAGGGGACGATCCGCAGCTTCCCTGAGGCTTTCATTGCGCCTTCCGTTTTGGTCTGCGAAGGCGCAACCGAGGTCGGTCTTTTACGTGGGCTCGACCAATATTTGACGTCCATTGGCCAAACATCTCTCCACGCGAGCGGGGTGAGCCTGGTGGACGCCAACGGTGTTACCAGACTTTACAACAGAGCTGATCCATTTCGCGGTCTTCGCTATCGCGTGGCAGTTCTTCGCGACGACGATGAACAGCCTGATGCGAACACAGAAGCGAATTTTCAGGCAGATGGCGGCACTTTGTTCAAGTGGCGAACGGGACGCGCATTGGAAGACGAATTGTTCCAATGTCTTCCGGATCAGGCAGTCCTCGCGCTTTTGGCAAAGGCCGAAATGTTTGTCGGCCCCGAGCTTATCGACAGCCAAATCAGGACTTTGAGCAACGGAACTCTCAATCTAGCATCATGCAAGATCGCCGTGACACCGCAATCGCGCACCGTGCTGGCTCAAGCTTCGAAAGTGAAAAACAATTCTTGGTTCAAGAACGTCTCTCGGGCTGAAGAGATCGGTCGCGATGTAGTCGCGTTGCATCTCAACAACAGCGATGCGGGTTTTCTCGCAATCATCAACGGCATTTGGGGATGGTTGCACGGTGCCAGTTGAGATCGACTTGTTGGCGATTGATCGCGGCGTTGTTACTGCGCCAGCCGGTTGCGGTAAGACGCATCTCATTGCAGATGCACTCATTCGACATACCGGCTCAAAACCAATCCTCGTACTCACTCACACCAATGCCGGGGTGGCTGCGCTAAGAACGAGGCTAGACCGCGAAAATGTCCCAGCGTCACGTTATCGCCTCTACACCATTGATGGTTGGGCCATTCGGCTCGTCAAAACGTTCCCAAAGAGTTCGGGCATCGATCCGATTGCGCTATTGCTACATGATCGCAAGCGCGATTATCCGCTTATTCGAGAAGCCGCGTGGCGGTTGTTGCACGGTCGTCATATAGACGACGTGCTTCGCGCAACTTACGACCGACTTATTGTCGACGAATACCAAGATTGCTCGCAGCGACAGCACGGCATTGTCTGTAACGCAGCGACCGCGCTACGAACGGTGCTGTTGGGCGACCCTATGCAAGCTATTTTCGGTTTCGGAGATCCGCTACCGGATTGGAGTGCAGAGGTCTGTCAGCATTTCCCTGTCGTCGGTCAGCTCAGCACGCCACATAGATGGATACGCGTCGCCGAAGAAGCATTCGGTCGGTGGCTTCTCGGCGTTCGTCCCGTCTTAGAAGCAGGCGGCAGCATTGAGCTAAGCGGGCCAATACCTGCAAATGTCAGATGGGTTCCCCTTGCTGGCGATACGAGCGATCACGCTACACGCCTCGCTGCTGGCAGGTGTAGTGCTCCGGGCGATGAAAAGGTTCTCATCATTGCCGACTTTTACAAACCAGCGGCGCAACAGAGATACGCATCTCAAATTCCTGGAGCTGTCACTGTCGAGAATGTCGATCTCACCGATCTGACGGCGTTTGCGAACCGGTTTGACGTTAGATCGGCGAACGCCACTCAACAGATTGTTTGGTTTGCAGACACTGTCATGGTGAATGTCGGCGCTAATGACATGATGTCCAGGCTAGCTACGCTGCGTGCAGGACGCGAGCGCCGCGCTGCATCCAATGCCGAAGCGGCGGCTCTGCGGTTCGAGACCGAAAGGACATATGCTGCGGCAGGCGCGGTATTGGCCGCTATCAATGAAGAAGGCGGCGTTCGTTCCCATCGCCCGGCGATCCTCCGTGGCGCATATAATCTCCTCAAGATTTGCGATCAAACAGGCGTTTCGCCCATCGAAGCAGCCGTTACGGTACGAGAGCAGTCCCGTCTCGTCGGCAGACCGCTCGCAAAACGCACAGTCGGAAGTACGCTTCTGCTAAAAGGTTTGGAGGCCGAAACGTGCGTCATTCTTGAGACTGAAAGCCTAACCGCCAATCACCTGTACGTGGCGATGACGCGTGGAGCCCGACAGTTAATTATCTGCAATCACGGCAATATTCTTTCACCGGCTCGCTAATCGAGCCTCTGCCATCCCTTTAGATGCGCAGCAACTTGGGCAATACAGCGCCACTTAGTGGGAAAGCCGGAATCTTCGCATAAGAGCCGCGTGGTGCTCCGGATAGATCGAAACCTCCTCCTTGGTGCCGAACGGGTCGCGCGTTCCCTGGACGATCAGAGTCGGCGTCTTCACGTCCACGAGGTGTTTGGTGCGCAACTGCTCAGGCTTTGCTGGCGGGTGAAATGGATAACTAAGGCAGAGCAGACCGCGGATCCTACCGGAGGCGAAAAGCTCGTCGGCGACCATGCTTGCCGCGCGGCCGCCCATTGATTTGCCGCCAATGATGAGCGGTCCCTTGGGGCGGAGCGCATCGACGGCAGTGATATATTCGGGATTGAGCTTTTCCGCGCGCGAAGGCAGCTTTCGAACTCCTGTTCGTCGGCCAACCATATAGGCGAATTCGAAACGAGCAACGCGAAAGCCGGACCCCGCCAGGGCTTTCGCTGTCGCTGTGAGGGATGGCGATTCTATTGGGGCGCCGGCGCAATGCACTAGGAGAATGGTCCGTTCAGCCCGCGCCGGGCCGTCAAAGAGAAACGTCAACTCACTCAAGCGCCGGCTCTGTGCGATGCCCTAGCGGCTTTTCGTTAGAAGCCGAAACTATGGGAAATGCATTCAAGAGCGGGACTTTTTGAAGGTCGAACTCCTGCTGGTTCAACAATCCCATTTTCAGAAACGAGGCAAGTTTCTCAAGTTGCTCCGTCGCCGGCGTCCAGGCTGTTCTCCTCATCGATTGTAGCGAGACGACCCTTGGTGTTTTCGACACCGCCCAAGATCGAAAACTGAATTTGCCCGGCCAGAACGAGGACTGCCTCGTCATACGCCGTACAATGGTGCTCGGACTGCTAAGTCATGAATTGGGAGGCGAGAAGCGAATCTCCTATTCGTCGATATCGGCTGTCCAGTTTAAGCGCGCAGAGAAGGCCGAGGTGGTCGACGGGCCACGCTCTTGGCTTCAGGGCCACGCATACCGACTAACCGCCTCGTAGCCCCGACGTAACCTAGACCGCGAAGCTCTTCGAACATGCGCGCCTCATGCCGCCCGCTGCAACTCAGTCCCCACGACCCCCGACGCGGGCCGCACGATTGCGTTCGGATTGATGCTCAAGTCGAGCTCAAGCACGCCAGGAACCATGATGACGGCTTGCGGCCGACGTCCGCTCTCGAACATCGCGAACTTGATGGCGTGAGCGCGATCAACAAACAGACCGCCGCGACTACCACACTGATTGCGGACGATCCAACGGCCGCTGCTATTCTGGCCAACCAACAGAAGAGTGTGCGAGAGGTTGCTCGTACTCGGAGGTTCTTGGTTGTTCATGGTGCATGTCTTTCCAACAGGGAGCCAGAGACTTAGGTGTCTCGGAGGCGGCACGTTTCCAATCATCCTCGCAGAACGGGATGAGGTTGTTTGTGCGGCGATAGGCATTGTATTTTTCGATAGAACTTGCGTTCGTGCGCTTGTCGACGTCTGCGCGCTCCGATCCCTCGGCGTACCAGATGGGGAGGTGTTTTCGGACTGACCTCATGATGGCCGCAACTTGCCTGGACATCGGACTCAAACCATCGATCCGAAGTTCATCAGCTGGACTTGCCGGTCATTGAGATCCGGTGGTCACCACATCCAGATTTTGAATGCAGTGATCGCGCCGATAACGACAGCGACGCCGGTCAGCATGACCAGAGCCTTGCCAACACGCTTGATCACAGCGGGGGCACCGTGCGGCTCCACAGTCAGCGACTTCTCAGAAATCGGCTGTGCTGCGGCGTTTGCTCCCGTCCGACGGGGCATGCTTGCGAGATGAACTGTAAGCGACATGGGGCGCCTCCTTGAGTAAAACGTTGATCCGCACAGTGTCGTCGGACACTCGGCAAGGTGCACATCTCGACATAGGAAATCGAGGCGGGAGGCCAGGTAATTTCATAAGCGCAAAATAAAGAAGCCATGTCACTGACGCGGCATGGCGATGACTAAGATGCCAATCGCGCCAGGCCCGCAGCTAGAGCATTTTCCGACCGGAATGAATCGGTTGGGATTCCCAAAACGGCGCGAGTCAGATTCAAGCTGGATGCTGGCGAGGGAGGTCAGCATGCATGACCAGGGCGCTTTCCGTTGATCTTCGCCAAAGGGTGGTCGCCGCGATTGACGATGGCTTGTCCTGTCGGCGGGCCGCCGAGCATTTTGGTATCAGCGCGGCCAGCGCGATCCGCTGGCGCAGTCGTCGCAAGGAAGCTGGCGACGTCGTTCCTAAACGACCGGGCGGTGACCGCAGATCGCAGCGGATCGAAGCACATTCACAATTGATTTTGGACGCGGTGACGGTGAAGACGGATATCACGCTCGCCGAGTTGCAAGAGTTGTTGAAACGTCGTGGAGTATCGGCCGGCATCGCTTCGCTCTGGCGTTTCTTCCAGCGCAGAAAGATCACACTTAAAAAAGACAGCGCACGCCGCCGAGCAACGGCGCGGCGATATAAATGCCGCGCGTGAGGAGTGGTTCGAAGGGCAAGTCGATCTTGACCCTGAGCGCCTCGTCTTCATCGACGAAACCAGCGCCAATACCAAAATGGCGCGACTTTACGGACGTTCGCCGCGCGGCGAGCGATGTCGTGCTGCTGTCCCTCACGGACATTGGAAGACCACGACATTCACCGCTGTATTGCGTTCCAGCGGCCTGATCGCACCGCTTGTCCTGGACGGTCCCATGGATGGCGAAGTCTTCTTGGCCTACGTCGAACAATTACTCGCCCCATCGTTACAACCGGGCGACACCGTCATCATGGACAACTTGCCCGCTCACAAGGTCCACGGCGTTCGAGAGGTCATTCAGGCGGCCGGAGCAAGCCTGCTCTATCTCCCGCCCTACAGTCCGGACTTTAACCCGATCGAGATGGCCTTCTCTAAATTGAAGGCGCTGTTGCGCGCCGCTGCCGCGCGCACCATGCCAGATCTCTGGCAAGCAATCGCCAACGCTCTCAAACGCTTCTCACCCGATGAATGCCAAAATTATCTCGCCGCCGCTGGATACGACGCAACCTGATCGGAAAATGCTCTAGGCCGTATGCGGCAGCCTCATTGAAATTGGTGGGTGCATGGCCAAAGAGAGCCCCGCGCCGTATGGCTGCCAGTGCGCCTCAATAGATGAGATGGCCGCAGATGGTCGCAAGTCCAAACAGGCGCTTCGTCCATCTCCGATCAAGAAAGGGTTTAGGGGCCCAGCCCAGGTGGCGAAGACGGCTGTCTGCGCTCCGGAGAAAGCGGCGCGGGCGGCAGCGGGTTAGCGACCGGCGCCCTCTGAGCCAGGAAAGAGCGCGGGCTGATCTTTATGGAATTCCTATACCGCGGAGCCGCGTTCCCTCTCGAATTCCTATGCGTTGTGGTGCCACGTACAAACTCTGAGGGCTGTCAGCGCGCCGTGACGGCCCTAAACAGTTCACTCGGCAGGAGCGGGCAAATGCTGGACTTCTTCATGCTGGCCATCGGCCTCGGGTTCTTTGCGCTGGCGGTTGCCTACACCTACGCCTGCGACCAGCTCTAAGGGGGCTTCCATGATCTTCGACTACTCGCTTGCCGCCCTCGTTTCTGCGGGCTTGCTTGTCTACCTCACCTACGCGTTGCTCAAGCCCGAGCGGTTCTAAGGGGCATGTCATGACTGTCAACGGCTGGATTCAGATCCTGACTTTTTGCGCGATCATTGTCGCGCTGGTTGCTCCGCTCGGCGCTTATATGACCCGCGTCTTCAACGGCGAGCGCACTTTCCTGTCGCCAGTCTTACGCCCAATTGAGATCGGCCTCTACCGCGTCGCCGGCATCGATGAGAGCCGCGAGCAGCATTGGATCATGTACACGATCGCGATGCTGTTCTTTCATGTCGCGGGCTTCCTGTTCCTCTACGCGCTCATGCGCTTTCAGGAATTCCTGCCGCTTAATCTGCAGGGCATGACGGCTGTCGCTCCAGATCTCGCCTTCAACACATCGGTCAGCTTCGTCGCCAACACCAACTGGCAGAACTATGGCGGCGAGAGCACGATGTCCTACCTCGTGCAGATGCTCGGGCTGACGCATCAGAATTTCCTGTCCGCCGCCACGGGCATGGCGATCGCGGTGGCCTTGATCCGTGGCTTTACACGCGTATCGTCGCGGACCGTTGGCAATTTCTGGGTCGATCTCACCCGCTCGACGCTCTACATCCTGCTGCCGATCTGCGTGGTCGGTGCGATCGTCCTTGTAGCGCTTGGTGTGCCGCAGAATCTCAACCCATATGTGGAAGCGATCACGCTCGAAGGCGCCAAGCAGACGATCGCGCAAGGGCCGGTCGCCTCGCAGATGATGATCAAGCATCTTGGCACTAATGGTGGCGGCTTCTTCAACGCCAACGCCGCGCATCCTTACGAGAGCCCGAATGCCATCACCAACCTGATCCACATGGTGGCGATCTTCGCCATCGGCGCGGGACTGACCAGCGTGTTCGGCCGCATGGTCGGCAACCGCCGTCAAGGGTGGTCGATCTTTGCCGTAATGGGCATCCTGTTCGTGGCCGGCGTTATCGTCTGCTACTGGGCGGAGGCGTCCGGCACGACGGGCCTGAACGCACTTGGCCTCACCGGCGGCAACATGGAAGGCAAGGAAGTCCGCTTCGGCATCCCCCTGTCGGCGTTGTTCGCCGTGGTCACGACCGCCGCCTCCTGTGGCGCCGTCAACGCCATGCACGACTCCTTCACCGCGCTTGGCGGCATGATCCCGCTGATCAACATGCAGCTTGGCGAGATCATCATCGGCGGCGTCGGCGCGGGCCTCTACGGCATGCTGCTGTTCGTCATCATCGCAATCTTTGTCGCGGGCCTGATGGTCGGGCGGACGCCCGAGTACATCGGCAAGAAGATCGAGGCGAAGGAAGTCAAGATGGCCATGCTCGCCATCCTGATCCTGCCGCTGATGTATCTCGGCTGGACCGCGATCGCCGTCGTCTATCCCACGGCCGTCGCCTCGATCGCGAATCCCGGGCCGCATGGCTTCAGCGAGGTGCTCTACGCCTTTGTGTCGCAGACTGCCAACAACGGCTCTGCCTTCGGCGGGCTCACCGGGAATATCCTTTTCTACAACGTCACCGGTGGCATCGCGATGCTGGTCGGACGCTTCATCATGATCGTCCCGGCCATGGCCATAGCAGGCTCGCTCGCCGCCAAGAAGTCCATACCCGAGTCCGCCGGCACGTTTCCGACGACCAGCGGCCTCTTCATTGGCCTCGTCGTGGGCGTCATCGTCATCATCGGCGGATTGACGTTCTTCCCGGCACTCGCGCTCGGGCCGCTCGTCGATCACATCTCGATGATCCAGGGGCGGACATTTTGACAGTCCGTCATGATCAATGGAGCCAACGAGACCAGAGCGACGGAATGGGGCACGGGTGGATGCGTCAGCCAGTGTGACCGGAATCATTATCGGTCTGCTCGGTGTACTGCTGATGATCATGGGACTCGTGATCTCCGTTCTCGCCGTCATTCAATGGATTGCGCCGGCCTGAAGTCTTCTCTTGCCGGCCTGCCCACGAACCACACGCTGGAGTTTTTCATATGAGCCGGTCGAAACCCATGAACATGATGGAAGCCCGCATCCTTGGTCCTGCGTTGGGCGAATCCTTCAAGAAGCTCAATCCCAGAAGCCTCGCCAGGAACCCGGTGATGTTCGTCGTTGCCGTTGTTTCGGCGCTCACAACGATCTTTCTCGCAAAGGACATCGGGACGGGCGCGGAGAACATCGGTTTCACGTTTCAGATCGTCTTGTGGCTCTGGTTCACGGTCCTGTTCGCCAACTTCGCAGAGGCCGTCGCCGAGGGCCGCGGCAAGGCACAGGCGGACTCGCTGCGGCGCACGCGCACGGAAACCCAGGCTAAGCTCCTCACGGGGACCGACCGCAAGAGTTCCAAACAGGTTCCTGGCACTAGCCTCAAGGTTGGCGATGTCGTGCTCGTCGAAGCCGGCGACACCATTCCCTCCGATGGCGAGGTGATTGAGGGTGTGGCCTCGGTCAACGAGGCGGCGATCACTGGCGAATCTGCACCCGTCATCCGTGAGTCCGGTGGCGACCGTTCGGCCGTTACGGGCGGCACACAGGTGCTGTCCGACTGGATCCGCGTGCGGATCACCGCCGCGCCTGGCTCGACCTTCATCGACCGCATGATCCGGCTCGTGGAAGGCGCCGAGCGGCAGAAGACGCCGAACGAGATCGCGCTGAACGTCCTCTTGGCCGGGCTCACCATCATCTTCGTGTTCGCGACCGTGACGATCCCGAGCTACGCCGCCTACGCCGGTGGTGCTATCTCCGTCGTGGTGTTGATCGCACTCTTCGTGACCTTGATCCCGACGACGATCGGTGCGCTGCTGTCGGCCATTGGCATCGCCGGCATGGATCGCCTTGTGCGTTTCAACGTGCTCGCCATGTCCGGCCGCGCGGTCGAGGCGGCCGGCGACGTCGACACGCTCCTGCTCGACAAGACCGGCACGATCACGCTCGGCAACCGGCAAGCTGCCGAGTTCAAGCCCCTTCGAGGAGTTAGCGAACAGGAACTCGCGGACGCCGCGCAGCTTGCCTCGCTTGCGGACGAGACTCCCGAAGGCCGTTCGATCGTCGTGCTGGCCAAGGAAAAGCACGGCATCCGCGAGCGCAATCTTGCGGAGCTGCACGGCAAGTTCATTCCCTTTACCGCCCAGACCCGCATGAGCGGAATGGAGGTTGACGGCTCATGGGTCCGCAAGGGGGCTGTGGATGCGATCCTCAACTATCTCAACGGCTCGCCGTCCCCGGCCGCAGGGAGCGCTGTGCGGGTCCTGCAGCCGACGGTGAGTGCCGATGTCGTTCGCGAGATCAACGCGATTGCCGAAGCCGTCTCAAAATCCGGTGGCACTCCGCTTGCCGTAGCAAAGGACGGCAGGCTTCTCGGCGTCATCTATCTCAAGGACATCGTCAAAGGCGGCATCCGCGAGCGTTTCGCCGAGCTGCGGCGCATGGGTATCCGCACGGTCATGATCACCGGCGACAACCCGACCACGGCGGCCGCGATCGCGGCCGAGGCGGGTGTCGATGACTTCCTCGCTCAGGCAACCCCCGAAGACAAGCTGCGCCTGATCCGCGACGAGCAGGCCAAAGGCAAGCTTGTCGCGATGTGCGGCGACGGCACCAATGACGCGCCGGCGCTTGCCCAGGCTGATGTCGGCGTTGCCATGAACACCGGCACCCAGGCGGCCCGCGAAGCCGGCAACATGGTCGACCTCGATTCCAATCCGACCAAGCTCATCGAGATCGTTGAGATCGGAAAGCAACTGTTGATGACGCGCGGCGCGCTCACCACCTTCTCCATCGCCAACGACATGGCGAAGTACTTCGCCATCATCCCGGCGATGTTCGTCGCGTTCTATCCACAATTGAACGCACTCAACATCATGAATCTCGCGAGCCCGCAAAGCGCGATCTTATCGGCAATCATCTTCAATGCGCTGATCATCATCGGGTTGATTCCGCTCGCCCTGAGAGGCGTGGCCTACCGGGCAATTGGCGCCGCCCCGCTGCTTCGCCGTAATCTGCTGATCTATGGCCTGGGCGGCGTCATCATCCCCTTTATCGGTATCAAGGCCATCGATCTCGTGGTCACGGCCCTGCACCTCGCCTGAGGAGAGACATCATGCTGAGAGAAATCCGTCCCGCCATCACGTTCCTCATCACACTTACCGTGATCACAGGCCTCATCTATCCTCTCGCCATAACGGGGATCGCCGGCGCGATCTTTCCTCATCAGGCGCAAGGAAGCCTAATCGAGCGCAACGGAACGGTCATTGGTTCTGAGTTGATTGGGCAGCAATTCACGAGCGAACGCTATTTCCACGGGCGGCCGTCGGCGACTCTCGGTCCTGATCCCGCTGATTCCTCCAAGACCGTTCCGGCACCCTACAATGCGGCCAATTCGATGGGCTCAAACCTAGGCCCGACCAACAAGGCGCTCCTCAAGCGCGTACAGGCCGACGTCGAAAAGCTCAGGCAGGAGAACCCCGGTATGCCGGTGCCGATCGATCTGGTGACGACCACGGGCAGCGGTCTCGATCCGGACATCTCTCCGGAGGCAGCGCTCTTCCAGGTTCCCCGCGTAGCGAAGGCGCGAAACATCCCGGAGGCTCAGCTCCGCGAGTTGGTCAACCAGCAAATCCGGGGTCGGGCTCTGGGGGTTTTCGGGGAGCCGCGCGTGAACGTTCTCGCCCTCAACCTTGCCCTGAATGAGGTCGAGGCGCGATAAGAGTTGACTGGCCGCGTGGGCCATCCGGGAGAACCTGATGGCAGAACAGAACCTCGATAACGATCAACGTCCGTGGCCGGAGGCCCTCCTGGAGGCTGCCCGGCGTGAGGATAGACGTATCGGCAAGCTGAAGATTTTCGTCGGCGCCGCTCCCGGCGTCGGCAAGACCTACGAAATGCTCCAGCAAGGGCGCGCCCGGAAGAACGACGGCTGCGACGTTGTGGTGGGTGTGGTGGAGACGCATGGCCGCAAGGAGACGGCCGCCCTGTTGGAAGGCCTCGAGGTCATTCCGCGCCGGCAGACCGACTATCGCGGGCAGCATCTCGACGAGATGGATATCGACGCGGTCATTGCGCGGTTGCCGCAGATCGTGCTCGTGGATGAGCTCGCACACACTAACGCTGCGGGCAGCCGCCATCCGAAGCGTTATCTCGACGTGCAGGAGCTCTTAAGCCACGGCATCGACGTCTACAGCACGGTCAACATCCAGCACATCGAAAGCTTGAATGACGTGGTCGCGCAGATCACCCATGTGCGTGTCCGCGAGACCATTCCAGATGTCGTTTTCGACCAGGCGGATGCCATCGAGCTGGTCGATCTCACGCCTGACGACCTGATTGACCGCCTGAAAAACGGCAAGGTCTATGTTCCAAAGCAGGCCGAGCGTGCCCTGCAACACTTCTTCTCGCCGGCGAATCTGACGGCACTCCGGGAAATTGCGCTGCGTCGTACCGCGGAGCGCGTTGACGAGCAGCTCCTCACCGAGATGAGGTCGCGTGCCATCCAGGGTCCATGGCCGGCCGGCGAGCGCGTGCTCGTCTGCGTCAGCGAGGATCCCCGCGCCGCCGGACTCGTGCGCTACGCCAAACGCCTCGCCGACCGCCTGCATGCATCATTCATCGCGCTGTCGGTCGAAGGCAGACGGAGCCTCCAGCTCACCGAGGAGGAGCGAGATCGTATCGCCGATACGCTGCGCCTCGCGCAGACGTTGGGTGGCGATGCCAACACCATCCCAGGTGGCGACCGGCGGATCACCGACGACATCATCAAATACGCGCAGTCCACCAACGCCGCCCATATCATCGTCGGTAAGTCGACCCGCTCGCGCTGGTTCGAAATCCTGCATGGCTCGATAGTGCATGACCTGGTTCGTCGCTCTGGAAGCATCAGCGTCCATGTGATCGGTGGTGACGAGACCTCAGGAGAGATCGTTTCGAAGAAATCTGTGAAGACCACGCCGAAGCCAAAGTTTGCGGATCCGCTCCCCTTTGCGGCGTCGCTTGCGGCGGTCGCCGGGGCGCTCGCGGTCGGAAAGTTGATCCTGCCACTTGTTGGCATCGAGACCGTTGATCTCGTCTTCCTGACGGCGATTGTCGCCGTTGCCGTGCGCTTCGGCCTCTGGCCATCTCTCCTGGCCAGCGTCGCTGCATCCCTTAGCTACAATTTCTTCTTCATGGAGCCATTATATACATTCTCGATCTCCGATCCGACGAACATCGCCGCCTTTGCCTTCTTCGTCATCATGGCGGTGTTCGTCTCCAATGTCGCTGGTAGGGTCCACACTCAGGCCATTGCGGCGGCAACACGCGCCCGCACCACGGAATCTTTGTACGCCTTCAGCCGCAAGCTTGCGGGCGTCGGCACGCTAGATGACGTACTCTGGGCCGCTGCCTACCAGACCGCGTTGATGCTTAAGGTCCGGGTGGTCTTCCTCCTGCCAGAGGAGGGAAGCATTGTCGTGAAGGCAGGCTACCCACCGGAAGATACGCTGGACGAAGCGGACATCGGTGCGGCGAAATGGGCGTGGCAAAATGACCGTCCCGCGGGTCGCGCCTCAGACACGCTGCCCGGGGCTAAATGGCTATTCCTGCCCATGCGCACGGGTCGCGGCACCATCGGCGTCGTGGGTATCGATAGCGATCGGTCGGGGCCGTTGTTCACGCCCGACCAGCGCCGTCTGCTGGACGCCTTGATCGACCAGAGCGCATTGGCCATCGAGCGCGTTCATCTGGTCGAGGATATGGATCGCGTCAAAAGATCGGTCGAGACCGATCGGTTGCGGTCGGCGCTGCTCACCTCGATCTCCCATGACCTCAAGACGCCGCTTGCGGCGATTCTGGGGTCGGCCGGAACGCTGCGCGATCTGTCGGGCAAGTTGAGCGAGATCGAAAAGGCGGATCTCCTCGCTACTATTATCAACGAGTCTGAGAGGCTCAATCGTTTCATCGCCAATCTTCTCGACATGACCAGGCTTGAGTCTGGAGCGGTCGTGCCGAACCTGGCTCCGCATGATGTGAGTGAGATCATCGGCAGCGCGCTGTGGCGCGCCAATAAGATCCTTCTCCATCATCAGATCGATGTGCAACTGGCGCCTGAGCCTCCGATGGTTGGAATCGATGCGGTTCTGTTCGAGCAAGTCTTGTTCAATCTCCTCGACAACGCCGCAAAATATGCCCCGCCGGACACGACGATCCGAATTCAGAGTTGGCGCGATGGCGATGAAGTATGTGTCCAGGTCGTCGACGAAGGCGATGGCATCCCGCAGGCTGATCTCGAGCATATCTTTGACAAGTTCTACCGCGCAAAGAAGACAGATCAGGTCCGGGCTGGAACCGGCCTTGGGCTGGCCATCGCGCGCGGTTTCGTCGAGGCGATGAACGGCACGATCGTCGCGGCTAATCGGCCAGACCGGTCGGGTGCAGCCTTCACCATCCGCCTGCCGATTCCACTCCAATCTCAGCCGCTGGATACCGCCGCATGAACGCACCCGCATCCAAGGTTCTCATCATCGATGATGAACCGCCGATTCGTAAGCTGCTACGCATGGGATTGACGACACAAGGCTACCAGATCATCGAGGCGCCGAACGGGAAGATGGGGATGGAATTGCTTAAGGAAGAACCCGATCTGATCATTCTCGACCTCGGACTGCCGGACATCCAGGGACACGAACTCTTGCGGATGATCCGTGCTCGCAGCGAATCCGTTCCGATCGTGGTCCTCTCAAGCCGCGGCGACGAAGCCGGGAAGGTCCAGGCGCTCGATTACGGTGCTGATGACTACCTGACAAAACCGTTTGGAATGGAAGAGTTGCTCGCACGCATGCGTGCGGCACTGCGCCACCAGCTTCAAGCGCAGGGCGAACGCCCAATCTTTAAGGTAGGTGACCTCTCCGTCGATCTCGTTCGGCGCATTGTTAGAATGGGCGAAAGAGAGGCAAAGCTCTCGCCCAAAGAATATGACCTGCTCCGTGTCCTCGTGCAGCATGCGGGTAAGGTGCTGACACACAAGTTTCTGCTTGGGGAGCTATGGGATTCGATGACAGACGCGCAATATTTACGCGTCTATGTCCGCCAACTCAGACAGAAGATCGAGAAGGACCCTGAGCGCCCTCAATACATTCTGACTGAAACCGGGGTCGGCTATCGGCTTAGCTCACCAGACTGACACTCACGATAGAAAAACAATGTGGAAAGCACAATGCAACTTGCCGATTATCTCTCGGAGGAAAACACTCTTGTGGACGTCCAGGCATCAACCAAAACCGATTTGTTGAGCAATCTTTGCGCTCGTGCGGCTGTAGCCGCCAGTTCTGATGAAAAGACGGTCTCATGCGAAATATTAAAGCGCGAAGGGCTTGGGTCGACCGGCGTGGGTGGCGGAGTTGCCATTCCTCATGCACGGATTCCAGGTCTTAAGAGCGCTTTTGGTGTACTCGCGCGCCTTCAGAAGCCGATTGATTTCGAGGCTATCGATGGGGAGCCCGTGGATATCGTGTTTTTGCTTCTTCTGCCGACAGCGACATCTGGCGAACATCTGAACGTGCTCGCTGCGGTTGCGCGCAGGTTGAGAAATGCGGAAGCGCTCCAGGCGCTTCGTCAGGCGCAAGATGGTGCTGCCTTCCATAGCGCGATGGTCGCTTAGCCAACGTCGAGAACCGCCGTGAACATTGTCACACTGGTGATCGCTGGGCGAAGATGAGCGAGCATGCCAACCTCATCAGAAGCGTGTGGAGACGCCGACGTAGCTTACAATGGCGGGCGTGTTGCGATTGAGGCCGATGTTGACGCCGATATCAAACTGCAGAGTCGGGTGTGGTAGCCAAACCAAAGCCGTATCATAGCTGTATTGCTGTACGGTCCCGGCAGGATCGAAATTCTGGCTGGTCCAGATTTCATTGTAGATCGTGAACTTGCCGATCTGCTTCGCTACGTTCACGAGCCCCGTCGCTCCAAGATGCCGGCCTTGGCCATCAGAGTCGGCAAGAACGTCGAGTTGCGGTCCCAGCGTCACCGTCCAGCCGTTCGGCACACTGATGTTGATGGGCACGGCCATGCCGCCCTCCACCTTGCCATTGCCGATGCCAGTGGGTGCTGTGGGCAACTTCACGAACGGCAGAACGGCGAGTTGGAAGTCGCCTTCGGGGCCGGTGAGCCGCCGCTTGAACCGCACGGTTGCGTCGCCGATGCCCGACTGGGTGGACACATTGCCGACAGCATCGCCGGTCCGCACCCGCGTGAAGGGTACCCAGTTCAGCTGGATGTCAGAACTATCGGTCAGGCCATACTTCACGGTGGGATTGCTGAACAGCAGCTGATCGGTCCGGTTACCTCCCGCGGTGTTGTTCAGCCAGGTAAAGCCATCCGCTTCGATCTGCACCAGCCCCTTGGGGACCGTGCAGGCGAAGTTGGACTTGGTCGGCCGGTCGGTACAGATCGGCGCATCGGCCACAGACGCCGTTGGTACGGCATCCTGTGCGAAGGCGGGACCTGCAAGCAGCGCGGCAAACAGGATAGAGCAACGAGTCATTGCATCCATTCCTTTCAGACAAGTCCAAGCGCGCCTCATGATCTTCCTTAATCCGCGATTGACACGTCGAGGCCGAGTTTCATGTTTGCATTCAAGCGCAACGAGGAGCCCGTTAGCGGCAAATGCCCCGTTAGCTCTCGACATACTCCGGGGCTCTCAGTGGCTATCGCAACGCGTATAGGAATTCGAGGTGAGTCCGACGCCAGTTGCATAAGCAACTCTTTATGCGGGCTCTTGAAGGTAATCGAGTTCATCACAAGCCAGACGAACGAACGGCTCACCACGCATTCCGAGGTCGGTAGAAACCCATAGGAGGGGTAAAGCGTGACTCAAAGATACCATCTTGCGAGTGCAAGCGCATCATCTGCGTGGGCCGGCACGCGGTTGCGAGTTAAGGCATCGCTCTACCCAAGGAACTGGACTCGGGGCGATGAGCTGTCCCGTCTCGGGAGGCGGTGGTCACTGTTGCTACGCAAAGTTTCCAGCAACCGGGGGTACCCTAACAATGATCGGCTCCGGAAAAGACCCGTGAACATCCGCTTGATCAGTCTGCACAGGTCCAACATCACTCGATTATGGTGGGCTTTCTCTCCGCCACCGGCGCGGTTTGCCTGTGGGGCGGTCAATTCTCCGATCGATGTTACCGTTCAGCTAAAAGCTTCGAAGATGGCTGTCTATAGCGGTCCGGAGAAATTGGCCATCACGCAGAAAGGACAGAGTCTGATTGATCGCGCTCTGGTGTCTCAATAAACCGGAGTGCGTTGCGCCAAGTACGATATGGTCGCTCATGCCTTTTAGTCTGGTGCTCTTTACCGAAACTCTGCCGTCATTTGGCTGCGGTACAATAAAGAAGGACGAGATCGGATCGATCGTTTTGTTTCCCGCTATGATCCCAACAGAATAATCCGGTAGTGGAAGCCGCTCGGAAGATTGCAGCCGGCTCGTCCCGAGTTGGTGACCGGCAGGTCCATAAAATGCACGATAAGGCGCAGTTTCCTTTAGAAAATCCGTGACCTCGCTGCCGCCATTCGGTGGGCCGAGCATGACGACGCGATGTAGCCGGATCGGTCGATATCTTGCCAGATAGAATTGCGCGAGTAGTCCACCCATGGAGTGTGTGACGAAGTGAAGCGCGTCCGTCTGCATAGCAAACGGATGTATAGCAGTGTGAACATTTTCGACGAGTACCTCCAGCGGATATTTTCGGCTCGGATAGGCGAGGTTCAGCGTCGCGAAGCCTTCCTTTTGCAGCGCTCGTTCCATTCGCCTGAATGAGCGTGGCGTTTTTGCCAGGCCATGGAGGAGAACCACGCCTGATGAAAGTGTATCAGTCACGCTACTTCGCGCCCGGCAATCCGTACCGTCTCCTTGCCGAGCGCTGTCGCCGCCACGTAGTCGGTCTTGCCGGAGCCAAGCAGTGGGACCTTGTCCACTACGCAGACGTCGGCGGGGACGGCCAATTCCGATATCCCTGACGCCTTGGTGTGGCGCTGCATCGCGGCACGGTTGGCATCCTTCTGGGTCGTGAGCAGCACAATCCGCTCGCCCTTGCGCTGGTCGGGAATCGAAACCGCGACCGAAATTGCTTGCGGCCAGAGGGTGGTCGCCATCGCTTCGACGACCGACAGCGAAACCATCTCGCCGGCGATTTTCGCAAAGCGCTTGGCGCGACCCTTGATCGTGATAAAGCCGGCAGTGTCGATGCTGACGATGTCGCCGGTATCGTGCCATCCGCCCGGCAGGGGCTCCAGCACACCCGGGTTTTCCGCACGCAGATAGCCGAGCATGACGTTCGGGCCGCGAACCGAAAGACGTCCGCCTTCCTCGATTCCAGGGACAGGATCGAGGCGCGCCTCCATCAGCGGCGACAACCGGCCGACCGTGCCCGGGCGATTTGCCATTGGCGTATTCATGGCGAGCACCGGCGCGGTTTCGGTGACGCCGTACCCTTCCAGGATACGCAAACCGTAGCGCTCCATGTAGATCTGGCGCGTCCGATCCTTGACGGCCTCCGCGCCCGCAAGCACCAGCCGTAGCGAGCGGAAATCGTAAGCGTGAGCCGAACGTGCGTAGCCGGCGAGGAAGGTGTCGGTTCCGAACAGGATGCTGGCACCGGTTTGGTAGATCAACTCGGGCACGATCCGGTAGTGCAGGGGTGACGGATACATGAAAATCGGGATGCCCGTCAGCAGGGGCATCATCATGCCGCCGGTCAACCCGAAGGAATGGAACACCGGCAGGACGTTGAAAACCTTGTCATTGGCGTTGGCATCGACGCGCGCCATTGCCTGTGATGCGTTGGCGAGGATATTGCGATGGGACAGCACCACACCTTTAGGCGTCCCCTCCGAGCCGGACGTGACCAGCACGACCGCCGGGTCATCGGCCTTGCGCGCAACTCGGGGCGCGGACCCGGCTAACAGGCCGGCCAGCTTGTCGGCAAAGCCAATTCCGGCCCGGATGTCTTCGAGGTAGAGCACGCGGGCTTCGCCTGCGACCGCCGCCACGAGCTTGTCGAGCTTGGCTTTCTCAACGAACGCTTTCGACGTAAGGACAGTGCGAACCTGCGCCGCCTTCATCGCCGCTTGCACGTTCGAGATGCCGGCCGAAAAGTTCAGCATCGCCGGCACGCGGCCGATGGTCTGAAGCGCCATGAATACGACCGCCACGCCGGCCGAGTTCGGCAATAGCACGCCGACGTTCTCGCCGATGGATGTGCCTTGTTCGAGCTTGCGGCTCAATACTTGCGCACCAAGGATCAACTTACGGTAGGTCAAGGACGTGCCAAGCGCGTCTTCAATAATCGGCTTACCGGTATCGCGATCGCGATGCGCGTGTGCCAGTCCATCGAACAGCGTTTGGTCCAGCATCGCGTTCTTCACCATGGCGTCGATCATGACGTCCTGCAACGCGCTACCGGCGGCATTGCGCCGCGCCTTGCCCTTCAAGAGGGGGGCAATCGCCAGCTTCACCGGCGGCAAGATGGAGATCGTGACTTTCGGGAAAAGACTGCGCTTGATCTCACCGTTCTTCAGGTAGCTCAGATATGAGCGCTGGGCGCCTTCGATCCGCACCGGCACCACGACGGCGTCCGCCTTGTCCGCGATCATTGCAGTACCGTCGTAAACCTTCATCAAAGAGCCAGAGACCGTGATGCGGCCTTCCGGGAAGATGACGACCGGCTCCCCGGACGCGACAAGCTTGATCAGGTCGCGTGCTGCAAGCGGCCTGGACGGATCCATGGTGTAGTGTCTGATCTGTCGAAGGAACGGCTTGGCCCACCATGCCTTTGCGATTCCGGTGTCGACCGCGAAGCTGGCGTCAATCGGTAATGTCGCATGTATCAGCGGGCCGTCGACCAAGCTGACGTGGTTGGGGGTAATCAGCATGCGGGTGCCAGGTTCGGGGAGATTTTCCAATCCCCGTACTTCGACCCGAAAGAGTGCCCGAAACAACAGCGCACCGAAATCGCGGACGCCTTCCTTGCCCCATTTACTGAGAACAAAGAAGATCGAACCGAAGGACGCGAGCGCGAGGCCAAAGAAGATCCATGCGATCGAAAGCCCGGCAGCTTGAACCAGCGCGACCATCAGCGAGCCCGCCACCATGAAGCCTGCCTGGAGGATGTTGCCAGCTGCAATCACGCGAGCGCGCTCGGACGGCATAGACCACGCCTGTACGGCGGCAAAGGAGGGGACAACGAACAGGCCGCCACCGAAGGCGAAGATCGCGAAGTTGGCAACGATCCACAGGCCATCAACCGAGGTAAGAAAGGCTGTCGGCGTGACACCGGAGGCCGGCGTGGCGTGACCCACCACCCATGCGATGTCGAGGCCGGAAATGCCCATCACGATCGCGCCGATCGGGACCAGCGCGAGGTTCGGCCTCACATGCGAAAGCTGAGCGGCAAACAGCGAACCCGCGGCAATGCCAATGGCGAAGATCGCGAGGCACATTGTCACGACAGTCTCGGTGCCGCCGATGATATCCTTTATCAAAGTGGGCAGCAGCGACAGCACGATGGCGCCGGCCAGCCAGAACCACGACACGATTAGCATGCCATCCCAGAGCCGCCGCTCGGCATAAAGTGATCTGAGCAGACGAAGGGTCGAGGTCCAGGGGTTGGCTGTTATGGCTAGTTCAGGCGCCGATGGCGTCGTGATCGGTATGCGGGAAGCGAACGCCCATGACAGGAACGCAAGCAGCACGATCGCGAAGGCGACCCAGCCCATATGGGCCGTACCGGAGACCAGTAAGCCGCCAGCGATGGTGCCGATCAGGATCGCGAGAAAAGTCGCGCCCTCCACCAGCGCATTACCCGTCGCAAGTTCTCCGACGGACAACTGATCAGGCAGAATGGCATATTTTACAGGGCCGAAAAGCGCGGCAACGGTCCCGAACATAAAGAGCGCCAGGAATAGAAACGGAATCGAGTGCAAGAAGAATCCGACAGCAGCAAAAGCGGCGGCGAAAATTTCTACGAACTTCAACCGTCGCGCCACGACGGACTTGACGTATTTGTCTGCGAGTTCGCCGCCGAGGCCCGAGAGTACGAAGAAGGGAAAAATAAAAACCGCGCCGGCGATCGTCACCAGAGTGCCGCCGCCCTGCGTTGTCGTAGCCCCATACAGCAGGATGATGACAAGGCCGTTCTTCAAAACGTTATCATTTAGCGCGGCGCAGAATTGAGCCCAAAACAACGGCGCAAAACGGCGTGATGACATCAGTTCCCGGATCATTGGCTTCCTGTGATGGCTTTGAATTGCAAAACGGCAAGTTTGACGGGGGGGCCGCAGTTTGGAAATTTTGGTGTCAAGCCCGCTCGGCGCTCAAGAGCTTTTCCGTCCGCGCTTCCTCAATCCGGTTGATCATGCGGTTGCTCTCGTGAAGGTCACGAACCGTCTTGGCGAGCGTTAGGCAGGATTGAATCAACATCCCCATTCCCATTGCGAAGTAGGCGCGTGTCCACCAATCCAGCGGAAGCGCGAAAATACCCCCGCCCACCATCAGGACAGATGCTACGAAGCAGATGTAGGAAAAGTTGACCCATGCGCTGGTGGGACGATCGGAATGCGTCATATGCTGTGACATAGTAGCTCCTTCGTTAAGACTTCAGGTTCGGCGATTGCGATCGCAAGCGCGCGCCGAGCCGCGATGTGAGATTGATGAGCCGCCGCCAGTGAACGATTCAGGCTTGTTATCGGGGATAACGATTGCCGATACAGGTCGCTCAGTATGTCGAACAGTCGGAAGAGGGATTGGCGCATCGATCGGCCTCATGTCAGGTGTTTCAGGTGGCCGAAAGAAAACGGACAACGGCGTTTTCCTGTCTGCTGCCGCTTGCGGCGGTGGACCAGCACGCCCGCAACGTCGCTGGCTTGGGCCATCCGGTCGATTGGAGATAGGAGGAGCTTCATGACGAGTTTGACGGCAATCCTGCCGACGCCGGTCGCGAGGGCATGGGCATCGTCGACAGCGGTAAGAGCTATGTTTTCAAGAACGACCGTTTGCATATTCAAGGGCCTCCTGCTATTTTGAACATTGTTCAAAATTCGGTACGGGAAAAATGAACATTGTTCAAGAAGAATCTTTGCGCGATCAGAAAAAAAGTCGCAGGCGCACACTGATGCTCGATACCGCACGACGCATTATCGCGTCTAAGGGACTGATTTCATTGAAAGTTCGAGACGTTGCCGAAGCCGCGGAATGCTCGATTGGGAGCGTTTACAATGAGTTCGGTGACTTTGACGGCCTGATCCTGACCGTGAACCGCGAGACGGTTCAGCTGCTCACATCGAAACTACGCATGGTTCCCAGCGAAGACCCGCGCGCCCAGCTCCATGGTTTGGCGACCGGTTATCTCGAGTTCGCCGTGGAGCACACGAATCTGCTCCGATCGCTATTTGAGCATCGTATGGAGAAAAACCGCCCATTTCCCAAAGATATTCTCGATATGGTCATGGAGGCGTTCGCGCTGATGTATTCGCCGCTCTCGCGGCTTTTATCGAAGCGCGATCCCGATGAGCTGTTATTGATCGCGCGAACCATGTTTTCAGCCACGCACGGGATCATTTCGCTCGGGCTCGAAGACCGTATGGTCGCCGTACCATCGCCAAATCTCAGGCAGCAACTTGCGCAATTCGTCGATGCGCAACTCAAAGGATTGAGCGCGCACGCCTGACCGCGCTCGCCGATCGCCACAAGAAGCTATAATTCGTTTTGAGAGATGTACCGTTCACGCGCAGGACGATCATCGCGGCGGTTACGTTTCTCAGCGAGTGGCTGACTGAAAGCTTACGAAGAATGGATTGGAAGAAACCTTTGCGGATTGTCGGAAGGCGTGCAGGTCGTTCGTCCTAAGAGAAGTTCATACGTAAAACGCGGCTGGGAACGCCCTGGGGAACTTATGAAAGGATATGATCTATGCCTAACACTGTTAAACTGCACCGGGTCTTTGCTGCCCCACCCAAAAAGGTCTACCGCGCCTTTCTGGAACCTGATGCGATTGCGAGCTGGCTCCCGCCCTTCGGTTTTACCTGCACTGTCCATGAGCTTGAGGCCAAGGAAGGCGGCAAGCACAGAATGTCCTTCCGAAATTTCACGACGGGGCAAAGCCATTCATTCGGCGGGACCTATCTGAAACTCGTTTCTGGCGAGACAATCGTCTACAGCGACGTGTTCGATGATCCGAACCTTCCGGGCGAGATGAAAGTAACGGTCACGTTGACGACCGTTTCAGTTGGAACGGAGATGACGGTGGTTCAGCAGAACGTACCCGATCTGATCCCAGTCGAGGCATGTTATCTCGGTTGGCAGGAGTCGCTGCGCAAGCTTGCAAAGCTTGTCGAGCCCGACCTCAAATGAGGCAACGATACAGTTAAATATTATGGGAGGTTACCCGGCAGGGAAGGCAGGGCTCGAACTCAGATTTAACCGTCGGTATAAAATAGTCCTGCTAGTTGTCGTGCGCCGCGATTAGGGCGTCGATATCATCCTCGGTAAGCCCGGGACGGCTTAGCAGGGCCGCAGCGACGCGCTGGATTGCAGGCCAGTTTTCCTCGACCAGATCGGCAGTCTTTTGGGTCGTACGGCTGAATAGGCGGCTGAACTCCTCTGTCTCGGGGCCGTCCAACTCAACGTAGCTGCCCGGCACCGCCGGCTTGCCGTGCTGCCGCAAAACCAGCATCGCCAGGAGGCTGGTCGCGTTGGCGCGATCCACGCGCCAACCACCCTCGCACGCGTGATTCTGGGCCGCGAGTGACATGGGACGATAGTGATGCTGCGCTTGCGGGCCGGCCAGCGCGACAATGGCGTACTTCTCCGGCGTCTCAAGGTCGTCCAGGGCGAGGTGCGTCGCGCTGGACCTCGTCACGACGGCGCCAGCGCCGTCGTGTGCATCGAGGGTCGCGTAGCTTACCGGGATGTCCAGCACGCGCGCTATCACGGCGTGTCCGGCCTCGTGATGGGCGATGGTCTCTTTCTTCTCCACGACGACAAGCTCCGATAACCTGCTGACCAAAGTTGCCGACCGGACGCTCGAACGCCGGATCGGACTGACCTGACCTCGGCGTACCGATGGCCAAGCGGTAGAAAGGTAGCAAGACGGTGCCGAAGGGCAAGGCGCCGCTCGGGGAGTTGCCCTTGCCTTGCCTACGAGGTCCCGGTCGGGCAAGCTTCATCTCACCGGCGGATGTCGGGCCCTCCCGGCCCAGGCAGCAGCTTCAGCATGACTCATACCGGATCGATCGGGAGAAAGCGTACATGACGGCGCCAGTCCGTCGGACGCGGAGTCGCCGAGCAAGACGGCAATGCCGCCGGTAACACCCACGAGCGAGGAGTCTCAAGCTTCCAAAGGCCGGGTCAAATCTCAGGCTTGCATCAATGGCGGGGGCATGGACACCGCCAAGCAAATGAAGCATGACAACGAAATTTCCAAGGGCATCCTCTTCAAAACGCCCTTCTCCGAGGAACTGGCGCGGCGGGTGGAACTTCTCACAAGCGCCCTGGAGAATTGATTGGTGTCATCTTGCGGTCGGCCCACCTCTTGATGTCGCCGGCGGTTAGCACCTTGAGAAACGGATTGGCGTTGACGATTTTTTCGCGCGTCGTCCGACCCGTTGTGTCAGCGGTAGCCATAAGGGAAGCAGCATCGGCATTTTCTGCGCCGGACAATAGCGCCACGGCGCCCGCGGGTCCCGCGAAATGGGCAAGATAAAGAGAACCGGGCGTAATCGGCAGACCGCGCTTGTCTAGCATCGCGGCATATTCGTCGATCAACTGCGCGGCAATCTCTCGCGTAAGCTCGGGATCTCGCCGTAACTCCAGAACTTCCTTCTTGCTGCGCCCCGCCATCAGATCGCGTCGATGCCTACGAATGGCTTCGAGCCACGTGTCGTCAACAAACTGGGCGGCACCCGTCGCGCTCGAGCGCTTGTTCCTTGCATTCGCGTCACCATTGGACTCGGCGATAATAATGCGCTCGACCAAAGCCTTCGTGACCGCCTTGTCGATTGTCCCGTTCAATTGGGTGTCACGAAGCAGGACGAAACTTGCGACGAAAGCCAGACCAATTGCCACTCCAAGAACGAGCGTGATGGACTCTGCCGACAGCCAGTCCCTCGCCGCGACAACGTACTCACGCTCGTCGGGGCGAGGTGGCCGTATTTCATCAATACGGCCCGTTTGCTCGGACGTATGCGCGAGGGTCCGCGAATTGCCGCAGGCAAGCTCGATCCAAATGAATCGTTGGGCTAGGTTTGCCATCGCGTTGAAAGATTCAATGCTCGGGATAGGCCATCAGCGGGCGGCTCGCTCATCCGCTTTGTCGTGCACGGCGGTGTCTCGAATTTCATTGTGGTGAGTGTATCGAGACCAACAAGGACGAGAGCCACTTTCATCTGATTTCACACTCCCGAAGAGGAAAGCCTTACTCAAAGGCCGCCGGAAAAAACTCCCCAAAGGTCGAGAGATATTGCAAAGATCCAATAGGGCGGCTTAGCGGCAGAAGTTGACCCGCCGTCGCGGTTACGCGACAAGATTTGGGGATACGGTTAACGCGGGCAATGCTCGACTGGCCTGAGGTCGTCGATCAAGAAGCCACACAAGAAGCTGGGGACGCGCGCTGAAGGGCCTTCCTCAGGATGTGGTACGGGTGGTCGATGCCTGCGGCAGCAACGGATCGGGCGGCCCCATGGCGACCTCGGGTTCGGACGCTTCGAGTTCCGGTTTCTGATCGAGTAACCTGTGCATGCGTTCTTCGTCGAGCGCGTTTTCCCATTTAGCAATCACGACGGTGGCGACACCGTTGCCAACCAAGTTGGTCAGCGCACGCGCCTCGGACATGAAGCGATCGACCCCCAGGATCAGCGCAATGCTGGCAACCGGAATTGTGCCGACGGACGCGAGCGTCGCGGCCAACACGATGAACCCAGATCCGGTCACACCGGCGGCGCCCTTCGAGGTGAGCAGCAACACGCCGATGATGCCGAGCTGTTGCCAAAGAGTCAGTTCGGTATTGGTCGCTTGCGCAAGAAAGATAGCCGTCATGGTCAGGTAGATACAGGTGCCGTCCAGATTGAAGGAGTAGCCGGTCGGGATCACGAGGCCGACGACCGACTGTTTGCAGCCCAAATTTCCCATCTTCTCGATCATGCGCGGCAGCACCGACTCGGATGACGATGTTCCGAGCACGATTAGAAGCTCTTCCTTGATGTAGTTGATGAACTTGAAGATGTTAAAGCCGACGAGCCACGCGATCCCGCCCAGCACAAAGATCACGAAGATCACGCAGGTCAGATAGAAGGACGCCATCAACTTCGCTAGCAGGAGCAGAGCGCCCAAGCCGTACTTTCCGATGGTGAACGCCATCGCGCCGAATGCACCGATCGGCGCCGCCTTCATGATGATGCCGACGATCCCGAAGAACGTATGCGAGACGATGTCGATAAAAGCCAGGACGGGACGGCCGCGCTCGCCCATCATGAACAGGCCGAAGGCGAACAGGATCGCGAACAACAGAACCTGCAGGATCTCGCCTTCCGCGAAGGCACCCACCACCGTATTGGGGATGATGTGCATCAGGAACTCAACCGTACCCTGCTGGCCGGCCTTCGTGGTGTAGACTTGGATCGACTTGGTATCGAGCGCGTGGGTGTCCACATTCATGCCGACGCCGGGCTGCAGGATGTTGACTACGATCAGGCCTACGATTAGCGCGAGCGAGGTGACGACCTCGAAATAGACCAGTGCTTTAATTCCGACGCGCCCGACCTTCTTCATGTCGTCCATGCCGGCGATGCCGTGCACGACGGTGCAGAAAATGATTGGCGCAATCATCATCTTGATCAGCTTGATGAAACCGTCGCCCAGCGGCTTCATGGCCTCTCCGAGATGCGGGTAGAAATGCCCCAGCAGGACGCCAAGCACGATGGCGGTGAGCACCTGGGCGTAGAGATGCTTGTAGAACGGCTTGAGCGGACTACCAGCCGTCGTCGAGCGTGCCGTCTCCATGTGCTCCCTCCCGTGGTTTCGACGCCGGTCAGTGTTCCGATGTCCGGCGGTTCGCGGGCTTGTCGCCCGCTGCCGCCCTATTCCCAGCAAATTTCGCCCGTTGACGTGCTCGTGCAAGCGGCAGCAAGTCAATGGACTCGATATCGCAATGCCAGCAAGGTCCATGTGGACGGCTGCCGGACACACGCCGCGCGCTTCTGCGCCCACGCGAGGTAGATCATTTCCACCCATCCCGCTCGCCAAATGAGGCCAACAGACTTGCGTCACGAATGGCAGCGCGATCGCTGCCAACGCCCGGATCAGGCCATGGTCACGAGAAACGAACGGCGCGGGACATGAGGCAGTCGCCGACCATTTTTGCGGCTGCTCTCGCAATAACAGTCGCTTATTCGACCGTATATCGGGCGGTTAGGGAATGACCGTGCACGTTGCCCGAGAACACGACCCGCACTTGCGACGCCAGTTCGGTCTCGGCCTTGCCGACCATCATGTTAGGATTAACTGGTTTGAGCTGCACGGTGACAGTCTTGCCGCCTTGCTGGACCGTTGCGCGGCCCTTCATCTCCTTGGTCGGTAGGGGCGATCCATCATGATCACCGATATAGAAGATCATCTCCCCTCCCTTGTGGACGAACTCGATCGCATGTCCCTGCGAGGTGACGACCGGACCGTCGTTATTGCCTTTCTTCGTTTGGGCCGTAGCTGGGCCGACAGAGGATGTCAGGGTGACGATCATGGCCAGGAAGATATATTTCTGCATTGCATTTCTCTGTTTGGGGTTGGGTAAGGGTCAGAAGGCTTCCGCTAGTTCGGAAGTTGCGGTGTGTTCGGTCAGAAGGCGGTTCAAAGGTTTTTGGCCGAACAACAGGAACAGGACAGGCGTTACGACGGTATCGAGGGCCGTTGCGCTCAGCAGACCGCCGAAGATCGTGACAGCAACGGGATGAAGTATTTCTCGGCCAGGCTCATTGGCGCCGAACAGTAACGGCGTCAGTGCAAGGCCTGCACAAAGCGCCGTCATGAGAACGGGGCTCAATCGTTCCAGACTGCCGCGCACGATCAGGCGGTGGCCGAAGCGTTCACCCTCATGAAGCGCAAGATTGACGTAGTGGGATATCTTCAAGATGCCGTTGCGGGCCGAGATGCCCGCGAGTGTGATAAAGCCGACCATGGAGGCGACCGACAATGGCTCACCCGTGATGGTCAAGGCGATCACGCTACCTATCAATGCCAGAGGGATGCCACCCATGATGATGAACGCTAGCGCAACCGATCGGTATCGCCCGTAAAGAACGATGAAAATCATCGACAGCGACACCAACGACAGGATGCCAATCCGCAATGCTGCTTCCTCTTGTGCTTGGAATGCTCCCTCGAGGTTGGTCGTATAACCCTGCGGGAAGCTGATCTCGGCCAAGGCGCGCCGGATGTCTGACGCGATCTCGGTCATGTCGCGGCGTCCGTCGCCGTTTCCGTAAACAACGATTCTGCGTTGCGTGCCTTCCCGCTGGATCTGGTTCGGTCCGTCGGTCTCTGTGACCTCCGCGAGTTCCTTTAAGGGGATGAACCCGGACGACGTCGGAATCAGAAGATCCCGGAGGCCGCTTGTTGACCTGTTCTGATCGGACAAACGCATGACGACATCGAAGCGTCGATTGCCGTCGACGATCTGCGAGACCTTGCGACCATTCGAGAGGGTGTCCAATGCCTGCGTGATTGCCGCGGGCGTCAGGCCGTGGAGGGCGGCGCGTTCGTGATCAACCTGGATCCGTACTTGCGGAATGAGAACCTGTTTCTCCACCTGGAGATCGACCAGCCCGGAGATTGGTGACAACCGCTGGCGGGTGGTTTCCGCCAACTGGCGCAGTGTATCGAGGTCTTGCCCATAGATCTTGAGGACGATCTGGGCGCGAACGCCAGACTGCAAATGATCAAGCCGATGGCTGATTGGCTGTCCGATTGCGACGGAGGCGGGTAAGGCTGACAGTTTGTCCCGGATGTCGGCGTAGATATCGGTCTTGTGCCGTGTCGATGGAGTCAGATCGACATCAATCTCGCTGTAATGCACGCCCTCGGCATGTTCATCGAGTTCGGCGCGGCCGGTTCGGCGTCCGACTGATTTCACCTCCGGCACCTGCGACAGAAGCTGTTCGGCCAAAAGGCCGAGACGATTCGACTCCACCAGCGAAATGCCCGGGTTGTACTGACGGGATAGCACCAGCGTGCCTTCGTTGAAGGGCGGGAGAAAACTGCGCGGCAACATGACCGCGGCATATCCAGCGATCAGAACCGCAATGCTGACTGCGCCGAGAACGAGTCTCCAGCGATCGAACGCCCAGGTGAGAAGCCACCGATTGCCTTGCTTCAGCATTCGCACGACGATGCTGTCGCGCTCGCGCGAACGAGCCTTTCCAGAGAGCAGATAGTAGGAGAGGACGGGTGTAACGGTCACCGACGTCAGCAAAGACGCCAATATGGAAACGATGTAGGCGATGCCGAGCGGGGTGAACAGCCGCCCCTCGATTCCGGGAAGCGCGAACAACGGCACAAAAACCAGGACGGTAATCATTGTCGCATAGACGATGCCGGAGCGGATCTCCTGGCTCGCTTGCGCGATTACTTCGAGAACGGGTCGGGGATTGCGCTGCGTGCGGTTCTCCCGAAGCCGTCGCAGGATATTTTCGACGTCGACGACTGCGTCATCAACCAGTTCGCCGATCGCAATCGCAAGTCCTCCGAGCGTCATCGTGTTGATAGTGAGTCCGAAGGCGCCGAAAGCCAGAGCGGTCACCAGGATCGATATCGGAATGGCGGTCAATGATACGACCGTCGCACGCGCGTCGAGCAGGAAAATGAAGAGGATCACGGCGACGACGACCGAGGCCTCAACGAGGACTCGCTCAACATTGCGGATCGAGGTCTCGATGAACGTGGCCTGCCGGAACTGGACGTTTGTGACGGAGATTCCAGCAGGCATCGTAAGCTGCAAATCTCGCAGTTTAGCTTCGATCTCGCGGGTCAGTACCACGGTATCCGACGCGGGTTGCTTCTGGACGCTTACAATGACGGCTGGCTTGCCGTTGTAGCCGGCATCGCCTCGCTTGACGCGCGGAGCGAAATCGACCCGCGCCACTTGCTTCAGCAAAATGGGTTGATGGTCGCGGCCCGCAACAACGGTATTGCCAAGGTCATCGATCTTCCTCGTTAGCCCCACGTTCCGGATTAGGAATTCCCGGCCGTGCTGATCAACGAATCCTCCACCGGTGTTGGTGCCGAAACGTGTAACAGCTCGCTCGATCTGTTCATGTGTGACGCCAAGGGCCTGCATCGTGGCAACGTTCGGCGTCACCCGATATTGCCGAACCTCGCCGCCGATGGGGATGACCTGAGCGACGCCCGGAATGGCGAGCAACCGCGGCCTGACCACGAAATCGGCGATCTCGCGCACGTCCATCGCCGATGCCTTGCCGTCCGTGTTGAGCGCGATCAACATGATCTCGCCCATGATGGAGGTGACCGGACCCATTCGTGGATTCACGGATGTGGGCAATTGCTCGCGGATCAGCGCGAGGCGTTCCGAAACGAACTGGCGCGCCCGGTAGACATCGACGCCCCAATCGAATTCGACGTAAACCACCGAAAGCCCTACGCCGGAGACTGAACGGACGCGGAGGACGCCGGGCATGCCGTTCATCGAGGTTTCGATTGGAAACGTGACGAGTTGCTCGACTTCTTGCGGGGCAAGCCCCTCCGCCTCGGCCAGGATGTTGACTGTCGGTCGGTTGATATCCGGAAAGACGTCAATCGAGATGCGCGGAAGCACGAACAGGCCGTAAGCGATCAGGACTGCCGCTGCTGCCAATACGAACAGGCGATTGCGCAAACTCGTCTGCACGATGAGCTTGAACATGATGGCTCCTAGCGGATCTGGTTGATGAGGTCCGCGCCGCGCACGACGACCCGATCGGAGGCATTAAGGCCGGCTGTGACGATTATGTTTTTGGCATCGAGCGGCTCTATCCGGACGGGTCTCGGCTCGAAACGTTCAGGGGCGACATGCACCCAGACGACGCTCTCGCCGTTGTTACTCTTCACCACGGCATCGCGTGGAAAGATCAAACCCTGCTTCGCCCTGCCGCCCTGGACGAGCACGGTAACGGGTTGGCCGATGCGAAGGCCCGAAAGAGGTTCCGGAATGGAGAAATGAACCACAGTCGCATGCTGTCTCAGGGCGCGGCTGGTTCCGAGATAGGACAAAAGAAACGAGGTGCCGTCCGAATCTGACGCCGTCGCTTGGACAGGACCCGCGGGGTCAAGCTCGTCGTAGGCCAATGCTTCGATCCAGAGTCCTTGAGGATCGGCGATTTCGAACAGAATGTCTTGCGCCTGAACGACCTGACCAGGCACGGCCTTGGCCGCTGTGATGACGCCATCGGTCGATGCCCGCAAAAGCTCATAGTCACCGCGAGAGTTGCGTATGGTTTCGCGTCGGGCCCGCAATCCTGCCAGTTCACTCTCAAGATCGTTGAGCTGACCCATCGGCGCCGCACCGCGTTCAACCAATGGCCGCAGACGTTTGATCTTGGTTTCGGCGACCGCGATGAGTTGCTCGATTTCCCCCATCTTCTCGGAAATCGTCGTGCGGTCTGCCACGGGCAGATAAGGTTCGATCCGGAGAAGTGTTTCTCCCTTGGTGACTTTCTGCCCGATACGCGGCAACGTTCCGTCGTTGGGGACGATGCGGCCGCCGTAAATGCTTTGGACAATGCTACTGCGGTTTGGATCGCCGATAATGCGGCCAATCAAGTTAAACGCTGGTCGTGCAGTTCCGGGCTCGGCGGTAGCCGTGCGGATATCCAGTAGGCGCTGCGTCGGTTTGGCAGCAAATGCGGTGCCGTCCGGCAGCCGTCGTGGGGCATCGCTTTGAGCTTGCAGCTGTGGCGTGCTGGCCGACATTCCTGCGTTCTGCAATCCGGCGGATGCGGCGGCTGCCAGAAGCACGCAAGCTCCAGATGTCAGCCCGGCGATGTAGGACGCGTTGCGCCGTCCTCGACGTCTCAGATAACCGAACAGCAGCCCGAGGATGATTCCCGCGAAAACAAGGGCTTCCGCGGTCCCTATCGGAGAAAACCGTGTCGAATTGCGCCGCATGTTCGGTTCGATCGGCTGGGAGGGGGTAAAGGAATCGACGAGCAGGTCGTCACCCTTTCCACCATTGATCGAGAAGATCACCTCCGTCGATCCGGAACGGACCAGATCAGGAGAGGGAATTGTATAGCCGTTCGGGCCGTGCTCGGCTTCGATGGCTTCCGTGTCACCGATCGTGACCTGCACGGTGACATCCGTTACCGGTTGGTTGGACACAGCGTCATCGACGAATATCGAAAACTTGCCGTTCTTCAGGACGCCGACGACCTCGTAGCGATCAGATTGCGCCGTCACCCGAGGAAACACAGACGAGGCGGCTGCCGATTTTTGATCGTCGCCATGATCGTGCCCCTCATGGGCGGCCGAAACAGAAAGACTGAGCACGAAGGCAAACAGACAGCCAAATCCAATGGCGCCAAGCCCTACGAACTGCCCACGCGGGCAGCATTGATTCAGGAACATTGAAAACCCCTTCAGACACGCGAATTTGCAGCAGCCGAAAGGGCCGCCCGGACTACGCGATGCTGGGGGTACTTGGCGGGCGGATCAGAGCGCCCGGGTCGATGCCGTCCGCACGCTCCGATGGAGGCAGTTGGGCAACGCCGACAAACCCAGACGGATCAGCCAAAATGGGCGCAGTCGGAATGGTAACGGATACGCAGAACAGCATGCAGAACGAAGGCGGGAGGGCGCCATCATGGTTGTGATCGGTTGGGCTGTGAACGTGGCCCTCGGCGATGTCACCATGATGGACATGCACATGACCTGCGAGGTGGCCGTGGTAGTGCATGGAACCGTTCAGGACAACGGCTGGTTCAGGCAGTACGCCAGAGGCAGCCGAGGCCTGAGAAATCGACATCAACATAGTCTGAAGCAAAAGCGCACCCACCGCCAGGAACATGAGTGTTCTTGCGAGAGGGAGTAATCGGACGTGCCGCTTGTGGCTCATTGCGGTCAAACTAGGAGAGAATTGAGCGGCAAACAAGGTGCCATCTTCGTCCACGGGCTCGTGTCGTATCGCAGCGACACCGCAGTTCGGTTCCGCGAACGCTGACGTGTGTCGCGCTTGGCGTCGGAGATCATCGATTTAGCTGCAGCATGACCGTTGACACTACGAGAATGAGTTGCGTGACATCCGAGCGGGGCGCAAGCTGCTCGCGCCATCGAGCGATGATTTGACGTTGCTTGCAGAGCGCCGCTCGATCAGCGTGGATAACGGTAAGCTCGTGCTAACGGATGCATCAAATTCGGTAATTGACAGCGCCACTTAGAAAACCCACGTCAAAGCATCAGCGGAGCCGCAACCCTGGAGGCGAAAAGTGCCTGACCTAGACCCGCTCGAATCTGTTGCCGCGTCCGAATTGGTTTCGTCATCGCTGCTTGCCGCGCTAATCCCAGCGCTGGTCAATCGCGGCGTCCTGACTCAGCAAGATGCCACTGAGATTTATGAAAACGCCCTGATGTTGCTTGAAATGCAACAGGGTGCCGATCCTGCTGTGCAACATGTCTACGAAACAGCTCGTGAGTTGATCGAAGCGCATTTGCGGCCGGAATAGAAAACCCCACCGGAACGGGGTTTTCCAAGACTATCTGAAGACGATAATCGGTTGGAGTCTGTGTTGAGCGATCCGCGCGCGCCGGCCGCCTCGATTGCCATCGAGACGGCCTTGCGAGAGCGAACCTTTTTCCATCAATCCGAACTATCGAAGAACCGATGCTTGCGCCCGTATGGGGGCAACAAGACGGACGGGAAATCGGCCGCGTAGCGCTTTTCTCTCTCAATTTGCTCGGGCTCGTGCGATGACGACATCAAAGGGCTCTCGATCGCCTTGCGATAGAGGTGCCACGTCGCATGACCGAGCAACGGCATCACAATCGTGAGGCCAAGGAAGAAGGGAATCGACCCGAGCGTCAGCAAGACAGCAACGATCAGACCCCATTCCGCGGCCGCGATTGGATTCTTCGCGACCACGCGCATCGACGTCTGAATGGCATCGCTCATATCGGCGTGTTGATGAAGCATCAGCGGGAACGACACAATGCTGATGCACAGCGCGACGGCCGCGAACAGGAACCCGACGCCGACACCGATCATGATCATGCGCCAGCCCTCGGACGTGGCGAAGACCTGCGTGAAGAAATCGGGCATTGCCGCTGCCGGGGTGTTGCCGAAGGTGGACACGTAGATCGCGTGCGCCGATACCACCCAGCCGACAAAGATAGCAAACAACAGCGCGCCCAGTCCAAGCATCGATCCAAACGACGGCGCTCGTAGCACGCCGAACGCGTGCCAGGCGGAGGCTTCTTGGCCGAGTTCGCGCCGATAGCTCAGTTCATAAAGTCCTAGCGCCGCAAATGGCCCGATCAAGGCAAAGCCTGCGGCGATCGGAACCAGCATCGGCAAGACCGAGTAGCCGAGCACCATACGCCACAGCAGAATTCCGATTATGGGATAGATAACGCAAAGGACGATGGCGTGGCTGGGAACCGCCTTGAAGTCTTCCCAGCCCAGCCGCAGGGCGTCAAGAAGGTCGGAGAAACCGATATGGCGGATCACGGGTCCGTCTACGGCGGCAGTTTCTGAGGGTGGGGGTGACGTGCCTTCGAGAGGATAATAAGTGGCCATGTTCGTTGTCTCCCTTTCGCGGGTCGATCTCTGGCCGCCGGAAGGCGCGAGTTCGCCCCTTCGGAAACGATCACGATCAAGACCAGACGCGAGAGCACAACCAACCTGATCTTGCCGCGACCTGTAAGGTAACTCTAACTCCGATTTCTGATGTTAGTTGCTCACTCTTCAGTGAGTTTGTGCTGCGGGATGCATCGGTTATTATTTGTGCGGATGGGGTGCGCGGCCAGGTCCATCCGGGATTGGCTGCGGATCTCCGACCAAAGACCCGCCGGTGGGTCTCCCTTGCCGGCGGGTTTTTGTCGAAGCTCGCGACGAGCAAAATAGCCCACCTGATGTGCGATGTGCTAGGCTGGTTGCAACCAGCACCCGACCACATTGAAGGAGACGCAAGGTGATAGGACAGATAGCGTATGTGTCTATTACAGCGGGCCTTTCATATACCTTCGCTGTACTTGCTCTCAAAAGGCGCAAGCGGATCACGCTGGCGATAGAACAAGACGCTGCGCCAGCTTTCCGTGATCTATTGGTTGAGAGTGGCCTCTTGTTTGCAAGTGGTCTTTTTGGCCTTTTAGCTGCATTTTATTTGGCTATCTGCGCGTCGAGATATTGGGTGAATTACTAGAGGACGTGAGACGTCGCCGTGCATCTTTGATTTGCCGCTCAGACACCCCAGCCGTTCTTGCGGCTGCTTCGGCATTGCCTCTTCGCCGACAGCCCCGGCCCGCACATCAACGGAGGTCGCGACCAAAATCCACTCCTTGACGGTTTTGATCGACATGTCGGCTTTGGCGCCAAGAAGCAGACACACCAATCCGAACCCGCACCAGATGACGATAGCGAGAATGATGCGACAAGGACCATTGCAGTACCAGCCTCAACCGTGGCGGATTGACGATCTGGAAGCCGGCGATTGACCTAGGATGAATGCGCGTCCTATGGCGACCGCTGTGTGCGTCATAGGCGAGCCACGTCGGACCGAGAATATGCCGCTCGAGTACGAACACATGACCTCGCAGGGCGGCGACCGTGACGGGTGATAGGAACGTTATAGGACGGATCTGTGAGAACAAGATCGGCAAGCCGTTCTGCCAATACGCGGTCGTAGCCTCCCTGTTTATTCCCTGATATCCTCCTTCAGACAAATCACGGAAAGCGCTACGAGGCAGGCGTAAGTCACGATGGTCGCTATACGTCTCCTGTTTTTTGCAGGAAATTACCCTGTTTAGCCCGTCACCATTTACACAAAGATATCAATTAGATACACCTTGCTACTGCGGCTCGCTCAATTGTTCTTCATTTGGGTAAGCATGGGGTAAGCAGTAGTAGACCGCTCCGGACGTTGGGTCGCAATGCGGCGCATGTCATTTTCTTATTTTGGGGGGCGACGGAAATGCTTCGAGGATTACGAAATCGGAGAGCCCTAAGCCTCGGAGCGATGGGCTTCGCCGCAGCGATTTTTCTCGCTATAGCGCTCATTTATATGTTCGGCGGATTCAGTCCGACTACATCATCGCCTCCAGCGCCGCCTGCAACAATGCCCGCGCCAACACAGTAGTCGTCGGCTCAATCATGCAGCGCGGAGTCGCGAGGCCAATTGTTCAATTGCAGCGGCTTCGTTGTCCTCGTTACCACCACCGTGAAAGCGGACGAACTCGCGCACCATGGACAGTTTCGAATGCGCCAGTTCAACATGATGCGATACTCGCAACATGGTAGCGAGGGGCAGATTATCGATGGTGAGTTTTTCTCAAATTGCGTTCGCAGTGATCTTGGTCGCTTCAATTCTCTGTGCCACCTGGACCGATGTTCTCAGTCGAATTTGATTTTGCTAATCAAACGGTTTTGGCGATCAAAAAAATAGGCTTCATACGATATTCCTTTCAGAGCATACACCTTTTCAATACTGACTTTTTCGGCGCCGTCTTGCAAAGATTGAACGTAGCGTTGTCGATCAACCGAAAGAGATGACAGCGGAACAGCGTTCTCGATTTCCAAGCCTTCGTCGTACCTAAGCTCCGCAAGATAGACCAAGGTATTCCAAGTTAATCGAGCGCTTAATTCTTCAGCCTTGATGGTCACTATTAGATCGGGATCATTTGCAAGTTTAATATCGACAACCGCGCGGTTCAGCATCAATACGCCAGAAAGTACCATGGCGGTATATCCAGCTCGCATGAACAGTCCTCTGGATACACTAGGCAAAACGAATTTCATTAAGCCAGAGGAGAGAACAGCGGCCAGCGCCACGAGCAAGCCGATTTCTATGGTTTTGAGATGAAACAAACCCAATGACGCATAAAGATAGAGCTTGATCAAATGGAGCAAGACTTCATTCGCGGCTCTGGTCGCGATGATTTCATCGTTGTCTAAACCGCAGCGAAAATAAAACCGGTTAAACAGGACACCAACCGCACCTGTCAGACCAGAAATGAAACCTGCCAAAAGGCCGACCAGTCTGATTTGCCATGGTGGAACAGTGAGCGATGCGGATGCGGTATGTTTTGTTTCCTGCTTTCTAAAGAGCCAAAGTAGATTGGAGATTAGAAATAGGCTGATGCACAACTCTAGATACATCGGTTGAAGATAACTCAACATCTTCGCGCCTAAAATCACTCCCAACATAGCCGTCGGCAAGAACAACTTGGCGATATCCCAACGGATGACGCTAAAAAATATCCAGATTCTGGAAAAGGAGCTTGTTGCTGTTCCAAGGGTAAGCGCTGCTGGCACCTGGCTTAGCGGGAGTGAATAGCCAAGGATTGGGATCAGTAATAATCCGGCGCCACCGCCACAAAATGCACTAAGAGAAAACGCAGTAAGCGCTGCAACAAAAAGAAAAAAGTAGATCATGGGGTCATCCATTCTACCAAACGAAAATCGTGAGCTTCGGGTGTCCGTCGTAAGATGATTTGAGGCCGATCAGGCATTCTTGCGAAGAGAGGCACCAGCTCAGCAATGTATAGATCTGAAGCGCCCCAGATCTGATGTTGCAAGCGATGGTGGGGAGAGCGCTGAACCGGGCGATGCGTGAACGCAGACGATGCCGATATGCTGGACAACGTCATCAGAGACATACCTGGAAGCAGAAAAGTAGAGATCGCCGACTCGTACCGAAGCATCTGGTCATCTACGCAGAACACTGGTTGAAAATCATTGTGGCGACTGTGCCTTGAACGTCCGTTCGCCTCTGATGGAACAGCCGTATGTTGTTACGATCCGCAGCCGCTTTGGCGATCGCCAAACCAAGACCGCTTCCTTCAATCTCCTGCGGCGCGCCTCGATAAAAACGGTCGTAGATGAAAGGCATGACATCATTCGGGATGCCGGGTCCGCTGTCCATTACATCTATTCGGGGCTGATTTTCAGTGAGAGAGAGTTTCACCGTGACCACACTGTCCCGCGATGAATAGCAAATCGCATTGTCGATAAGAATCGACAGAATTTTTCGAACCGCGGTATCGTCTGCATCAACTGATGCGGGATCTGCGATGTCTCTCTCGAGATGAATTCCACTTGCGCTTGCCGAGGTGACAAACTCTGTGAGGATTGAGGTGATAAGAGCGGCAAGGTCGATCGTTCGATTGCAGACTGCGGGACTGCCTTCAGATCTGGCCATTTCCAGCAGCTGGTTTGCCAAATGAGACGATCGTCGTACCCCATCACCGAGTTCGTTTGCCAATTCTCTGGATTGTTTACTGAGGTCAGATGCCAGTAAATTGTCGGTCTGTATTTGCAGCGCTGCAAGGGGCGTCCGGAGTTCGTGAGCGGCGTCGGCAACGAAACGTCGCTGGGTTTCCAATGCCTGACGATAGCGCTCCACAAGTTGATTGATTGCTGCAATGAGCGGAACGATCTCGGTCGGTATGTCCGTGGGCCGAAGGGGTTCGCGCGCCTCGAGGCTTCGGTTGCCGATTGCAGATGATAGGCGATGAAATTCGCGCAGGGTTCGTCCGATGGACCAACGTATCAGAAGCCATGCGAGCGGCACCGCCAGCAGCAAAGGAAGTGCAGCGCCCTTGGCAGCAAACGCGGCAATCTCGCGGCGGGCACTCCAGGTTTGAGCAATCAGCGCGTTGTGGTGAGCAGTGCTCCATCGATAGACACGCCAGGGTTGACCGTCTACGACAGCATCAGAAAGACCGGGTTGGTGCGTCCAAGGCATGTCGACTGAAGGTCCGCCGTGGTAAACAATGGCCCCAGAGCGATCCCAGACGCGAACCACGAGCCGGTCTTCATCCTCCGTTTCAAAGTCCATTGGCGTTTTTTTACTGGTATTGATCGCAATTTCCTGCAACTGGGCATCGAGGAACTTGTTAGCTTCGTAGGTCACCAAGCCGAAAGATGCGGCTGCGGCAGCCAAGCAGAAAGCTGCCAGCAATGCCGTGATCGGAGCGAGTATTGTCCTCAGCAACGAATTCATGACTCGCCTTTGATAACCACCCAGCCTGCTCCACGAATGTTGTGGATCATGTCCTTGCCGAACTTCTTTCGTAGGCCGTGTATGACGACATCGACCGCGTTGCTCTGGATTTCCTCGCCCCAGCCGTAAATTCGCATTTCAATTTGCGAGCGGGACAGAATGGTTCCGGGATGTTCCATCAGAGCATACAACACCGAGAACTCACGGGCGGACAGCGTTGCTTCGACGTCTCGGAAGGTCGCGACGTAAGTGGATGGATTCAGGGCAATGTCCTTGCTGGTCATCAATGCGCTGGTTCGAGCATTTGTTCGTCGAATCACGGCTCGAATCCGGGCCAGCAGGGTACGAAGGTCGAACGGCTTTATGAGGTAATCGTCGGCGCCGAGATCGAGGCCTGTCACGATATCATCTACGTGATCTCGCGCCGTTATGATGAGGATGGGCGGCATTCTCCTGCTGCTTCGCATTGCCTTCAGGATTTCGAATCCCGACATCTCCGGAAGCCCGATATCGAGTAGCGCCGCGGCGTGCTCTGCGCGCGTCAGCGCAGCTAACCCGTCGGCCCCATCGCGGATCCAATCCACAGTCATGCCGTTTCGCCCAAGGCCTCGGACCAGCGCTTTGCCAAACATCGCATCGTCTTCGATCAATAGCAGGCGCATTGTAACCGTTGGCTTGTGGGGTGGACTCGAAAGTCAATCGCTATTTGCGAACTTCACTCGCTTAGAGCTGGTTTTCGGGCTCGATCAATAGTCTCGATCATGACCTAGAGACATTCTAAATCCGATCTAATCTTCACCTAATTCTACTCTTGCAGAAGCATGCGCGAATTTATCGGGATTCGGGGGAATACATCTTATGACTAACGTAGGTTGCTGGGTTGCGCGCTTTGGTCGGCGCTCATTTCTTCTTTCAACGAGTGCCGTGGTCGCGTTTGGCGCCGGAATGTTGGCGAACAGCAGCTCCACGTTTGCACAAGAATCGCGATCGTCCGACACGACATTGCCGAAAGTGACGATTGATGCGCCAACACAGACACAGACCCGGCGTCGTCGCGCGTCAACTGCTGCACCGCGAACTGT
>NZ_JBXASZ010000010.1:0-128051 GCF_058809865.1 Nitrobacter sp. MLSD-S21 | reverse complement strand
CGACATAAACATCGACCACGGAGACAGGTCGTGAGGTGACGCCTGCTCCAGCAGGTTGGCGCCGGCGTCACCGGCGGAGGACGGCGCAGCCTCGATGGAAGACGGCCCCGATGCGCCGGAGGGCGACGGGGGCGCCTGAACCGTCGTTGCCGGTGCAGACAATGCCGGCGTCGGCGCGGATGGCGCCGTCGGATGCGGCGCACTGCTCTGCTGCGCAATCGCAGGAGAAACCAGCGACAAGACAGTCAGCGTGACCGCAAGCGAAATCGTCCTCAGTGACGTTCTAAACATCACTGCGTTCACATCTCGGCTCAACAGAAAACAGGATCATAGATGCCGACCAATTTACCATTTCAGGGATCATCAGCCCAAAGCGTTCGACAAGGCTCTGTAGCGCCGTCCAGATCGAAAAACAGGCTGCGTGTACGGGCACTCCTACCATGCTCCGCTATCAGAAAAAAGACGGAACACGGGCGCCACCGCCTTCAAGATCGGCGCGCCCCGCGTGGGTCGACAGCGTCCAAAGCTTTCAGATTGCTTAGAACTTCAAGGGATGGTGTGTTTACACGCAATACGCACGGATATACCACGGCGGCGCGAGTATTTTTTGAAAGCCTCTAATTTCCTAGGCGCAAGCATCATGTCCCGGTCGCGAATTGTCGGTTGGACGTCCCTCGTCGCGGTGATCGCTGTGATGGGCGGCTACGCGCTGTGGCACCACGGTACGGGAAAGCACAACGAGCCTACCAGAAACGCTGCACAGGTTCCGCCGGTTCCGGTCAGGATCGCAACCGTACGCAAAGGTGATTTCCCGATCTATCTGACCGGACTTGGAACCGTGCAGGGATTCAACACCGTCGTGGTCCGCACGCGTGTCGATGGTCAGATCGACCGGATCGCCTTCAAGGAGGGCGAGCTGGTCGAAAAGAACGACCTGCTCGCCCTGGTCGATCCGCGGCCGTACCGGGCCGCGCTCGACCAGGCCAAGGCCAAGAAAGCGCAAGATGAAGCCAATCTGGCCAACGCCGAACTCGACCTGCAGCGCTATACCAAGCTCGGCGAATTCGCGACGCGGAAGCAGACCGACACTCAGCGTTCGATGGTGCAGCAGCTCAACGCACAGATCGCTGCGGACGAAGCCGCGATTGCCAATGCACAGACCCAACTTGACTACACCGGCATCCGTGCGCCGATTGCGGGCGTCACCGGTTTCCGTCTTGTCGATCGGGGCAACATCGTCAATGCCTCAACCCAGACCGGCATCGTCACCATCGCGCAGATCGAGCCGATCGCCGTGATTTTTACCGCGCCGGAAGATCAACTGCCGCAAATCAAGGATGCCATCGCGGCCGGTTCGCCGAAGACGGTCGCGTACTCACCCGACGGCAAGAGGATGCTTTCCGAGGGAACGCTGACGCTAATTAACAATCAGGTCGACACCGCGAGCGGGACTATCCGCCTCAAGGCGGTTTTCGAGAACAAGGATCATATCCTGTGGCCCGGGCAATCGGTCTCGACCCGTCTGCTAGTGTCCACGACGAAGGATGCCGTCGTGGCTCCCGATGACGCGGTCAAGCATGGAACCGACGGACTTTATGCTTACGTGGTCAAGGAAGACAACAAAGCTGAGTTTCGCAAGATCAAGGTTGGCAAGTCGATCGACGGCGAAACCATCATCAAAAAAGGGCTCGCTCCGGGAGAGCGTGTTATTGTCGCCGGACAGTATCGGGTTCAACCAGGATCGGTCGTGACGGCGACAATCGCGAGCTCCGAGTCATCGGGCGACTAGGATGAACGACAGCATTTCTGCGCTGTTTATTCGCTATCCCATCGGAACATCGTTGCTGATGGCGGGCATTCTGTTTGTCGGTCTGGTAGCCTTCCCGCTGCTTCCGGTCGCGCCGTTGCCGCAGGTCGATTTCCCCACGATCCAGGTCCAGGCGAACCTGCCCGGCGCAAGCCCCGAAACCATGGCGTCGTCGGTGGCGCAGCCGCTCGAGCGGCAAATGGCGCAGATTCCCGGCATCGCGCAGATGACATCGACCAGTTCGATCGGGTCGACGTCGATCACAATCCAGTTCGATCTCAACCGCAACATCGACGGCGCGGCCAACGACATTCAGGGCGCAATCAACGCCGCCAGCGGCCAGTTGCCGAAGAACCTTCCGAGTCCGCCGACCTACCGCAAGGTCAATCCCGCCGACTCGCCCATCATGTTGCTGTCGGCAACATCCGACACCCTGCCCCTGACGACGGTGAGCGACGACACAGACGCCCAGATGGCGCAGCAGATCAGCCAGATTTCCGGCGTCGCGCAGGTCTTCGTTGGCGGCCAGCAGAAACCGGCGATCCGCATCCAGATCGATCCGGCGAAGCTCGTGGCCAAGGGCCTGTCGCTCGAGGACATCCGCAGCCAGATCACCCTGACGACCGTCAACGCTCCCAAAGGCAGCATCGACGGCGGAACGCGCAGCTACACCATCTATGCCAACGATCAGCTGACCGCGTCGAAGGATTGGAACGACGTGATCATCGCCTATCGCAATGGAGCGCCGCTGCGCGTGCGCGACATCGGCCGGGCGGTGACAGGCCCCGAGGACAACAAGCAGGCGGCGTGGGCGAACGGCAAGCGCGGCGTATTCCTCATCATTTTCAAGCAACCGGGCGCCAACGTCATCGACACCGTCGACAGGATCAAAGCGGAGTTGCCCAGACTGATCGCGGCGATCCCGCCTGCGATCAAGATCAAGATCATCAGCGACCGCACCACCACCATTCGCGCCGCAATCGAAGACGTTCAGATCACCCTACTCATCACCATCTGCCTCGTCATCATGGTGATCTTCCTTTTCTTGCGCAACTTCTGGGCGACCATCATCCCGAGCGTCACCGTTCCGCTGGCGCTGCTCGGCGCATGCGCCCTGATGTGGCCATTCGGCTATTCGCTCGACAACCTGTCGCTGATGGCGCTGACGATCTCGGTCGGCTTTGTCGTCGACGACGCTATCGTCGTGCTGGAAAACATCAGCCGCTATATTGAACAGGGCAAAAAGCCGATGGCGGCGGCGTTGAAAGGCGCGGGCGAGATCGGCTTCACCATCATGTCGATCAGCATTTCGCTGATTGCCGTGCTGATTCCGCTGCTGCTGATGGGCGGCATCATCGGGCGGCTGTTCCGTGAGTTCGCGGTGACGCTGGCAATGGCGATTTTCGTGTCGCTCGTCGTATCGCTGACGCTGACCCCAATGATGGCGTCGCGTTTCCTGCGCAGTCATGACAGCGTGAAGCACGGTCGGCTCTACCAACTCAGCGAGCGCGGTTTCGATGCGCTGCTCAACGCCTATCGCTGCGGTCTCGATCTCGTGCTGCGCTGGCGACGCACCACGCTTCTCGTGTTCTTCGTGACGCTCGGCCTCTCGATCTACCTGTTCGTGATCATCCCGAAGGGGTTTTTCCCGCAGCAGGACAACGGCATGATCCTCGGCACCTCCGAGGCCGCGCAGGACATCTCGTTCGCGGAAATGAAGAAAAAGCAGGAGGAGCTCGGCGGGATCGTGTTGGCCGATCCCGCCGTGCACAGCATCGCCATGTTCATCGGCGGCGGCGGCAGCGCACTCAACAACGGCCGCATGTACGTCACGCTGAAGCCGCGGGAGGAGCGCGATGCGTCGGCGCAGCAAGTGATCGAGCGGCTACGGCCGAAGCTTGAGCAGGTGGAAGGCGCGCGACAGTTTCTTCAGGCCTCGCAGGACGTCCGGCTCGGCGGCCGCGCGACCCGCACCCAATTCGAATATACGCTTCAGGACGCCGATCTCGACGAGCTGAATACCTGGGCGCCGAAGGTTCTGAAGAAGCTGCAGACGCTGCCGCAGCTGCGCGATGTCGCCACCGACCAACAGACCAACGGCACCACGCTAACGCTCACAATCGACCGTGACGCGGCGTCCCGCTACGGCGTCACACCGCAGCTCATCGACGATACGCTCTACGACGCCTTCGGACAGCGGCAGGTCGCGCAATACTTCACGCAGCTCAACACCTATCGCGTGATTCTCGAAATCCTTCCCGACTTGCAGGGCAAGGTCGACACGCTGGACAAGATCTACGTCAAGTCGCCGCTCACCGGCGAACAGGTCCCGCTGGCGGTTTTCGCCAAGTGGACGACCGTGCCGGTGCGGCCACTGTCGATCAGCCATCAGGGCCAGTTCCCCGCCATCACCATCAGCTTCAACCTCGCGCAAGGCGTGGCGCTGGGACAAGCAACCGACGCGATACAGAATGCAATGCGAGAGCTCGGTACGCCCGCCACCCTCAACGGCAGCTTCCAGGGCACCGCGCAGGCGTTTCAGCAGTCGCTCGGCACCGTTCCGCTGCTCATCCTGGCCGCGCTCATCGTCGTATATTTGATCCTGGGCATTCTTTACGAAAGCTACATCCATCCGATCACGATCCTGTCGACGCTGCCGTCGGCGGGTGTCGGCGCGCTCGCGACGCTGATGCTGTTCGGCTACGACTTCAGCCTGATCGCACTGATCGGGATCATCCTGCTGATCGGCATCGTCAAGAAAAACGGCATCATGATGGTTGACTTCGCGATCGCGGCCGAGCGCGAGGAGCATTTGTCACCGGAAGAGTCCATCCGCAAGGCCGCCCTGCTCCGCTTCCGGCCCATCATGATGACGACCATGGCCGCGATGCTCGGCGGCGTGCCGCTGATGTTGGGCACCGGAGCTGGATCGGAGATTCGTCAGCCGCTCGGTTATGCGATGGTCGGCGGGCTTCTGGTCAGTCAGGCGTTGACGCTTTTCACCACGCCGGTCGTCTATCTCTATCTTGACCAGTTCTCCAACTGGCTGTCCCGCTGGAGCCGTGGCGGTCGTAACCTGTCGAGCCACAACTCGATCAAGGAAGCGGCCGAATAGCGCGCGGGCCGTGGCCGCAACCCCGTGCCGACCGACCGAAATCCATTCCGGCCCTGGGCCGCCCGCTTTGGCAACATCAACGGTTTGCCTCCACAACCGCCGCCGCCTTACCGTCGCGCTCGTACCAACCTTTGGAGCGGTTCACGATCCACACGACGGAGAGCATGACCGGCACTTCGATCAGCACACCGACGACGGTCGCGAGCGCCGCGCCGGAATGGAAACCGAACAGGCTGATGGCGGCCGCAACGGCCAGCTCGAAGAAGTTGGACGCGCCAATCAGGGCCGATGGGCCGGCGACACAATGTTGCTCCCCCGAGATTCGATTGAGCAAATAGGCGAGCCCGGAATTGAAATAGACCTGGATCAGGATCGGCACGGCGAGCAGCGCGATCACCATCGGCTGCGCCATGATTTGCTCGCCCTGGAAACCGAACAACAGCACCAGCGTCGCCAGCAGCGATACCAGTGAGACCGGCCCGAGCTTCGCGAGCAGCCTGTCGAGCGCGGCCTGCCCGCCGCTCGACAGTAGACGCCGTCGGATGATTTGCGCGACAATCACCGGGATGACGATGTAGAGCGCCACCGATAAGATCAACGTGCCCCACGGCACGGTGATCGCGGACAGGCCTAGCAGTAGCCCGACGATCGGCGCGAAGGCCACTACCATGATCGCGTCGTTGAGCGCGACCTGGCTCAGCGTGAAATGCGGTTCACCCTTCGTCAGATTCGACCATACAAACACCATCGCCGTGCAAGGCGCGGCGGCGAGGATGATGAGGCCCGCGATATAGCTGTCGATCTGGTCGGCGGGCAGCAGGGACCGGAACAACCAGCCGATGAAGAGCCAGCCGAGCAAAGCCATGGAGAACGGCTTCACCGCCCAATTGACGAACAGCGTCACGCCGATACCGCGCCAGTGTCGGCCAACCTCACCGAGCGCGGCGAAGTCGATCTTGAGCAGCATTGGAATGACCATAAGCCAGATCAGTACGGCCACCGGCAGGTTGACCTTGGCGATTTCCGCTACGCCGATCGCCTGAAACACGCCTGGCATAACATGGCCGAATGCGATGCCGACGACGATGCAGAGCGCGACCCAGAAGGTGAGATAGCGTTCGAAAGTAGACATGATTTTTCCTCACACCGTCGCGATGCGGCGACCTCGTTCGTCGACAACGCGCTCACCGTCTTCCTTCGTGAGTTCGCCTTGCTGCGGCGGCAGCAAATTGAGAACTTCTTCGGACGGCCGGCAGAGTTTCACGCCCTTTGAGCTGACGACGATCGGCCGGTTAATAAGAATCGGATGCGCCATCATGGCGTCGAGAATCTGGTCGTCGGTCAGTTTCGGATCGGCAAGGCCAAGCTCCGCGTAAGGCGTGCCCTTTTCGCGTAGAAGTGCCCGCGCGGAGATGCCGATGCGCGCGATGAGTTGCGTCAGCAGCGTGCGTGACGGCGGCGTCTTCAAATATTCGACGACATGCGGCTCGATGCCGGAATTGCGGATCATCGCCAACGTATTGCGCGACGTGCCGCAGTCGGGGTTGTGATAGATGATGACGTCCATGATCGACCTCACGCCGCGCTGTTGCGAGGCGAGGACTGATCTGCATCAGACATTGGAAGCACCTTTCTCAGGTTCGCAACACGAGGACAGCGCGGCGACGGCCGGATTGCACACCTCGGGATGGCCCTGGCAGCAGTCGCGCATGAGGAATTCGACAAGATTGGAGAGCGTCACTAAGGCCGCGCTGTAGATGATCGACCGCCCTTCGCGCCAAGATTCGACAAGCCCGGCCTGTTCGAGATGACTCAGGTGAAAGGACATGCGCGAGGAGGATGCGCTGTCCATCGCTTCTCCGATGGCGCCAGCGGACATCCCTTCGCGACCCGCTTTCACCAGAAGACGGATGATGCGGAGCCTCGTTTCTTGCGCGAGCGCGGCGAAGGCGTCAAGCGCCTGTCTTTCGTGCATTGTCATCTCAATATTTCAATTATTATTGAAATATCAAATACACGAGAAATTCGTGGTGCGCCAGTCCTTCTGCGGCAATTCCAACTTCAAGTGCCGCCTTCAGCGGATCAAGCAGGGCTATGGATGGTTTTAGGTTTTATGCGGGTTTCCTGGATTTTCGCTGGTACGATCGCCACCCCTAGTTAAAGGCTACGAGGTCGACCAGATCGCCAACGACATCGGCATGTCACGGCAGAACGTCGAGCATTACATGCACTTCCGCGATCAGATGAAGGTCGGTGCCGACGGTCAGAAACGGCTGCAATTAATCGTAAATAGAGAGCCCATCTGAAGGGTGTCCCTACCCCTCTCGTGCTGTGGTAATAGTGGCGTCTCTTTCCGCCCTATGGGCTAGACCACGAACATTGAGGCGGCTATATCACGCGAGCAAATAGCCGGGCTTACAAAACTTTTGAGCGACATTGCAAAACTTTCCGAAAAAAGAAAGTTAAAACAATCGCTTAATTGGGGAATGGTGTAACGGTAGCACAACAGACTCTGACTCTGTTTGTCTAGGTTCGAATCCTAGTTCCCCAGCCAGTTACCCCAACCAGGATTGAATCGCGTTCGTCGGGGCGCAATGGCTCCGAGCGGCACAGATCGATCCGCGCGGCTAGGATGTGCCCGCGCTCCCTGGAATTCTATCGGCACCGCCTTCAGGTAAACGAATCTTTAAGCCCCAGGGCGCCGCCTGCCGCCCTCACTGCCGAATTTTGCAATAAAAACAGCAAGAAGAAAAACAGGTTGCGCCCAATTGAGACAGTCGCCGCGCATGGCAGATCTAGGGACGTGATCGATACCTTCGGCTTAACAGTTTTTTGCAATAACCCGTGCGAGCATTGAAGCTGCAGCAGCACACGACACAAGAAATGTGATCAGAAAAATGCTTCATTCGACTACCGCAAGCTCCTTCGGACGTGTCATTTCCGTACGGGGATCACAGGCGCGCGTGGGTATTTTGAGGACCGGCCGCATGTCGCCGGCAGCGACCCGCGCGACCGTCGGCCGGTTCGTCAGCCTGCGCAGCATGACCTCCACGATCGTTGCGATGATTACGGAGGTCTCCTGCGAGAATCTGCCCTCTGATGAGTTCATGGCAAGCGCCTCGGTCGATCTGCTTGGCGAAATCCTTGACAGCTCCGGTCCCCGCCCGCGTTTCCAGCGCGGCGTCACCAACTATCCGGCGATCGATGATCTAGCGGACCTGATCACCAATCAGGAGCTCCGGACCATTTACGCGCCCAACGGAGCGGATCAGATCGATGTCGGTACGTTGCAGCAAGATCAATCCGTCAAAGCCTTTGTCGACGTCGAAGAAATGCTCAGCAAGCACTTCGCCGTACTTGGCTCGACCGGCGTCGGCAAGTCGAGCGGCGTTTCGCTGCTCATCAACGAGATCGTGAGATCGCGCCCCGATCTCCGCATCTTCCTGCTCGACGTACACAATGAGTACGGCCGCTGTTTCGGCGATCATGCCCTCGTGCTGAACCCGCGCAATCTGAAATTGCCGTTCTGGCTGTTCAACTTCGAGGAAATCGTCGACGTTCTGTTTGGAGGCCGACCCGGCGTGCCGGAGGAGCTCGATGTTCTTGCGGAGGTGATCCCGATTGCGAAGAGAATCTATACGCAATATCAGCACGCAGATCGTGCCAGCCTCAAACGTATCGATCCCAAGAGCGTCGGCTTCACGGCCGACACGCCGGTGCCTTATCGACTGGTCGACATGATGTCGCTGATCGACGAGCGCATGGGCAGACTGGAAAACCGCTCGTCGCGTATCGTCTACCACAAGCTGATCTCACGCATCGAAACCGTGCGCAACGATCCCCGCTACGCCTTCATGTTCGATAACGCCAACGTCGGCGGCGACACCATGGCCGAGGTTGTCAGCCTGCTGTTCCGTCTGCCTGCCAACGGCAAGCAAATGACGATCATGCAGCTTGCCGGCTTTCCCGCCGAGGTTGGCGACTCCGTGGTATCGGTTCTCTGCCGCATGGCGTTTGACTTCGGTCTATGGAGCGATGGCGTCTCGCCGCTGCTGTTCGTTTGCGAGGAAGCGCACCGCTATGCGTCGGCCGACCGAAGTATCGGCTTCGGCCCCACGCGCAAGGCGATCTCCCGTATCGCCAAGGAAGGCCGCAAATACGGCGTTTATCTTGGTCTGGTCACGCAGCGCCCGGCCGAACTCGACGCCACCATCATTTCCCAGTGCAACACGCTATTCACGATGCGTCTTGCCAACGACCGCGACCAGTCGCTCTTGCGTTCGGCGGTCTCGGATGCGGCTGCTAACCTGCTCTCGTTCGTGCCGTCGCTCGGAACCCGCGAGGTGCTGGCTTTCGGCGAAGGCGTCGCGCTTCCCACCCGGCTGCGCTTCAAGGAAGTCCCGGCGCACCAGTTGCCCCGCAGCGAAGCCAAGATCTCGACGGTGCCGTCGGCCAGTCGCGGCCAGGATATGCAGTTCGTGGATGCCGTTCTGGAGCGCTGGCGCGGCGCGACCTCGCATCGCGATGCGCCCCATGATCCCGCCCCCATGGCGCCCATGGAACGACCCGCGTTACGCCCGCTGGACGCGCCGATGCTGCAGCCGTCTCTTAGCCTCGATCCCGACCGCTTCTCGTTACTGAAAAGGCCGTTGCGATAGAACGTGTAGCGACATCGCCCCCTCTTCGCGACGCCGTCACCAACATGCACCCGAACGACGGGCTTTTTCTGATGGGAGGTTGCCCAAACAGGAGCAGCCAGCGGCTACAGCGCGACAGCGGGAGCGTCTGGTTCCTTGATTTTCAGCCGCGGCCAAGACGACTTTCTGTGTCAGGATCGGGCGCGACGTGATAAATATATAGGAGCTTGTGGACCAAGCACCGATGAGAAAACAGCGGCCCAAGGTGTCGGAGGAAGAGCACGTGGTGCTCCAGTTCCGGCCGCGTGGCCGTGCGGGATTGCCGAGGCACCGCCCCCCGGCGGGGAATGCCGCAGATGCCCGCTCGCCAGACAAGGCTGACGATGCGTCGCCGCGTCGACCTTCTCGCGACCAACCCGACGACTTCAGCCACCGGATGCTGGCAAACGCGGCCGCAATGGCTTTCACGATTGCCTTGATCGCCATCGGACTGTGGTTGGCCAAGAACATCGCCGATCTGCGCAACATTCAGGATTGCGCCCAGATGGGGCTCCGGGGTTGTGCACACATCTCAACACCCCCACCGTAGACACGGCAACGATAGAAAACATACTGATTCGGCTATGGAATACGGCTTCATCCAATGCCCGCCACCATTGAACTCGGGACAGCGCTCCGATATATGGGCTCGGCACGAAGGACCGGACCTTGCGGGGACGGCGTCGGCGTCGTACGCCTATGTGGCGTACCTACTCTTCAATGTATCAAAGGCTTAGCGATGTCTTCCACATTCGATCGGGTCGCCACCATTATTGCGGAAACCTGCGACATCCCACGCGATACGATTACGCCCGAGAGCCATGCCATTGATGATTTGGGGATCGACAGCCTGGACTTCCTCGATATTGCTTTTGCGATCGACAAGGCTTTCGGAATCAAGCTCCCGTTGGAGAAATGGACCCAGGAAGTCAACGACGGTAAGGCGACTACCGAACAATACTTCGTCCTGAAAAACCTCAGCGCGCGCATCGACGAGTTGGTCGCCGCCAAGGGCGCGTAATCACGCGGTCATGCACCTCGAATATTTCCATTTGATCGATCGCATCACCGACCTAAGGACGGAAGAGCGATCGATAACCGTCGAAGCGCAGGTTCCCCGGGAAAGCACCATCTTCGAGGGACATTTTCCGGGACACCCTCTGATGCCCGGCGTGCTTCTGATCGAGTCGATGGCGCAAGCCTCCGGCTGGCTGTTGATCGCGCTGACCAAATTCGAGCGAATGCCCTTTCTGGCCGCGGTTAAGGAAGCCAAGATGAGGACGTTCGTTACACCTGGCGAATTGTTGACGATCGAGGCCGCCGTCATTCACGAAGGCTCCGGTTTCACCATCACCAGTGCGAAAGTCAGCGTCGGCGGAAAGCCGAAATGCAATGCGACGCTGACGTTCCGTCAGGTACCTTTTCCTAATGACGACTTGCGTGGCTACATGGAGACCATGGCCAAACGCATCGGGTTTCCGCAACAGATGTTTGCTCATGGCTGAGACAGCACCGCTTTCAGCGCCGATCGAAACCTGGATAACCGGCATCGGACTCGCCACCTCGCTTGGCGAAGGCCTTGATGCTCATTGGGAGGCGTTGAGTCATCGGCGTATCAATGCCGACGAGAAGAGCTTCGCACCCTACGTCGTTCATCCGCTGGCTCCGGTCAATTTCGATACTCAGATTCCGAAAAAGGGTGACCAGCGCCAGATGGAAGCCTGGCAGCGCATCGGAACGTACGCGGCGGGACTGGCGCTCGATTCCGCCGGCGTCAAAGGCAACACGGATATACTGGCGCGGATGGACATGATCGTCGCCGCAGGCGGCGGCGAGCGTGACCTTGTCGTCGACGCCGGAATTTTGAACGCGGAAACGAAGGGCAACTTCGCGCCCGGCTATCTCAATGAACGGCTGATGAGCGACCTCCGGCCGACACTCTTCCTGGCGCAGTTGTCCAACCTTCTCGCCGGCAACATCGCCATCGTGCACGGCGTTACCGGCTCGTCGCGCACATTCATGGGCGAAGAGGCTGCCGGCGTCGATGCGGTGCGCATCGCGCTCGCACGAATTGCAGCCGGTCAAAGCGACATCGTTCTAGTCGGCGCTGCCCATAACGGCGAGCGCAAGGATATGCTGCTCCTCTACGAGTTCGGCGACTTCAACCTGAAAAACGAATACGCGCCGGTATGGGCGCGCGAGCACAACAGCGGTTTCGCGCTCGGATCAGGCGGCGCTTTTCTGGTGATTGAATCCCGCCCCCATGCCGAGGCCCGCGGCGCCAAGCCGTTTGCGCGCCTAACCAATGTCGTCGCCGATCATTCACGGCGCAAAAGCTCCGGCGACACCGCATCAACGTTGGAATCGCTGTGGTCGAAACTTGGCGGCCGCACGAATGCCACCGCGATCATCACGGGCGCCACCGGCGCCGAGCCGGCCACCTCGGAAGAGCGTGCGTTCCTCCGTGCTCATCCGGACATCCCGGTCCGCGCGACCGGAACAATGTTCGGTCACACCATGGAAGCGCAGTTTCCGCTGGGTCTCGCCATCGCCGCGCTATCGCTGTCGCGCGGCGCGTTGTTCGCACCTGCCCATCCATCAGGCGAGGAGATTGATATGTCCAGGCCGCCGACCCAGATTGTCGTGATCGGAGCCGGACACTGGCGCGGCGAAGGCATGGCGCTGGTCGAGGCGATCAGCTGAGCCGACTTAAGGATTCGACGGGGAAACCATGACCGCAATGCGCGACAAATCCGGCAGGCCCGTCGTCGTCGTCACGGGTATGGGCGTCGTGACGTCTCTCGGCTCCGGCAAAACCGACAACTGGGCCAGACTTTGCGCGGGTGAATCCGGCATCAGGACAATCACACGTTTTCCGACCGACGGCCTGAGAACCACGATGGCAGGGACCATCGATTTCGTCCCGGTCGAGCCGTTCACGTCGACCGATCTCTCGGAACGGCTTGCGGATATCGCGACCGAAGAAGCCATCGCCCAGGCTGATATCGGCAGCGCCGGCGATTTTCCGGGCCCGCTGTTTCTCGCGGTCGCCCCGGTCGAACTCGAATGGCCGCAGCGTCACGAACTCGGCCGCCTCATGGGCTCGAATACCGAGATCGACTACGATCAAATACTGCGGGTCAGCGGCGGCGGCGCGTTCAAGCGGTATCACCGCCGCTTCCTGTTCGGCTCCGTTGCCGATCATCTCGCCGACACCTTCGGCACCAAGGGCTCGCCCATCTCGCTCTCGACGGCTTGCGCATCGGGAGCAACTGCAATTCAACTCGGGGTCGAAGCGATCCGCCGCGGCGAGGCCGAGGCAGCGCTGTGCGTCGCGACCGATGGCTCGGTCAATCCCGAGGCGCTGATCCGCTTCTCGCTGCTGTCGGCGCTGTCGACCCACAACGATCCTCCGCAGGCCGCGGTAAGGCCGTTTTCCAAGAACCGCGACGGCTTCGTGATGGCCGAGGGCGCGGGCGCGCTGGTACTCGAAAGCTTCGAGGCGGCGACCGCCCGAGGCGCGAGAATCCTCGGCATCGTGGCGGGATGCGGCGAGCTCGCCGATTCCTTCCACCGCACGCGCTCGAGCCCCGACGGCAAACCGATCATCGGATGCGTTCGCAACGCGCTGGCAGACGCCGGCGTGACCACCGAGCAGATCGATTACATCAATGCACACGGCACCGGCACGCCCGAAAACGACAAGATGGAATATCTCGGCATCTCAAGCGTATTTGGCGAGCGCGCCAGGCAGATCCCGGTATCGTCAAACAAATCCATGGTCGGTCATACCCTCTCGGCGGCGGGGGCCGTCGAGGCGGTGTTTTCGCTCCTGACGCTCGAGCACCAACGCATACCGCCGACCATCAACTATGACGTACCGGACCCGGCGATCCCGTTCGATGTCGTTCCCAATACAGCTCGCGATGCGCGCATTACCACCGTGATGTCGAACTCGTTCGGATTCGGTGGTCAGAACGCGTCGCTAATCCTGGCGCGCGAACCGGTGTGACGGCCAGTTCTGATGCCCCCCCTCCTCCTTCGAACCCGCGCCCGACTGCGCGACGTGGTCAAACCCGTGAGTGGAGCCGCTATCGGCGCATTGACGATCGGATTGTTGCGAGCGACGCGCTATTTCGATCCGATCAAAACTGCAAATCTGTTCGGCCGGATCACGCAGAAGATCGGACCGATGCTGCGCGAGCAGAAGATCGGTCGCGCTAACCTCACCGCGGCCTTTCCCGAAAAGTCATCAGACGAAATCGAGAGGATTCTGACCGGAGTATGGGACAACCTTGGCCGGATCGGCGCGGAGTTCGCTCATCTCGATCACGTCTGGGATCTTGATCCTGACCGTCTTGGAAACGGCCGCGTCGAAATCGAGCCAAAGAGCAAAAAGCTATTTGAGCGACTACGCGACGACGGCAAGCCGGCGCTGATTTTCGCAAGCCACCTCGGCAACTGGGAGCTGCCTGCGGTCGCCGCCGTCGCGCATGGGCTCAATGCGGCAATTTTGTATCGCCGGCCGAACATCGCATCGGCCGATCGCGCAATCGAACAATTGCGTTCTGTCAATATGGGGACGCTGATCCCGGCAGGTCGCGAGGCTCCGTTCAAATTAGCGCAAGCGCTGCAAAACGGTCAGCACGTCGCCATGCTGGTAGACCAGTATTTCACCAACGGCGTCGACGTCACCTTCTTCGGGCGAAAGACCAAGGCTAATCCCACGCTGGCGCGTCTCTTGCGGCAGATCGAATGCCCGATCCATGGCGTGCGGATCATCCGCCTGCCGGACCATCGCTTCCGTGCCGAATTGTCGGACGAGATTACACCGGCGCGGGATGCAAACGGGCAGATCGACGTGCAGGGAACGATGCAGGTCATCACCTCGGTGATCGAAGGCTGGATCCGCGAATACCCCGATCAATGGCTGTGGCTGCACCGCCGCTGGCGCTAGAGCATTTTCCGGCTAGGTGGAATTCGGTTAGCCGCAAGAAAGTGTCCTGCTACCACCCTGTCTTTGCGCGCGTCCAGAGTCTGTTGATCGAACGTTGCGTTGCAGGATCGCGCGAAGTGATGACGAACAGCCGTTTCATCACGGCCTTGTCCGGATAGATCGTTTTGTCATTGAAGATTTTCGGATCGATAAGCTTCTGGCTGGCCAAATTGCCATTGGCGTAAGACAGGAAGTCGGAATTCTTCGCCGCGACGTCAGGCCGATAGAGATAATTGATCAATTCATAGGCTTCAGCGACGTTCTTGGCATCCATGGGAATGGCCAGATTGTCGAAGAACATCTGCGCGCCTTCTTTCGGAATCGCATAGCCGATCTCGACACCGTTATGGCTCTCCGCCGCGCGGCTTCGGGCCTGCTTGATATCGCCGGACCAACCGACGACCAGGCAGATCTCGCCAGTGGCAAGGCCGTTCAAATACTCCGAGGAATGAAATTTTCGGACATAGGGCTTGATCTTACTAACGAGAGCCGCCGCCTGTTCGAGATCGTTCTTTTTTGTCGAATTCGGATCGAGGCCCAGAAAGTTGAGCGCCGCAGGCAAGATATCATCCGCGGAATCGAGCATCTGAATGCCGCAGTCCTTGAACTTTGCGAGCTTGTTCGGATCGAAGATGATATTCCAACTATCGATCTTGCCGTCGGGTCCAAGAATGCGCTGCACCGCTTTGACGTTGTAGCCGATGCCGGTCGTACCCCACATGTAGTTCGCGGCATACCGATTGTCGGGATCGTACACTGCGAGCTTCTTCGCCACCTCCGGCCAAGCGGAGGCCAGATTCGGCAGCTTCGACTTGTCTAATTTCCGAAAGGTATTCGCGCCGATCTGACGCTGTAGGAAGTATGCCGTTGGCACCACGACATCATATCCCGACTTGCCGGCAAGGAGCCGCGTTTCGAGCGTCTCATTGGCGTCGAAGGTGTCGTAGACCACCTCGATTCCGGTTTCCTTAGTAAAGGCCTCGAGCACACCCGGCGCGATGTAGTTCGACCAATTGTAGAAATTGACGACTCGCGCGGCGGCATCGGCGCGCGGTGTCGACAACACGCCCAGGCCCAGCGCGAACGCGGCGACAACAGAAATCCATGTGTATCGATTTTGAATCATCGCTTGCATCGTCCTAAAGAGCATGCATCGCGTCGGACAAGCGCTCCAGCGCGCTGTCGAGCGTGGCATCCTTCTTTGCGAAACAGAAACGCACGACCGAGGTGATCGCATCCCGTTCATAAAACGCGGAAACCGGGATCGCCGCGACCTTATAGTCCGTCACGATACGCCTGCAGAAAGCCTGATCGGTTTCATTGAGGCCGAGCGGCGCAAGGTCCACCGTCAAAAAATAGGTTCCCTGTGAGGGCAGTACGGGAAATCCAATGTCTTCAAGACCACGAGTCAGACGGTCCCGGCGTCGCGTCAGCTCGCGGCGCATCTCGAAAAAGAAATCGTCGGGCCTGGTGAGGCCGTAGGCAACCGCAGCCTGAAGATTGGGTGCCGTCGTGAAGGTGAGAAACTGATGCACCTTCGCGGTGACCCGCAGCAGCGGCGGCGCGGCGCAGACAAAGCCGATCTTCCAGCCGGTGAGCGAAAATATCTTCCCGGCCGAGCCAATTTTGATAGTGCGTTCGCGCATACCGGGAATGGTGATCAGCGGAAGATGCTCGCGGCCATCGAAAACGACGTGCTCCCAGACTTCATCGCAGATCGCGACCACATCGAACTCCTGGCAAAACCGCGCCAGCAACTCCAGATCCTCACGCGGATAGACCACCGCGGCCGGATTGAGCGGATTGTTGAAAAGCACCGCCTTCGTCTTGTGCGTGAAAGCGCCGCGCAACGCATCCTCCGTGATCCGCCAATGCGGCGGCTCCAGACGAACCAGGCGCGGAATGCCGCCGGCCTGCCTGATGATCGGGAGATAGGAGTCGTAGACCGGCTGGAAAACGATGACCTCGTCGCCAGGCTCGACCATGGCAAGAATGGCGCTGGTCAACGCTTCCGTGCCGCCAGAGGTAACCATAACCTCGGTCGCCGGATCGACCGAGAGGCCATGCCAATGGTGGTAGTGAGCGGCGATCGCCTGCCGCAACTCCGGAATTCCCATCATCGATGGATATTGATTGTAGCCGTCGAGAACGGCGTCTGCCGCCGCGCGCCGGATATCCTCCGGACCCGGATCGTCGGGGAAACCCTGCCCGAGATTGATGGCATCGTTATCACGCGCAAGCTGCGACATGGTCTCGAAAATGGTAACCGGCAGGTCGGCGAAGACCTTGTTCATCGAGAGTATCAACTCTCAGCCGCCAGGCCGCGTCGGCAATCCTGCCGCCTTCCATCCAAGAATCCCGCCAGCGAGATGCTTGTCGTAAGCAAGACCTCCCTCCTGCGCCGCCAGCGAAGCAGTCACCGAGCGCTTGCCGGAGCGGCAGGCAAACACGACCTGCTTGCCTTGCGGGTCGGGAATCGCCGCAGGATCAAAGGCCGACAGAGCGACAACGGCCGCGTCCGGAAAGGCCTCCGCCGCGACCTCGTTCGGCTCGCGCACGTCGACCAGCAGGTAGCGGCCATCGGCAATGCCTTTCGATACCTCTTCCGGCGACAAATCGTGAACTACAAAATTCTGATCCGCCAACGCACTCTCCCTTGCGCTTTTGCATTGGGCGTTCGCCCGCCGCTCGTCCGCTTTCCGGCCGCGCAAGGTCGCCCCTTGCGCCCATAAAATCAAGCGCCGCCAGACTCTAAATGATGACCTGCGTTCCCACCTCGACAACGCGTCCGGTCGGAATCTGGAAATAATCGATCGCATCGTTGGCCGACCGGCTCAGCGCGATGAATAGCCGATCCTGCCAGGCAGGCATTCCCGAGTGCGCGGAAGCCTTCAGCGACCGGCGCGAGACAAAAAACGAAGTCGACATGATATCGAACTGCCAGCCAAGCTTGCGCGCGATCACCAAAGCTTTCGGAACATTCGGCGATTCCATGAAGCCGAAGCGGAGGGTGACGATCGAGAACTTTTCGCTGATGTTTTCCATGCGCACGCGCTCGGTGGGATCGACGCGGGGCGTTTGCGCGGTTTCGATCGTCAGGATGACATTGTGTTCGTGAAGAACCTTGTTGTGCTTCAAATTGTGTAGAAGCGCAGTGGGCACGAAATTGGGATCGCTGGTCAGAAACACCGCTGTGCCCTTGACGATGTGCGGCGGCCGCTTTTCAAGGCTTTGAATGAGATCCTGAAGCGGCACCTCAATACGCCTGGTTTTTTTGATGAGAATTGCCACGCCGCGGCGCCATGTCCATATCAGCACCACCATGGCGATGCCGAACAAAAGCGGCACCCATGCCCCATCAAACAGCTTGAGCAGATTGGCGCTGAAAAACATCACGTCGACAATGACAAGCGGGACGACCAATGCGACCGCGGTCGCTGCATGCCAATTCCAAAGCTTCCGGACGACGACAAAGCCCATGATGCCGTCAGCGACCATCGTGGTGGATACGGCGATACCGTAGGCGGACGCGAGGCCGCTGGAGGTGCGGAATAACAGCACCAGCATCAGCACACCGATCAGCAACAGCATGTTGACGCGCGGCAGATAAATCTGACCGGCATGGGCCTCGGATGTGTAGCGCACCTCGAAGCGCGGCAGCAGGCCGAGCTGCACCGCCTGACGGATCAGCGAATAGGCGCCTGTAATGACTGCCTGACTGGCGATCACCGTGGCGGCGGTCGCAAGAATAACAAGCGGCAGGATCAACGGCGCGGGTGCCAGACGGTAGAAGGTGTTGTCGATGGCGTCGGGATGGGCGAGGACCAGCGCCCCCTGTCCGAAATAGTTCAGCAGCAGCGATGGCAATACCAGACAGAACCAGGCCACCTGAATTGGTTTGCGACCGAAGTGGCCGAGATCGGCGTACAACGCCTCGCCGCCCGTGACCGACAGAAAGACCAGGCCCATGATGACGAGGCCGAGCACACCGTGATTAAGCAGGAAGTGAATGGCGTACCAGGGATTCACCGCCAACAGCACATTCGGATCCTCGTGAATGTGCAGAACGCCGAGGACTGCAATCGTCACGAACCACAGCGCCATCACCGGAGCAAACGCCGAAGCAACCCGCGCGGTGCCGTGGCTCTGCACCGCGAACAGCATAATCAGAATCACCACTGTCAGTGGAACGACGTAATCCTCAAGCCCCGGCGCGGCGAGTTTTAATCCTTCGACAGCGGACAACACCGAGATCGCCGGCGTAATCATGGAATCGCCGATGAACATTGAGGCGCCGACCACGCCGAGCGCCAGCAGAAGCAAACTCCGCCGCCCCAGCGCTCGCTGCCCGAGTGCCATCAGCGACAGCGTTCCGCCCTCCCCGTTGTTATCGGCACGCAGCAGCAGGAGAACGTATTTCGCAGTCACGACGATAAAGAGCGACCACAGGATCAGCGACAGCACACCGAGCACGATCGCAGGCGTCACCACGCCCTGTTGCGCGGCGTGATCGACCGCCTCGCGGAAAGCGTACAAGGGCGACGTTCCGATATCGCCGAAGACCACGCCGATGCTTCCGAGCGTTAACGCCCAAAGGCCGCTCGTCTTCGCCGGAGCTTCGCCTTTGGCTCCGGCAATTGGATCGCTGACGGCCATGGTATCGTGCCAACGCTCTGATGATGGTTTTGATCCGGGCTATCGCGCACAAGCACCGGTCCGTCAATCATCGAATAACATTGACAGTCCGCCACCAACCTGCCGGGCGGCCGACAACTTCGTCCGGTAACATAATACTCGCGGCAAATCAGGGTTTCAAATTCGGTGGCAACGGAGGAGGCTCGCGCATCAAGGTAATGGTCACGCGCCGATTTGCCGCCAGTGACGGATCGTCCGGAAACAAAGGCATGCTGTCCGACTTGCCCGATACTGCGAAGATATGACTCGGAGGTAGCCCTTCCCGCTCAAGGATCTGACGAACAACGTTGGCGCGGTCCGCCGACAGGTCGAAGCCGTCATAATCGCTGCGCATTGCGATGAAGTTCGCAGCCGTATGGCCGGTAACTGAGATCCGAAACGGCGTCGCCGCGAGCGGAGCCGCAAGCTTACTGATCAGCATCCGCGTCCGCTCATAAGGTTGTTTTGAACCCTCCGCGAACATGGACCGGCCATCCTGGTCAACGATTTCCAGGTTGAGGCCTTCCTTGGTTTCCTCGAACATGATGTGTTTGGAGAGCTCTGTCAGTTCCGGCATATCCTGCAGCGCCTGTCGCAGCGACGCGGACGCAAGCGCGAACTCGCGATCCGTCTTGAGGCGAGCGCCGGCAGTCTTGGAACGCTCCTGTTCATCGGGGGTCGGGGTCGTGGAGGTTTCATCCGGCGGGACGCGCGCGGCGTTCTTCAGCTTGGGCCGCGTCGGCAGCCCATCCGATTCGATGATGCCGGAATATCGCACCTGGGTCTGGGAACCGAAGGCATCGCGCATCGAGCCCGCGACGATCTTGAGCTTTTGATTATCCATCGTGGAGAATGCGACAAGCATCACAAAGAAGCTCATCATAAGGCCCATCAGATCCGCGAACGTGACGAACCAGCCGTGCCCTCCGCCATGCGCATCGCCGCGCTTCTTTTTGGCCATCGCTGGTTTCCCGACTAGAGCCTTTCCGCTTCTGAAAGAATCAGAAGCGTGGCTCTATGATTTTTGATCTGACGCGTTGTCTTCACGCGAACCGGTATCCATTCTTGAAAACGCCTAGGCTGGAACCGGCTCGCCTTCTTCGTGGCGATGCTTTTCCGGCAAATAGGCCAGCAGCATTTCGCGCACCAGCGCCGGGCTCTTCGAATCCCGGATCATCAGGATGCCGTCTATGATCAAGGTACGATTGGTTTCCTCGTCCAGCAGCTTGCCGTGGAGCTTATCCGCGATCGGCAGGCAGAACAGGTTGGCGACGAGCGCGCCGTAAAGCGTCGCGAGCAGCGCGGTCGCCATGAACGGCCCCAGCTTGGAAGGATCGGTCATGTTGGCGAACATCTGCACCATGCCGATCAGCGTGCCGATCATGCCGAACGCCGGCGCGCAATCGCCAATTGCGCGGTAGATCTTGCTTCCCTCATCGAGGTGCATGAGAAAATTGTCGCGGTCGCGCTCGAGATTGTCGCGGATGAATTCAAGGTCGTAGCCGTCGGCGACGAAGCGGATTCCCTTGGCGAGGAACGGCTCGTTGGTCTCGACTTTCTCCAGACCTACCGGTCCCTGCTTGCGAGCGATCTCCGCAATCCGCGCCAGCTCATCGACAAGGTCGCGCGCCGACAGCCTGCTCATGGTGAAGGCGAACTTGGCGCCGAGCGGCAGGCCGTGCAGAATCGCACCGAGCGGGAAGCGGATCATCGTCGCAGCGATCGAACCGCCGAAAATGATGATCATTGCATGTTCGCTGACGAACATGTGCAGATCGCCACCCATGAAGATCATCATGGCGACTACGAGCATGCCGAAGGCAAGTCCGGCACCGGTCATGATATCCATGATGAACCCCACGCGTACTCGACCGGCCATCCTGGACGGCGGCGCGAACCGTTCTGAGTCACGCCTGGACACCCTAGCTTTTGCGCCATTAAAGACCCGTTACCGGAAAGGTAACTGTTGCCAATGTGTTAACGTCGAACCACAGCAGCTCTAGACAAGAGATCAACGATGCCGTGGTGTCTTGTGCGGTGGCCGCGCAGCCGGTCGGGGAATAGCGCTGGGGACCTATAGTGTTTTCGAGCAAAGCATGTCCTGGGGCTTGACCCGAGGATGGACACCGGTTCGCGTGAAGAAAAACGCGCTAAAGCCCCCGCATCCCATCTTCGATGGATAGATTGCCCGGTCGCCGCCGGCGACCAACGATCACTGAATATTTCCGCTCAAGCGCACAATGGTCCGGCTGCCCGACTGCTTTCTGCAGGGTTTCTCAATGCGGACGGGAAGACCGGTTGTCTGGCTTGCGCTGCCGGACCGGAATGGTGGGCGAGCCAGCCTCGGCGGATGGCGAGGCTGCTCCCGCGGATAACGGCGCATCGGGAAACGTTTCCTGCACGGCCGCCTTGAGATCCTGATCACGATAGGATTTCCAACCGATCGGAAGGGTCAACAGAAAAATAATCGAGCCGAAGGAGAGGACAACCCAAGGGTAACTGATCAAGAGCGCGATGAAGAATACCACCGACACGAATACCGGCAGCACGAGCTCCGGCTGCACCCGCATCCCGACCGCCTTGCCGGAAAAGACCGGCAGCCGCGACACCATGAGGATCGCGATTAGCAACGTGTAAAACGCCGTTAATACAGCGGGGGGCTGCGGTATGCCGAGAAACGAAAGATAGATCGGCAGAAGCACCGCGATCGCACCCGCCGGCGCGGGAACGCCGGTGAAGAAATTCGCAGCGAAGGCCGGTTTGTTCGGATCATTCATCGTCGCATTGAAGCGGGCGAGCCGCAGGCCGCCGCTGATCGCAAATATCATCGCTGCGATCCAGCCAACATTGCTGAGATCGTGCAACTGCCAGAAGTAGAGGATCAGGCCGGGCGCTACACCGAAATTGACGAAGTCGGCGAGACTGTCGAGTTCGGCGCCGAACTTCGACTGGCCCTTGATCATCCGAGCCACCCGTCCGTCGAGCCCGTCGAGCACGGCCGCGAATACGATGGCCGCGACCGCAAGCTCCATCCGTCCCTCGGTCGAGAGCCGGATCGCCGTTAGTCCCGCGCAAATCGCAAGCAGCGTGATGAAATTTGGCACCAGCATCCGTACCGGGATCGGACGAAACCGGCGGCGGCGCATCTCGGATGATTTCGGGTCGTATGACGTGTGCACGTCCCCCATATAGGAAGGCCTTGCCGGGGCTGCCATCCGCTAGGCACCCCGGCAAGGTACTCAATGGTCAACTGGTTCGAAAGGTCCGACTGCCGTCTGTTTGCTGGAAATCCGCCAACACCGTCTCGCCGGCGACCGCGGTCTGGCCTTCGGACACCAACAATTGCGTCCCCTCCGGCAGAAAGACGTCCAGCCGCGAGCCGAACCGGATCAGCCCGAAGCGTTCGCCCGCTTCGACCGTCTGTCCCTCATGCACGAAAGAGACGATACGGCGCGCAACCAGCCCCGCAATCTGGATCACGCCCACCGGCCCGTTATTCGGCGTTGAGATCACGAGTGCGTTGCGCTCGTTGTCCTCACTCGCTTTGTCGAGTTCGGCATTGATGAATTTGCCCGGGCGATAGGCAATCCGTTCGATCCGCCCCGCGACCGGACTGCGATTAACGTGGCAATTGAACACGCTCATGAAAATCGAAATGCGCTGCAGCGGCATCTCGCCAAGCTCGAGTTCGGCGGGCGGTACAACCGAAGCGATCATCGAGATTCGTCCGTCCGCGGGCGAGACGACAAGACCCTCTCGGATTGGCGTCACACGGGCGGGATTGCGGAAGAAAAGCGCACACCAAATTGTCAGCAGCGTTCCGATCCAGCCCAGCGGGCTCCAGATCCAGAACAAGATGATGGTGGCCAATGCAAAGCCACCGACGAAGGGATACCCCTTCGGATGAATCGGCGAAATCTGCGCTCGCACGGATCTGGCGCTGGAGCGAACGGATTTCGCGATGGATAGGAGAGTCTGTCGATCTATGGGCATGAGCACCTAATGATATGGAATGAACCTGAGGTGAAGGTGACTTATGAAAACACGATCGACCCTCGATCAGCACCGTTTGGTCCGATGCCTGATTCGGGAGGGTCACCTTGGACCTATTCTACCCCGCCGCGGCGGTTGGCGCCACCAGGGGATCGTCCACAGGAGGTGGGGCGCGATTCGGGGTGCCCTCGTCCTCGCCGATCAGCGCAAGCCTCTCCCGCGCCTCCTCGGCCTCACGTTGCCTATTCCACATGCTCGCGTAAAGACCCTCCGCTGCTAGAAGCTCGACATGGGTTCCCCGCTCGGCAATTCGCCCCCGATCAAGCACGATGATCTCGTCGGCGCCCACAATGGTGGAGAGCCGGTGCGCGATCACCAGCGAAGTCCGGTTGCGCGAGACTCGTTCGAGAGCCTCCTGGATTTCGTGCTCGGTGTGGCTATCGAGCGCCGACGTCGCCTCGTCCAATACGAGGATGGGGGGCGCCTTCAGCACCGTGCGCGCGATCGCCACGCGCTGCTTCTCGCCGCCGGACAATTTTAGTCCGCGCTCGCCGACCTCGGTCTCATAGCCTTTAGGCGACATCCTGATGAAGTCGTCGATTTGCGCCGTTCTGGCGGCGGCCTCGACCTCCTCGTCCGACGCGTCCCAGCGGCCATAGCGGATGTTGTAGCGGATGGTATCGTTGAACAGCACGGTGTCCTGCGGCACCATCCCGATCGCCGCGCGCAAGGACTCCTGCGTAACGTCGCGGATATCCTGACCGTCGATCAGGATACGGCCGCCAGAAACGTCGTAAAGGCGGAACAGCAACCGCGACAGCGTCGATTTTCCAGCTCCCGAAGGCCCTACGATGGCCACCGTTTTTCCCGCAGGTACATCGAACGTCAAACCCTTGAGGATCGGGCGGTCCGGATCGTAGGCAAACCGCACATCCTCAAACCTCACCGACCCCCGCTCGATGCGTAGCGGTTGCGCACCCGTACGATCCTGCACCTCCGCACGGCGGGTCAGCACAGCGAACATCTTTTCGATATCGATGATCGCCTGCTTGATCTCGCGATAGACCATACCCATCAGGTTGAGCGGCTGGTAAAGCTGAATCATCATGGCATTGACCATGACGAAATCGCCCACCGTATGAGTGCCATTGCGCACGCCGAGCGCGCACATAATCATGACGGCCGTCAGCCCGGCCGTGTAGATCACCGCCTGCCCCGCGTTCAGAACCGCCAGCGACGTATAGGTCTGCACGCTTGCCGTCTCGAAGTGCTCCATCGACCGGTCATAGCGCTTTGCTTCACGCGTCTCGGCGCTGAAATACTTTACCGTCTCGTAGTTCAAAAGCGAATCGATCGCCTTGGTGTTGGCATCGGAGTCGGAATCGTTCATCCGGCGGCGGATTTCGATACGCCATTGCGTCGCCTTGTAGGTGAAGGCCATGTAGACCATGACAGTCACCAGCGTCACCAGAACGTAGCGCCAGTCGAATTGCCAAAGCAGTACGCCCGTGAGCAATCCGACTTCGACCGCCGTCGGAACAAGCTGAAGGATGACGAGCCGCACCATCTCTTCGATGCCGTTGCGACCCCGCTCGAGCACGCGCGTCAACCCGCCGGTCTTGCGTTCGAGATGAAACCGCAGCGACAGCTCGTGCATGTGGACGAACGTCCGATAAGCCAGCCTGCGCACCGCGTGCATCGCGACCTTGGCAAAGATGCCGTCGCGCCATTGGGTTAGCAGCGCCATCAGCACACGGACGGAGCCGTAAGCCAGCGTCATCGCGAGCGGCGACACGATCAGCCACATCGCCCAGTTTTCGGGCTGAACGGGCGCACTTCCTGCGCCGTTCAACGCATCGACCGCCCATTTGAACGTGAAAGGAACGACCAGGGTCGCGACTTTTGCCGCAAGCAACAGCGCCAACGACCATACCACGCGCATCTTCAGGTCGGCGCGGTCTCCGGGCCACATATAGGGCCACAGATGCAAGAGCGCCCTGCCGAGGGTCGCGTTCCGGGTGGGGTCCGCTGAAGGTTTCGCCGGCACGGTTGCCTGATGGAAAGCCGCCTCAGGCATCGCTGAGGCCTGAACCCGGAAATGGCGTCCGCAGCCGCAAATATCGTCTAGTCGAGGTCATATATCCAGGTCATATAGAGCGTTTGGATGCTGCATGCACCCTTACCCGGCAATTCTTTTCGCTACGGAGGCCACCCGCCGGCACTTGACCCCGTGCCGGCAATAGCCGAGCCTTGACGCTGCAATTGTTCTGGGCCACATCGATTCTATGAACACCATCAAAACGGTCTGTGTCTATTGCGGCTCAGGTCCCGGTACAAATCCCAATTTCGTCGAAGCTGCCGTTGATTTTGGTAGAGCTCTTGCCCGGAACAAGGTCGGGCTGGTCTATGGCGGCGGCTCGGTCGGCCTGATGGGCGCCATCGCGACCGCGACCCTCGATCACGGCGGAATCGTCACCGGCATCATTCCGGATTTCCTGACCGCACGCGAACATGCGCTGTCGCGCGTGCAGGAGATGATCGTCACCCGCGATATGCACGAACGCAAGCGCCTGATGTTCGAGCGCTCGGACGCGTTCGTCGCTCTGCCAGGCGGGGTCGGCACGCTGGAGGAGCTGGTTGAGCAGCTCACCTGGCAGCAGCTCGGACGACACAGCAAGCCGATCATGCTGGCAAATGTCGACGGTTTCTGGGAGCCGCTGCTCGCTCTGCTCGCTCATATGAGGGATACCGCCTTCATCCGACCCACGCTCGCAGTGAATGTCCTGCAGGCCGACCGGGTGGAGGACATCCTGCCGAAACTCCGCATCGCCGCGAGCGGCACGCTGGACTCGAAACACATGCCGGCCGACGTCGCCGACCGACTATAACTAAACGGCAACGGGATCGTTTACGGTGACGCGCCGGACTTCACCAGCTTGTAAAAAACCGAATCCATCAGGGCCTGAAACGACGCATCGATGATATTGGGCGACACGCCGATCGTGGTCCACCGCTCGCCCTCCTCGTCCTCGCTCTCGAGCAGTACCCGCGTCACGGCTTCCGTGCCCCCGTTGAGGATACGCACGCGATAATCGATCAGCTTCAGCCCCTCGATGTATTTCTGATATTTGCCGAGATCCTTGCGCAAGGCGACATCGAGCGCGTTGACAGGACCGTTACCTTCGGCAGCCGAAATCAGGGGCCGGCCGTCGACCCTGACCTTCACGACCGCCATCGCAACAGTGATGCGCTGACCGTGGGAATTGTAGCGCTGCTCGACGTTGACATCGAACTGCTCGACGTCGAAATACTCCGGCACGCGGCCGAGCGTGCGCCGCGCCAAGAGGTCGAACGACGCGTTCGCGGATTCGTAGGCGTAGCCCGCCGCCTCGCGCTCCTTCATCTCCTGGATCAGCCGCCCGAGCTTCGGATCGTTCCTGTCGAACGCGATGTTGGCGCGCTCAAGTTCGGCAAGCACGTTTGAACGGCCGGCCTGATCCGATACCAGCACCTTGCGGCGGTTGCCGACCGATTCCGGCGGGACATGCTCGTACGTCGCAGGATCCTTGAGGATCGCAGACGCATGAATGCCGGTCTTGGTAACGAACGCGCTTTCGCCGACGTAGGGCGCATGCCGGTTCGGCGCGCGGTTGAGCATATTGTCGAGCGTGCGCGATGCCTGCGTCAGAGCCGCAAGCCGATCCTCGGTTACCCCAATGTCGAAGAGGTCGGCGAATTCTTTCTTTAACTTCAACGTCGGTATCAACGAACAGAGATTGGCATTGCCGCAACGTTCGCCGAGGCCGTTCAAGGTGCCCTGAATTTGCCGCGCCCCTGCGCGCACCGCGGCAAGGGAATTGGCGACCGCCTGCTCGGTGTCATTATGGGCGTGGATACCGAGATGGCTGCCGGGGACGTGCCTCGTCACCTCGCGAACCGTCGCCTCGATCTCGTTCGGCATGGTGCCGCCATTGGTGTCGCACAGCACCACCCACCGCGCGCCAGACTCGTAAGCCGCCATGGCACAGGCCAGCGCGAACACCGGGTCTTCCCTGTAGCCGTCAAAAAAGTGCTCGCAGTCCACCATGACCTCGCGGCCAACTGCCTTGGCTGCCTTCACGCTGTCGCGGATCGACGCCAGATTTTCGTCGTTCGTGGTTCCGAGCGCGACCCTGACCTGATAGGCGGACGATTTCGCGACAAAGCAGATCGCATCCGCCTCGGCCTCGATCAGCGCGGCCAATCCGGGATCGTTGGAGGTAGATCGGCCAGGACGGCGCGTCATACCGAAAGCGGTGAACCGCGCATGACGGAGCGTTGGCTTCTGCGAAAAAAACTCGGTATCGGTCGGATTGGCGCCGGGATAGCCGCCCTCGACATAGTCGATGCCGAGATCGTCCAGCATCTTCGCGATCACCTGCTTGTCCTGCAACGTGAAATCGACGCCGTTGGTCTGGGCGCCGTCCCGCAACGTGGTGTCGAACAGATAGAGGCGTTCGCGGCTCATGCCGCCCCTCCCTCCGCCAGCGTTTTCTTCATCGTGGTATTGGCCAGCCACTCGTCGCCGATCGTCACCGAATTGCGTTGCATCGCGACGTAGCCGCGCTTGGCGAAGAATCGCTCCGCCGTATCGCTGGCTTCCACGGTCAGCGCCGTGGCGCCGCGCGCGCCGGCAAGCTTCTCAAGCGCATCGCATAGCGCGGTCGCAACCCCATGCCTCGCCGCGCTCGGATGCACATAGAGCATGTCGATGTGATCGGCGCCCTTGAGCGACGCAAAGCCAACCGGCGAACTCTGAAGCGTCGCCACCAGCGTCAGTTCGCGCGCGAGCCGCGCGCCGAATTTGTCCTCATCATCCGCAGCGGCAGCCCAGGCAATCTGCTGCGCCTCGTTATAGTCATCGCCGGTGAGCTCCTCGATGCTTGCGACGAAGATCGCCGCCAGCACGGGAACATCGGCAGGCAACATCGGCCGCAGCGCGGGTTTGAGAAGCGCCTGTCCCATCGCGTCAGAACACTCCGAACAGACGGGCGACCAGCACGACCGCTGCGACAATCACCGCCCACTTGATGAAAATGTAATAGCGCCAGTGTTTCGGAAACGGCGTCTCCGGCTTGGTCATCGCGCGATCTCCCATGTCGTCACCGGCTTGCCGTCGGCGTCCTTGCCGTCCTTCAGCACAACGCCCATCGCGGCGAGTTCGTCGCGTATGCGATCGGATTCGGCGAAGTCTTTTCGCTTTCTTGCCTCAAGGCGAGCGGCCACTAATTCATCGACGTTCGAACCTGCTTGCTGCTCCTGCGATCGCAGCCAACGCGCGTATGAAAATACGTCGATACCAATGGACAATAGCGCTTGATCAAAATCGTCGTCGTACTTGAGTTCACCAACCCTCGAGACCATCAACGGAGTATTCAGATCATCAACGAGCGCCTCTAATATTTCCGGTGAGAGATTCAGTTGACCCGATCGTTCTTTCGCCGCCATTCCGCGACGCACATAATCAAACTGTTTTATTCTACCGCAGATGCGACGAAGAATAGTTTCACTTTCTTCCAAGGCCTTGGTCGTCCAATCGATCGGCTGGCGATAGTGGGTACGTAACATATTCAGCCGCAACACCTCACCCGGCCACTTCCGTCCACCAAACTTCTCCGTGGTCAAAAGCTCATTGATCGTCACGAAGTTGCCGAGACTCTTCGACATCTTCTCGCCTTCGACCTGCAGGAAGCCGTTGTGCATCCAATAATTCGCCATGGCGTGCGCGCCGTGGGCGCAGCGCGATTGTGCGATCTCGTTTTCGTGGTGAGGAAAGATCAGGTCGAGGCCGCCGCCGTGGATATCGAAGACCTCGCCGAGATAGGCCGCGCTCATGGCCGAGCATTCGATGTGCCAGCCGGGACGACCCCTGCCCCACGGGCTGTCCCAGCCCGGCTCGTTATCCGACGACAGTTTCCACAGCACGAAATCGGCCGGGTTCTTCTTGTGCGCGTCCACCGCGACCCGCGCGCCGGCCTTCTGCTCATCCAGCCTGCGGCCTGACAGCAGCCCGTAGTCCGGCATCGACTGCACGTCGAACAGCACCTCGCCGCCGGCCTCATAAGCATGGCCGCGCGCGATCAACTGCCTGATCAACGTCACCATGTCAGCCTTGCCGTCGGCGCGCGGAGCCACGAATTCGGTGGCGCGCGGCTGATGCGTCGGCGGCAGGCAGCCGAGCGCGGCGACATCGGCCTGAAACTGCGCGGCCGTCTTTTCGGTGACCTTGCGGATCGCCTCGTTCAGCGGCAGGCCCGGAAAATCCCGCCCCGCGCGGTCGTTGATCTTGTCGTCGACGTCGGTGATGTTGCGGACGTAGGTGACATGGTCGGTGCCGTAGATGTGTCGCAGCAGCCGGAACAGCACGTCGAATACGATGACCGGCCGCGCGTTGCCGATATGGGCAAAGTCGTAGACGGTCGGCCCGCAGACATACATCCGCACGTTCGACGGATCGATCGGCGTGAAAACACGCTTTTCCTTAGTCAGCGTATCGTAAAGACGCAGTTCCATAGAATCCCGCTCCAAACCGCCGGGCGTCCAGTGCTCTATTGTGAGAAAAGACGGCCTCGGCCAGCGAATCGCTAGCCCGTAATCTCGCGGCAAATGCCACAAATGGCGAGGAAACCGTTCATTCCGGTCAACATGGAACAGCCGGGGTACATCGTCAAGTTGCGCCCCATAAACGCCTTATTTCGCCGCGAAATCGCCCCGTATTCCCCGTGGCGAACTCCGCCATCACCTTCTCCTTTTCCCGGCCCATCATGCATATTCTCCCCGCAGTTCGGGTTTTTCCCGTCATTCTGGCAGGCGTGGCTCTCTTTGCAGCCACCGCATGCGCCGACAGCCGCATCTTCATCATTGCCAACCACGCCGACGGGTATGGCGTTGACCAGTGCCTTGCCCAAGGCGAAAGCTGCGGAGCCTACGCCGCGCATTCCTACTGCCGGTCACGCGATTTTGCACAGGCCATCGCTTACAGACGCGTCCGGCCTGACGAGATGACGGATTCGATTCGAGGGTCCACAAATTCCTGCCGGCACAGCGGCTGCAACGAGTACGTCGCAATTACCTGTCAACGTTAACGCGCCGATTCATAGCAGGAAAAGCCTGTGTCGCACCAAGGCCGCCACACTCGCGCCCCGGAAACGACGTGACGCTGCCGCGAGAAGCGGATAAGACACGGCCACGCTGGCGAACGGCCATCTAAGTAACGCATCCAGCCTGCACCATCAGCGTGTCGCAACGCAATCAGGCTCGCTGGTTGCGGAAAGATCATCGCGATGGGCTCGTTGTGCGGAAGACAGTTCCTCTTCGTAGAGCAAATTTGCAGAATCGCTCCGGGATCGCTCTGATGGCGGATCATGCCTGACCTTTCCTTTGCCCGCACGATAAGAATATTGGCTTGCGCCGTCGGCATTGCGGGCGCGGCCGCCGATACCTTGGCGCAAGGCGTTCCGCCAGGGGGCAATCCGATTTGCCCGCGGCTCGAGGCGCAGCTCGCAAGCATCGACCGCGGCGGCACCGATCCTGCGCGAGCCGGACAGATCCGGCGCTATGAGGAGGCAGCAGGCCGGCAACAGGCCGAGCTCGAACACGTCATTGCGCAAGCGAGGAGCACGGGCTGCGACAGTTCAGGATTCTTTCAGCTCTTCAATGCCCAGTCCGCGCAATGCGGACCGGTCACCCACCAGATCCAGCGCATGCGGACCAACCTCCAGCAGATCACCACCAACCTGGAGCGGCTGCGGGCCGGCAACGGCGCCAGCCCCGAGCGCGACAGTCAGCGCCGCTCCGTGCTGATTGCACTGGCCCAGAACAATTGCGGCCCGCAATATGCGGCAGCCGCGAGGAACCAGGGTTCCTTCTTCGACGACCTGTTCGGCAACCACTCCGACAATCAGACGATCCTGCCGCCGGTCGATTCGGGCGCGCAATCTGGAACCTATCGGACCGTCTGTGTACGTTCGTGTGACGGTTTTTACTTTCCGATCTCGTTCGCCACCACTCCGAGCCGGTTTCCCGACGACGAGCGGACCTGTAAGAATCTTTGTCCTGCGGCAGACGCTGCTCTCTACGCGTATCGTAATCCCGGCGAAGACATGAATCAGGCCGTCTCTACCAGCGGGCAGCCTTATTCGTCGTCGCCGAACGCATTTCGATACCGCCAGGAGTTCAATCCGTCGTGCTCGTGCAAGGCTGCGGGCCAGACATGGGCAGAAGCGTTGAAGGGACTTGACGACAAGGCGACGGCCGCCCAGCAGGGCGACATCATCGTCACGGAAGACGGCGCGCGGAAAATCTCACAGCCGACCGGAGACAAAGGTTCGCAAAAGAAAAACTCAGCGGCGAAAGCCGATGCACCCCAGACCAGCCCCGCGGATACTGCGCCGACCGCCTCCACACCCTCGAACAAGCCGATCCGGTCGGTGGGGCCAACGTTCATACCCGCGCATTAGAGCGGGATGAAAATTGGATGGCGGTTTCCCATTTGCGCTGGCGCGGCCCTTCGGGGCGGGGTCATACTCTGATTTCAGCCGTCATCCCTCGAAGGCTTCCGCCGAAACCGTCCCCGACCGCGAGACGAGATTCTCATCCGGTGCCGGCAATGGTTTACCGGAATCGCGAAACCGGTTGGTGATCGGATAGCGCCGGTCGCGACCGAAATTTCGGCGCGTGACCTTGACGCCCGGCGCCGCCTGGCGACGCTTGTATTCGGCGGCGTTCAGCAAGCGGTCGACTCGCACGACCACATCGCGGTCGAACCCATCCGCGACGATCGACGCCAGCGGTTCCTCCCGCTCGACCAGCCGCTCGAGAATCGCGTCGAGTAGCTCATAGGGCGGCAGCGAATCCTGATCTAGCTGGTTCTCACGCAACTCGGCCGTCGGCGGCCTCGCGATGATGCTGGGCGGGATCACCTCGCCCGATGGACCAAGCGCGCCGTCCGGCTTCCACGCGTTGCGCAGGCTTGCCAGCCGGAACACCTCGGTCTTGTAGATATCCTTGATCGGATTGAAGCCGCCGTTCATGTCACCGTACAGCGTGGCATAACCTACCGACATTTCCGATTTGTTGCCGGTGGTCACCACCATCGCACCCAGCTTGTTGGACATCGCCATCAGAAGCGTGCCGCGGGCGCGAGACTGCAGGTTCTCCTCCGTGATATCGCGGGGGAATCCCGCGAACGTGCCCGAGAGAATCTCCTCGAAACCATTCACTGCCGGCGCGATCGGCAGCACGTCGTAGCGAATGCCGAGCGCCTTTGCGAGCGTCGCAGCATCGTCGAGCGAGACCTGCTCGGTAAAGCGGAACGGCAGCATGACACCGTGGACGCACTCCGCTCCAAGAGCATCGACGGCGATGGCCGCGCACAAGGCCGAGTCGATGCCGCCCGATACGCCGAGCAGCACGCCGGGAAATCCGTTCTTCCGCACGTAGTCGCGCAAGCCCAACACACACGCGGCATAGTCGGCTTCGTCATCGTCGATCTGGGGGGCGACAGGTCCGTTGCAGTGCCATCCTGCCGCGGACCTGGTCCATTGCAGGGTGATAATGCTTTCTTCGAAGGCTGGAAGCTGGGCCGCCAACGAGCGATCGGCATTCAACACAAAAGAAGCGCCGTCGAACACCAGTTCATCCTGACCGCCGACCTGATTGAGATAAACCAGCGGCAGATCGCTCTCGGTCACGCGCGCGACCGAGATCGACAGCCTGATGTCGCTCTTGCCTTTTGCATAGGGCGAGCCGTTGGGAACGACAAGAATTTCCGCGCCGGTCTCCGCCAGGCACTCGACGACGTTCTCGTACTCGGCGGATTCCTCGACCCACGTATCTTCGCAAATCGGCACGCCGATCCGCACGCCCCGAATTTTCAGGGGTCCCCCGACCGGCCCCCGCGCGAATACGCGCTTTTCATCGAACACGCCGTAGTTCGGCAGATTGACCTTGAAGCGGATCGCCGCGACCCGCCCCTCATCCAGCAGCGCATACGCATTATAGAGTTTGCCGCCATCGACCCATGGCGTACCGATCAGCATGGCCGGGCCGCCGTCGGAGGTCTCCCGCGCGAGACCTTCGATCGCCTCGCGGCAGGCAGCCTGGAACGCTGGCCTCAGAACCAGATCCTCGGGCGGATAGCCGGCAATGAACAGCTCCGGAAGCGCCACCAGCGCGGCCCCGTCGGCCTTGGCCTGGGCACGCGCCGCGCGAGCCTTGGCGGCATTGCCGGCAATGTCTCCAATCGTCGGATTCAATTGGCCGAGCGTGATCTTGAAGGTTGTTTCGGTCATGGACGCTTGTTACCCGCCCGGCGTCTCAGAAACCAGAGACCGCCGGAATAGGTTTCACCTTTCCGTTCCGATCGTGCCTCAGCAACTCGGCAATGAGGAATGCCATGTCGATCGACTGCTCGGCGTTCAGGCGCGGATCACAGACGGTGTGATAGCGGTCGTTAAGATCCTCGTCCGTGATCGCGCGCGCGCCACCGATGCACTCGGTGACGTTCTGCCCGGTCATCTCCAGATGAACGCCGCCAGCGTGCGTGCCCTCCGCGGCATGGATACTAAAGAACGACTTGACCTCCGACAGGATGCGGTCGAACGGACGGGTCTTGTAGCCGCTCGTCGACGTGATGGTGTTGCCGTGCATCGGATCGCATGACCACACGACAGCACGGCCCTCGCGCTTCACCGTGCGGATCAGTTGCGGCAGATAATCGGCCACCTTGTCCGAGCCGAAGCGGCCGATGAGCGTCAGGCGCCCCGGTTCATTCTCAGGATTTAGCACGTCGATCAGCTTCAAAAGTTCGTCCGGCTTGAGCGACGGGCCACACTTCAGCCCGATCGGATTCTTGATGCCGCGGAAATACTCGATGTGGCCATGATCAAGCTGGCGGGTGCGATCGCCGACCCAGATCATGTGGCCCGACGTCGCGTACCAGTCGCCGGTCGTGGAATCGACCCGCGTCAAGGCCTGCTCGTAACCGAGCAGCAGCGCTTCGTGACTGGTATAGATGTCGGTCGACCGCAGTTCCGGGTGGCTCTCAAGGTTGAGCCCGCAGGCGCGCATGAAATTGAGCGCGTCGAAAATACGATCGGCCAATTCCTTGTAGCGGCGCGACTGCTGGGAGTCCTTCAGAAAACCAAGCATCCACTGATGCACGCTGCCAAGATTGGCAAACCCCCCGGTCGCGAAGGCACGCAGCAGGTTTAGCGTCGCCGCCGACTGCCGATAAGCCATGATCTGACGATGTGGATCGGGTATTCGCGACTGTGCGCTGAACGCAATGTCGTTCACGATGTCGCCGCGGTAGCTCGGCAATTCGACGCCGTCGATCTTCTCCATCGGAGATGAGCGCGGCTTGGCAAACTGGCCAGCAATCCGGCCGACCTTCACAACCGGCAACGCGCCGGCATAAGTCAGAACCACCGCCATCTGTAGCAGCACACGGAAGAAGTCGCGGATGTTGTTGGCGCCGTGCTCGGCGAAGCTCTCGGCGCAGTCTCCGCCCTGCAGTAAAAATGCCTCGCCGTTTGCGACTCGGGCCAAGGCTTTCTTCAGATTGCGCGCCTCACCCGCAAACACCAGCGGCGGAAACGTAGCAAGCTGCGCCTCGACTTCGCCCAATACCTTCGTGTCCGGATAAACCGGAACCTGCTGCACGGGCTTGGTGCGCCAGCTATCGGGTGCCCAGCGCTCGGACATAAGGTCAACTCCTGAGCAAAAACCGTCACTTAACGGGAATGAAGACCGGTATATACACTCACCGGCCGGGCCGCGCCAGTTGGCATTAAGTTTTGCCGCACAAGGCGTTGTGATAAAAGGAATACTTTCTTCCGACTTATCGAGAAAGACCCCGATCCTGATTGGCGTCGGACAACAGTTGCTTTCAGGTATGTCGCCGGATCAAAGTCCTCAATACCCACGGGGTTTGGTCCGAACGTTCACTCGCTGCTTTTACGCACATGGCGTTCAGTGGGCGTCCGCATCGTCACGAGTTCTTCGGCCGCGGTGGGATGCAACGCCATGGTGGCGTCGAAATCGGACTTGGTCGCCTTCATTTTGATCGCAATGCCGAGAACCTGCACCATCTCGGCCGCGCTATCGCCGACGATGTGGCAACCCAGCACGCGATCCGTCGTCGCATCCACGACAAGCTTCATCAGGATACGGGTATCGCGACCAGACAATGTCGCTTTCATCGGACGGAAGGTCGTCTTGTATATATCGACGTGGGTGAACTGCGCGCGAGCCTGCGCCTCGGTCAAACCTACCGTGCCGACCTCGGGCTGGGAAAAGACCGCAGTCGGAACATCCGCATGATCCACGCGCGTGGGCTTGTTCCCGAACACCGTATCCGCAAACGCGTGCCCTTCCCGGATGGCAACCGGCGTAAGGTTGAAGCGATGCGTCACATCGCCGACCGCATGGATATGCGGTACGTTCGTTTGCGAAAAGCCGTCAACGGCAATGCCGCCGTTCTCCGGGTTGATGGCAACGCCCGCCTTCTCGAGGCCGAGATTTGCAACGTTCGGATGCCGGCCGATCGCAAACAGTACCTGATCGGAGGCAATACTCGACTCGTTCGATAAATGAGACGTGAACTCGTCGCCGTGCCGATCGACCCTTTCGACGACGCAACCCGTCAGGATCGTGATGCCGTTCTTTTCCATTTCGGCGCGGACATGAGCGCGGACGTCATCGTCGAAGCCGCGCAGGATATTATCGCCGCGATAGATCAGGGTCACATCGCTGCCGAACCCGGCAAAGATGCAGGCGAACTCGAGAGCGATATATCCGCCGCCCTGAATCGCAATTCGCTTCGGTAGCTCCGCGAGATGAAACACCTCGTTGGAAGAGATTACGTGCTCGATGCCGGGAATGGCACGTCCGTGGTTGGGCGCGCCCCCTGTTGCGATCAACACATGCTTCGAACGGATCGTCTCACCAGTCGTTAGTCGGAGCGTGTGCGCATCCTCAAAGACCGCCCTCGTCTTGACGACCCGCACGCCCGCCTTCTCGAGGGTAGACGTGTAAGCCGCCTCGAGCCGGGCGATCTCCTTGTCCTTGTTAGCGATCAGCGTCGGCCAATCGAACGTTGCGGACGAAATCGACCAGCCAAAACCGGCGGCATCCTCGATGTCGTGGCGGATATGAGAGCCGTAGACCAATAGCTTCTTCGGCACACACCCCCGGATGACGCAGGTACCGCCCATCCGGTATTCTTCCGCAATCATGACGCGCGCGCCATACCCGGCGGCGATGCGCGCGGCGCGAACGCCGCCCGACCCACCGCCTATGACGATCAGATCGACGTCGAAATCAGCCATGCTGAGGAGCTAGCCGAACTCAGATTTCCTTGCCGCGCTTGCGCATTTCCGCACGAAATTCGCCATTGACGACATCGGCGAACTGCTGCGCCCATTCGTTCATGTACTTCATGCTCGCTTCGATCGCCTTGGGCTCCTCTGTGATCAGCTTTTGCCCCAGCGCAGACTTGTAGAACGTGACAAGGTCCTTCAACTCCTGCTCCGTGAAATGACTGGCATAAATCTTTGCCATGCCGTCGCCGATCTCCTTCTCACGGCCCGCCAGCGACTTTGCAACGATCAGGGCAACCTCGTTGAGATCCTTCTGATAGTTCAGGTTGGCTTGAAGCAGCGTGGTCTTGGTCCGCTCGACCATGCCCGGAATGGCATTTGCGTATATCGCCCCCGCGTGCTTCAGCGTCAGAAGTTCCTTGGCCGAAGCGACGGCGGCGGCCGTCGGCTGGCTGGCTTGCTGAGCTTGTGCAAGGGCTGGGAACGCCAGCGCCACGGCAAGACAAGCTGCTGGCAGAAACTTTGAAAGACACCTCATCTCAATTCTCCTTATTGCGGCGCTATCGCCGCTCGACAATGCGAATTCCCTGCGCGCCCGCCAGCATCGCCACGCCTGCCAGGCCAATGAAAAGGCCATGTTCGACGACGCCAGGTATCGGATTCAACAGTCCGGCCAGATAGGATGCATCGGGTATTTGCCCAAGATGGGCATCAAAAATCCAGTGGCCGCCATCAGTGACGAAAGCATGACCATCCGGTCCCTTTCTGATGACCAGTTCACCCGAAACGCCGGCTTTTGCAAACACCTCCGTAATCGCACGTCGCGTTGCGGCGAGCCCGAACGGAATGACTTCGATCGGCAGGGGAAAGCGGCCCAGCCGCGCCACCCACTTTGTCTCATCCGCGATTACGATCATGCGGTCCGACGCTGCAGCCACGATTTTCTCGCGCAGAAGCGCCCCGCCGCCACCCTTGACCAGATTTAGATCGGGGTCGATTTCGTCGGCGCCATCAACCGTCAGATCGAGCCTGTCGAGGTCGTCCAGGGTGGTCAAGGGAATGCCGCACCGCTCCGCGTCGGCTCGCGTGACCTCTGATGTCGGCACGCCCACAACTTTCAACCCGTCGCGCACGCGCTCGCCCAAAAGCTCGACAAAGTGCTTGGCGGTAGATCCCGTTCCGAGACCCAGTCTCATGCCGTCCTCGACATATTCAAGGGCACGCGCCGCAGCCTGTCTTTTCAATGCATCCAACGTCATGAGGACCTCGATCTTGCGCGGCCTCGCCCTGGCTGCGAGGCATTTCCAGGATGGTTACTAGCGGCGTTTGGCCGGAAGGAACAGGGCGTCGGGTGTTTTTCGTAGCCTTCCGAGAGCCGAGGCCAGCCGCACTTCACCCTTGCATGTCCGACGGGAGGCGGATACCGATCCACCATCATGACATCTTCCCCTCCTCCCATGGTCGTGTTCGACCTCGACGGGACGCTGGTTGATACCGCGCCCGATCTCGCCGCCGCGCTCAACTTCGTCCTGGACCGCGAGGGCCTGCGCACGGTGTCGTTGCCGACAGCCCGCTCGATGATTGGCGCAGGGGTTCGCCGCATGATCGAACGTGGCCTTGAGCATGAGGATCGCGCGGCGACACCCGATGAGGTCACGCGGATGATGGGCGACTTCATCGACTACTATACGGCGCATATCGCCGACGCATCGCGTCCGTTTGAGGGACTTATCGAGGCGCTCGACGAGTTGTCGGCGCGAGGACATTGTTTCGCCGTCTGCACCAACAAGCTGGAAGCGCTTGCCAAGCTGCTGCTTGACCAACTGGGGTTGAGTTCGCGGTTTTCTGCAATCTGTGGCGGTGACACCTTCGGCGTGTCCAAACCAGATCCCGCGATCTTGCGGCAAACCATCGCGCAGGCGGGGGGCAACCCCCAAACCACCATTATGGTTGGTGACGCAGGTCCCGACATAGGGGTGGCGCGCCGGGCTGGAATCCCCGTTATCGGGGTCACATTCGGCTATACCGAAGTCCCGGTCGCAGAACTCAAACCCGACCGTGTTATCAGCCACATGAGGGAGCTGCCGGACGCAGTCGCCGCACTGCAAGCTGCAACTCTGAACGTAACCGGCTGATCGATCGGTCCAGTCGAGCGGATCTTGAGATATTATCGCGACCGAGGCCGTAGCGGGCGATCTTCCCGCCACACGGTCCAGCCGGCGATGGTGGGACGGTTCGCCGCCTCGAGGGATCACGCGCCGTCTCGGCCTGCTCCGGTGCGTTAATCTCAATGGATTTCTTGCGCACCGCAGCAGAGCCGGTACATTGTGCCCCGGCCAGAACACGCCTACATTAGAAAAGAAACAAATACCTCATACGCCGTTGCAACAAGGCAAATGAAATGACCGGTTGTTCTGCCCCCGCCGAGACTTCGGGCTCCCGGAAAATGGTCGACCCGTTCGGCCGAAACATCAGCTATTTGCGCGTGTCGGTCACGGATCGCTGCGACCTTCGCTGCTTTTATTGCATGTCCGAGGATATGACTTTTTTGCCCAAGGCGGATCTGCTCACGCTGGAGGAGCTTGATCGTCTGTGTTCGGCTTTCATCGCCAAGGGCGTGCGCAAGCTGCGGCTGACAGGTGGGGAGCCGCTGGTTCGCCGCAACGTGATGTCGCTGATCCGCTCCTTGTCTCGCCATCTCGGGACAGGGGCGCTGAAGGAGCTGACGCTCACGACAAACGGATCGCAATTGGCCCGTTTCGCGAACGAGCTTAAGGATTGCGGCGTGCGACGGATCAACGTGTCGCTCGATACGCTTGACCCTGCCAGATTTCGTGAGATCACGCGCTGGGGCGACATCCAGAAAGTCATGGCAGGCATTGACGCTGCACAAGCCGCGGGCCTCGCGGTCAAGATCAATGCGGTTGCGCTCAAACACCTGAACGAGGACGAAATTCCATCCCTGATGGAATGGGCGCACAGTCGAGATATGGCACTGACTCTCATCGAAGTCATGCCGATGGGCGATATCGGCGCATCCCGCGCCGATCAGTACCTGCCGCTATCCATGCTGCGCGCTCGGCTCGAAGGTCAATACACCCTCACGGACCTCGATGACAGTACAGGCGGTCCCGCCCGCTACGTTCGAGTCAGTGAGACCGGCGGCAAACTTGGCTTCATCACGCCGATGACCCACAATTTCTGCGAATCCTGCAACCGCGTCCGTATCACCTGCACCGGCACCCTGCATACCTGCCTCGGACACGAAGACGCCTCCGATCTGCGCCGGCCGCTCCGCGCATCACCCACCGACGATCTGCTGTACGAGACGATCGATCGCGCCATCGGCCTCAAGCCGAAAGGCCACGATTTTATTATCGACCGTCACAACCGTCCGAGTGTAAGCCGTCACATGAGCGTAACCGGCGGGTAGCGATTTAGACATTCGCCCGTCTGGCCGCATCCCGAAGCGAAGGTTGGCGGACCTGCCTTGACGGTATCGGTGATCCATTATGCGTGGGGCTTGATCCGAAACCCCATGCCCGCAATGACATTCTCAAAGGCTTCTATCCAAGTCGTGATTTCCTGGAGCCTTCCGCTTCTGACGAAATCAGAAGCTGCTCCATGACTCTCATCTAACGCGTTTTCTTCACGCGAGCCGGTATCCACTTCGCTCGAAAACGCTATAACCGCTCAGCGGTCCGCCACACCCCAAAACCATCAACGGCCCGGTTGACTGTGGCAACGTAGCATTGGAATGGTGCGACGCCCTTCATAGCCAGCATCCGACAGGCCACCGTATTCCACAATCTGGCACAAACAACCGGTGTTGCGGCTTCGGAGATACTGGGGGTCTTAAGTCTGGCTTCAGTGATCGCGCTCGGCGGCCACCGGGAGGAAATTGATGCGTCCGTTACTGGCGCTTAGCACGGCTATCGACCGGCTCAATGAAAAGGTTGGGTACGTATGCAATATCCTTGTGCTGCTTGCCGTGCTGGTGAGTGCCGGGAATGCGATGATCCGATATGCCTTCGACTACAGCTCGAACAGCTGGCTCGAATTGCAGTGGTACATGTTCGCCATCCTCGTAATGTTCGGTGCATCTTATACCTTCAAACGCAACGAACACGTCCGCGTCGAGATCTTCTATCTGTTCCTGTCCGAGCGCGGCAAGCTCTGGCTTGATCTCATCGGAACCCTTTTTCTTCTCATTCCGGCCTGCCTGTTGCTCAGCTACCTGTCATGGCCTTTCTTCATGCAGTCTTATGCGATCGGCGAAATGTCAGGAAATGCCGGTGGTCTCGTCCGCTGGCCGATCAAGCTCGTCGTCCCCCTCGGATTCATCATGCTCGCGCTTCAAGGTGTCTCGGAAGTGATTAAGCGGGTCGCGGCGCTACTCGGCGTTGTCACGATCGATGCGACGTACGAGAGACCGACTCAATGATCACGCTGGAAATGATGCCGCCGATGATGTTCGGCGGCCTGGTTCTGGCGATGTTGATCGGCTTTCCGGTCGCCTTCACATTGGCTGCTGTGGGGCTCTCGTTCGGATTCCTTGCGATCCATCTTGGCTTCTTCGATCTGAATTTCCTTCAGGCCATACCAGGGCGCGTGTTCGGGAGCGTGCTGTCTAACGAGTTGCTGCTCGCGATTCCTTTTTTTACGTTCATGGGATCGGTGCTTGAGCGCTGCGGCCTCGCGGAGGACATGCTCGACTCGATGGGCCAACTGTTTGGACCAATCCGCGGTGGCCTTGGCTATTCGGTCATACTTGTCGGGTTCATCCTTGGCGCCATCACCGGCACGGTCGCTGCTCAGGTGATCGCCATGGCGCTCATCTCGATGCCCGTGATGATGCGGTATGGTTACAACATTCGCTACATCACGGGCGTGCTGGCAGCATCCGGCACCATCACTCAACTCGTTCCGCCTTCCCTGGTGCTGATCGTCCTGGCCGATCAACTCGGAAAATCGGTCGGCGACATGTATCTCGGCGCGTGGGGGCCTTCGCTGTTTCAGATCATGCTGTTCGCCGGCTACACTTTCCTGCTTGGCCTCTTCAAGCCCGATCACGTCCCCCCGGTGCCACAGGAATCCCGCACGCTCGCCGGCTGGCCGCTTTGGCGCAAGTGCCTGATGGGCATCATTCCCTCCGCCGTCCTAATCTTCGTCGTGCTCGGCACCATGATGTTGGGCCTTGCGACTCCGACGGAAGCAGGTGCGATGGGCGCTGTCGGCGCTATCGTGCTGGCGACCATTCACCACAAAGATTTCAGCAGTACCGGCCGAAAACTCCTGATCATCGGCGCGACCACCGGAGGCATCGGAACGCTCGTCGGAATTTTCTTGGCCGAGGGATTGGTCTTCAAGATCGCGTTCGCTGTTACCTATCTCGCAGTCGTGTGGATTTGTCTGGAAGCCGTCCGTATCCCGGGACTGCGTGACCTCATCAAACAGGGTTATCAATCGACGATGCGCCTCACCACCATGGTGACGTTCATTTTGATCGGCTCGACATGTTTCTCGGTGGTGTTTCTCGGGGTATCCGGCGGCGAGTGGCTGGAACACCTGCTGACATCGCTGCCAGGCGGCGTATGGGGCTTTCTCATCTTCATCAACGTCTTCATCTTCTTCCTGGCGTTCTTCCTCGATTTCTTCGAGATCGCCTTCATCATCCTGCCAATGATCGCTCCGGTGGCCCAGAAACTTCTCGCTCCCATCGTCGGTGCGGATGCGGCCTTGATCTGGTTCGGCGTTATGATCTGCGTCAATATGCAGACCTCGTTCCTTCACCCGCCATTCGGTTTTGCGCTGTTCTACCTGCGCGGCGTCGCCCCGCGAGAGGTAAAGAGCTCCGACATCTACTGGGGCGCGGTGCCCTGGATTGGATTGCAAATCATCATGGTCGTTCTTGTGATCGCGGTCCCCGCGAGCGTGACAAGTCTGCTTGGCAAAGCGACAGCCGTCGATCTCAACAAGATCAAGATCGAGATCGAGGTTCCGATTATCGATGTAGCGCCGCTCGATTTGGGTCCAGCACCAACAAACCGACAATAGATGCAACTTCAGGATTCGTTCCTAGAGTCTTATCGCTTCTGATGAAATCAGAAGCGAAGCTCTGAATTGTTGTTTTGACGCGTTCTCTTCACGCGAACCGGTATCCACTTCGCTCGAAAGCGTTGTAGCGAACTCCACTCGCTCAAGCGATTACAAGCGAGCCTGGATATCGGACAAAGGACACCTCGCCTTCGCGCGAAATAGGACGCGAAACAACGATCGATGTTGGAATGTGATCAGCCGCGCGTCCGCGATCGGATCATGAAGGTGTCATAGGTATACTCGGCCACCTGCCACCACAAATACTGGTCCGATCGATAAGCTTGCATCGCGTCGATCGCCTTCTTGAAGTCCGGGTTGTTCGCTGAAATCTCGTCCCACAATTCGTTCGTGGCTTTCAGGCAGGCGTCGAGAACATCATTACTGAACGGCCGAAGTTGGGCACCACCTGCAACGAGCCGCTTAAGGGCGGCCGGATTTTGCATGTCATAGCGAGTAGCCATCCAGGTGTTGGCCGTCGCCGCCGCGTTCATCAATATCGCCTGATAGGTCTTTGGTAACGTGTTCCACTTCTCGAGATTGCAGAACGCATGGATTGTCGGTCCGCCTTCCCAGAAACCCGGATAGTAATAATATTTGGCGACTTTCTGAAAACCCAGCTTTTCATCATCGTAGGGGCCAACCCATTCGGCCGCGTCGATCGCACCCTTCTCAAGCGAGGGATAAACGTTACCCCCGGCAAGCTGCTGCGGTACCACACCGACCTTCTGCAACACCTGACCGGCAATGCCACCGATCCGCATCTTCAGGCCAGACAAATCAGCCACGGTCTTGATCTCCTTGCGGAACCAACCGCCCATCTGCGTACCGGTGTTGCCGCAAGGAAACCCGATGACGCCGAACTTCTTGAAGAATTCATTTGCAAGCTCATTGCCGCCGCCCTGAACCAGCCAGGAATTCTGCTGGCGCCCATTGAGCCCGAACGGGACCGACGCGAAAACCGCGAAGGTGGGATCCTTTCCGACATAATAATACGAAACGGTGTGACTCATCTCGACCGTCTTGTTGGCCGTCGCATCGAGCGCCTGCAATCCAGGAGCGACCTCCTCGGCCGGGAAAACCTGGATCTGGAATTTGTTGTCGGTCATTTCCGCAACTTGCTTGGTAAAGACCTCGGCAGTGCCATAGATCGTGTCGAGCGATTTGGGGAAGCTCGACGTCATACGCCACTTGATCTCAGGCGCCGATTGCGCAATCGCCGGTGAGGCAACGGCCGAGACAGCGGCACCCGCGGCCGAACCTTTCAAAAAATCACGACGTTTCATTAGATATCCCTTTGACGATAGTTCTTGAGATTCCAGCGAAGACACGAATTTGAGCCTCGCTGATCGCGTTGCAGCGAACCCCGCAAGCGAATCTCAAACTCGAAACTTGAAACTGTAGCTAGTGGTACTTTGATTCTGAAATTTGCAAGCCTCCCGCCGTGACGGAAATGCAAATCTTAGAATCGGATCACCGGGCTACGGCGACCGCGTCGTGGAGCCGGTCACGAATAGTTTCGGCGATGGCACGATAGATCGCCGCATGGGGACCCTCAGGCTGGCTCTCGACTACCGGATAACCGGAATCGGAAGTCTCGCGAATCGACATATGAAGCGGGATTTCGCCAAGGAACGGTACTCCCAGCCGTTCCGCCTCGTGTCGCGCGCCCCCATGGCCAAAGATATCGCTTCGCCCCCCGCAATGTGGACACTGAAAGAAACTCATGTTTTCGATAATGCCGAAAACCGGCACGTTGACTTTTCTGAACATGGCAAGTCCGCGCCGTGCGTCGATCAGTGACAAATCCTGCGGTGTCGAAATGATGACGGCGCCCTTGAGCGGCACGTTCTGAGCCAGCGTCAGCTGAGCATCGCCGGTTCCGGGCGGCATGTCCACGACCAGAACGTCGAGTTGGCCCCAAGCCACATCGCGCAGCATTTGCCTGATCGCCGAGGCCACCATCGGGCCGCGCCAGATCATCGCACTTTCTTCCTCGATCAGAAAGCCGACCGACATGATGGCAAGGCCAAACCGCCCGATGGGCACTATCTTCTTGTCGTCTGTCAATTGCGGCTTTTCACGAATACCGGTCAATCTTGGAATTGATGGCCCGTAGATATCGGCATCGAGCAGACCGACACGCAAACCGAGATCCCGTAGGCCCAGCGCGAGATTAAGCGCGGTGGTCGACTTGCCGACACCGCCCTTGCCGGAAGCAACGGCAATAATGGCGGCGACTCCGGGAATATCCGCCTGTCGCGCCATCGGTGAAGCTGATGCCGAATTTTGTGTTGACCGACGTGTCGACACGTGCGGAATCCCTTGCTCCGACCGCGACGATAAACTTGGCGTCGTGCTGTCCGGCTTGCGTTCAGCTGTCAAAGCCACCATCGCGACCGACACTCCCGGAATCGCGCGCACGGCCGCTTCGGCGTTGGCGCGAACCTCCTCCCAGACCTTGATTTCCGGCGCCTCGACGTTGATAGAGAAAAATACCTTGTCGCCGTTGACAGCGATCTCCGACAGCACATCGGCGACGGTCAGCGCCACGCCACCGGGAGAGAGCACACCGGCCAGCCGGTCGAGAACTTGCTGTGGTGTTACATTCAAGTCGTCTCTCCTGAGTAGGCGCTCTCTGCTTCGAAAACAGGGTCTACATGGCTACCCGCCGCAGCCGGGTCAACGCCTGTATCTTGGCTAATCGAGAAAGCAAACCTTGGCCGAACGAACGGCCGCAGCCCGCCTCACCCCGTCAAGGCCGGAAAAGTCAGACCCGTTCAGCCACAGCGTCATAGTTGAGTTCGATCAACACGCCGTTCGGGTCGCTGACGAAAATCTGCCAGATGGCTCCGCCGGGGACTTCGCGAGACCTGAACGTGAACCCTTTCGACTGAAGGCGCTGTTTCATGCCCCCGAAATCGCGGCTTGCGAAGGCGATATGATGGACAACACCGGAATCCGGCTTTTGGGGTTCGGAGGTCGGCGCAATGTCGACGAGGTGAACCACAGGCTTGCCCTCGCTGTAGAGCCACGCGCCCGGAAACGCGAAATCTGGTCGATCCCCGTTCGTCAGACCGAGAATCTCCTCGTAAAACCGTACCGTCTCGGCAAGTTTGCGGGTCCGGATATTGAAATGATCGAGCATCCCAACGCTCATGCGCGCGCTCCCTTGTCCGGCCCGGAAAATGATTGTCCCATTCCACTCTAACGCGTTTTGAATCGCGTTGGAAATTCGTTCGTCACAATACCCGTCGCCTCCGGACTCCTTCAGGCTTTCCGACCTTTGCCGCTGCGATCTCAAGAGCTATGCTGATGATGGCGAGATTTCGCAACTCGTTCATCGCAACGCGCTCATCACTCTTTCAGTGAAACCTCAGGATTTGAACAAGGCTCGGTCATGGCTAAAGTCGCATTTCTCGGTCTCGGCGTCATGGGGTTCCCCATGGCAGGACATCTCGTCGCAAAGGGCGGCCACGAGGTGACCGTGTTCAATCGAACGCCGGCCAAAGCCAAGGCATGGGCCGAAAAATTTGGCGGGAAAACCGCAGCGACGCCGGAAGCGGCCGCCGGAGGTCAGGATTTCGTAATGGCGTGCGTCGGCAACGACGACGACCTGCGTGCGATCACAATCGGCGCAGGCGGTGCCTTTGCGGGAATGAAGCCAGGATCAATCTTCGTCGATCATACGACGGCCTCCGCTCAGGTCGCACGCGAGCTTGATACCGAAGCAACCAGGCGCGGTTTTGGCTTTGTGGACGCCCCGGTCTCCGGGGGCCAGGCCGGCGCCGAAAACGGCTTTCTTACCGTGATGTGCGGCGGAGAAGAGGACGCTTATACTCGCGCCGAACCGATCATCGCGGCCTATGCCAGGATGTGCAAACGGCTCGGCCCAGCGGGTGCCGGTCAATTGACCAAGATGGTCAATCAGATCTGCATTGCCGGCCTCGTGGAGGGATTATCGGAAGGTATCCACTTCGCCAAAAAGGCAGGACTTGACGTCAATGCAGTTGTCGACGTGATTTCGAAGGGCGCCGCGCAATCCTGGCAGATGGAGAACCGTTCCAAGACGATGAATGAAGGCAGGTTCGATTTCGGCTTCGCCGTCGAATGGATGCGCAAGGACCTTTCAATCTGCATCTCCGAGGCCCGTCGCAACGGCGCAAGCCTGCCAGTCACAAGCCTTGTGGACGCCTTTTACTCGGAAGTCGAAAAGATGGGCGGCCGCCGCTGGGACACGTCCAGCCTTCTGGCGCGACTCGAACGTTAACGGCTGTCCGATTCACGACGCTCCCCCTGCCCCGGTCGATCGCCGTCGAAAGCAATTAACGTCCCGTTAACCGGATTATCCTGCTTTTTAAGGCCGCCTTTAAGGATTTGGCGCGAGAAATGGATCAGTAACGACTCGCGCGGCCGCGTACAGGATTTGTGTCTGGTTGATGAGTACTCCCGCCGATAAACCTGAAGTCGTCCAGCTTCCGGTCGCTCCCGCGATTGTACCGTCCGCACGTCATCGCCGCGCCACCACGCAGCGCGTCCGCGAAGCGCGCGACCGCCTGACTTCAACCAGCGGAACACGGCCGGCGTTCGATCACGAACTGCTCCGGCAATATGCGCAAACACGACTGTCGGCATCGTTTGTCGTGATGCTGCTCTTGGTTGCAACTGGCGTGCTCTTCGGCTTCTGGATAGCGCCCACCGCCGCCGCGGCGTGGACGTTCGGAATGCTCTGCCTCCACGCAGTCATCATCTACAACTGCAAGAATTATCTCAAGACACCATCATCGGCCAATAGCACACGCAAATGGCGCGCGCGTTTCATTTTGCTCGATCTCCTATACGGCCTGTGTTGGACGACGATTCTAGTGCATCCTGCCGGCTCGGATCAGGTCACAAATACCCTGATGATGTTTCTGATGCTGCTGGTCGTGGCGGTATCGAGTATGCTCTCGGCCAGTCTGCCGATTGCCGCCCTTGCCGCAACCGCCCCCGTAACCTCGGCAATCGCGCTGAAGTTCGCGACTGCCGGCAGCTTCAACAACTACATCCTTGCCATTCTGGCGCTGACTGCGGAGGGCTTCTTCGCCCTGCTCGCGCATCGTTTGCATTCCACGACGCTGGCGACGCTCGAAGCGCGGGCGGAGAAGGACGCCCTAATCGGCGAACTTGAGCAGGCGAAGGCTATTTCGGACGAAGCGCGGCATCGCGCGGAATCGGCCAACGTCGCAAAATCACGGTTTCTGGCTCAAATGAGTCACGAATTGCGGACGCCCTTGAATGCCATTCTCGGATTTTCCGAGGTCATGAAGAGTGAAATTTTCGGCGAGCACGCGGTTGCAGTTTACAAGACCTATTCGGCCGACATTCATAACTCCGGCGTTCACCTCCTGAATTTGATCAATGAGATTCTTGATCTATCGCGGATCGAGGCCGGCCGTTATGAACTCAACGAAGAGGCCGTATCTCTGGTCCATGTCGTGACCGAATGTCACCATCTGCTGAAGTTACGGGCCTCGAACCGCGGCATCACAATTTATGACGTGTTCGAACAAGATATGCCTCGCATCTGGGGTGACGAGCGCGCCACGCGCCAGATCGTGCTCAATCTGTTGTCGAATTCAATCAAGTTCACGCCACAAGGCGGAGAGATATTGCTGAAGGTCGGATGGACTGCTTCAGGCGGGCAATACCTCAGTGTCAAGGACAACGGCTCCGGGATCGCGGAAGACGAAATCCCGATTGTGCTTGCCTCGTTCGGACAGGGATCGAATTCGATCAAATCCGCAGAACAAGGCGCGGGTCTTGGTTTGCCGATCGCTAAGAGCCTGATCGACATGCACGGCGGTACGTTCACGCTGAAATCCAAGCTTCGCGTTGGCACGGAGGTCATCGTTACCTTTCCGCCGGAACGCGTGATGTCTGCTCTGGCGCCCATGGCGGAGGAAAGTCCGCGGCTTCAACCTGGGCAAGCGGACGATCACATAGCCGACGAAAGACGCCGCCTGCGGAACACGCCGATCATGAACGCTGGAACAGGTCTTAGAGCATGATGGCGACTCGCACTCCAGGTCTGGCCGAAAACGCGGCAGGTGCGTTGTGATCCGCATCCTGCTCGTGATCGGAATGCTGGTGGCAACCGCCGGAGCGGTGGTTGCCTATGGGGATCCCGCACGAATATCGGCTGCGGGAAAATTGGTCTCGACGATGCTGCACAAGGCCGCCGCGAGCCCCCCACGGAGCGTCCAGATTCCTCGGACAGAGAACGGCGATTTTACACTTCACGCAAAGATCAACGGCGTGAAGACGCCAATGATCATTGACACCGGCGCAACGTCCGTCGTCCTCACCTACGAAACGGCGAAGGCTGCCGGATTACCGCTGGAATTGCTGAACTACGATGTCGATGTCGAGACCGCCGGCGGGCGAGCGCGCGCCGCTCGCCTGACGCTCGACAGGCTCGCAGTTGGGAAACTTGTCGAGCGATCCGTGCCTGCGCTCGTCGTGCCGCGCGGCCAGATGAAAGCCAACCTTTTAGGGATGAGCTTCCTCAATCGACTCGAGAGTTGGGAAGTTCGCGCGGACCGGTTGATGCTGCGCGGCTATCCCTGAGCCGCTCTGACTGCGTCCTTGTCGTTAGGGCTATAAGCCCGTTCCTGACGGTCCATTCTTTAGGTGATGCGTCGTAGCCGCTTAGCATATTGAGCATCTGGATTATCCCAAACGCTGTTTCAGCGATCACGGAGCGCGTGTCGGAGCGCGCCGAGGTCGATGTGTTGGTCCAGATCTTCCAACTTGACTGGAATTCGTCTTCGCCAGTTGGGGTGCTCATTCACCGTACCTGGAATATTCGGCTGATCCGTCAATCCGATCAGATCGTCGAGCGCGATCGCGAGAATGCGAGACGGCGTGCGCGCGAGAAATTCAACGGCCCCAAGAAAATTCTTCGCTGCGATATGTTCTTCACCGAGCTTCCATTCGAACGCGTGGCGCGCATTCGTCCGCTCCGCGTCGGTTTCGCCGGGATCGATCCCAAGCTCCCGCTTCACCCTGAGATCGGAATGCGATTGCCAGCCGGCGAAGGACGCAAGATCATGCGTCGTGAAGGTGACAAGCGCATTCGCGGCATATTCCGACGACTCAATAAAAGCACCATCGTTGCCGCGTTCGAACATCATCACCTTGTAAGACCACACACCCCATGCCGCAAGACTGTCGCGAAAACCCTCCAGTACCGTTCCAAGATCCTCGCCGATGACGATACAACGCTGGCCGACGCTCTCTTGCGCGATAACGCCGAGCATCGCCTGCAACGGCATCTCCACATATGCTCCCTGTAGAGGCGATGCTCCGGCCGGTATCAAGTAAAGCCGGCTGAGACCGAGCACATGATCCAGCCGTATGGCTCCCGCGAAACGCATCGAAGCGCGCAGCATCTCCCGAAACGGTGCAAAGTCGCTCGCCTCGAGGCCAGCGGCATGGAATCCCGCCAATCCCCAATCCTGCCCCGACGTGTTGAGTTGATCTGGCGGCGCTCCAACCGAAAGCGCGCGCGAGATGGCATTCTGCTCATTCCAGGCGTCGAACCCGCCGGCCTGAACACCGACGGCGACATCCAGATAAAGCCCGACCGCCATTCCGCGTTTAGCAGCGAGATCGGCGCATGACTGTAGCTGAGCCGCCGCGCACCATTGCACGAACTCGACGAACTTCACCTCCTCGCGCTGTAGGCCGCTGCATATGGCTTGAATTCCGGCATCAGTCGGGTGGCGCCACTCTTCCGGCCACAGCCACCAAGGCGACGGACCGAATTTCCGCCGCAACACTTCGAAGCAGGCGTAGCGTTTCAACAGCTCGCCTCTCTCCTTCCTGAAGATTTCGAATGCGGCTTGCGCGGCCTGATCATGCTGAAACTCCGAAAAAGCCTGCCGGAATGCGGCGTATTTCAGTTTCGCAACCGCCGCATAATCGACCAGTTTGCCTTCCCGGACCCGATCGAGTTGTTCACGATGCTGCCTCAGCCACGCGCTCGAAAAATTCGGCATCCGCTCGGGATCGATATAAAGCGGATTAAGAAACAGCCGGCTGTTTGGCGCATAGGGGCTGCATTCAAGAGGGCGGTCATCGAACAGGGCGTGAAGTGGATTGAGGCCGATGCCCTGGCATCCCCAATCCGAGGACAGTTCGATCAGCGATGCAAGATCGGTGAAATCACCAATTCCCCAGTTGCGCGACGATGACAGCGCGTACAGTTGAACAGACAGGACCCAGACGCGCTCGAACGAGCCTTGAAAGGCTTTTTCAGGCGTGACCAGCAAGGGAACTGAATCGATGATGGTGCCATTGCCACTTTCGAGTTCCAATCGATAAGTACCGACCGCTATTGAACGCCGGATATCGATCGTTGCCGAAGCGATGTATCCTTGAGCGAGCACCGCATCACGTTGCACGAGTCGCCAGGCGATGCCGTTAGCCTCGGCTTCGACAGGAATGCGAGACTTAGCCTTGTCGGCGACGATGACCACGGGCTGTTTCAAGAAGCGATGGCGCGGGGGCGATGGCAAACTCTCAATAAAGGCGCGCAATCGATCATTTTCCAGGAGATGACGGCGGCCTAGTCCGTCGACAAAGTCCAGATTGATGCCCAAATCGCGCGCTTTTGAATAGATATCCATCCCCGTACCGGCCCTCACAGAGGGAACAAACTCGGGAACAAAAGGGCAGTTCCATCGGGAACTTTGCGGCTGCCCTGGGGTTAGCTTTCGAGTCTTTCATTATTCATCAGCAGGTTAACTGGCGCGTGATGTCCGTATCGACGCAAAAAAGCATGCCGTTGCGTGCAGACGAAAGAGGCGCAACCGTCGGCACATTTCATATTGAAGACGTTTATCCCTGCATCGACGCCGGACGCTTTCCCGTTAAGCGCCTCGCTGGCGATAGGATCGATGTCTGGGCCGACATCTTCCGAAGCGGGCATGACGTCATCGTCGCACAGTTGATATGGCGGCATGAGCAGGATCGCGACTGGCAAAGGTCGGTTATGACCCTGCAAGACAATGATCGCTGGTTTGGAATCCTCGCACCGGCCGAACCAGGACGTTACGTTTATGCCATAGAGGCCTGGACCGACGAATTCGCCACCTGGAAGCGTAATTTCGAACTCAAGCAGAAGGCCGGTCAGGACATCACCCTCGACGCACTCGAAGGCGCCGCGCTGCTGACGCGCGCGCAGTATGGCGACAAGGACGCGACCGCGATCATCCTCCGTCAATGCGAAGACTTTCTTCACAAGGGTGACCCCGCCAGCCTGCTCGTGCCGGAATTGACGAGCGCCATGGCCGAAGGTTGTGTCCGGTCCGATCTCACACGCTCCCGGTCTTACCCGCTGACGGTCGACCGCACCCTTGCCGTCGCGGGAGCGTGGTACGAGATGGTGCCACGCAGCCAGAGTGCCGTCCCCGGCCAGCACGGCACGTTCCGGGATTGTATTGCTCGGCTGCCCGATATCGCGGCCATGGGATTTGACGTCCTTTACTTCACGCCAATTCATCCCATCGGCAGAACTAATCGGAAGGGGCGCAACAATGCGCTGACGGCCGCCGACGACGATCCTGGCAGCCCCTACGCCATCGGCTCCAAGGAAGGTGGGCACGATGCCATTCACCCCGATCTCGGTACTTTCGACGACTTCCGGGAGTTGATAGCAGCCTGCAAGACTCATGGCATGGAGATCGCGCTCGACATCGCCGTGCAATGTTCGCCCGATCATCCCTGGCTCACCCAGCATTCCGACTGGTTCAAGCGGCTTCCGGACGGCTCGATGCGTTATGCGGAAAATCCACCCAAAAAATATGAAGATATTGTCAATCCAGATTTCGGTTGCGAGGACGCAGGGTCACTGTGGAACGCGCTTCGCGATGTGATCTTGTTCTGGATCAATCAGGGCGTGCGCATCTTTCGAATCGACAATCCGCACACCAAGCCGTTCAATTTCTGGGAATGGCTAATCCGTGAGGTCCAGACCAAGGATCCCGGCGTCATCTTCCTTGCCGAAGCGTTCACCCGACCCAAGGTCATGAAGGGTCTCGCCAAGCTCGGCTTCACACAATCGTATACCTACTTTACCTGGCGAACCCAGAAAGGAGAGATTGAATCCTATCTCAACGAACTGACGGGATATCCTGAGCGCGACTATTACCGGCCCAACTTTTTCGTCAGCACGCCAGACATTCTGCCTTACCATCTGCAAAGTGGCGAGCCGTGGATGTTCAAGTCTCGGGTTGCCCTGGCAGCTGCGCTGTCGAGTACCTACGGAATCTACAACGGCTTCGAGATTCTGGAGCACGAGGCCATTCCGGGGCGCGAAGAATATCTCAACTCGGAGAAGTACGAGATCAAGGTTCGCAACTGGGATGCACCCGGAAATATCAAATCTTACATCGCAGCGCTCAATCGGGCGCGGCGCACCAATCCGGCGCTTTTGCAAACTCGTAATCTGAGGTTTCTCCCTGTCGACAACGATCAGATCATCGCCTTCACCAAGCAATCCGACGATGGCTCCAACACGATCGTCGGGGCCATCGCGCTTTCGCGCGAGAGCCGTGAACTCTGGCTTCCGCTTGAGTCGATCCGGATGGAGACCGTGAATGGATCAAAGCCTCCCGTCGCAATCGAAAACCTCATGACCTGCGAGCGTCACGCCATTGAGTGGGGCGGGGTACGATTGAGACTTGATCCATTACGCGATCCCGCGCTCTTGTTTCAATGTCTGGCGTGAGGTCCGTTATGAACGAAATGTCGCAGATAGATGCCGACAGATACGTCCAGACCGACGATCTCTGGTATAAGGACGCTATTATCTATCAACTTCACGTCAAGGCATTCGCCGACAACAACAACGACGGCATCGGCGACTTCGTAGGTCTGACCAACAAGCTTGATTACCTTCAGGAGCTCGGCGTTACCGCTCTGTGGTTACTGCCGTTTTATCCATCGCCAGGGCGCGACGACGGATACGACATTGCCGATTACGGCTCGGTCAATCCCGATTTCGGCACCATGAAGGAATTCCGCCGGTTCATCTCGGAAGCAAAGCGGCGTGGCTTACGCGTTATTACCGAACTCGTTATCAATCATACATCCGATCAGCACAGATGGTTTAAGCGAGCCCAGCGCAGTCCACCAGGATCGAGCGCGCGCAACTGGTATGTCTGGAGCAATACCGACAAAAAATATCAGGGCACCAGGATCATATTCACAGACACGGAAAAGTCGAATTGGGCCTGGGACGCCGAAGCCAACGCCTACTATTGGCATCGCTTCTTCAGTCATCAACCGGATCTCAATTTCGACAACCCGCGGGTCGTCCGATCTGTCATCCAGGTGATGAAGCGATGGCTCGACACGGGCGTCGACGGGTTTCGGCTGGATGCCATTCCGTATCTCTGCGAGCGTGAGGGCACCAACAACGAAAATCTCCCTGAAACGCATGCGGTGATCAAACATATTCGCGCCGAGCTTGATGCCTACGCCAAAGGAAAGGTTCTTCTTGCCGAAGCCAATCAATGGCCGGAAGATGTTCAGTTCTATTTCGGGGATGGCGATGAGTGCCATATGGCCTATCACTTCCCTTTGATGCCGCGCATCTACATGGCGATAGCTCAGGAGGATCGCTTTCCGATCACTGACATTCTGCGGCAGACGCCCGACATTCCCGACAGTTGTCAGTGGGCGATGTTCCTACGAAATCATGACGAACTGACGCTTGAGATGGTGACCGATATCGAGCGTGATTATCTCTGGTCGACCTATGCCGCAGATCCTCGCGCGCGCATCAATCTCGGTATTCGCCGCCGCCTTGCGCCCTTGATGGATAACGACCGGCGCAAAATTGAGCTGATGAATTCGTTGTTGATGTCGCTTCCGGGAACGCCGATCATTTACTACGGCGACGAAATCGGGATGGGCGACAACATCTATCTCGGCGACCGCAACGGCGTTCGCACCCCGATGCAATGGACTCCGGATCGCAACGGTGGATTTTCTCGATGCGATCCTGCGCGGCTCTATGCTCCTCCTGTCATGGATGCCGTCTACGGCTATGAGTCTGTCAATGTAGAGGCCCAGTCGCGAAGCCTTTCTTCGTTACTGAGCTGGATGAAGAAGCTGATCTCGGTACGCAAATCCAGCCACGCTTTCGGCCGGGGAACGATGTCATTTGCGCGCTCTTCGAACCGGAGCGTTCTCGCTTATGTGAGACAATACAACGATGAGGTCGTGCTCTGCGTCGCCAACCTGTCGCGATCAGCGCAAGCCTCCGAACTCGATCTGTCCCACTGGAAAGGTCGTTCACCGCTTGAAATGCTGGGACGAACGACCTTTCCCGATATCGGCGAGTTGCCGTACCTAATTACGCTCGCGCCTTATGGATTCTATTGGTTTCGGCTGAATGAAAAACCGCCGTCCCCGAACGTTGCGACCGCGACCGTACCTGATTACGAAACGCTGGTCGTACCGCTGGGTGCAACCTGGATGTCGCTGGCACGGACACGCTCGATCTTCGAGCGTGATGTGCTGCCATCCCATCTCGCCCGCGCGCGCTGGTTTCCGGAGCGATCCGCTGGCGCCATCACTGCGCGCGTGCCGGCGGCGATACCACTTACGAAGGACCAGGAATCCAGGCCGTGGCTCGTGATCTTCGACGCCGCCCATCGCGGACAATCAGGGCGATACGCGATACCGATCCGAATCCGGTGGGATCGACTGGACCGCCGAAACTATGACGCTAAAAACCTCGCCGCCGTGCGGCAGGGCTCGCGCGAAGGAACGCTGATCGACGCCGCCTATGAAGGTGATCTGATCGCGGGCATCATCGACGATCTGCGCCACTGTGCAACCTTTGAGGAAGGTCACTTGAGGCTTGCTTACATTCCTACGGAGCGGCTGGCTTCGATTGCGGAGGAGCCCATTGAGAACGTGCGAGCAGTTCAGACAGAACAGTCGAACAGCACCGCGCTGGTCGATCAAAAATTTGTGGTCAAACTCTACCGAACGCTCGAGAATGGCATCAATCCCGAAGTGGAAGTGGGACGCTTCCTGACGGACGTTGCTGGATTTACCAATACGCCCGCTCTGCTTGGCAGCGTGGAGTTGACGGGACCTGACGTGCAGGCCGCCATAGCTATCGTTCATGCCTTTGTCGGTAACCAGGGCGACGCATGGACCGTCAGCAGCGCCGCACTGGATCGTTTCGTCGACGAACAGCGGCTCGTCGGGGCGAACGACTCAGCTCCAGCGCTTGAAGAAAAAGCGGCCTATCAGCGTTACATGATGCAAATCGGTAAGCGCGTCGCGGAAATGCACGTGGCACTGGCCAGCCGCGACGATATCGAGAATTTCAGTCCTGAGCCTGTGACCGCTTCGGATATCGCACATTTTATCGATCGGCTGATGGCACGTTCGGAGCAAACGTTTGATCGACTCGCTCAAGCTAAACTTTCGGAAGCGGATCGGATTCTTGTCGACGAAATCCAGAGTCTCCGCCCAGATTTGCATGGCTTGCTCACCGAGTTGCTGCCGTCATCGATTCAAATGCACAATATCCGGCATCACGGCGACTTTCATCTAGGGCAGGTTCTCGTCGTTCGCGACGACGTCTTTATCATCGACTTCGAAGGCGAACCGCGACGAAGCCTTTCCGAGCGGCGGATGAAGGCGCCGGCAGCTCGTGATGTCGCCGGGCTGATCAGATCCATCGATTATTCCGTGACCTCGGCGCAAGAGCGCGTTCTAAAAACCGGAGCGGACGACGATGGACGACTGACGGAGGCCTTGTCGGCATGGCGTGACGAGGCGACGCAGACCTTTATGGCCGCTTATCAAGAAGCGATGTCCGATTCGCGATTATGGCCGGAGGAGCTGGACGATAAAGGCGGGATGCTGCGATTCTTCCTGCTCGAGAAGGCGCTTTATGAGATCGACTACGAGCTGGCGCATCGCCCAGATTGGCTGCGGGTCGCGCTGGATGGCGCACTACGGGTGCTGCGCAACAGGAAGCGAGATCGGGCATGACCGAATTGTCATCCGAAGCACGCGCCATCGTTGAAGGGCGACATTCGGACCCCTTTCACTATCTCGGCTGTCATCGCGAGACAGATCGCAACGTGGTTCGCGTTTATCTACCCGAGGCATCCGAAGTACGCCTGGTCGATGAGACCGGCGAAGAGGTCCCTCTGACGCGGATTCATGACGCCGGACTTTTCCTTGGAAATTTACCGGACGGGGCGGAGCACTACCGTCTCCGCGCTCGGTATGGTGCCGACATGGTTGAGCTTGAGGACCCTTATCGCTTTGCGCCCATCCTAAATGATTTCGACCTTTATTTGCTCGGAGAAGGAACGCACCAGAGGCTGTACGACAAGCTTGGCGCTCATCCCATAACGATGGAGGGGGTGGACGGAACGGGATTCGTCGTGCTGGCGCCGAACGCTCGGGCCGTGGCCGTCGTCGGCGATTTCAACTGCTGGGATCAACGCCGACACCCGATGCGTGTGCGGGGTAACGGATATTGGGAACTGTTCATCCCCGGTGCGCAGGTGGGTGATCGCTACAAATTCGCGATTACGACTCAAGATGGCTTTCTGCTCCCGCTGAAATCCGATCCGATGGCGTTCGCTGCCGAGGTCCGTCCGAACACGGCGTCGATCGTATTCGACGAAACAGCCTTGCCCCGCCCGACACCGACGGCCACCACGATCAATGCACGTAACGCACCTATCTCGATTTATGAAGTTCATCTTGGATCATGGCGCCGTGGCGACGGCAATCGCTGGCTATCCTATCGTGAGCTTGCCGAGACCCTGCCGCGCTATGCACGCGGCCTCGGATTTACGCATATCGAGCTGATGCCGGTGAACGAGCATCCGTTCGACGGTTCATGGGGCTACCAGCCAACCGGCCTCTACGCCCCGACCAGCCGCTTCGGCACGCCCGCCGATTTTGCATATCTGGTCGAAGCCTGCCATCGCGAAGGACTCGGTCTTTTGCTGGATTGGGTGCCAGGCCATTTTCCTGACGATCCGCACGGGCTCGGCCGTTTCGACGGAACGGCTCTGTACGAACACGCCAACCCATTGCAGGGCCGCCACCTCGATTGGGATACCCTCATCTACAACTACGGCCGCACCGAAGTTGTCAATTTTCTCGTCGCTAACGCACTGTTCTGGCTTGAACGCTATGGCGTGGATGGTCTTCGCGTCGATGCTGTCGCGTCGATGCTCTATCTCGATTACAGCCGCCCCGAAGGCGGATGGATTCCGAACAAGCACGGCGGCCGGGAGAATCTGGAAGCCATCGAATTTATGCGCCGGTTCAACAGGGAAGTATTTGGCAGATTTCCGAACGCTACAACCGTGGCTGAAGAATCGACGGCTTGGCCACAGGTCTCGCGACCGACCGAGTTCGGCGGTTTAGGGTTCGGTTACAAATGGAACATGGGCTGGATGCATGACACGTTAAGCTATTTCGGCAAGGACCCCATTCACCGCAAGCACCACCATGATCAAATTTTGTTTGGACTACACTATGCGTTCTCGGAAAATTTCATTCTGCCGCTGTCGCACGACGAGGTGGTGCACGGTAAGCGTTCCATCCTTGGCCGCATGCCGGGCGACGACTGGCAGCGGTTCGCAAACTTGCGCGCCTATTATGCCTTCATGTTCGGCCACCCCGGCAAGAAATTGATGTTCATGGGGGCTGAGTTCGGCCAGGAGCACGAATGGAACCACGATCACTCGCTCGACTGGCATCTTCTCGATCAAGCTCGTCACCAAGGGGTCCAGGCTGTTGTTCGGGATCTCAACGCGCTCTATCGCGATGTGTCGGCGTTGCACGAACTCGATTGCGATCCAGCCGGCTTCGAATGGATTGTAGCCGACGATGCAGATCACAGCGTCTTCGCATGGATGCGAAAGGGTGAGAGCGGGCGGGCCCGCTGTCTCATAGTCGCGAATCTTACACCGACGGTCCATTGCGATTATCGCGTGCGCGTCCCCTTCACCGGGCGGTGGCGCGAAGCGCTTAACACCGACTCCACTCATTATGGTGGGACCAACGTCGGAAATGATGGCGTGGTCGAGACATCAGGGGAAATCATTCCCGAGCTCAGGCTGACGTTGCCGCCTCTTGGGGTGATTTTTCTGGTTCCGGAAACTGCATGACGAGAATTTCAGAAGGTACACATGTCCGCCTCGGCTCGACTTGGGACGGCCGCGGAACGAATTTCGCACTTTTTTCCGCTCACGCAGAAAAGGTCGAGCTTTGCTTGTTCGACAGTAAGGGCCGCAGAGAGATCGAGCGTATCGCCCTGCCCGAGCACACCGAAAACGTCTGGCACGGCTATCTGAACGATGTCGCGCCCGGGCAGCTCTATGGCTACCGCGTCTATGGCCCCTACGATCCTCAGCGTGGCCATCGGTTTAATGCTCACAAGCTGCTGCTCGATCCTTATGCGAGGAAGATCAGCGGGCGACTGGTCTGGAGCGATGCACATTTCGCCTACCGCGCCGGAAGTCCGCGTGAGGATTTATCCTTCGACAGACGCGACAACGCTCGCGCCATGCCTAAAGCCACCGTCATCGACGAGACCTTCAACTGGGGAAGGCGTGAGCCGCGGCCCAGTGTCGCTTGGGAAGACACGATCATCTACGAAGCTCACGTCAAGGGCTTGACCAAGACGCGCCGGGATATTCCTCCAGAACTCCGGGGCACGTACGGTGCGCTGGCTGCGCCGGCCATGATCGATCACCTTCGACGCCTGGGCGTCACCACGATCGAACTTCTGCCGATTCATGGCTTCGTCGACGATCGCCACCTTGTCGAGCGCAAGCTAAGCAACTACTGGGGATACAACTCCATCTCGTTCTTCACGCCGGAGCAGCGTTACGCGAAGGACGCAGCGCTGGACGAATTCCGCATGTCCGTGGCCCGTCTTCATGACGCAGGCTTCGAGATCATGCTCGACGTCGTCTATAATCATACCGCCGAAGGAAATCACCTTGGCCCGACTCTGTCATTCCGCGGCATCGATAACGCCTCCTACTACTGGCTGATGCCGGACAATCCCCGCTACTATGACGACTTCACAGGAACCGGCAATTCGCTAAATCTGACCCATCCGCGCGTGCTCCAGATGGTTATGGATTCGCTGCGCTATTGGGTCGAAGTCTGTCACATCGACGGCTTCCGCTTTGATCTCGCAAGCACACTGGCGCGAGGCCCTCACGGTTTCGACCGCAACAGCGCTTTTTTCAATGCAATCCGGCAGGATCCCGTTCTCGCTAACGTTAAGCTGGTCGCGGAACCGTGGGATGTCGGCCCCGGCGGTTATCAGGTCGGCGGCTTTCCTTCGCAATGGTCGGAATGGAACGACCGGTATCGCAGCACAATGCGCCGTTACTGGGCCGGCGAAGGAAATCTGATCGGCGATGTCAGCGGCCGCATGACAGGATCATCCGACCTTTTCAATCATGACGACCGCGCACCGCGCGCCGGCATCAATCACGTCACCGTCCATGACGGCTTCACCATGGCGGATCTGTTTTCCTATAACGAGAAGCACAACGAAGCCAACGGCGAGGACAATCGCGATGGCTCCAATGATAATCTCAGCAACAATTGTGGACACGAAGGGCCGACTGACGATCCTGTAATCCTGACGCTCCGCCGTCAGCTTCGCAAGAACCAGCTCGCGTGCCTGCTGCTAGCCCAAGGGTTGCCGATTCTTCTTGCGGGCGACGAGGTCGGCAACAGCCAGAGTGGAAACAACAACGCTTATTGCCAGGACAACGAGATCGGCTGGATCGATTGGAGCAATCTTGGCGACAAGGACAACGACCTGACCGACCTCATCGGACGCCTTACCGCAATCCGAAGGCGCTTTGCCCAGATCAGGTCAAGACAATGGGTGACAGGGAAAAGGATAGACAGTTCCTACGGCGTGCTGTGGCTCACGCCGGAAGGCAACGAAATGACCGAGGCTGACTGGAGTTTCCCCGAAGGAAGGTTTCTTTCCTACGTGCTCGGACCCACGGAGCCACACCAGCAGGCGCTTTACATCGTCCTCAACGCGGCGCCGGAGCCGATCGAGTTTAAAATTCCGAACCTGGAAGAGTACAAGACGTGGTCGATCGTGCTTCATACCACGAACGACGACATCGACGTCGCCTCGCACCACCCTAACGCGACCATGCAGGCACCGCCTCGCAGTGTCATCGCGTTCGCAGGCCAGCCATGAGCGTCGGCCGCTTCGGCTCTACTCTCACGCCAGACGGCGCAACGTTCCGGCTGTGGGCGCCGGCAGCCGGCAAAGTGGCCATCGTTACCGATACCGCACATATGATGGAAAAAGACAGTAGCGGCTGGTTCGTCGCGGAAGTGGCCGCAGCAAGCGCCGGTACGCGTTATCACTACCGGATCGATGATGAGCTAGACGTACCGGACATCCTATCAACGCGATGATGTGTCCGGTCGGAGCGAACTTATCGACCACCGCCGTTTCCGTTGGAAGGCAATCGATTGGCGTGGGCGGCCATGGCATGAAACGGTCATCCTAGAATGCCATGTCGGTACCTTTACGCCTGAGGGCACCTATCGTGCCATGATCGACAAGCTCGACCATCTGGCGTCAACTGGAATCACCGCCCTCGAGTTGATGCCGCTCGCCGACTTCGCTGGATCGCGAAATTGGGGTTACGACGGCGCGATGTGGTATGCGCCTGATCATGTTTACGGCACGCCGGACGATCTGAGAGAACTGATCGATCAGGCTCATCTGCGTGGCCTGATGGTCTTTCTCGATGTCGTCTACAATCACTTCGGGCCGGAGGGAAATTATCTGGGGCGCTACGCACCGCATTTTTTTTGTGATGTAAAGACTCCCTGGGGAGCGGCAATTGATTATCGCGTTCCCGAGGTTCGCGCGTTCGCCGTCGACAATGCATTGCACTGGCTAGGCAACTATCGATTTGACGGTCTTCGCCTCGATGCGGTGCATGCCATCCCCGAGCCAGGCGAGCCGTCAATCTTGAACGATATCAGCCGCGCTGTCGGGATTCTGGCGCGGCAAGATGGACGCCATATCCACCTCGTGCTGGAGAACGACGATAACCGCGCGGGTCTGCTCGATCCTTCTTCAGGTGTGCCGAACGGGAAGTATCGCGCACAGTGGAATGACGACTACCATCATGTGTGGCACGTCATTCTCACTCAGGAAACCCACGGCTATTATGAAGATTATGCCATCCATCCACGCCATCTTCTCGCGCGAACACTCCGGACGGGTTTTGCCTACCAGGGCGAGGCCTCTGCTCATCGCGGCGGGCGAGCTCGCGGAGAATTGATCGGCGAACTGCCCCCGGCCGCTTTCGTGAACTTCCTTCAGAACCACGATCAGATCGGCAACCGCGCGCTGGGCGATCGACTCGAATGGTCCGCTGACGCGCGTGCTATCGAGGCGGCGCTAGCGATCACATTGCTAGCGCCGATGCCGCCACTGATGTTCATGGGCGAGGAATGGGGAGCAACCACGCCCTTCCCTTTTTTCTGCGATTTTAAGGGCGATCTCGCCGATGCGGTACGAGCAGGCCGGCGGAGGGAATTCGCCAGCGCCTACGAAATGTTCGGTAATGACGTGCCGGATCCCCTGGCGCTGTCCACATTCGAAGCGGCGATTCTTGCTTGGCCCGACCCAGGCCAGCACCTACCGCGTCATGCACTCGTCAAGCGGCTATTGCAGGTCCGCCGGAATGAACTCATGCCGCATCTTGGCAACGCAATGTTCGCTTCCGCTGAGCTTTGCCAGAACGACCGTCTGCTGATCGCACGCTGGTCGCTGGGCAACGGCGCACAGTTGCACCTTCGCGCCAATATTTCGGATCATAACGTGACTGATGACACGTCGCCGATGCCGGGGCGACCGATTTGGGGTGGTGAGTTGCCGGCACGCCTGCCGGCATGGTCAGTTTTCTGGTCCGTGGGAGCGACCTGATAAACAGGCATTCCGCGCGTAAGCGGTGAACAAAGGTTCCACAGACAGAACAGGAACGATATAGTCGAAAACGAAAGGTCAACGCTGCTAAACCGCCAGTTGATCCCGGACTGCAGAAGGCGTCACATACTCTAAGTCGTGCCAGTTGCGGCTTACGAGTGATCCAGGCGGAAACAGATCGGGAGATTGGATGGTTTTAGAGATTTCGCCAAAGCGACTTCGTCGCCTCCAAGAGGACGCATCGGCGTGGCCCGAGCTTGAAGACGATGACATCGTCGCGGAAATCAAGAGTGCGATCCTGTCCAAGATCGTTCTGGTGGCGGGAAAGGACGTCAAACATGCCAACATTCACGACTGGTACATAGCGGCGGCGCTGACGCTACGTGATCGCATCGTCTACCAATGGTTCAAGTCCGATCGGGCCACTCAGAATCATGGCGCCAAGCGCGTCTATTATCTCTCGCTTGAGTTCCTGATCGGACGGTTGCTGACAGACGCGCTGACGAATATGTCGCTGATGAGACCATTCCGAATGGCGATCGAGGATCTCGGTATCGACTTCGACGAGTTACGCGATGTCGAACCGGATGCGGCGCTCGGAAACGGCGGCCTCGGCCGACTTGCCGCATGTTTCATGGAAAGCATGGCGTCGCTCGCGATTCCAGCACGAGGTTATGGCATCCGCTATGAACACGGGCTGTTTCGCCAGATTGTTTCAGACGGATGGCAGGAAGAGTTTCCGGAGCAGTGGCTACTCTCAGGAAACCCGTGGGAGTTCGAACGCGGTGATGTCGTGTTCGACATCCAGTTTGGTGGACATCTCGATCGCATTGAGAAGCACGGGCAGGAAAGCCAGACACGATGGATACCCGATGAGACCATCCAGGCGATCGCGTACGATACGCCGATCGTCGGCTGGCGCGGCCGTCACGTCAATGCGCTGCGGCTATGGTCCGCGCGCGCGGTCGATCCGATGCGCCTCGATACCTTCAACAGCGGCGATCACCTCGGCGCGATGTCCGAGATGGCGCGGGCACAAGCGATATCGAAATTTCTATATCCAAGCGACGAGACACCAGCCGGGCGCGAGTTGCGCCTGCGTCAGGAATACTTTTTTGTTTCCGCCTCGTTGCAGGATATTCTCAACCGTCATCTCTACACCGACGGAGATCTCCGGTCTCTGCCGTCCCATGCGTCAATCCAGCTCAACGACACCCATCCCAGCCTGGCCGTTCCCGAACTGATGCGGCTGCTGATGGATAAATATCACATTGGCTGGAACGATGCCTTAGACATCACAACGAAGACAATCTCCTACACCAACCACACGCTGTTGCCTGAGGCGCTCGAGACATGGCCGGTCGAACTGTTCGAACGGATGTTGCCGCGGCATCTCGATATTATTTACCGGATCAATGTGAATCATCTTGCAGCTGCGGAGAAACATTTTGCAGCAGACACGCGGTCGCAAGCCTCGGTGTCGCTGATTGACGAGACCGGCGGCCGTCGTGTCCGCATGGGTCATCTTGCGTTCGTCGGTTCTCATCGCATCAATGGCGTTTCAGCCATGCATAGCGAACTCATGCGTGAGACCGTATTTTCCGATCTGAACAGCCTTTATCCGGATCGCATTACGAACAAGACCAATGGAATTACCTTCCGCCGCTGGCTGCATCAGTGCAATCCGGAACTCACCTCCCTGCTGCAGGATGCATGCGGAGCCGCAGTTCTCGATGAGCCCGAACGGTTACGGATGCTGGAGAGGTTGTCGGATGACCCTGCGTTTCAACAGCGATTTCGAGCCATAAAGCGAACCAACAAGACTGCGCTCGCCCAGATCATAGCCAGACAATTCGGGATAGTCGCCGATCCGTCGGCACTGTTCGACGTCCAGATCAAGCGCATCCATGAGTATAAGCGCCAGCTTCTCAACGCGGTTGAGATAGTCGCCCTTTACCAGGCCATCCTGGCGGACCCCCAAGGCAACTGGACGCCGCGCGTCAAGATTTTCGCCGGAAAAGCCGCCGCGAGCTACCGGCAGGCCAAGCTCATCATCAAGTTCATCAATGACATTGGTAATGTGATCAATAACGATCCTCGAATCAGGGATCTTCTCAAGGTCGTCTTCATTCCCAATTACAACGTCAGCGCTGCTGAAGTAATCGTCCCGGCGAGCGATCTGTCCGAACAGATTTCCACCGCAGGCATGGAAGCGTCAGGCACCGGCAACATGAAGCTCGCGCTGAATGGTGCAATCACAATCGGAACGCTCGACGGCGCCAACATTGAAATTGCCGAACATGTCGGCGAAGAAAATATCTATATCTTCGGCATGAAAGCGGATGAAGTTGTACGACGCCGCGCCATGGGGCTGGATGCAACCGATGTCATAGCGTCGTCGCCGAAACTGGCTGGCGTGATCGAGGCCATCGAGCGCGGTGTATTTTCGCCGGATGACGTTTCGCGTTTCGTGCCCATTGCTCACGCGCTGCGGTTTCTGGACTACTATCTGGTATCTGCCGATTTCGACGATTATTACCGCACGCAGCGCGCTGTCGACACAAAGTGGGACAGTCCGGAATGGACTCACTCCAGCATACTCAATGTCGCGCGCATGGCCTGGTTTTCTTCGGACCGCACGATCCGGGAATACGCCGAGGACATCTGGAACATACCCGTGGCCTGATACCGGTTACCGAGATACCGGCAAAAACCTCGACCCAATCGGCACCTGCGGATGAACCGTAGGCAAGCCTCAACATCGAACCAGCGCTTGGAAAAACAAGGGCCCCGAAGGGCCCCTGCATCACACCGCGTCTTTCGCAGCCTTGACCGGCCGCGCTCTGACGATCTTTCGGGCGGGTTTCGCCTTGAAAGTCATGGGTTCACCGGTGAAAGGGTTGGTTCCTTTGCGCGCCTTGGTCGCCGGCTTCTTGATAACCACGAACTTCGCAAAACCCGGAACCAAAAAGACACCGGTCTTTTTAAGCTCTTTGTAACCTGTCGTCGCAAGCGCCTCGAGAACGCCCTTTACGTCACTTTTGGACAATCCGGCCTGAGCCGAGATCTTCTCAACGAGCTGCGATTTCGTCATCTGGGTTGCCATCATCGATCCTGTCTGTTGATTCGGCCCAGAAAACAATATTTCCAAATCCAACGAAAAAAACACGCCTTGTGGGATTTATAACAGCTTACTTCGACCGCAGGGCTGGTCTCCCCCAGCGATTTGCAAGCAAAACCACGGTCGGGGGCGGTTCGACGAGCAGGAATTGCCCGCAGCCGCCTTCAGGAATGCTTCGACTCGGGCCGGCGCGGCCCGCAGATGTAAAGCGCGGCTGCGGTTCACGCGGCCTTCCCGTAGCGGCAAATTGTGCTATGCGCCAGCGATGAAGATTTTCTTCCGCATCGGCGCTTTCGTTCTGATCACGGCGGTCGTGTTCGCGACACTCGGGCCGGCGCGCTATCGTCCGCATGCCCCGCTCGGACAAGATGGCGAACACGCGCTAGCCTTCATTCTGCTTGGTCTCGCGGTGGGCCTTTCGTTTCCCCAGCGACGGCTACGCGTCGCGGCGGTAGCCATCCTCCTGATCGGCCTTCTTGAGATCATGCAACTGTGGGCGCCCGGCCGCCATGCGCGGCTAGAGGATTTTCTAGTTGATGCCGCGGCGGCGTGTCTCGGCCTTGTCGGCGCTGCCGCGATCGGCTGGCTTACCGCGCGATTGCGTGGATCAGTATCCCGATAACACATGAGCGTCGTTAACCGCAGCTCAACCGCTTTATAATCAGAACAATTCGCAATAACAGAGTCTGCAAATGAAAGGCGCTTGCGCAATCGGGCCGCGCTTTTATCCTGGGTGGCGGGCTGCTAAACCCCGCAGATGTCACGCCTTGCCTCCAAGTCAAAAACCAAAGTCGCCGCCATCTCGATGATGGCCAGCGCCAGCATGGCGACGATCAAGCTCGTGGTCGGAATTGCGATCGGCAGCCTGGCGCTGATTTCCGAGGCGCTGCACAGTTCGATCGATCTGGTCGCCACGATCGTCACGTGGATTGTGGTGCGGATTTCCGACCGTCCCGCCGATGCCGAACATCATTATGGCCATGGCAAAATCGAGAGTCTCTCGGCCCTCGGTGTCATTGCGATGCTGTATGTCCTTGCCGGCGGCATTGTGGTGCAGGCTTACGTTCATTTGCGCGAAGGCGTGCCGCCGCCGACCCTCTCCGCCATTCCGTTCGTCGTGCTGGTCGCGGACATTGTCGTCAATGCCTGGCGCGCCCGTGTGCTGCACCGAACCGCGCTCGACACCCGCAGTCAGGCGCTGGAGGCCGACGCCCTGCACTTTGCCTCCGATGTCCTGGGATCCATCGCGGTCATCATCGGGTTAACGCTGTCTGGACTGGGCTACGCGTGGGGCGACGCCACTGCTGCGATCGGCGTCGCCGTCCTGATTTCCATTCTGGGTTTACGGCTCGGACGCGCCACCATCGAAACCCTCCTGGATCGTGCGCCGGATGGTGTTGCCGAACGAGCAGACGCGGCGATCAGAGCGCTGCCGGATGTCGTCGGCATCGCGAGACTAAGGGTGAGAATGGTCGGTCCTCGGCATTTCGTCGATGTGACCGCCGAAGTCCCTCGAACCTATCCGATCGACCGCATCGACGCCATCAAACAGCAGGCGCAGAACGCAGTGTCCGCCGCTCTCGGCGATGCTGATTTGACGTTTACTGCGATACCGGTCGCTCGCGACAACGAAAGCGTACGCGAACGCATCATGGTGATTGCTCGCAATTCGGGTCTCGCGATTCATCACGTCACGGTGCATGACCTTGGAGAAAAGCTGACGGTCAGCATCGACCTCGAGGTCGACGGCGAAATGCCCCTGGTGGATGCCCATGCAATCGCGCATCGGCTGGAGCATGATATTCGTCACGAGTTCGGTGCAGATGTCGAAGTGGATACGCACATCGAGCCGTTGGAGCCTGAGCTTCCGCTCGGGACCGATGCTGTCCCCACGCGTATCCACGCCATCCGGACAGCCTTGTCTGGTTTCGCCGCCGGCGGGGCGATCCACGACATTCACAACGTGCGAGTCAGAGACACCGAAGCCGGCGAAATCGTCAACTTCCATTGCCGCGCCGCGCCGTCGATGAGTGTCGCCAAGGTGCACGAAAGCGTCGATGAGATCGAACGGGCTCTGCGTCGCGCATTCCCGAGCGTTAAGCGCGTCATCAGCCACGCGGAGCCACCGCGCGAAAGCTGAAAATCCTCGCCGCTCACATGTTCTCGTTTCGGACTCAAGCGGCAACGGCAGCTAGGTACTGAATTTCTCTGTTGGACAAAATTCTTCGCGTTAACGAATCGTTGACTCTCGACAGATTCAAAAAAGTGGATTCAAATCGGAGTGATTCGGAGAAGTCAGAAATTACTCCGATGTGCGGAAAAATTCACACGGGGGCTAAAGGCATGGCGCGCGCTCAGGCGGCGAGCGCTTGCGCTCAATCCGATTCGATCAAAGGATTGGCGCAATCGATCGCGAAACCAGCCTATCGTAGACTGCTGACCGCCGAGCCTTTGCTTCGACGTGCCGTCCCAGCCCTGATCATCGCTTTCCTTGTGACGATATGCGTTGGCGCGCTGGTGCAAGTCATCGATCAGACGCGGCAAAAGCAGGTAATGACGAAACATGATCTGCTGGCACTTGCCGATCTTCTGGCAGAACAGCTTGAGCATGCCGGCGTCGTCGATCAAAAGCGCTCCGCCTCTATCGAGCGCCTCCAAAACCTTTTGCCAAAGCTCATTCCATCTTGGGGCGCTGCCGCCGGTCGCCACGTCATCGTCACCGGCGCTGATCAACGCGTTCTCGCGCGGGTGCCGATCGGGACCGAATCCGGCGAAAGTGGCCGGATATTCGAACTCATCAACATCACACAATCGCCGGCCTTGCGCGGCACGTCGCCTGCAAGCGTCGCCGACATCGTCCTGCTGGATGGCAGCAGCGCGCTTGCGGTCCAGCGAGTCGTCAGATCATTGCTGGGCCAGGTCACCGTCGTTCAGGAAGCCGACACAGTGTGGCGCCCGGACACCGCGTTGTCGATCACCCTGTCGGCCACGACCGGGTTCGTGGTCCTGATTTTAGGCTTTGCCTTTCACTGGCAATCTACCAGAGCTCGCGAAGGTGATCTGATCAATGATGCGGTCCGTGGTCGCATCGATACCGCGCTCAATCGCGGCCGATGCGGACTTTGGGATTGGGATTTGTCGCGCGGCCGAATCTTCTGGTCGCAATCGATGTTCACCTTGCTCGGACTGGAAAGTCGCAGCGACCTACTCACCTTCGGCGAGGTGACCTCACTGGTGAATCCCGAAGACATCGACCTGTTCGAAATAGCGGACCAGCTCATCTCGGGAAAGATTGGTCATATCGATCAAAGTTTCCGGATGCGACATAACAGCGGACACTGGATCTGGTTACGCGTCCGTTGCGAACTCAGTCGCAATGCGAGCGGCGGCGCTCATCTGATCGGGATTGCCGTCGATATCACGGAACAGAAGAGCCTCGCGGAAAGATCGGTCGAAGCCGATCTCCGGCTGCGAGACGCGATTGAATCCATTCCCGAGGCCTTTGTGCTGTGGGATGCAGACGACCGCCTGGTACTTTGTAACTCTCACTTCCAGCGGCTCCACAAGCTTCCGGACAGCGCGGTTGTGGTCGGTACCCCCTACGAGACCGTGGTCGAGGTCGGCCGCATGCCCGAAATCAGGGCGCGGCAGTCCGAAACCGGAACGGTGATATTGGAGTCGCACACCTTTGATGCGCAGCTCGCAGACGGCAATTGGCTTCACATCAGCGAACGCCGCACCAAGGATGGCGGCTATGTGTCGGTTGGAACGGACATCACCCGTATCAAGGAGCATGAGCAAAAGCTTGTCGAAAACGACCTCCGACTGCGGGCGACCGTTATCGATCTTAAACGAACGCAGGCAACGCTTGAGCAACAAGCCATCGAACTCGCGGACCTGGCACAGAAGTACGCGGACGAGAAAAATCGTGCCGAAGACGCCAATCGGGCGAAATCAAAATTCCTCGCCAACATGAGTCACGAACTGCGAACGCCGCTTAATGCCATCATCGGGTTTTCCGAGATCATGAGCAACGGCATGTTCGGAACCCTCGGCTCGAAGAAGTACAGCGAATACTGCCGCGACATTCTGGCTAGCGGCCAATATCTCCTTGAGGTCATAAATGACGTCCTGGATATGTCCAAGATTGAAGCGGGCCGGATGAATCTTGACCTGGAGGCACTCGATCTCACCCGGGTGCTCGACGAATCGCTGCGGGTCGTCTCGGGCCGCACCAGCGACAAGGGCCTGACCTTCGACGTCAAAAGCGATGATGACATCTCCATCCATGCCGATCGTCGCGCGGTCAAGCAGATCATCGTCAATCTGCTTTCCAACGCAGTCAAATTCACGCCGGACGGCGGGCGAGTCATGGCGCGAAGCAAGATATTCGAGAATTCTATAACTCTGACGATTGCCGACACTGGAATCGGCATTGCATCACACGCGCTCCGCAAACTTGGCAAACCGTTCGAGCAGGTCGAAAGCCAATTGACCAAAATCCACGCGGGATCTGGCCTTGGCCTTGCTATAGCCAAGTCGCTGGTCAGCCTACACAGCGGCTCGATGCGGCTTCGCTCGAAACCCGGTGCGGGGACGGTAGTTCGCGTCACCCTGCCCCGTCACTGCCAAGAGCGAACGGCGGCCTGAGCGCAGCTCAAGTCTTGCCTTCTAACAATCTGAGAAATACGGCACGCACATCTGCCTGAGTATCGCGAACGCGCGCCTCGAGCGCCGAAAAATCGGGAGCGTCCCCCGCTCGCGCCAGCACCGGCAACAGATCATCGCCTGCCGTTTCCGGATTGAATTTGTCGCTGACACAGAGCCGCAGGATTTGGGTCAGGTCGTGATAGAGCCGCGCTGCTGGCCGCAGGATTTCCGCATCCGGCAACGACAGCACGCCAAGCCGCTGCGCGTTATCAAGGGCCTGCTGGGTATCGACGTTGAGAATGTCCGGCATGTCCGCAGCGTGCACGAGTTGAAGATACTGCGCGATGAAATCAATATCGACCATGCCTCCAGCGGCATTTTTCAGGTCCCATATATCGTCCTCGCCTTTTTCCAGCGCGATCGCGCGGCGCATCTCCGCGACATCGCTGGCGATAAGACGGGCGTCGCGCGGTCGCATCAGGATATCGCGAATAACTCGCTCGATCCGCTCACAAAAGTCGGGCGACGACGAAATCACACGCGCCCGCGTCAGCGCCATGTGTTCCCATGTCCACGCCTCATGCTCCTGATATTCGGCAAATGAATCGATATGCGAGGCGACGGGACCGGAACGCCCTGACGGGCGCAGCCGCATATCGACCTCGTAGAGAACGCCGTAGTTCGTTCGGGTGGTGAATGCACTGATAAGACGCTGGGTGAAGCGCGCGAAGTATTGCGCGCCCTGCAGCGGCCGCGCCCCGTCGGAATCCGGATGATCGGAATCGAAATCATACAGCAGGATGAGATCGAGATCGGACGATGCAGTCATTTCGCGACCGCCAAGCTTGCCCATCGCAACAATCGCAGTCTCCTGCCTGGAGATCTGGCCGTATTGATTTACGAACTGGTGATTCACCAGCCCATGCACGGTATCAACGATACCCTCGGCAACATCGGCGAACACATGTCCCGCCTGCCGCGCAGATACGGTACCGGACAGGATGCGGGTGCCGATTAGAAAAAGGCTTTCCTGGCCGAACAGCCGTATGCGGTCGAGAAATTCCTCGTAGGAATCCGCGTCTTGGAGCGTGGCCGAGAGCCGCGTGGACAACTCAAGCCGATCCGGCATGGCGCCGAAAAAGCGAGGATCAATCAGCCCGTCCATGATCTGGGGCCGTCGAGCCAGCATATCAGCGAGACGTGGCGCCGCACCGAGCACAAGTGCAACCAGCGCGACGAGATCCCTGTTCTGGCTCAGCAGCGATATCAGCCGACCGCCGCGCTGCAGCGCTTGCAGGAAACGATCAAACGTGACCACGGCGCTATCCGGCTCCTCGGCACGGGCCAAACCGTCGATCAGCGTCGGCACGAATGCTTCAAACGCGATACGCGTCGTCTCGGCCTTGAGGACTCGATATCCGCCTGCCATCCATTGCTGGACGGTGTCGGCAACCATTCTCGGCTGCTTAAAACCGAGCTTCGTGAGATGATCGAGAAGTCGCGGGTCGTCGGGTCCGGACCTGTAATCCGCGACCGGGAGCTTTTCTGCACCCGCGGGGTCGCCCTCAAACAACCGACTGTAGTGTCCCTGCACGCAATCCAGGTGCGCCAGCAGCTCTGCGGCAAAACTCGCCCGATCCTCAAACCCCAGAAAGCGAGCGAACCGCTCCATCGCTTCGGCGTCCGCGGGCAGAGCGTGGGTCTGCTCATCGGCGACCATCTGGATGCGGTGCTCGACCCTTCGCAGAAACAGATATGCGGCGGTCAGTTCATCCCGGGCCTGATGGGTGATCCAGTCGCTTGAAGCGAGAATATTCAGCGCATCGAGCGTGGGACGCACCCGTAATTCGGGGTGCCGCCCGCCAGCCACCAACTGCTGCGTCTGCGCGAAGAACTCGATCTCGCGGATACCGCCGCGTCCGATCTTGACGTTATGGCCTTCGACCGCGATCTCGCTTTGCCCTCGGAAGGTCTGCATCTGCCGTTTCATGTCGTGAACTTCGGCAAGAGCCGCGAAATCGAGATGCTTGCGCCAGACAAAGGGCGATATCTCCGCGATCAAGATCTCGCCAGCCTTCTGGTCGCCGGCGCAGGGCCGCGCCTTGATCATGGCGGCACGCTCCCAGGTCCGTCCTTCCCGCTCGTAGTAGTCGAGCGCGGCGGCGGTCGAGACGGCGACCTGCGTTGACGCGGGATCCGGCCGCAGGCGCAGATCGACCCGGAAAACATAACCGTCACCGGTCCTTTGCTGCAGCAGGCGCGCAAGTCCCTGCGTCAGGCGCACGAAGAAGGGCTGCGGCTCGATCCCGCTCGCGAGCGTCGGAGCCGCAAGATCGAAAAACACGATCAGATCGATGTCGCTGGAATAGTTGAGTTCGCCGGCGCCCATCTTGCCCATTGCGAGCACCACCAGGCCGCTGCCGCCTTCTGGATAGTCGAGATCAGGAGGGCTCAAACGGCCACGCCCCGTCTCCTGCCGCAACAGGAATCGCAACGCGCTCTGAACCGCGGCGACGGCAATGTCGGTCAATCCCGCCGTGATCTGCATCACCGGCCATACCCCGCCGATGTCGCACAACGCAATCAACAGCGCGGCCTCCGCCTTGACCGCCCGAAGCCGCCGCATGGCTTCGGCTTCATCGGCGGCCTCCGCTGCTTCCCAAATCTTGGCGATCAGCCGCCCGAGACGGCCTTCGGGATCGCCTTGTAACAGACGAAGCATCCGGTCGGGATCGGAGCACACCAGATCAAAAAGATAGGGCGAGGACTCCGCGATGCCGAGCAGGATGGCTTTGACCTGCGGAAATGTACCGGCCAGCGTCCTGATCTCGCCCGATTGCTGCGGTGTCAGATCGGACAGCCAATCTTCCAGCCGGCGTTCGGTCTCGATAGGCGCGAACAGTTTTGGTCCGTCCGCAAGACGCGCCGCCAGACAGGCCGCGTCCGCGTCGCCCTTAACGGATGAAATCATGCATCAATCTGTTGCACGTCCACCGTCGGGGCTGCAAGCCCTGAGGCGCTTCGCGCGGGGAGCGACAGCGTGGCGCGCAGACCCGGCTGCGCATCGTCGAGCGTGAGATCGCCGCCATGCAGCTTGGCTACCGCCGACGCCAGGCTCAGACCGAGCCCGGATCCCGCCAGGGTCCGGCTGGTCTCGAGCCGCACAAACCGTTCGACCGCGTGCTTGCGGTTGGCTTCGGGAATTCCGCAGCCATGGTCGGTTACGGCGAGAATAATCCGATCGCCGTCATGGCGAGCTTCGATCAGTATCGTGCCGCCGGCCGCGGCCTCATCCGCGTCGGGCGGCTGCGCAGGCTTGGCCGGCTGCCCGTACTTGATCGCATTTTCGACGAGGTTTGCAAGCGCCTGACTTATCAGTTCGCGATTGCCATGCAGCGGCGCAAACTCGGTCTGAACGCGGAGTTTCAGCCCGTTGTCTTCGGCTAGCGGCTCGTAGAGTTCGTGAATTCCCTGCGTGACCACTGCCGCGTCGAAATCGGCCATGTTGTCACGTGCATGTCCGGATTCCGCCCGGGCGATCATCAAGAGCGCATTGAAGGTGCGGATCAAACCATCGGATTCCTCGATAGTCTGTTCCAATGCCGCGCGATAATCGCTTTCATTGCCGGACTTGGCGAGCGCTTCCTCGGCGCGATTGCGTAGCCGCGTGAGCGGCGTTTTGAGATCGTGGGCGATATTGTCGGACACCTCCCTCAATCCATTCATCAGCGCTTCGATGCGTTCGAGCATCGCATTGAGGTTTTCCGCCAGCCGGTCCAGTTCGTCGCCGCTACGACCGACCGGAAGCCGGCCGCTCAAGTCGCCGGCCATAATGCGCTTCGTGGTCCCGGTCATAGCGTCGATCCGGTGCAGCACCCGCCTCGCCACGAAGATGCCGCCGCAAAGGCCGAGGACCACGACGATCAGCAGCGACCACTGCGCGGCCGAAGCAACCACGCCGATAATGCGATGCCGCTCCTCCAGATCGCGGCCGATCAGAAGCCGGAAATGGTTCGACAGTTCGGTCACGCGAACCAGCGCGTAGTGATGGGCTTGGTCCTGCTCGTCCAACCGGCGATAGGCGGTTTGGGCCCAGCCAGCGGTCTCCATCACACCGGGCTGAAGCGACCCGACATTGCCCGCCACCGCCAGTCCTGCCGGCGTCGTCACCAGATAAAGGTTGGAACCGGGTCGCAGCGCCCGATTTTCAATGGCGCCAACCAATCCGCGCAAGCCGCGGCGGTTGAACACGCCCGTGAGCAGGTCGATTTCCTCGCTGACTGTCGCCGTGATTTGATCGGTGATCAGGCGGCGAGTATTCCAGGCGAAGTACCCGAGAAGGGAGGCCGCAAACAGCGCGAACAACAGCAGATAGACCAACGTCAGCCTTAACGCCGTGGTACGGAACAGCTTACCGAACGCCGTCACGGATCGTCACTCTTGGACCATAGGGTTACTGCCGTCCATTGATCGAAACGCTGTTACGGATATCTATGATTTCAAGCTCGGGATGAGTGAACACCATCACGTATCATGTATCCAGCGCCTCGGATCGTGTGCAGCAGGGGCTGCTCGAAGCCTTTGTCGATCTTGGAGCGCAGCCGCGAAACGTGCACGTCGATAACGTTGGTCTGCGGATCGAAATGATAATCCCAGACGTTCTCGAGCAACATGGTTCTGGTCACGACCTGACCCGCATGTTTCATAAGATACTCCAGGAGACGAAATTCACGCGGCTGCAGCGTCAGTTCCTCCCCACCCCGCGCGACGCGATGCGACAGCCGGTCGAGTTCGAGATCGCCGACGCGATAGACGGTCTCCTCAGCCCGGCCGCCATGACGGCGCGACAGAACCTCCACCCGCGCCAACAACTCGGCAAATGAATAGGGTTTCGGCAAATAGTCGTCGCCACCAGCGCGCAAGCCCTTGATACGATCGTCAACCTGGCCAAGCGCAGAGAGGATGAGCACCGGAGTCCGGATACCCTTGTCGCGCAGACAACCGATCACGGAAAGCCCGTCGCGCTTGGGCAGCATCCGGTCGATCACCAGCACGTCGTAATCCCCACCGTCGGCAAGGGAGAGCCCCTCCTCACCATCGCTGGCGAGATCCGCGACATGTCCGACCTCGCGAAACGCCTTCACGAGGTAGTCTGCGGACTCGCGATCGTCCTCGATGATCAGCAGGCGCATCTGGCTACTGGAATTGTCCAAGAGGTATTGTCTTTCCATCACCATGGCGTGCTCATGCCCCGTGCGCAAGACTGCAAGACCAGACCCCACTACGCAAAAAACGGGCGGTGAAGCTTGGGGCAACTTCACCGCCCTAGTCCTTCCGACGGAGGGGGGCTTTTCCCATCGGAAGGTAACTCAAGGGAACGGGCTTTTGACCCGCTCCCCGGAAAGTGCCGTCGGCGGGGGGCGACTGATGCCGACGACGCTTCCCATCTCCCGCAAGGCTCGTACTTCAAGTCTGGTTGAACTGCGCTGAACCAGACTGAGCCTTATCGATCGGGCATAATCCTATTCAAAAATCCAGATTCACTTTTCGGCATCAGGCTTAGCCCTTCGCGATCGGTATCGCGATGAATCGCGCCGTGCTGCCAGTGCGAACCCGCATCAGAACGCTGTTCTTCTCGTCCGCGCGTGCCGCTTTGATTGCATCGCGTACGTCGGCCGAGTTGGACACACTCTTTCCCGCAACTTCCAAAATCACGTCGCCTTCCTTGAACCCGCGATCGGCCGCCGCGCCTTTTGGATCCACGTCGACGACAACAACACCCTCCGTTCCAGCACCCGCCACTGACGCCGCCGGCGCAACGCTCAAGCCAAGCCTCGGAACGTCGCTATCGTGCGATGAGTCACGATCGCCATAAAGATCAGCCCGGGCTTCCACAGTGTTGGGCAGGGTGCCAAGCGTCAGATTGACGACTTTGTCCGTGCCCTTGTGCAGGATATTCAGCTTGATCGACGTTCCCGGTGCGAAGCTGCCGATGGTCCGCGCCAGTTCTCGCGCATCCCTGACATGGTCACCGTTGACGGCGGTGATCACGTCGCCGGATTGGATACCCGCCTTGGCCGCCGGGCCGTTGGGCTGCGGCTCCGCCACCAGCGCGCCTTCCGCTTTCTTGAGACCGAGGCTATCGGCGATGTCGGATGTCACCGGCTGGATCTGGACGCCGATCCATCCGCGGCTCACCGAGCCCTTGTCCTTAAGCTGAGCGACGACGCTCTTCACCGTGTTTGCGGGAATCGAAAACGCAATGCCGACGCTGCCGCCGGACGGCGAATAGATCGCGGTATTCACGCCGATGACATCGCCCTTCATGTTGAAAGCCGGGCCGCCGGAGTTGCCCTTGTTGACCGGGGCGTCGATCTGGATGAAGTCGTCATACGGACCGGTGCCGATGTCACGACCGCTGGCGGATACGATGCCGGCGGTCACCGAGCCACCAAGACCGAACGGGTTACCGACCGCGAGAACCCAATCGCCAATCCGCACCTTGTCGTCCGACAGTCTTGCAAACGGGAAATTAGAGCCGCCCTCGATTTTGATCAGAGCAATGTCTGTGCGCGGATCGGTCCCTATCACCTTGGCGGTAAAGGTCTTGCCTTCGTCTGTCGTGACTTCGACCTTGTCGGCGCCGTCGACCACATGGTTGTTGGTTACCGCATACCCGTCAGCCGAAATGAAGAAGCCGGAGCCCTGCCCTGTTACGAGGCCATGGCCACGCCGGCCACGCATTCCTGGAGGCAGACCATCCGGTCCGCCAAAGCGGCGAAAAAAACGTTCCATCGGCGAACCCGGCTGGAACGACCATTCCTCGCCGCCGGCTTCCGCCTTCTCCTTCATACGGATCTTGACCGAAATCACCGATGGTTTCACGCGCTCGACGATGTCGGCAAAGCCGATAGGCTGCGCGACCTTGCTAACGTCGGTGTTCACCTGCGCATGGGCGGGACTGGTGAAGAACTCGGCTTTGTCTGCGGAAGGGTTAAACCCGTATACGGCTACGCCGACGCCCGCGACGACCGACGCCATCAACGCGAACTTGCGCGCGGTGACTTTAGAACGAGCGGGGTTTAACTGAGAGGTCGGCAAGTCGATCATGCGAAAATCTCCAGAGACAGATTTGATATAGGTGCTGAAAACCAGCACTTCATGTCCCTGAAGATGGGTATTTGCACCTTACGGCACGCTGGCCGTGAAATTAATGTTTCGTAACAACAGCAAGCGCCCTCATGCGGCGGTTTGGCGCACATCAACGAGTTTCCGCTTCTGATGGAGTTGAAGTGAGTTCTCCGCTTTTTTCTCGCGAACCCTTTGACACTTTGCTCGGAGCCGCTGTGAGCTGACTGGGTCGTCAACCGTCGCACTCCAGAACACAAAGCCAAAAACCGCTCGCTGGAGCACGATCCCAAAAATCGTACGCGGTTTAGGATGCGATCATGTCAACGCAGATGAGGTTGAAGTCGACTCAACCCTTGGACGTCTCACCCGCAGGGCGTTCCGTCGCCACCAGCTTCGCGAGCCGGACCTCTTCTTCCTCGCTCAATCGCGGCGGCGTATCCTGGGCCGCCTTCAACGCTTTCGACCGCCGCCGGCTGTATCCCCAAAGCACCAGTCCGCCGCCGACCAGAAGAATGGGAGTCAGAAGCCAAAGCGCCAGCGTGCTGGTCTCGAAAGGCGGCTTCAGCAGGACGAAGTCGCCATAACGGTCCACCAGAAAATCCAGCACCTGCTGATCGCTGTCGCCAGCGGCGATGCGCTCGCGCACCAGCAGACGGAGATCTCGGGCCAGCGGCGCCGAAGAATCGTCGATCGACTGATTCTGGCACACCATGCAACGCAACCCGCGCGACAGGTCGCGCGCGCGCGATTCCTGTGCGGGGTCGGACATGATCTCGTCAGGCTGCACCGCATGAGCGGAAGACACCGCCACGAGCACAAAACAAAAGGCGGCGCCGAAAACAGGCAGGAACCTGCCCGGTGCAATGAACCGTCTGCGTAGCGACGATAATGCTTGCACGAGTTCATGCATGGCGGCCTTACTCCGCCGGCTGGAGAGCGTGGCCAGACTTCGCCGGTTTCGGCGCCCCGACCCGCAAACGGCGGTCTGACAACGATAGCACGCCGCCAAAAGCCATCAGAACCGGCCCAAACCAGATCAACAGCACCATTGGCTTGTGGTAGATGCGCACCGCGATCGATCCATCGGCGGAGGCATCACCGAGCGAGATGTAGAGCTGGCTCACACCCCGCGTCAGCAGCGACGCTTCCGTAGTCGAAGCCGGGCGCGTCGTGAAGTTACGCTTCGACGGCGTCATCACCGCGATCGGCTGCCCGTCTCGACTGACGGTGAAGCGCGCGATCTGTTCACGATAGTTGGATCGCTGTTGCTGCGTCGTACCCTCGAACGTCAGACTGTAGCCACCGACCTGCGCTACATCGTTCGTCTTCATCGAGGCGATGTATTCAGTGTTCCAGGTGGTTTCGCAGACGATGCCGATCAAGGCCACTCCGAGGCCGGCGTGGGCGAAGACCGTACCCCAGGTCGAGCGCGGCAGCCCCTTCGCCCGGCGCAAGGACACCGCCAGCGACGTACGGAACAGGTTGATGCGCTCGGCGAGATCGCAAAGGGCCCCGAGAATCACGAACACCGCCAGCCCGATCGCCAGCGGCGCAAATGTACTGCCGCCCCGTGTCCACGCCAACAGCACGGCCACTGCGATCACGCTGCCGACGCCGGCGGCGATCAGCCGTTGCGAAGCGCCGAGCAGATCACCCCGCTTCCACGCCAGCAGCGGCCCGAACGGCACCGCGATCAGGAGCGGAACGAACAAGGGTGCGAACGTCAGGTTGAAGAACGGCGCGCCGACCGAAATCCTGTTGCCGGTGATGACCTCAAGCGCAAGCGGATACAGCGTACCGATAAAGACCGTGGCGCAGGCGGTGGTCAGGAACAGGTTGTTGAGCACGAGCGCACCCTCGCGCGAGATCGGCGCGAACAGTCCGCCCTGCTTCAACGCGGAGGCACGCCAGACGTACAGGGTCAGGCTGCCACCGATGAAGGTGCAGAGGATCAGCAAGATGAAGACGCCGCGCGTCGGGTCGGTGGCGAAGGCGTGGACCGAGGTCAGCACGCCCGAGCGAACCAGGAAGGTGCCGAGCAGCGATAGCGAGAAGGTCAGGATCGCGAGCAGAATGGTCCATACCCGGAGCGCGTTGCGCTTTTCCATCACCACCGAAGAATGCAGCAGCGCCGTACCCGCCAGCCACGGCATGAGCGAGGCGTTCTCGACCGGATCCCAGAACCACCAGCCGCCCCAGCCAAGTTCGTAATAGGCCCAGTACGACCCCATCGCGATCCCGAGGGTAAGGAAAATCCACGCCACCAGCGTCCATGGCCGCACCCAACGCGCCCAGGCTGCATCGATGCGGCCTTCGATCAGAGCGGCGACGGCGAAGGAAAACGCGATGGAGAATCCGACATAGCCGAGATACAGCATCGGCGGATGCACCGCGAGCCCGATATCCTGCAACACCGGATTGAGATCGCGGCCTTCCATCGGCGGGTTGGCGATCCGCATGAACGGGTTCGATGTCAACAGGATGAACAGGTAGAACGCTGTCGCAATCCAGCCCTGCACCGCCAGCACATGGGCGCGCAGCGTCAGCGGGAGATTATTGCCGAACGCGGCGACCAGTCCGCCGAACAGCGCGAGGATCGTCACCCACAAAAGCATGGAGCCTTCGTGATTGCCCCAGACGCCGGTGATCTTGTAGATCAAAGGCTTCAGCGAATGGGAGTTCTGGAAGACATTGACGACCGAGAAATCGGAAACGACGTACAGTGTCGCCAGCGCAAAAAACGAAGCAGCGACAAACAGCAATTGCGCTAGCGCGGTCGAGCGCGCCACGTTCATCAACGCGCCGTCGTGCAGTTTCGCACCGATAATCGGAACCACGGATTGTATCAAGGCGAGCCCGAGCGCCAGCACCAGCGCGTAATGTCCGATCTCAGCGATCATTGCGACACCTCCGGCTTGCCCGAGGCCTCAACAGCTCCGGCCTGCGCGCCATAATCGTCCTTCCAATGCCCCTGCTTCTTCAAGGCATCAGCGACCTCCTTCGGCATGTAGGTCTCGTCGTGCTTAGCCAGCACGGTGTCGGCCTGGAACACACCCGACCTATCGAGCGCCCCCTCGGCGACCACACCCTGCCCTTCGCGGAACAGATCGGGTAGAATGCCCTTGTAGGTCACCGGGAGAGTCGCGCTTCCGTCAGACACCTGGAATGTCACTGCGAGATTGTCACCGCGGACCAACGAGCCAGTCTGCACCAGTCCGCCCAGCCGGAAGCGTTGCCCCGGCTGAATGTGTTTCTCCGACACCATCATCGGCGTCGAAAAAAACACAATGGAGTCGCGCAGTGCATTCAGCACCAGCGCGGCTGCGATACCGAGCACCACGAGCGATCCGCCGATCATCGTCAAGCGCCGCTGCTTGCGAGTCATGTTTCACCTGCGCGCAAAGCAAATACCTCGATCATCCATCTATCCCGAGCGCCTTGAACCCTTCGTTGAGCTGGCGCAAACCTGCTTCATTCTGCCCGAGCGCGCGGCGCGCGTCATCGCGCACGGCGCGCGACTTCTCCGGCTCATTGAGCACCATATAGGCGCGAGCCAGCCGCAACCATCCTTCAACATCGTTGCTGTCCTGCTTCAGGCGCGCAGCAAGCCGGTCGACCATCCTGTGAATCATTGCGGTGCGATCCGCTTCATTCATGTCGTTCGCCGCGGCCACCGCTTCGTCCGTCGGACGAGGCGCGCCGTCCCCGACCTGCGCCAGCGCCTCCTGTACGGTCGCACGCCACTGCGCATCCCCAGGCGCATCGGCCAACAGGGCCTTCCATATCTTGACCGCGTCGGTCGTGCGGCCGTCCTGCTCCGCGGCCATTCCGAGGAAAAAGCGCGCCTTCACCTCCTGAGGATTCAGCGCGACCGCTCGCTCGAACTCGTTTTTCGCGTCGGCAGTGACGATGCCATTGGCGGCCCCGGTCATCGCTGCGCCGAGTTCGGCGCGGCGTTGCGCGGTTTCGCCCTCATACGTGATCACGTTGCGATAGGCGCGCGCTGCCTCATCGAAGCGACCGAGTTTTGCGAGCACCGGCGCCAAAACGGTCCAGCCCCGGCCGTCAGCGGGATTCTTTTCCAGGTGCGATTCGACCTGCGCCACGAGGTTGTCTAGGGATTGCGATGAATCGGCCGTTTGAATGCGCGCCGCAAGGGGAAAATCGGGCAGTTGGGGCGACCCCAGGGGAAGGTAGATCACGAACGCCAGCAACGGTATCCCGGCCAGCGCTACGACCGCCACCGCACGACGCAGCCAGAGTTGCGACTCTTGGGGCTGATGGCTTTCCGCATCAGCCGCCTCCAGGAGCCGCCGTCCGATCTCGACTCGCGCCGCAGCCGCCTCTGGCTCGCCGATCAGGCCCGCGGCGGCATCACGTCCGACCTCTGCCAGCTGGTCGCGGTAAACTGTGGTCTCGCTGCCACCCGAGGTTCGCCGCTTGCTCGACCGGCCGAGGGGCCACAGCACCGCAAAAGCCGCTCCGGCGGTCATCAGCGCGAACACAAACCACAACGTCATCTCATCAGGGTTCCGTTGGACCGGCGACGGAAACGGCCGATCCGATGGCCGGGTTACATCACGACTGGGAAAAGGACGCAATTGACAATTGCGGCACAATCGGCGGCAAACATCCACAACCGCATGATTTGATGGAGTTTATTCAGAAACGCCCCTGCCTGCTCACCCCGCCCGCGATGATTTGCGTTCGACCGTGAGCGCTTGTTCTGCCGCCCGGCTCATCAGCGACGAATAGTCTTGACCAAACAGAACCTCGCAGAAGCGGATCACCGCCTTGACCTGTTGCTGGCGGAATGCGCGGACACGCTCATCACCGTTGCGAAGCGATTCGACCAGTGTTTCGGCGGTCCGCTCGACGTAATGCTGCAAATCCGAATAGGTCCGCATGGTGACTTCGTTGATAGCCAGCTCGCTGGCGTAGTTCCGGCACACCGCGACGAAATCGATCAACGCGGCGGTTTCCTCGACCTCGATCGGGTCGAGCTGCGCACCGGATGGAATGTCCTTGTCGGGCCGCTGACGCAGCAGACGCCGCACGCGGCCGGAGACGCCCTCGATTTCCGATTGCAGAACCTCGGAAATATTGACCCTGATCGCCGCGAGCTGACGACCCCAGTTTGAATCGGAGCGGATATCGAGTTCGGTCCGCAGCCCGCGAACGCCATCATGCAAGGTCTTCAAGTGTTGGGAGACATTCTCGAACCGGCCGCGCCGGATATCGGTCCGCAAGCCTGCGGACGTCTGCGACAGATCGTCGAGCGCCATCTTGACCGCCACGCCATAAGGCGTCGCCGCCACTCGTATCTCGTCGTCCGAACCCGCTACCCGGACCGCCAGGCGGATGATCTGCCACGATGCGGACAACCGCTGCATCACCAGCGACAATGCAAACGGCAAGGCCAGCGGCGTTTGCAGGGAAGGAACATTAAGCGCCATCATCACGGAGGCGATCTGCGACTCGCCGAAGATGTGCAGAAAACTCGGCAGCCGGCTATTTAGGGTGTCGAGGGCATCGCGCGCGTTCAGAACCGCTCCGATTGCGGCCAGATCTTCAACGACGCTGGGGGCTCCGATGCGACCAAGTGCGCGCTGGCGATCCATATCGGAACGATCCGTGAGGGTCCGCTGGATCGCGGCTGCCGCGGCCAGCTGAAAAGTCCGCGCGGCCGCCTCGATATCGGACGTCGATCCAATCTGAGTCGCCAACGCAGCCTCGAACGCGTGCGCGGCGGCCGGTGCACCCTCGCGCGCCAGCCACTGCCAGACCGGCATGAGCGAGGTGCGCCGGATCTGCCCGGGGCGTAACACGACGCCGTCCTCCACAAGAAACGGATGCAGATGACGGAACAGATGTTGAGCCGGGTTTTCATTCCGCTGCTCGCCGTCACCCGATCTGCGGACGATCCGGCGCAGCTGATCGAGTACAAGGTTGGCGACCGCGGCGTCTTCGCCGCGCTCCGCCGCGCGCTCGAACTCTCGCATAAGCAACGCCTGCGATTTCGGCGGAAGCTGCGCGAGATAGTCCTTCAGCCGTTCAATCGAGGTCTGGTCCATGCACGCACATCTTCGCGCGAACGATCGCGCGGGCACCGGAAAGCCGTAGCGTGTCATATCAGAGACGGTCTTAAGGATGCGTTGCAGAAGGCCAGAGGACTTTCGAGACAACGGGATACCGGTTCGCGTGAAGAAAATACCTCAAATAAAATCACAATCCCGCTCCGATTCCATCGGAAGCGAAAGGGCTCGTTCGAGACTCGAACACAAATCAGCAAAGCTTTGATTTGATTCAAACTCGCGGGCCTTCCGATCGCGCCCCAGTTCTCGTCGGCATTCCGGCAAGTGGTTCTGCGCACAGTAGGGAGTTGGCATGGGGCCAGCGAAACGGGAACTCAAACCGCCGGCAGCAAGAGTTCGGCGCGCAATCCGCCGGTCGGCGCCGTATCCAGTGTCAGGCGACCGCCATAGAGAGCCGCCAGATCGGTGACGATCGACAAACCCAGTCCGGAACCTGGCTTGGTCTCGTCAAGGCGGCGCCCGCGCTGCGAAGCCTGCATCCGCTCGGCATCCGACAGTCCCTGACCGTTATCGTCGACAATAATCCGCAACATCGCGGGTTCCGCTCCGGAAGACGGACGGACCGAGACGTTAATGAACGCCCGCGAATGCGCCCACTTGCAGGCATTGTCCACGAGATTGCCAACCATCTCCTCGAGATCCTGGCGCTCGCCGCAAAACTTCGCCGCCGGGCTGACGTCGACATCGATAGCGACATCGCGGTCGCGGTGAATCTTCTCCATGGTCCGGCGCAGCGCCTCGACGACGGGCGCGACATCGGTCACCGTTCCAACGACGGTGAGCCGCGCAGCCATGCGGGCGCGTTCCAGGTGATGAGCGACCTGATTGCGCATCATCTCGGCCTGTTCGAGCATTTTCACGGCGAAGGGATCGCGCTCATGCGAGCTGGCCTCATTGATGATAACCGAAAGCGGTGTCTTGACCGCGTGCGCGAGGTTACCGACGTGGGTGCGGGCACGCTCGACGATGTCACGGTTGGCATCGATCAGCGCATTGGTCTCGCGGGCGAGCGGCGCGATTTCGACGGGGAATTCGCCCTCCAGTCGTTCCGCACGGCCGGACCGGATATCCGCGATCGCGTCTGAGATGCGTTTCAGCGGCGCAAGACCAAACCGCACCTGAAAGATCGTTGTAAAAAGCAGCCCGATCGTGAGCGCGGCAAATGTGCCGCCGAGATAATAGTCGAAAGTCCGCGATTCATCGAAAATTTCGCTGGCGTCTCCGGCCACAGCGACACGGAACTTGCCGTCGGCGCCAAGATCGACCGGCCGCTCCACCATGCGCAGGGTTTGCCCTTCTGGCCCGTCGACATATCCGACGCGGACTCCGGATAAGGAAAGCTCAATCCCCTGATCCTCCAGCTTCGGCAGCTTATTGTCCCATAGCGAGCGTGACGCGCGGGTTTCCTTTTTCTTGTCCGGATCGCTGCGGTCAATTTCCCAATACCAGCCGGATAACGGCAGATCGAACAGCGGCTCGCCGAGCGACTGGAACTGATGATCGGCAGGCTCGTCAGGCGCCGTCACTTCGGCAATCAGGGTGCGAAGATAGAGGTTGAGGCGACGGTCGAAGGCACGCTCGGACGCTGAGCGATAGACCGACGACAACACCACGCCGGTGATGAGCAGAACGACCACAACCCACGCGGTCGCGGAGAGAAACAGCCGCGTAGCCAGCGAATTGGAACGGACGCCCGGAAACTGCCTAGCGCGCATTTGCCGGCGGCGTGAGCAGATAGCCGAGTCCGCGCACCGTCTGGATGATATCGACGTCCAGCTTTTTGCGGATGCGGCCGACAAAAACTTCGATGGTGTTGGAGTCGCGATCGAAATCCTGATCGTAAAGGTGTTCGACCAGCTCGGTGCGCGACACCACCCGACCGGTGTGGTGCATGAGATAGGCCAACAGCCGGTATTCATGCGACGTCATCTTGACCGGATTGCCGCCGACGCTGACGCGGCCCGTGCGGGTATCCAACGTCACCGGCCCGCAGGTCAGTTCGGATTGGGCGTGTCCTGTGCTCCGTCGCAGCAGCGCCCGCATCCGTGCCAGGATTTCCTCCAGATGGAACGGTTTCGCGACATAATCGTCGGCGCCGGCGTCGAATCCCTGAACCTTGTCGCTCCAGCGGTCTCGCGCGGTAAGAATCAGGACGGGCATGGTCCGTCCCCCGCGTCGCCAAGCCTCCAGCACGGAAATGCCGTCCATCTTCGGCAGGCCGATGTCCAGCACCACCGCGTCATAAGGCTCGCTGTCGCCAAGGAAATGTCCCTCCTCGCCGTCAAACGCGCGATCGACCACGTAGCCGGCGTCGGTCAACGCGGTCGTAAGCTGGCGATTGAGGTCGGGATCATCTTCGACGACGAGAAGGCGCAAAGCGGACTCCTGATTCCTCCCGTCAAGATGGACCGCCACCGCGTGAATGGCAAATGAACAGCAAGAACCCGCTTACGCCTTTTTTCCGCCCGGGGGGCGGACACGCCTGCGCTGGCCGCCGAGCCGACCTACCAGGTCACGTCGTGGTCGAGCCATCATCAGGCGGCAGCGGACTCAGGAACACGTCGGCCTCGGCGTTGATCCGGGCCAGCACCGCATCGATCTCTTCGGCGGTTGCATTGCTGCCGCGTATCAGGCCGGCGATGGCCTGAACGTAGGGGATCGAGGAGACCACGCCTTGCTCGATCGCGGGGGCGACCTTGACGATGGCGCTGACGATGGCTTCAGCGGCCGCAAGGCCGGCTGTTACTTCTGCTGCGGTGACCATGCGCTATGCTCCTGATAAGAGGATTTGCTGGACGACGATCAGCGCCGACCGCGCCGCCGCTAGCGCGTTGGTGATGTCGACGGACGGATAGGCCTTCTGCAACGCGACCAGATTGTTCACGGCGAGGCGCGCCTTGCGCATCGCCGATTGCAACCTTTCGATCACCGAACGTTTGGCACAGATGTTGGCCACCCCCGGCTCGGTTCCCGTCCGGCAAAGTGGCAGCGCCTTATAGGCATTGGCGGCATTCACCGCGACGCCAAAGGCGTTCTCGATGCCGTACACCGTATTGAGCGAAACGGCGGTGTTCAGATTCAGCGACGGCAGCGCGACGGTCTGGCAACCTGCCAGCGCCAGACCGGAAACGACCGCTATCGTGGCGACAAGTTTTCGCATGAAAGCTCCTGTTGTCTGGATTACTTGACCGCGCCGGTCGCGCCGCTGACGGTCGGCACGTCGGGACGCGCGGCGGTGGCCGAGCGAACCGTCCTGGTGTCGGCCTTGACGTAGAGCCCCCATGCCACCGTAAAGAGCGTACCGATCGCGCCGATGATGCCGGTCACCTGGTCAGCGGTGACCCATCCCTTGCCGGTAGCGAAGCTTCCCGCCGCGATCAGCAGGTAGCGCACGATCTGCCACACCGAATCCGATGTCATGTGTTGTCTCCAGTAATGTTTTGAGGATTGCGCGAGCCCGTCGCGCGGCGGTCGTTCTATTCACTCGCGACCCGCGCGTGCGAAGTAATCAGATTGGTATCGATGCGCTTGAACTCGATTTCGCGCTCGCTCGCCATTCTGGCCAGCTCGTAGTCTCGCTTGGCGTCGGTCTGCCGCTTGCTGGCTTCGTCCTCGTTGCGAAGCCGGATCTTCGCGAGTTCGAGTTCCTGATCGAGGGCCAGACGGCTGCGCCGCGTGACCGCGAGCGACGCAACGGCTGAAAGGCAGATGAAGGCAACACAAAGCACGGCGGCGGAATTGAAATCCACCGGCCCAACGATTTGAGAGAGCATGAAAGATTTTCCCTTTAGTGGATTCCGAGGCTACGCTTCCATCTTGAAAGCCACGCCTCGCGATCTCGCAGCCCGACATAACCGCCGTTCAGCCGCTTTGTGACACCGCGCACGTCGTCTTTTTGAGCGAACGGAAGGCATCCGCAATTGACGAAATCTGCGACTCCGCATTTCAGAAAGTGCGCCGGATCGTTCACTAGGTCGGGATGCGTCACGACATCGAGGCCGGTCGCCGCCGCTAGTCGCCGATAGCCGTCCCTTCCTGTTGTTTGAACGGCGCCTCGGCCGCGAAAATTCCAGCCGTCGTCGGAGTCCGCACGATTGCCCATGCGGCCATTGTAGACCTTGTTGGCGAGCGCACGCGGATTATGCGCGTAAGGCGCGGCGCTGGACGCGTTCGGAAACCGCGACGGCCAAACCTGGGTCATTCGGCCCGCCGAATAATTCAGGTTCTCAATCACGGCAGTCCCGGCCCCGCATTCATGGCTGATCTGGGCCATGACATGGGCAATCAGCAGCGGCGTGGCGATCTCGTGTTCGTCGAATACGGCCGGTGCCGTTGCCGTGATGGTCTCGACCAGCCCGGCAATTCTGCTATTGCCGAACGGCCAGAGCTTGCGAAGCGCTGCTCCGAAATCAGGCATGGCGGAAGCGTTCGCGGCCGAGGCTGCGTTGGGCATTGGATTGGTCCTTTTGGCGATGGAGCCGGGCTTCACCCGGCGAGGGCATCTGATGCTTTTCGCAAATTCACTGACGACCGAAGACGACGACACTGAAGGCGCGATCGATCGCGCTGCCGCCGGCGCCCGTCCCGGTGATGGCAAGCGTCACGCTGGATGAAGAGCGGCTCGCAAACACCTCCTGAACCGTTTCCGTGGTCCCCACCCCTCCGAACTGGTTGACGGTGGCAACTAGTGCAAAACTCGTCGAGGCAAAGGGCGTCGTGAAGCCGATTGTGAGATTCCCCGTCGAATTTTTGCTGATGCTTGCGATGTTGTAGCCGGCCGACAAGGTGTATGTGCCGCCGGACTGGGTGAAATAGCCCCATGCCTTTGCCGCACTGTCATGATCCTGCTGATGCGCCGGCGTTACCGCCACTGTGTTGTCGGCGCCCGCCTGCTGCTGCGACTTGGTTGCAGCCGCCCCCGCCCCGCGCGCGATCACTTGCCAGCGCGCGGCGGTGCCGTCGTAACGAAGGATCGCGGCCTGCTTCGCCGACATCGTAAGGTTATTGTCGAGAGACAAACGATTCGATGCCGACGACGATGCGCTTTCGTTCAGCAGCGTGATCGGCTGGCTGCCCACGTTGATGACGATGAGACAACGCCCTTCGGCTCCGCCCGCAAGGCCGGACACGTTGCGCGCAGCGTTCGAACTGATTTGCAGCACCGACGCCGCCGCAAGGCCCGCGGGATTATAGTCGTTCTGATCGGCCGTGATCTGTGCGGGAGCAACGACACCGGTCAGTGCCAATCCGCGTGGCAGCGTCACCTGCCCGGTATCCTGATCGATATCGAGAGCCTCGGTCCAGCTTGATCCGTCCGCCGACACCTTGAGCTTGAAGGTATCAGCGCCGACGAGGCCGAACTCCGCTCGACCTGAGAAATTGTCGGAAAAGAAGATCGACGCCGTGTTAGCGGAGCTTTCCTTCGATACCTGAAGTCGCATGTCGCCGGTGCCGCCGTCGGCAGCGTCGATGGCGGCAAACAGCGCGGCATTGGATTTGACCGCGAGCAGATTGGGACTGCTCGCAGCGGTGTTGACGCCGAGATGCGCCAGGTTATCGAGCGCCGACGGACCGCCCGCGCCCTGCCACGCAGAACCGTCGAACACGAACAGGCTCTCATCTGCCGCCGACCAGATACACCATCCGGTCTTCGGCGCGAGGAAGGCCCAGGCGCCGTCCTGCCAGGTCGCGATTGTATCGTCCTGCCCGGCCCACGCGCCGGTCGCGCCGCTTGCGACCACATGACGTTCGCCCTCCGCTGGACTGGAGGGCGGCGCGGTGAGCGTCAGATCGAGCACGCCGATCTGAATCGCCGCGTCGAGAATGCGCAGCGCCTCATTGTGAGTGACGTGCTTCTGGGCTTGGCTGCCATCGATATACGGCAGTCCGAGATTCGGTGTGTCTGTCATGGCAACTCAGAGGGTGAGAGTAAGTTCAGTAGGGTGACCGGGGCCGACGGTCGCCGATACTTGCGCGACGCGGAGGTGCAGACTGCTCTGCGGCGCGCCGAAATCCGTCAGTTCGTCGGCATCGGGGTAAAACGCTTCGGGCGCGCTGCATGCGATGCTGCGCACGATCGCTCCGCCCGAGAAAACGTCGAGCGTGTATGCTTCGACATCCTCGCCGAGCGGCACTTCGACGCCCCAGCCGTCGCCGTCGATGCGCGTCCGGCGAATCCACGAGATACGCACACCGCCGTTCTCGCGGAACGCTTTCACATGCACCGGTGACAGCGGCAGCAGGGCAGTCGCGCGCGGCGTGACCGTCAGCGCCACCGCCGTGGGATCGTCATGGTTGCGTCCGGCGGCGGCAAGCCGCACCAGGATCGGACGATCCTGCGCGTTCAATCCTTTCGCCAGCGGCACAAGACGCGTGTCGAGGAGAACAAAGGGCGCGCCCGGCGGCAACACATCAGTGATGGCGTAATCGCTGCCAGCCTGCCCGCGCAGCAGGCGCGACAGTTTATACGTGCCGCTGTCCACCAGCTCCGCATTGGCAAACTGTAGGATCTCCCAATCGCCGTTCGGGTTCTGCACCGCCGCCGCATTGGCGCCGGCGAGCACGCGGGCATCGGACACCGACGTGAGCAGGCCGCCGTAGAGACGCACGCGCAAGGCGTTGCCGCGGTCCCATCGCCCTGGGGCTCCGGCCGGCAGCGGATCGAGCGTTTCGCCCGATGTCGAGGGCGCCGGAATAATCGCCGCCGGCTGAAAACCCGCACCGTCCGGCGAGGTCCATACCGTCACCGACGTCGGCCAGGGGCTGGCAAAGACGGCGAGCCGCGTCAGGACCGGCGGCTCCGATGACTCGATCATCGGCAGATCGAGCACTGCAACCTGAACCGGTCCGAGCGCCGCTGGAATTCCGGGTCGCGTCGGCCGCGGTGTCGACAGCGGCACGGAGAAGACTTCGGGATCGATGCTGCGGGCAGTGACTTGCCGCGCTTCGGCATCAAGCAGTGCGCTGATTTCGAATAGCCGTCTCCGCCCGTTGATCGTCACGGCGATTACATCGCCCGGCGTGAGCGACAGGCATTGCGGTCCGAGCGCGAACGCGGCGCTTTCGCGGCCGGCCCACAAATCCTGAAGCCAAACCTCGGTGCGGCGCGCCATCGCCGCGTCATCGCTGACAACCGCGAGATCGGAGTGAACGCTCCGGTTCGAACCACCGGCCAGCCGGCGCGAGGTCACAGCAGAGCGCCTGTAATCGACCGTCCCGTCGGTAAAACCAAAGCGCGCTTCGCGCGGCAATTCGGTTTCCTGCGCGCGCGTGAGCCGCGCCAGCCCGCCGTCGCCCGTCAGCACCAGATCATCTTCCACAAATTCCGCAATCGGGATACCGCCCCGCGAAACGAAGCGCAGCGTTCCGTCTGCCGCGGAGGCATCGAAGGCGTAAGCCCCGGCAAGCGGTTCGATCATGGCGCGCGGCGACATCGGCCGGTCGACCACGTAGCCGTCGCAGCTCTCGCGCAGCGCCGAGGTGTCGGCGCCGGTGACGTCGCAATCGGCAAGAAGCGCCTGCACCAGCGCATCCATCGGCGCCGCGCCGAGACGGCCGGTGAGCCAGTGCCCGGTCTGCCAGTTCGGTCCGTCGCTCCAGACCTCGGTCGCGGCGGGAAACGCCGGATATGGTCGCGCATCCCAGGTCCAAAGGTGGATCGCGGACGGCTCGATCATGCGGCTCCCATAGATCGGAGAGACGGGATTGTCGGCATCCGCCGCGCCGAACGATGGATCCAGCTTGCCGAGAAAGGCTTGCAGATAGCGGCGCTGGATCAGATCATCGCGGCTACCGCTCGAGAAATACGGCAGGTGGTTTTCCGACGATTTGGGGTCGGGAAACACGTTCGGTTGGTTGGCGCCTTTATCTACCGCCGGACAGCCGACCTCCGTCAGCCAGACCGGCTTGCTTTGCGGCGCCCACGCGGTCGGGCTTGGAAGTTCGACCCCGCCGACCCGCTCATAATGCGCTGACGACCACCACGACTTGATGTCCTTGACGCGGAATGTCCACGGCTTGCCAAGTCCGTCGGTAATCGGCGTGCGGTTCTGCGCGGCGCGCGCCGAGTCATCTGTGTAATACCAATCGAAACCCTCGCCGCCATAGACATTCTCCGCGAGGTAATCGAGATCATAGGTCGAGGCTGCGACGCTTGCATCCAGATGTCCGGCCTCGTCGCGCCAGTCCGCGAGCGGCGCATAGTAGTCGATCCCCACCGCGTCGATTGCACTGCACGCCCACAGCGGATCGAGCGGAAAGCGAACCTCGGACGCACCGGCGTCAACGACATCCGCGCCATATTCTGTCCAGTCCGCGCCATAGGTCACGATCGTCGACGAGCCGACGATGGATTTCACGTCCACCGCAAGCGTCACCAGCGCATCGACGGCAGGATAGATGCCGGCCCCCGAGCGCACGCGCGTCAACGACCGCAACTCCGAGCCGATCAGAAACGCATCGACGCCTCCCGCGGAGGCCGTCAGGTTGGCATAGTGCAGGATCATGGCGCGGTAGTTCCAGCTTCCACTCGTGAAGAAACTGGCGACCTGCGTCGCCGCCGGCGCGGTGTCCTGCGGCGAACCCGTTTGTCCCGGCGCGGGATCGCAAGTGATGCGGCCGCGCCAGGGATAGGCTGGCTGCGACGAGGCTCCGCTCCACGGATCGCTCAGGCCGTTACCTGCCGGAAGGTCCATCATGATGAAGGGATAGAACGTGACCTTGAGGCCGCGCGCCTTCAGTTCTGCAATCAGATGCACGACACTGTCGTCGGACGGCGTGCCGCCGAAGGCCGGACGACCATCGACCTGTGACACCACATAAGCGCTTTCTCGTGTCACCCCAGCCACCGACCAGTCGCTGCCGCGCGTGATCTTGCTCGCGCTGTCGACGCCGGGACGCACCACGCAGCTTCCGGCGCGAAGGTCCGATCCGAACCACGCCACCACTACGGCCACGCGTTCGAGATTGGGGCACATGCCCTGCAAGTCATCGAGCGCCGCGATCACGTCGGATTCAGCATTCATCACATGCCGGTTTTCCGGCGCCGACTGACCCGGACCGAGCGATCGCACGATGGCGGACGGCTCATAGCCGAATTCGGTGGTGCCGGGGATCAGCGTCACGGCACGTACCATCCGTTCAAGTTGGCCTATGGGGCGGATGATCTCGAACGAGAGCTGCGGAATGCGGTTGCCAAATTTTGCCAGCGGCATCCGCTCGAACACGACATAGGCGAGCCCGCGATAGGCCGGCGCGTTGCTCGCCCCTTCTTTTGCGACGATCAGATCGTCAGGAGCCTGATCCTCGGTGCCACGATGGACCCGGAAGGTCAGGCCGGACACATCCAGAGGACTGCCGTCGGCCCAAATCCGCCCGACACGGCCGATGACGCCTTCGCAAAGACCAACCGCGAAATTAGCGAAATAGCTGTAAGTGGTGGTCGTCGTGCTCGGTCCGCTGAACAGGCCGCCCTTGCCGCCGGACGACGAGGTTTCGCTGTTGACGGCCTCTTCGAGCCGCGTCGCCCAGATCACCTGACCCGACAGCCGGGCGCGTCCGTAAACGCGCGGAATCGGCGCGCCCTCGGTCGAGGCCATCACATCGAGATCGGCGAGGCGCGGCCCGACGATCGTCTGGTTTCCTGGCCCGAACAGCTTGCGATCGACGACATTTCCGATCAGCGCGCCGGCGAGACGCCCGGCAATTGCACCTGCCGGCCCGAACAACGCGCCAGCGGCGCCGCCTGCGACGGAAAGAACAAGCGCTGCCATCAGTCAGAAACTCCGGGAAAACGAAATGCATAAGCCAGCCGTCGCCGCCACCACGGCGCGAGGACGATTTCGCAGACGGCCGCGCCGTCATGTGCATGAATCATGGTGCGCTCACTCGATGCGATCGCGACATGCTTGGCGACAAACCCGTCACGCCACCGAAACAGCAGCACGTCGCCCGCTTCGAAACCGTCGCACGTGACCGGAACGAGATGGCGCAGCGCCGCCGCGGCCAGTGTCTCGTCGCCTTTTGCTTCGGCCCAGTCCGGCGCGTAGGGCGGCGGCACTTCCGGCTCATCGCCGATGCAATTGCGCCAGACGCCGCGCACGAGGCCGAGACAGTCGCAGCCGACCCCCTTGAGCGAGGCCTGATGCCGATAGGGCGTGCCAATCCAGGCGCGGGCTTCCGCGACGATGGCCGCGCGGGTCGAATACGCGCAAGTCACGAGCGGCTCCTTCACAACGCCTTGCTGCCGTTGCCGTTGTCGGGCGAACCGGGCAGCGGATAGCTGACGACGAAATCGTTGCCGGGAATCTGCGGAAAGCCGCGAAAATTGTCGGTGTTGGCAAAGCGGTCGCGGCAGGTCGCGAAACTCTTGTCGCAGCCGGCGGTGATCACGAAGCTGTCGCCGATAGCTATCGGCTCCGCCATCGCCTGCCACAGCGATATCAGCACCTCGCCCGCGACGACGCGGTGCTGTTTGACCTCAATCGCAAGCCCGGCGTTGGCCCCGCCGGTCCAGTTCAATCGCCCCGCTGTGAACCAGCCGCCGGCAAAGCCAATAAGGCCCGAAACGGCGAGGATCGACGTTCCTTCGATTGCTGTGACCGTCCCACTGCTGCGAAAGGTCGAGCTGGTCAGATCGACACGGCATTTTCCGTCGCCAAGATCGACACCGCACCGCGCCGTAAACAGGCGTCCGCTATCCTGCGTCAGCGCATCCGCGAGCCCGCGCAATTCCGCGGTGAACGCGGCCCCCTCGCGCCGGACCTCTCCTATGGTGCCGCGGGCGATCAGGATCTTCAGCGAGACGTCGCTCCAATCAACCAGCCAGGTCGCGACCTCGGCGGCGTCGTAACGTCCGGCGGAGAGATCGGCTTCGCTCAGAGTATCGTCCGAGAATGCCCCCGATATCTCGGCGCCATCGACAGCCAGATCGAAGCGGCTGGTGGCTTCCGACGCGGTAAAGCCGGTCGCGGCGCGACAGACGACGCTGCCGATCGTCAGATCGCAATCGTGATCGGTGAAGCCGAGCACGACGCCGTCGCGCCGCGTCACAATCCAGCAGCGCGCCAGAGTGGTCGCGCCGGAATCGAGTTTTGCCTGAAGCGCGGAGGGAATGCTTCTCACGTGCGGATCTCCACCAGCGGAATCTTCGGAATGGCGCCGGCGGCGAAGGTCGCGAGATCGACTTCGAGATAGTCGGTGTCGAACCGCACCGGCACGTCGAAATTGAATCCGGCGGTGACAGCCGCTCCCGGCGGCGGCGTGTGCCCCGGAAGAAACGTCACAACGCCGACGGTGGCGTCGCAGGTGAAGGTCGATCCCGCCACCATCTCGCTATCGGCAACCGCGACACGCACGCTGCCGTTCACCGGCTTGGCGATCACGCGCGCATAAGGCGCGAACGCGCCGCCATATGTCTTGATCAACTGAAACGTCGATGTCGTTCCGTCTCCTATTCCGATGACCTGATCGAGCGGCGAGATAACGCTCCCAGTCGTCGCGGAACCGCAATCCAGCCGGTCACGCCAGCGAAAGCCGTAAAGCCTTCCGCGCCGCTCCTCGAAGAAAGCAATAACAGCCTGCAAGGTATCCAGCGTCTTGACGCCGTAGCCGGCGTCAAAGCGCCGCCGCGACTGCGCCCAGCGCGCGTTGCGCGCCTCGCGGCCCGAGCCGAAGCTGACGATATCGGTTCGCCGCTCCGGCCCGCCCGCGCTCTTCAGCGCGACGTCGAGCGGAAACAGCACTTCGTGAAAGCTGGTCATGTGTCACAAGCTCCGCTGTCCTCGCGCCACCGCGCGCGCGATCTGGCCCGCGATGTAACTCTCGGAGCGGCGGAAGCTGTCGATGTCGGGCGTCGCGATCTGCACCGTGATGCTGTTACCGCCGCCCTTGCCGGAAACGCCAAGCCGGCCGTCGGACCCGCGCGCCAGCGGCATGATCGCTTCTGGTCCCGCCTCCCCGGCGAGACCAACGCCGCCATCCATCATCGGAAAATAGCTAGGCATGCCGATCACGCCGCCGGTCGCGAACGGCTTGATCGAGCCAAGCGCGTTGGACGCGGTCGAACCAATGCTGCCAGCAAGCCCCGAAAATAGGCTGGAGATGCCGCTGGTCAGGCTCGCCGTCAGCGGCTTGAACGCCGCCGTCACGGCGAGACCCGAGACGCGCAGCGCCAGCGTCTTCAGCACGTCGTCGAACTGCTTGCCGCCGACGACCGATGATGAAAAAGCCTGCGTCATCGCTCGGGCAAAACCGCCTGCGCTGATCGTCAGCGCCTGGGTCTTTGCGGTGAGGCCATCCAGCGTGCTCGACGTATCCTGCAAACTCGTGTCGTCAGTCATCGCGTCCTCCCTTGGGCGGCGCATCCGGAAACCGTGCCTGCAATTCATCGAGCTCGGCCCGCGCCAGCGGCGCGGTCGCATACCCCTGGATCGCGCGGATCGCCTGCGCCAGTTCGCGCGGCGTCATCCGCCAGAAATCATCCGGCGCAAGACGCAACACGCCGAAGCCGAAGCCCATTGCCTGTTGCCACGGGAACGGCTTCATGGAGCCCCGCTCTCGTCGAAGGTCGCGCCGATCAGATCCGCCGCGATCCTGACGAAGCCAGCCGCGCCGCCCTCCACCGTCATCACGGCCACATCATCGTCGCTGACAGCCTCTCCCGCACCGCGCAGGCCGGCACCGATGATACGGATCAAGTCGCGCGACGACACTCGCCCCGAACCGAACCGCTCCGCGAGCGCCATCAGGTCGCCAGCGCCGAATGCGGATTCAAGCTCCGCCAGGGCGCCCAGCGTCAACACCAGCGTGCGCTGCCGTCCGCCAAGCTCGGCACCGATCTCACCGCGATATTTGTTGGGCATTTGAATCCTTTCGTCTCACAGCGCCGTAAACGTCAGAGCGCCAGCGGACTCGAGCGAAAGATCGAACGTCACCTCGCCATTGTGTTCGCCCGCGAATTCGAGGCTTGCGATCTGGAACGGACCCTCGATGGCACCGAAGTCCGGTACCACCACCTGACAGTCATTGATCGTGCCGTTGAAGAATGCCTGTCGAACCAGCGCGTCGGATCCGGCGTCCTTGAACAGACCGCGTCCCGACAGCGACGCTCGCCTGACGCCGGCGCCCGCAAGCAACTCGCGCCAGCGGTCGGTCGATTCCGCATTCGTAATATCGACAATCTCCGCGTTGAACGCGATCCTGCGGCTGCGCAGTCCCGCCACCGTGACGAAGCTCGAGCCATCGCTCATCTTCAGAAGCAGGTCCTTGCCTTTTTGTGCGCCCATGACGGCTCCTTGATTAGGTTCTGGGTTCGGTCACGGCGCGGAAACGCACCTGTGCGTGATAGGTGCGGCCGTCGGACTCGCGCCGGATGTCGGCGACCGCGAAGCGGAAATTGACCAGCCGGTGAGCGGCGAGCGTCAGTGGCGCGTCGTCGAGAGCCTGCAACACCGCGCCGGCGATGGCATGAGCTTCGCTTTGGCCGCCTTGACGGGAACGCGCATGAAGCGTGATCTGGTGCTCCTGTGTCGGCCCCTCGTCCACCGATGCGTCGGTGATGCGCGCCTCGCCGATCGAAACGTAAGGCAACAGCGCTCCGCGCGGCGGCTCGTCATAGATCCGCTTGCCGCCGAGCACGGCCTGAAGGCCGCTGTCGGCAGCGAGCGCATCGTGAACGGCAGCGCGAAGCGCTGCATTGGCGCTGGTCATGATGATGTCCTTTTCGAGAATGCGAGAACGATCAGAGCGAATGGACGCGATAGCTCGCGATCATGGCGCTGACGCTGGCCGGCATCATCGCGACGCTCTGGCCGATGGCGATAAGGCTGCGGTTCTCGTACCAGTGCGCCACGAGCGTCCGCACCGCATGGCGAAGCACATCAGGCACGTCGGTCGCGCTCGTACCAAATCCGATCTCGACATCGAGCTCGATGCCGGCGCTGGCGCGGCCCGGCAGCACCCACGCGGATGAGACGATCACGCCCGCCGCCTTGTCGAGAACGAACGTTCCGGCGTCGATCGGCGTGGCGATCCCCGCGGAGTTGTAGACGCGCGCCGCGGCGAGCGCCCGCAGCGGTCCCCGGCCCAGCTTGATGCGGCCGTCATTCGGCCACTGGTCCAGCACCAAGCGCCAGGTCTGAGCGATCAAAGCACAGCGAGTCATCGCTTCCACATGGCTTCGTGCCGCTGCGATCAGCGACGCGATGATCGCGTCGTCGTCATCGTTCTCCGCGCGCAGGAAGCTCTTGGCCTCTTCGACCGACCATGGTTCGACCGCAGATCCGGTCAGGAGTATCGACGGCATCGGATATCCTCGCTGTGACGATGCATATGTTGACAGACACGCGACGCGATGGCTCACATCGCTGCATGATTCAAAAATTCATTCGTTTGGCTGCAGCCGCGACAGCCGTGATGCTGACGCACCCTGCCCTTGCCATGGTCGGCGGCGGCGGTGCGCCTTCGCCCGCGGTGGCGAACGCAGTCGTCACCATCGTCGGCTCGCGCGGCTCATCCTGCACCGGCACGCTGATCGCGCGCGATATCATCCTGACCGCCGCGCACTGCATCGCGCCCGGCGTCACCACCAAGATGGTGGACTACAAGAGTCAGCCGCCGCGCCTGCTTGATATCAAGAGCGTAGCCGTGCATCCGCAGTTCAACCCGCAGAGCGTGTTCGCGCACCGCGCCACCGCCGACGTCGGCTTGTTGCAACTCGCCGCGCCGCTCGCTGTGCAACCCCTCCGGATCGGCGGCGCGTTGATGCCGATCAACGTCGGTCAGCGCCTCACCGTCGTGGGCATGGGCGTCGCAACCGTTGGCGACGGCCGCAGCGGCGGCGTGGCGCGGGCCGCAAGCCTTGCGGTGACGGGGCAGCCCGGCACCTTGCAGATCCGTCTGGTCGATCCTTCAACCAACAACGCGCGCGCGGGTCTTGGCGCCTGCACCGGAGATTCCGGCGCGCCGGCGATTCTCGACTCCAGCGGCGGCGCTGTCATCGTCGGTGTCGTGAGCTGGTCGACGGGACCGAACAACGCGTCAGGCTGCGGCGGCCTTACCGGCGTCACGCCGCTCGCGCTCTACCGCGACTGGATTCTGACAACGGCGCGAAGCTGGGGCGCTGGGATATGAAAAAGGTTCGTCCCTCACTTCGGAATGTAGCTGCCTTCATCGAGCCTTCTGATAGCCGTCGCCGCCTCCCCGTTCTGTGGCTCGATGCCGGATTCACGGATACTCTCAAGAGCATTGCGAGCCAAGTCCGGATAGAGCGCGAGGAGCGAACGCGCCGTTGCCAACCGAACCTGAACGTTCGAATGTGAAAGCAGCGGCAACAGCGCCCTTCGCTGATCGCCAGGCATCTCCTTAAGCTCCGCCCTTATACGCTCCATCTTTTTGTACAAGCGACTGTACTTAGCATTGTCGATCACATAGATCGCATCATATTGCGCAAGGTCGATCTCGACGAACTGAGTGACGAGACTTTGTACTCGAGCGTCGTCCCATTGAACGGAGGTCATCACTTAAGCACTCCTTTACGCGCAGGATATTCAACTCCTCTCGCATTTGCTCATTCCAGCTCCTGCCGCGAAGATAGTCCCGTGGCGATAAATCACCATAATCCGGGCTAGGCGTAGAGTACCATCCATTGATGCGAAGATGTTGGACCTTTGAAATCCACGCCGCATTCTCCGCTCTATCGCAACTTGATGGCGATGACGTTGCGAAGCTGGCGGAGGCCGTGAGCTACGTCGGCTTGAAAATTCCACGATCAAGGTTAAGCAAGCACATGCCGGCATCGCCAGATTGAGGTAACCATCGCGAAGATGCAATGGCCTCAATTTTCCTGCGAGCCTCGTCAGACACAACAGCCAGCGTGAGCTTGGCTGCCTGCAGCTGAACCTGCATGTTGGGGTGGTTATAAAGCGCTATCAATGCGCGTCGTTGATCGCCTGGACGTCCTTTCAGTTCTTCCGAGACTTCCATCATTCGATCGAAGAGACGATTGAACTTTGTGAGTTCGTTGCCGAGAAGCGCGCCATCCTGTGCGGCAGTGATTGCCGCAAATCGAACGACCAGCTGATCGACGGCCATTGCGTCGAGTCTAATTTTTCTGAAGATCATGGCTTGAGAAAGTATGTCCTTGAGGACATGCGCTCCAAAAAGGAAAGCGGCGCGATTATACTTAGCATTGTCAGACTACATAAATCGCATCATATTGCGCGATGCCGACCTCGATGAACTACGCAACGAGACTTTGTACTCGGGCGTCATCCGATTTGAACGGAGGTCATCACTTAAGCACTCCTTTACTGCGCAGAATCTTCAATCCCTCTTGCATCTGCTCGTCCCAACTCTTGCCGCGAAGATAGTCACGACAACGGCACGGAGTTGAAATGCGAGGATATAGGGAGCGAGCCGGTTTAATCCCGCTTCAATCCCGCCAGCTTCAAGTCACCATCCATGATGGCCAGTGCCATGCCGGCGTCGCCCGCCTGAGGCATCCAGTGGCTCTCGGCGATAGCCTCGATTTGCTGGCGAGCCTCAACGGGCAAAACCTCGCGCGTGTGTATCGCGGCTTTGAGCCTGACCTGCATATTTGGATGCTGATAAAGAGATGCAAGCGCCCGTCGCTGATCACCGTCCCGCTTCTTCAGTTCATTCGATAGTTCAACCATTTGTTTAAATAGGCGATTGAATTTTGAGGTCTGGCCCCCCAAGCAATGCCTGATCCTGCGCAACACCGATCTCTGTAAAACGCTCGACGAGATCAGGAGAGCTCATTTCTTTCAAGTTGGCGCGTTTCATTGGCTTAGAACCTTGAATTTAACTAGAGCAAGGTTTGTCTCTGTCGTTCCTCACTTTGGAATATAGCTGCCCTCATCAAGCCCGCTGATTGCCATTGCAGCCTCTCCATCTTGTGGCTCGATGCCCGATCTGCGGATACTTTCAAGCGCATTGCGAGCCAAATCCGGATAGAGCGCAAGAAGAGAGTGAGCCGCTTTCAGTCGAACCTGTACGTTCGGATGGGAGAGCAGCGGCAACAGAGCCCTCCTTTGATCGCCAGGCATCTTTTTTAGCTCTGCTCTTATACGCTCCATCTCCTTGTACAAGCGATTATACTTAGCATTGTCGATTACATAAATCGCATCATATTGCGCTATACCGACCTCGACAAACTGCGCAACGAGGTTCTTCACAAGAGCATCATCCGGCTGAACAAATATCATTACTTGAGCACCCCATTCTTGCGCAGGATTTTTAGTCCTTCATGTGTCTGCTCATCCCAACTCTTGCCACGAAGATAATCTCTGGGCGACCGACCATTATATTGCTCGTTGGCCCTTGAATAGTAACCGTTGATATCGAGGTGCTTTACGACAGGAATCCGCACCGTATTTTCAGGGCTGTCAATCCGCACGCGCCCGAATTGCAGCCTGTTTTGCGCGAATTGACCAACGATGTGATGATCCTGGTAGCCGGGCTCGCTGGGCAGCTGCGCGCGGGCTTGCAACTCCTCGAGCGTGCGCGGCGGATCATTTGCTGATTTGATCGCCGCCGTCTCTCCCCTAAGTCCCTCGGCTTGCCGCAGCGCCTCGAAAACTGAGTCAGCGGCAGGCGACATAGGACCGACGACGCGAAGATATTTAATCACTCGGCGAATAAGCTCGATCGGTCGTTCCCCTGGCTTCCGGGCAGCTGGTGGAATCTCCGGCGGTTCTTCGGTGGACGGCGGTTCTCCCGCAAGCCGCACGCCGTCGATCGTGTTATCGCGCGGCGTGATCTGAAAGAGGCCGAGACTACCTCCTCCTGCGCCGCCATCCGTCCACTGCCCGCCGTCGGAATTGCCCGCCGGCACACGCGGCTGGTTTGGATTGTATTTCCAGGCCAACGTCGGAAACGCTTTGGCTACATCTGCGCCGGGCGGGAGAAACCGCGCGGCGTCGGGACGAATCCAGCGTGCCGCATCCGGCCGCAGCCATCGCGATTGCTGATGGCGCAGCCAGGCGTCGTGATGCGGTGGCATGAAAATATGTCCTTGAGGAACGACGCGCGCTCCAAAAAAAGAAAGCGGCGCGCCAAAGAAGCGCGCCGCTGAATTTCCGGTCATGCTTGAACGCAGGCGCGAAACGCGCGGCAACGCTGGCGCTCTACCGCGACTAGGTTCTAACAACGGCACGAAGCTGGGGAGCGTGGATATAAGTTACGACAAGCCCCGTGGTCCATCAGCTCGGCTTGAATGTGCCATTTTCGAGAAGCTCAAGACACATCCCAGCATCCTCAGCTTGCGGCATCCAATGTGTCTCCGCGATAGACTCGAGTTGCTGTCTTGCTTCGATCGGCAAGACAGCAAGCGTATGCTTGGCCGCTTTAAGCCGCACCTGCATGTTTGGATATTCGTACAGCCTTACAAGGCTACGGCGATGATCCCCTGTGCGCGCCTTCAGCTCGTTGGAGACATCACTCATTAGCTCGAACAACCGATTGAATTTCGCGATTTGCCCACCGAGCAGCGCTTGATCCTGCTCAACACCGATCTGCGCAAATCGATCAACAAGGTCTTCTGTTGATACGTCAGCCAAGCGAACCCGTTTGACGTTCATGGCTTTAATACCTTAAACCTTACAAGAGCCTGCAGGCCAACCCGCCGACGCGAATCCCAGCCCTTGTCCGCAAGATACTGACGCGGCGAGAGCCCGCCAAATTCTTCGGTGCTGGTCATATACCAGCCTGTTATTTGATAATGCGTCAACCGTGGAATACTGACAGGATTGGATGGATCGTCGATCTCGCTGCGGCTATAGCCGAACCGCTCTGCCCACGTCTGCTCGACGATATGATGATCATCGTAACCTGGCCGCTTCAAACCGACATTGGCTTGTAATTCGTCAAGCGACTTCGGTTCGTCGCGCGCCGCTTGAACCAGATCACGTTAATTCTTGAGCCATTCCGCATTGTTCATTGCGCCGGTGTAAATTTCGCCTGCGAGCCCTCCGTGCCGGACCAGCCAACTAGCGGCCGCACGGAGATAGCTCGTTCGTTCGGCGCTTGTGCTAGGTCGCTTTGGCGGAATTTGCGGCGGCTCGTCACTCGGAATGCCGGGTCCGTCATCCGGCGGCCAATCCCCCGCGAGCCGCACGCCGTCGATCGTGTTATCGCGCGGCGTGATCTGAAAGAGGCCGAGACTGCCTCCTCCTGCGCCGCCATCCGTCCACTGGCCGCCGTCCGGATTTCCGACCGGCACGCGCGGCTGGTTTGGATTGTATTTGCGCGCCAGTCTGGGAAACGCTTTGGCAACATCCGCTCCGGGCGGAAGAAAGCGCGCGGCGTCGGGACGAATCCAGCGTGCCGCATCCGGCCGCAGCCATCGCGATTGCTGATGGCGCAGCCAGGCGTCGTGATGCGGTGGCATGAAAATATGTCCTTGAGGAACGACGCGCGCTCCAAAAAAACGGCGCGCCAGAAAGGCGCGCCGCTGAATTTCAGGTCATACGCGGGGGCCTGCGTGAAGACACGCTTCGCGGTTTGGTCCGGCCATGACGCCGGATGCAGGACCGGCGACCTTCCTTAGCTCGCTGCGAACTTCATCAGCTTGATGGCATCGAAGTCCTGCACGCCGCCGCCGACGCGCTTGGTGGTATAGAACAGCACGTAAGGTTTTGCCGAATAGGGATCGCGCAACACGCGCACGCCGGCGCGGTCCACCACGAGGTACCCGCGGCGGAAATCACCGAACGCGATCGACAGCGAATTCGCCGCGACATCCGGCATGTCTTCGGCCTCGACCAGCGGGAAGGTCATCAGCGAGGCGCGTCCGCCAGCCTGCGCCGGCGGCTGCCACAGATAGGCCCCGCCGGTGTCCTTGAACTTGCGGATCGCGGCTTGCGTTTTGCGGTTCATGATGAAAGCAGCATTCTGGCGATAGCCAGCCTTCAGCGCATAGATCAGATCGACCAGCGCATCCGACGGGTTGCTCGAGGCGAACGCGCCGGCCGCGCCGCTGGCAACGTAACCCAGCTTGCTCCACACCCACGAGCCGTTCGCAACCGTATCGGATTGCAAAAAACCCTTCGGCTGGTTAGTGCCGTCACCGTTAACGAACGCCGCGCCTTCCTGCACCGCGAAGGTCAGCTCGACTTCTTGCGCGATCCACTCGTCAATGTTGACGGCGGAATCGTCAAGCAGCGTCGCAGTCGCCGCGGGCATGGCGTAAAGCTCCATCGCCGGGAAGCTCAAGGCATCCAGCGTCGGCGAGGTGGTTTGCGTTCGCGAGTCCGTCTCACCGACCCAACCCGTGGCGGGACCCGCGGTCATGAACGGCTTCTTGTAGACATTGCCCGAGATGGTACGAACCGACGCCAGCGCGCGGATCGGCGAGATCGCCGCCAGGCGTTGCCCGATTTCGTGCTCGAGTTCGACCGGCACGAGATAACCGCCATCCGGATTGGAGCCGACCGACATCGCCTTGGTCTCGAGCGCGCGCAAGGTGCCGGTCTCGCCGCCACGCACGTAAGCCTCGAAGGCGCTTTTGTGCTCGCGGGAGCCAGCATCCCTGAGGATTCCAGCGCGGCCTTCGAGCGCCGGGCGAGCGCTCTTGAGCGCCAGTTCATCCATGCGCCTGTGCTGGGCATCGAGCGCGGCATTGATGCGATCGACCTTCTCCTCCAGCAGCACGTCGCCGCGCTTTTGCTCCAGCCTTGCCAGGCGTTCGTCGTTGGCCGCCTTGAATTCCTCGAAGGTGACGCGGAAGTCGTCGTAGCCGCCGCGGACGGCGCCGCCGGATTTATGCTCCGGCGCGATGTCGGTGATATCGAAGTCCATTCATGCTCTCCTCGGTGATAATAATTTCGCCCCGTCGTGTCTGACGTTTGAGACTTGTTTGACCCCAAGACCCTGTTGACCCCAAGGCTTCTCTGACACCCAAGACTTGCGCGCGGTTGTGCGCTACAATGGCTTCCGGCAACGGCAGCACGTTGAGGCGAACAATGCGATTTCTGATCTTTGTCTGGATAACTCTGGCCGTCGCCTCGGCCGGAAGCGCGTGGTATGCGATGCAGCCCTTGAGGCGGGTCGTCGCCTGGTTCGCGATCGCCGCCTGCGTCGTCCTGTTGGCGGCGTTCGGGATATCCTTCGTAATGCTGAGCGCCAGCGCCGAAAAATCGCTGCTGTCGATAGTGCTTTATCTTTTGAACTGGAGCATGGCCACCGGCGGCGCGGCGATCTGCGTCGGAGCCATCGCAGGCCTCGCGCTGGCGCTGGCGTTCAAACGGTGATCCGATATGTCCGCAGGCGAAACCGCGACAGGATACCGTCCGCGCCGATTACAAAATAGCGGCTGCGAGCCGAAATCGGACTCTGGAAGCCATAAGATCAGATTTTTGGAGCCTTTCCGCTTCTGATGGAATCAGAAGCGGAACTGTCAGATCTTGATCTGACGCGTTTCCTTCACGCGTGCGAACGCGTGTCTACCGGCCCTTGCGTTTCTCGCTGTCTCCTAATCGATCGCGTCCCGTATCAGCGTCAATACCCCGCGTATGTTGTCAAAGAAGTAGTCGGCCCCGGCATCGTTCCATATCCGCCCCAACTCGGCGTCCGTAAGGTTTTGCGCGAGCAATTCCTGCAGAAAGCGCTTGACGATCGCTTGATCCTGTTTGTTCGAATATCCCAGGGCCAGCGCAACCCACTCTTCCATCGAGGAGACTTCAGCGCTGCTGCCCTGATAGAAGCATTGGACCACGTGGTCGAACTCTTTCGGAACCAACATGACCTCTCCTTGCTATTTGCTAGGTTCGTTTCTGGGATAGGCCGTTATCACGCTGAAACCCCTGGCAGCGCGTGGATCATGTACGATAGATACGCCGACCCCATAGGTGTCTCGGAGGTAAGGCACCGCATCGACGTCTTCCCTGAAAGCCTCGCGGCCGGTCTTGTAGCCAAAACGATATGTTATAAATTTTTTAGCTAACCGCCCAGTCGCCACGGCCTCGACTTGATCCGGATTCCGCTCAAGTGTCCGGTTCGTTTGCACTTTCTACGGAGACGAAAGATCCGTTCGTTGATGCCGCCGCCGCCATCCGTCCACTGTCCGCCGTCCGGATTGCCCGCTGGCACGCGCGGCTGGTCCGGGTTGAACTTGCGTTGAAGCGCCGGATAGACATCACGAGGATCAATGCCGGGAGCGAGAAAGCGCGCGGCGTCCGGCCGGATCCAGCGCGCGCACTGCGCGGCTTCGAATATGCCAGCATGATTTGACATCAGCGCGCTCCCGCCAACTGCGCGCGCACCGCGCCGTGAAGCGCAGCGCGCCGCGCTTCCCTTCCGCGCAGAGACGCCGAAACCATCGCCGAACGCGGGCGGAGCTGCGGTGCCGGTTCATCCGCGGCCTCCGTCATGCTCCGCCAGCCGCGCTCGGCCTGTGTCCGCACGCGTGAGCGCGGCGACTGGGTTGTCGCCTGCTTCACCGCGCGGACACGCGCTCCCGCCAGCAGCGGGAACGTGACGATGGAAATCTCCCACAAGTCGACCTGATAGAGATGGCGCACGCGCGTGCGCGGATCGATTCGACCACGTACGGTGCGATAGCCGATCGACAGTCCGTCCACCGCGCCAGCCTCGACCAGAGAAAGTAATTCGCGCGCGCGCATCACGTCGGGAATCAACTTTCCCCGCGCCCACAGGCCACGAAAATCCTCGCGCAGTTCGAGCCAGACGCCGACCGGCTCGGCGGGATCATGCTGGAACAGCATCGGGATCCTGCGCAGCCCCCGCGTCTTCAGCGTCTGCGTGAACGCACCGGGCATCATCATGTCGCGCGCCTGATCGATCTCGCCGAACAGGCTGGCATAACCTTCGACCGTGCCGTCGCCGGAGAACGACAGACGCGAGACGGATGACAACGGAGCATGCATGATCGGCCTCGCAACAGGCGGGGAGGATGTCTGAAATTCGTAACAGGACGTTGCGCCACGCGCCCATCAGGGCACCGGGCGTCACTGGATGAACGCTATCCCTTGCGGTTGCGCTTCACCGGCTTGCGCCGCGTCTGCGATTTGGCACGAGGCGCGCGAGCCGCGGGTGGCTTGCGCTGAACGCGATCAAGATGCGCGAGGAATTCGCGAAACACGGTGAGATGATCGCGCGAGGATTTCGTTTCGGCGCCGAACGACCGTAACACGCTGTGAAGGGTATCCATCAGTCCAGATCCTCTTTGAGGTTTCCGGCGCGGCGATGCGCCTTGCGGTTGAAGCGCTGCAATTCGCGAACGAAATCATCGAAACGGCGCGAGGCCGCAGACAGTTCGCGAAGCGTGAACAGCAGACCCGCGCTCGCGGCGCTCGCCCAAAGAAACAGCGCGAGATGCGCAAGATCGCCGCGCTCGCTGAAGATGCGGATGAGGTCCGGCATGACGATCTTTCTCGCCTCTTTCCCTTGCGGAAAATGGCTGCTTACTCCAGCCTGTCGCCGCCCTCGATCGGTGCATAGCCGACCGCTTCGCGCTTTTCGTTGAGCGTAAGAAACGCCGCGTTGCTGACTCGCTCCCACAATGCCGCACGATCGGCGGCCAGCGCGTCGATCCTGTCGGTGTCGACGACGATACGGATTCTCTCGCCGAACTGCGGCGACAGCCATTGCGCGAATGAGTTACCGATACGGGACGCCAGCGGAAGAACGGTCTGACGAAAGAAGCAGCGATTGGCCTCCAGGAAATTTGCATAGGTGTTGTCGCCGGGAATGCCGAGCATCATTGGCGGCACACCGAAAGCGAGTGCAATCTCACGCGCGGCCGTGTGCTTGGCCTCCAGGAAGTCCATGTCCTTCGGCGTCAGCGACATTGCTTTCCAATCGAGTCCGCCTTCGAGCAGCAGCGGCCGGCCGGCATTCACCGCGCCCTGATAGGTGTCGGTCAACTCGCGCTTGAGCCGATCGAACTGTGAATCCGACAGCACCGCGCCTTCCGGCCCGGAATAGACCAGCGCGCCGGACGGCCGCGCCGCGTTGTCGAGAAGCGCCTTGTTCCATTTCGATCCGGCGTTGTGGGTGTCGATGGCGACGGCAGCAGGCTCGATCGGCGCAAGACCGTAGTGATCGTCGAGCGGATGAAAGAATGTCAGGTGCAGGATCGGCGGCACCACGGATGACGCTTGATCGAAGCGCACGCTGCGCCCGCCGACGCTATATTCATACGCTTCCGCCCAGCCCTCGGATCCGGGCACCACCTTCATGCGATCGGGCCGCAGCGCATGAAGCTCCCGAACCGCCCCGTCAAGAGCGACGGTTTCGACATAGGCATTGCCTGCCAGCAGCAGATGCGACACCAGCATCTCGAGAAGTGCGCCGCCGTCCTGCCGTGTGTTGGGTCGCGCGAGCAGCAGCGACAGCGGATGCGCTTCGTGTTCCTGCGCGCCCTCGAACACGAGGTAGCTGCATGACGCAACGTTCTCCGCAATCAGCCGCACCGCGCGATGCACGATGGGATTGGTTAGATATCCTTCGCGCGCCAGCGCAGCATAATCGCGTGGTGTCCAGCGCGCGCGGCCGCCACTCTCGAAGGCGAGCAGTCTGGCCGTGCGGCTGGCTTTTGTCTCGGGCGGGGTGAACATGTTTTTCAAGCGCAAGCGCATGGCCATTTTCCTGTTATGTCGTGGCTGCAACGCAGCGCTCTGTGCGGCATTGCAGTTCCCTCTCAGAACCCCCTCACCCGCGGCTGAGCACGCGGTGCGAGCGCCAGCGATGTCACCGCCCACACCAGGGCGTCGAGCCGGTCGGGCGAGCGCCCCGACGACAGGCCGGACAGAGCGAAATCGCACATCTCGTCTTCCAGCGCGGCGAAGCTGCCGGCGTGCCTGACGCGGCCTTGCTCGTAAAGCGTCGCCACCGGCTCGGCGCGCAGCCATTTGCCGCGAGTCGCGCGCACCGCGATCACGGGCACCTCCGCGTCGACCTCCGCGATCACGGCTTTCACCATGTCGCCGCCCTGATTGACTTCCGCCACCAGCGCATCGGCCTCACATCGCCGCCACAGCGCGATCGCCTTCGCCGCCCACAGAGCCGGCGTCACGCCCGCCACTGTCTCGTCGGCAATCACGTAAACAGTGCCGTCCGCGGCTTGCCCCGCCGCGACAATGCCGCAGGCGTCCGCGCGCTTGCTTGCGCTCGCCGGCGGATCGACCGCGACCACGATGCGTTGCAACGGCGGCGCCTCGTGCACGCGACATCGCTCCAGAAGCGCACGCGACCACAGCGCATCCGGACGATCCTCGATGATTTCGCCATCAAGCTCCTGACGTCCAAGCCGCGTTCCGGCGTAGCGCGCCATCACGCCTTGCAAGAAGGTCGGCGCCAGATTGAAAGCATTCGCTTGCGTCGGCGCGCGCGTCACCACGCTCGCCCGGTCGTTCATCAGGCGTTTCAAAAGCGCGGTCGGCCGCGGCGTCGTCGTGATGAGCTGGCGCGGCTTCGATCCCAGCCGCAAGCCGAACTGTAGCATATCGAACGCGGCTTCGGCGTAGCGCCACTTCGCCATCTCGTCGGACCAGGCACAGCCGAACTGCGGCCCGCGCAGGCTTTCGGGATCTTCGGCCGAGAACGCCTGCGCCACCGCGCCGTTGTTCCACTCCAGCCGCTTGCGCGACGGCGACCATGATGGCCGCTCATGAGCGGCGTGAACCGCGAGCAACCCGGAGACGCCTTCGATCATCACCTCGCGCGCGTCATGCTCGGTCTCGCCGACCAGTGCGATGCGCGACACCGCCTCGCTGGCGAACGGCGGCAGACCCAACGCCTGCGCACGAATCCATTCAGCTCCTGCGCGGGTCTTTCCGGCGCCGCGGCCGCCAATCATCAGCCAGATCAGCCACGGCGCGCCGTTCGGAGCGAGTTCGGAAGGCCGTTGATGTGGATGCGCGAAAACATCCCACTGTCGGGCAAGAAATCCGAGTTCCGTCTCACTCATGCTCTCCAGCAGGAGCCGGCGTTGGCGCGGCGACCATTTGCTCCAGTCGGCGCGAAAGCGCGCGCCGGAACTCGTCAAGGTCGCGGGGCACGGCGTCGTCATCGGCTGGCTTCACCTTCTCCTGACCTGCGCGCAGCCGCGTCACCTCTCCGAGCGTACGCGCGAGACTCGCCAGCGTCCGGGCACGGCGCTCGGCCTCCGTGCGCTGCTGCGGTTTCAGATGGCTGCCGCCGACGATCACCTCGATCAGGGACAGCTCGCGCTCAATCGCGCGCGTCACCCTCTCAATCAAAAGCGCGCCTGTCGCCGGCGGCGGATCGTCGACACGCTCGACTGCGGTGCGCTTGATGCGCGGGCTTGGTTGATCCTTGCGGCGGGCGGTTGTCGGCCGCTTGCGCTGCCGCTTCAATCCGGCCTTTGCCGCATCGTCGTCTTCATCAACGATAACGGGGACATCATCAACGTACCGTGTGGTGGCAGCGATTGTCGCCTTGCGCGCGAGAACGGCGGCGCGGGTCTTGCTGGGGGGCGACGTTCTAACCGCGCTTCGCTTTATCGCCGCTTCGGCCGGCGTGAGCGGCTTATTCTGCTCCGATGACGACGACGCTTTCTTCTTCGATGCTGAGGACGTTCCGGTCCTGGATGGCGTCAGCTTTGAGCGAGAGGCAACGCGCCCCGCCGCCGGCTTTCGTGCCGGCTTGCCGGTTCGCGTCGCACACATGAAGATCAAGAACTCCCTTCAAGCGGACCCAATGCCGCTGAATTCCTGGATTAGCTGGATTGCGATGAAGATTTCGGATCCCTTGGCCGGTTTCATCCCCGCCGACCAAAGCCGTATTTTTTATTGTGTAGACCCTTGAGTCCGATCTCACTGATGGACGAATACGAGCCACGTTACGCAAAGGATCAACGCGACCAGACCGGTGCTGATGGTCGACAGCAAAAGGGCGGGAAGCTCAGGCTCGGACCGTCGCATCTCCATGGATGTCTTCACAGTTTGACTGTGTTTTTCCGTCGTCATGTTCGTTCTCCCCCACGGTCCGCCATCGCATGCCAATTGTTCAGGACAACAGCAGACTCCCTGCGATGTTCCGTGCAAAAAAAGAGCCGTGGTTACGACTCGCTATGAGCTTCATCCGGGAATTCCCGGCAATGTTCGTTTGACGGTTTCGTCAGCCGCGCGATCAGAAAGCATCGCGTGATGTCTCGGCGCAACTGTGGAGCATGGCGTAAACCTACTCCGGCAGCGTCACGCTGTCAAGGTATATTTTCCTAGGAAAATTTACCTGTCGCCTGGCCTTATCTCAGCAGCCCGTTCAGCGTGTCGAAGCGGTCCTTGAGCGAACTGCCGATGCCGGTGACCGCGGCCACGATGACGATGCTGATGCCGGAAGCAATCAGGGCATATTCGATCGACGTGGCGCCTGTTTCGTCCCGCAGAAAATCCGACGCAAGTTTTGGAATGAGGTGCAACGCCAACTCCAGCCTTTGAATCCCCGCGGATGCTCCAATAGTGATCGGGCGCAGCGCGACAACCTTTCAAAAATAGGATGCTAGAGTTGAAAGATTTCTCGGAGCCTAACCGACACTCTGAAAGAATGCTTAAGAGCGATAGCAAAAGTTGCGTGCGGATCAAGCCGGGGGGCCGGTGAGCGGCCGTTCCTCCATTCGCACCAGCAGCAGCGCGGCGCCCGCCAGCATCGCGGCTGTGGCGGCGAATACATAGCGAAATGCGGTCGTGAGGTCGGAGGCGGAGATTACACCGACCCGACCGCCGCCCTCATTGCCGATCGAGGCATCGGTTCCCAGCGCCATCAGCAGGATGGCGGCAAATGCAGCGACGGCGAACGAGGAAACCAACGCGCGAAAAAAATTCATCGCGCCGGTGACGGTTCCGACCTGCTGACGCGCCACCGCGTTCTGCAGCGACACCACGCTGACGGGAAATATCGTGCCGAGGCCGAAGGCGAACAAGGATAGCAACGCAAGCAGCGGCCATAGAGGCGGCGTCACCACAGCCAGAATGGCGGCCACGACGGCGGCAAATGTGGTCCCCAGTACCGCGACCCGCTTGTAGTGGAGGGTACGCGTCATGGAGCGGCCCGCAAGCGCCGCCCCGCCGGTCGAAATCGCCGCGATCGGAATCAATGCCAGTCCGGATTCGCTCGCGCTGAGATGGTGGACGACCTGATAGTACAGCGGCAAATGCACGGTGATCCCGATAATCGCGCCGAGCGCCAAAGCACCCGCGGCTATCGCATACGGAACCACCGGGCCGCCCATCAGCGACAGCGGCAGGAATGGTTCGGACGTCTTGCGCGCGTGCCGGACAAAGACCGTGGCAAGCACAAGCGAGGCGCCAAGCATGGCGGCGATTTGCGGCGACGCCCAGGCGAAGCGGTTACCGCCCCATGTCAGCACCAGCAGGAAAACAACGGCGGATGCCATCAGCAACAGGCCGCCGGTCCAATCCACTCTGCGGCGGCGGTGGAACACCGGAATCTTACCCATTTTCGGCAACAGCAACGCCAGCGAGACAAAGCCGAGCGGCACGTTGATCCAGAAAATCATCGACCAGTGCAAGTGCTCGGCGAAAACGCCCCCAGCACCGGCCCCGCGATGCCTGCCGCAGTCCATACGCCACTGAAATAAGCCTGATACTGACCACGCTCCCGGGGCGTCACCACATCGGAGATCACGGTCTGCACCACAGGCAGGATACCACCGCCGCCAATGCCCTGCACGCCGCGCGCCACGATCAGCGCCGCCATGTTTGGCGCCAGCGCGCACAGGACCGAACCCGCAACGAACAGACCGAGCGCGGTGACGATCATGGCACGGCGACCGTAGATATCGCTCAAGGTACCGAACAACGGCGCGACCGCTGTGGACGCCAGCAGGTACGCCGTAATGACCCACGACAGGGTGGTGACCTCGTGGAACTGGCGGCCGATGGTCGGCAGCGCGGTTGCGACAATGGTCTGATCGAGGGCGGCGAGGAACATGGTCAGCATCAGGCTGACCAGAATGGTGCGCACCTCGCTCCGGCTCAGCGGCGCGGGCGTCACGACCGGCGGCGCACTGGCGTCACCGTCAGCCTTGCCGGAACGCGCCGCAGCTTCTGGCGCGGCGTCGCCGGACAGAATCGGGGGATCCGACGGACCCCGACCCAGACGCTCGAATGTATTCATGCGGACAGACAAAATATGAACTGGCTAACAAGAGGCGGAGGCCGGTGCGGTTCGCTGCTTTGTAAACATTAACGCTTGAGGCCCGCGTTCGGACAGCGACCGACGGAATAAAAAGCCTCCAATGCAAAATCGCAAATTTGTGATGGGAGACCGGTCAACCCTTCGGCGATTTCCGAAGCCGGGCGCGCTTCGGCAACCGAACTGGCCACTGCACGATATGATCCTCCAGTTCAGAATCGGGAATCTCATCCTCGGTGCCGCGGACCCGGCCACGCACCGAAACACCGGCCTCGTGGACGGTATTGGGATTGCCGGAAATCAGCGGATGCCACCAGTAGAGATCGCGCCCCTCCGCGACCAGGCGATAACCGCAGCTCGGCGGCAACCAGTTCAAGGTCCGGACATTGTCCGGCGTGAGGCGGACGCAGTCCGGAACTTGTTCGGAACGCTTCGGATAATCCTTGCAGGCGCAGAGCCCGGCATCCAGAAGCCGGCAGGAAACATGCGTGAAATAAATGTCGCCGGTATCCTCGTCCTCCAGCTTCTCCAGGCAGCAGCGTGCGCAACCATCGCACAGGCTTTCCCATTCGGCGCTGGACATTTCATCCAAGGATTTGGTCTTCCAGAAGAACCCGTTTTGTTCCGATGATCGCGCGGGTCGTTGGGTCATGGAGTGAGCCAAGGGGTGTGCCAGAGGTTGCGCCGAAGAAAACCGATTTTCCGTCTATGGGCTTCGCCGGCACCTCGCGCAAGCGCCCTAGGGATCTGGGATGCCAATAGCGGCTATGCCAGGCTGAAATCGCAACCGGCCATTGGTTTATCTTCCGCGCTCGGATAGAAGAAAATCGGCTTTCCCGAGGATGCCAAGATGATGGTCCAGCGCGGGTTTTGAGATGCCTTCTCGAGTGCCTTGGGTTTGCCGTAACGTTCTTGCATGAGGGTGGCGAGATGGCGCCTTAGAGAAGGCGCTGCGATGCCGCAGATCGGTCACAGGCCTTGGTGCGCAACAACCTGCCCTCCGATTGGAAGAAGCGAATCCGGCACATCCTGCTGGATCTCGATTCGCGCATCGATTCGACCCTGTTCTCCTCGGCGGCCGGCGCGCGGGAACTTTATGAGCGCTTCTCCACGTTCATGGACCGCTTCTATGTCGGCCACTGGAAGCGCTGGGTCATCGTCGAGCCGCTGTCTGAAGCTGCGACCTTGGGTCTCGGCGGTCTCATCCTCCTGCTGGCGCTGGCACAGCCGGCGTTCCGCGAAACCGCCGACGAGGACTGGCTGAAGAAATCCGATCTCGCGGTGGCGTTCCTCGATCGCTACGGCAATCCGATCGGCAGCCGCGGCATCAAACACAACGATTCGATTCCGTTGGAGGAATTTCCCGACAACCTGGTCAAGGCGACGCTCGCGACCGAAGATCGCCGCTTCTACGATCACTTCGGTATTGACGTCGGCGGCACCTTCCGCGCGCTGGTAACCAATGCGCAAGCCGGCGGCGTGCGGCAAGGCGGCTCATCGATCTCCCAGCAGCTTGCGAAGAATCTGTTTCTCTCCAACGAGCGCACCATCGAGCGCAAGGTCAATGAGGCCTTCCTTGCCGTCTGGCTGGAAACCCGACTGAGCAAGAACGAGATCCTTAAACTGTATCTCGACCGCGCCTACATGGGCGGCGGAACCTTCGGCGTCGACGGCGCGGCGCATTTCTACTTCAACAAGTCGGTGCGTGACGTCAACCTCGCCGAATCCGCGATGCTCGCCGGCCTGTTCAAGGCGCCGACAAAATACGCGCCGCACATCAATCTGCCCGCCGCCCGCGCCCGCGCCAACCAGGTGCTCGACAACATGGTCGATGCAGGCTTCATGACCGAGGGCCAGGTGTTCGGTGCGCGGCGCAATCCCGCCACCGCGGTCGACCGCCGCGACGAGAACTCGCCGAACTATTATCTCGACTGGGCATTCGAAGAAATGCGCAAGCTGGTCGACACGTTTCCGCGCTCCTACACCGAGCGCGTGTTTGTCGTCCGCACCGCAATCGACATGAATGTGCAACAAGCGGCGGAAGAAGCGATTGAGAGCCAGTTGCGCCAGTTCGGACGCGACTATCACGCGACGCAAGCGGCAACGGTCGTCGCAGATCTCGACGGTGGCGTGCGCGCAATGGTCGGTGGACGCGATTATGGCGCAAGTCAGTTCAATCGCTCAACGGATGCCCTGCGCCAGCCCGGATCATCGTTCAAGCCGTATGTCTACACCACAGCGTTGCTCAACGGCTTCAGTCCGACATCCAAGATCGTCGACGGCCCCGTCTGCCTCGGCAACTGGTGCCCGCAGAATTACGGCCATTCCTACTCCGGGACGGTGACGCTAACCCAGGCACTGACGCGGTCGATCAATGTCGTGCCGGTAAAACTCTCGATCGCGCTCGGCAAGGGGGCAAAAAATCCCGCTAAAGCCGGCCGCGCCAAGATCGTCGAGGTCGCCCGCAAGTTCGGCATTGTCACACCGCTGCCCGACACGCCCTCGCTGCCGATCGGGGCCGACGAGGTCAACGTGCTCGAACACGCCGTCGCCTATGCGACATTCCCGAACAAGGGCAAGGCGGTGGCGCCGCACGCGGTTCTGGAGGTTCGGACCGGCGCCGGCGATCTGGTGTGGCGCTACGACCGCGACGGCCCCGCACCGCGCCAGATCATTCCGCCTTCAGTCGCCGCGGATATGGCCGGTATGATGAGTCATGTGGTCAGCGAAGGCACCGCACGACGCGCCATTCTCGACGGCATTCCGGCCGCGGGCAAGACCGGCACCACAAACGCTTATCGCGACGCATGGTTCGTCGGCTACACCGGCAACTTTGTATGTGGTGTCTGGTACGGCAATGACGACTATTCGCCAACCAATCGCCTGACCGGCGGCGCGTTGCCCGCCCAAACCTGGCACGACATCATGACGGCCGCGCATCGCGGTATCGAAGTCAAAGACCTCGCCGGCGTTGCAGCGCCAGCGAAGCCGACCGCCGACGCGGCAGCCAAAACCGCCGCCAGCGACGACAATGCAAAACCGGCCCCCCCGCCGATCCTGACCAAACGCGGAGCCGACATCCTAGTCCGCGTGGAAAAGATGCTGGATCAAGCAGCCAAGACAATCGGAAAAACCTCGGCCGGAAAACCGGTCGATCCGGCTCGCTCCGGCGCCCTTAGTCCCACCTCCTCTGGCGGCGGCGCAGAAAACTTGGCGGCCGCGACGTCCAGCGACCGAGCAGACCCGGCGCCAAGCAAGAATTAGAGTGGGATGCGGAAGTGTGTACGGTTTGCGACCGCTATAAACAATGGAATCGATCACAGTTATGATTTGGATCTTTCTGATCCAAACGTGGCGTGTTTCCGACATTCGCATTACAGATGCGCGACTCGAATGGCTTCAACACCGGAGCGCCGACACGTGCGGCTGATTGTCATTTTGCTGGGCCTCGGTCTCGCCACCGCGATAGGCCTCGGAACTACCTGGATCACCGCAACGCGCGGCACTAATCTCGGCACGCTGACCATCGGCGCATGGACGGCAAAACCAAGGATTGGATCCGCCGAGATCGACCCTTACTCCCGCGCCGCAATTGCGCGAAGTGGAGAGCTGCCGATCGGAGCGGGAGACGGCATAGCATTTCTTGCCACGACCGACGACGCCAAGCGACCGCTCGATGGCCGATGCGACGTCATCATCAGCGGCGTCACACCGGCAGCGCGGTTCTGGACGCTGACGCTCCACGACCGCAAGGGCCATCTGGTGGCGAACTCGCTGCAACGCTATGGCTTCACCAGCCAGGAAATTGTGCGGAATTCCGACGGCTCATTCGTGGTGCATGTGGCATCTCGCGCGCGTGCCGGCAACTGGCTGCCGACCGGCGGCATCGAGAGCTATGTGCTGATGCTTCGACTCTATGACACGCCCGTCGGAGTGGGTACGCGAACCCGACGCGACGCCCCAATGCCTTCCATCGCGACAGAGAGGTGTTCATGATCCGCCTGCTGTTTGCGATCGTCGGCGGCATTCTGCTCGGCGGGATCGTGCATCTCGTCAGCGTATTGGCGCTGCCGCGGATCGCCTCGCAGGACGCCTATTCGCGACTAACGGAAATGACGACGCTGAACGCCGTGACGCCGTTGCCGCCGGCGGATCCCGCCAACTCGCTGATGCCTTTCATGGACCCCGCCTTTGCCGTCGCGGTCTGCCGCTACGACCTGTCAGACGGATCGATCAAGCTCACGGTGCCCGTGAGCGAGGCCTACACGTCGGTGTCATTTTACACCCAAAGCAACGTCGCCTATTACGCCATCAACGACCGTTCAGCTGGACGCAAGGTGATCGAACTCAATCTGATGACCGAAGCACAGCACGCAGAGCTGCCCGAAGAAGAGGACGTGACGGCCGCGGACCGTCTCATCATCGACTCCCCCTCGACGACGGGGCTGATCGTTCTGAAGGCGCTGGCGCCTGAGTCCGGCATGACGCAGCAGGCGAAATCATCTCTCGCCGCCGCAAAATGCCGGCTGCAAACTGAGCCGCCCGTGGTGAAACCGGAAGCGAAACGATAGGACGTTTGCGAGGAAATCCGGGTTAACGAGGCTTGGTCGGTTTTGCTCTCGTCAAGCGTTCGTTACAATCAAGAATACGCTACCCGCGCGTACGCAGGGCGCGGCCGATCACGGGGGTCGCGGTCACAGGGGGATTGGCGGTCAACGCCGCAAGTTGCCCGATCAGGCGGTCTGCGTCGGCCGCCATACCGTCCGGCGCCTGAACCACCAGATGCTCGAGCGCCCAGCGATAGGACGCGATCCGCTGCTCGAGGCATTGCTGCACCCACTGCACGATCAGAGTGTTTTCCTCCATGCGGGCGACGGCGTCAGCGTGCTCACGCGGCGATAGGTCGGACACCAATCTCAGGCTGGCGTTGCGCTTGCCGTCGAGAACGAAGACCTGCCGGGCGGTGTTGAAGAACGGATCAAAACGGGTGATGTCGTCGCGGACGTCATCGATTAATTGCGTATAGCGCGAAGTGTGAGAACGATGCGGCTCGTCGATGAGCAGGCGGCCGTAAGCGGAGCGATCATATGCAGGCTTTTGCCGCCATGGCGTAGCGAGCGGGTCGTAGTCGCCGAACACACTCTTCCAGGCCGGCCGCGAATGCGGCGGCTCGACCAGCGGATAGGCGAGATCGCGCAACATCCTCTCGCTCTCGGTTAGTTGAAACCGCGACGGCTGACGACCGATGCTGCCGGTCGCTTCCGCGCCCATCCAGCGGTGCATGTCGTCGTTGCGTGCATCCTGACGAACGCGGCCGAAGTCACCACCACTGCATGCTGCGAGCGCAGTTCCTAATAGAATCACGGAAACAAGCGAAGTGAGAGGTGAACGTTTCAGCCCTGGCATCGCAAGCGACGTCTCCTGCATCGGGCGTGTCCGGAAAAATCAGGAGCGGGCGCGGCGGCGGCGCCGCCGCCCGGCAGCCGTGCCTTGCTCGGGACCGCTTCCACCGCTGGTTTCGTCGGTCTCGCGGTCGATGCGTATGACCGGCAGAATCACCACCGTTCCCCTCATCTGATCCGAAGAGCGATTTACCGTTGATCCCAGCCGCGAAGCCGCATCTGCCGGAAACGCAATAACGGTGCCCATGCTCAGTCTCTCCTCGCCCCAGCGCTCGTCGCGATTTGGGCAGCGACGCGTCGGGATTTAGAACCCCGCATGGTTAACGGCCTGTTAAAGCGGCCGCGCTAGGTTGAGAACAAACTGGTTCCGTAAGCGTAAGCCGCCATGACCGCACCTCCGATGTTTCCCGGCTTCGACGGGTTGTTGATGCTGTCCCGCCGGGACGGCGTTGACATCCGTCCGACTCTGCTACGGGTCCTGACCGACCTTTACGTGCAGACCAGCACACACTCTGTCGAAGAGGAACGACACTTCGTCGAACTCACCTCACGCCTGATCGATCATGTCGACGACGCCACCCGCGCCGTAGTGCGCGCCCGCCTGTCGATCTACCCGCGGACGCCGGCGGCGATCATGAGCAAGCTGCGGCTCGACGCGTCCACCACCCCACCGCAGGCTGGTAGCCCCGCGCCGCCATCGCCGCCCGCGACGGCGGCCTCAGCGACGAAACAGCACACGGTCGCAACGCTATCGATGGCACCAGGTGACGCCGCCGAAATAAGTGAGATGTTCTTTGGCGCAAGCTCTAAAGATCGCGCTTTGATCCTGCACAATCTGTCCACGGCCCCGCTGCGGCCGTCGCCGCATATTCATCCGTCCCGTGCCCTGCGGGCGATCGAGATTTTGCACATGGCCGCATTCGCGTCCGACGTTGATAGCTTCGCGACCGAACTCAGCGCAACCTTGATGCTTCCCGCCGCGATCTCCGAACAGGTGGTGAAGGATGCGGGCGGCGAGCCACTCGTTTGCGCCGCCAAGGCCATCGGCATTCCCTCTGAAATCTTCCAGCAGATTTTGCTGTTTCTCGATCCGGCCATCGGCACGTCCGTCACTGAGGTCTATCGGCTCTCGCGCCTCTACGACGCGCTCAGTGAACGCTCTGCGCGAATCATGCTGGCCGCCTGGCGCGGCGCCACGATGACGGAAGCTCGGGCGAAGTATCGCTCCACCCTTTACGATGACGGGCGCAATCGCACGCGGACAGCGCCGGCGCACGGGCGTCACGGCGCTGTCCAACCCGGCACGGCGCCTGCCGCGCGCGGAACCGGACGCAATCCAATAAAAGGGTAGATGAGCGGATTGCCAAACCGGTTCTTGAAGGCCGAGCGGTCAAGGGTAGGCCGAAACATCGAGGCTAGGATGCCGTCATCGTCTCCTTGACCTTGGCGATCAGCGCACTGAGCGCGAAAGGCTTCGCAAGGAAAGCGAACTGCTCGTTCTCCGGCAGACTCTTATCGAATGCTTCTTCGGCGTAACCCGACACGAAAATGATTCTGAGATTGGGATTGCGCACCCGCATTTTCCGCAACAGAGTTGGCCCGTCCATTTCCGGCATAACAACGTCGGAAACCACCAGATCGACGGCACCATTCTCGTCGAGCGCTTCCAGCGCTTCGATGCCGTTGGATGCCTCGATCACGCTGTAGCCGCGCGAACGCAGGCCGCGAGCATTAAGCGAACGCAGCCCCTCTTCGTCCTCCACTAACAAAATAGTGCCTTGGCCGGTCAGATCGGTGTTGACCGATTTGGCCGCGGGAGAAGGCTCCTTCGCCGCGCCGATCACGCCGGACGACGCCGGCGGCGCCTCGGCTTCGGGATGGTGGCGCGGCAGGAAAATACGAAACGTCGTGCCCTCGCCCGCTTTGGAGTCAACGTAGATGAAACCGCCGGTCTGCTTGACGATGCCGTAGACCGTGGACAGACCGAGCCCGGTGCCCTTGCCCACCTCTTTTGTGGAAAAAAACGGCTCGAAAATCTTATCGACGATCTCGGGCGGAATGCCGGTGCCGGTGTCGCCGATCTCGACCAGCACATAGTCCGCGGCCGGCATTCCCTTGTGGCCGAACGCCGCGACCTCCGCGGCCGCGACGTTCGCGGTGCGGATCGCGAGCTTGCCGCCATTTGGCATGGCGTCGCGCGCATTGACCACGAGATTGACGATAACCTGTTCGAACTGCGAGACGTCGGCCTTGACCGGCCACAGGTCTCGCCCGTGCACGACGCCTGGGAAAGTAACCTTCTCGCCGATCAAACGTTTAAGCAACATGCCGATGTCGCTCAGGGTGTCGCCGAGATCGAGCACTTTCGGCTGCAGGGTCTGTCGCCGTGAGAACGCCAGCAATTGCCGCACCAGGGCTGCGGCGCGGTTGGCGTTCTGCTTGATTTGCATGATATCCTGGAAAGACGGATCGGTCGGCTTGTGCGCGTTCAGCAGGAAGTCATTTGCCATCATGATGGCGGACAGCACGTTGTTGAAATCGTGCGCGATGCCTCCGGCAAGCTGGCCAACCGACTCCATCTTCTGGGATTGATTGATCTGGCTCTCGAGCGTGCGCCGCTCGGTCGTCTCAAGCATGTAGACGATGGCTGCTTCCGCGTCGCGATCGTCCTCCACCGCGGTGACGAAAAACTGTCCCCATCGCTCGCGCGCGCCCTCCAGCATCACCTCGACGGGAGGGATATCACCCTGCCCGTCCGCCGCAGCGTGGATGGCCGCGCTCAATTGACCACGATCGCGCTCCTTGACCGCCGCAAGAATCGACTTGGCCACGGCGCCGTCCGGACTGAGGCTTTGCGCGAGTTTCGCAAACCGCGCGTTGGCGCGACCAACCGCGCCGGATTTATCGACCGTCGCGATAGCCATCGGCGTGTTGTCGAAGAAGCGCATGAAGCGTACTTCCGCCGCACGCTGCGGATCGACGCGCTCGTCGCGGGCGCGGCTGATCACCAGCGTTCGCGAGGGACCGGGCACACCGTCGGCGCCGAAAGCCAACTTGTGATACAGCCGCGCCGGCATAGTCTTGCCATTGCGCATCCGCAGATCGATATCGAAGACCTCGGTGCGGACTTCGCCGGGCGCAGCAATGATCGATGTCAGCAAAGACGCGCCGTCCCCCGAAACGATGTCGGCGAGCTTCAGGCCACCCGAGCCGACCTCCGCCAGATCGTGATCCAGCCAGTTGGCAAGCGTCGCATTGACATAGACAAGATCGCCTGACTGGTTGACCGAGAAGAACCCGCACGGCGCATGATCGAGATATTCGATCGCATGGCGCAGTTCCTGGAATACATCTTCCTGCCGCTCGCGATCACGGGTGATGTCGGCGATCGACCACACGGCATATCGAGAATACCGCTTTGCCTGTGCGAGCCGGCGGACCCTCAGCCGCAGCCAGCGACCGTTCGTGCCGTCGGCGGCGGCAACGCGCACCTCTTCCTGCTGACGTTTACCCTCGCGCGCCGCCTTCAAAAGGCGGAACACCGCCTCGGAAACGTCGGGATTGCCGATGAATACGCGCTCCACCGGCCGCACGTCCTGCATCGACGTAGCTCCGGTCAGGGCGAGATAAGCGGAGTTGGCATAAATGACGTGCCCGCCGGAATCGGTGACGGCGATACCGTCGAAGGCGTGATCCGCTATCGGACGCATCAGCGGATCATCAATGGTGCGGTCGGCAAAGCGGACGATCCCGGCCGCGAACGCGAAAAGCGTGAACAGCCCGACCATCGCCAGCGAGGCCAATAGCGCCAGAATATAAGGCTGGGCGTTAGTACTCCCCAGCGTCATAAACGCCACGGCGGCCGCGACGATCGAACCCGCGACCAGCAGAACCAGGAGGATGCTGCCGCTCCGCCGCGCCGGCTCCTGCCCCACCTGCGGTGAATCGATGTCGGGATCTGGCGTCATGGAATCCGGCGGGGCCTATCGCGGCGGGCGCGGAATGCGCATGCGCCGGGTCCTGAGTGCCTGAATCGGACCCGGCAGCGCAAGCGCCTCATGGGCTCATTCCCGCCATTTCCCCCACCCCGATGCTCCTCCGATCCCGGCCACCGGCCTCAGATCCGGTGCCCCGAAAACCCGCGCTTCAGGCCCATGACGTAACCAATGATTTCGGCGACGGCGTGATAGTGCTCGGCCGGAATCTCGTCGTCGATTTCGACAACGGCATACAGCGCGCGGGCCAAAGGCACGTTCTCGACGACTGGAATGTCATGCTCGCGGGCGATTTCCCTGATCTTGAGCGCGATGTTATCCACGCCTTTGGCTACGCAGACCGGCGCCGACATGCCGCGCTCGTAGGACAAAGCGACCGAATAGTGCGTCGGATTGGTGATGATCACCGAAGCCTTGGGAACGGCGGCCATCATGCGCTTCTTCATGCGGACATGGCGCAACTGTCTGATGCGAGCCTTGATATGCGGATCGCCCTCTGACTGTTTGAACTCCTCTTTCATCTCCCGCAGCGACATTTTCTGTCGCTCGAACCATTGCCGGTACTGGAACAGGTAGTCTGCGATCGCGACCAGCGCGAGCATCACAACCACGGCGCCGAGCAATTGCAGCGTCAGGCTTTTCGTAATTCCGAGAAGGGCGTCCGGATCGAGCCGCACCATCGCGTCGAGCCGCGAGCGCTCCGGCCAAAGCACCGCCGTCATGACCGCGCCCAGCGCGATCAGCTTGAAAAGTCCCTTGGCGAAGTTCGCAGCAGCCTGCTTGCCGAAAATCCGCTTGGCGCCGGACACCACTGAAATCTTGCTGAGCTTCGGCTTGAGCGATTCCCCCGACCAGACGAAGCGGTGCTGAATGACATTGCCGGCAACGGCAGCCATCATCAGCAAAAGCAACGGAATGCCCAGCACGGCAGCAAGGCGATACCCGATTTGCTCGGTCAGTGCCAAAAGACCGGGGCCGTCGGTCCGAATTTGCCAGGAATTGGCGATCAGATTGCGCAACGGCGTCTGGAACCCGTCGCCGATCGAACCAGCAAACGTCGAAAGTACCAGTGTCGCACCCGCAATCACGAACCAGGTGTTGATCTCCTGGCTCTTGGCGACGTCGCCGCGCTCGAGCGCATCGTCGAGGCGCTTTTGCGTCGGGTCTTCTGTTTTCTCGGTATCGTCGCTCTCGTCGGCCATCGCGGAGACCTCAGTTCAGCGACGTCAGATCTTGCATCACGCCGACCAGATAATCCATGTAGGTTCCCATCATGGACGCCAGCACGGCGGCGAAGATCATGAAGCCGATAAGAATCGAGAGCGGCACGCCAACGAAATAAACCTGCATCTGCGGCATCAGCCGCGCGAGCACGCCAAGCCCGATATTGAAGACCAGTCCGAACACCAGAAACGGAGCCGACAGTTGCAGGCCGATCTTGAAAGCGCCGGCAAAAGCACGCGTCGCCAGCGCCGCCACGTCGCCGCTCGGCATCAGTTCGCCTGGCGAGAATATCTTATAACTGTCGTTGAGCGCGGCAATGACCAGATAGTGGGTGTCGGTTGCGAACAGCAGCGCGATCCCGAGAAGGGTCAGGAAGTTTCCCATCAACGCGCCTTGCTGGCCCTGCGTCGGGTCCACCGATGTGACGAATCCAAGCCCGAGCTGCTGTGCGATGATCGAGCCTGCCACGTGCAAGGCCGCGAGCGTGACACGTGCCGTAGCGCCCAGCACGACGCCGATAATGATCTCGTGCACCAACAAAACCGCCAGTGGCGCGACCGACTGCATGTCAACGTGATAGGCGGCACGATGCAGCGGCAGGATGATGAGGGTCAAAAGCAGAGCGATGGCGAGCTTCACACGCACCGGAATGAAGCCCTCGCCGAACCCAGGCAACAGCATCACCATCGCGCCAATGCGGGCGAATACCAGCATGAAGGTGGCGGCGAGAGCGGGTAGAAGCGAGATATCGATGTGCATCTCGCGACTGTGCGTCAGCCGCCGATGATTCGCGATGAAATCCGTATCATTTCGGCGTGCAGCGCATCGGCCATGAACGGTAGCGCCAGCACCAGCGTCACGAAGATCGCCAGAATCTTCGGCACAAACACCAGCGTCTGCTCCTGAATCTGCGTCAATGCCTGCACCAGCGAAATCGCGACGCCGACGATGAGTCCGACCGCCAGCAGCGGTCCGGAGACCAGAACGATGGTCCAGATCGCGTCACGCGCGACATCCAGTGTTTCAGCGCCGGTCATGACAAACCTCTTTTCGGCCAGATAAGGAATGACGCAGCATCAGCGAGCTGATGTGCGCTCCAATCAGATCGGCATCCTCATGATGTCTTCATAGGATTGAATGACGCGGTCGCGCACCGACACCAGCGTCGACACCGCGACGTCGGTATCCGCGACCGCGGTCACCACATCCATCAGGTTGGCCTTGCCTGATGCCATCGCCACCGTCTGCGCATCGGACGCCCGCCCCGCTTCCCTCACGCCGCCGAGCACATCTTTCAGCACCGCACTGAACGCGGGACCATCACCGCCCGGCGCTTTGCCACCGGCGGCGCCGGAATCCATCATCCTCGCGAGGCTCGCATAGGCATTTGCTGCAACTGTGGGCGACGCCATGGTCAGATCTCCGATCAGGACTTGAGGATATCGAGTGTGCGCTGGATCATCCGGCGCGTTGCGCTGATGATGTTGAGGTTCGCCTCGTAGGACCGCTGCGCGTTGCGCATGTCGGTCATCTCCACCAGCGAATTGACGTTGGGATATTTGACGTTGCCGCTGGCGTCTGCGGCCGGATTGCCCGGCTCGTGCTTGACGCGGAACGTTGACATGTCAGGCCTCACCCGGCCGAGCGTCACCACTTTCGCATCGAGCGCACGATCGAGGGCCGAAGAAAAGGTCGGCACCTTGCGGCGATAAGGATCGCCGCCTGGCCCTTGCGCGGTTGAGTCGGCGTTGGCGATGTTTTCCGAAATCACCCGCATTCTCCCGGCCTGCGCTCGCAGACCAGAGGTCGCGATGCTCATCGATCGCATGAAGTCGGCGCCGTTGTCTGCCATGATGCGGTCTCCTTCCGTTTAGCCCTGCGTCACGCCTTGCCGACAGCCATCTTCAGCAGCCGCAGGCTACGGCTGTAGAGCGAGGTCGCGGCGGCATAGTCGATCTGGTTGGCCGACACCTGGAGCATTTGATCCTCAAGGCTGACGGCGTTGCCAGCCGGACGGGTCTGAAAGCCGCCATTGCCGTTTTGTCCGAAGTGCGAGAACGCTTCGAAACCGGCGATGCTCTGACCTGAGGTGGGGCGGATCATCGCCAGAGTCGCGCCGCCCGAGGCATTGCCGCCTTGCGCGTCGAACCTCGGTTCCACCAGATCGTGCGGCCTGAAGTTCGGCGTATCGGAGTTAGCGACGTTTTCGGCCAGAACACGCTGGCGTTCGTGATGCCACTGCATCCGGGTGCGCAGCGCCGCCAGCGAGGTAATATCGTTGAGGGGCACGGGTCTTTGCTCCGGCCTCGGGACGGGGCGCCGCCGAGGTAGGCAGAATTTGCCCCCCTCATGGTTAACAGCGGGTTAAGAACAGCAAAGCGGCGGATCTTGCCTAAACCCGCTTTCCGCTCAGGCGCACGTTAAAATCTCGGATTGCCCAGATACTTGCCACGAGTGCGTTAACCACCTTTGTTAACCGGAGCGTACGACGCGCAGAAGTTGTTTTGGTCTCGTCGATTCATAGGTTATTAAGGCTGTCGGCGGCAGTTTTTGCCGGGCGGGATCAATAGACTGGGCCAAGGCTCGATCGTCACGGGAGGAATGCCGGAAGGCATTCGACGATCCGAAGCTGAATTAAAGGCGCTTTCTGTCAGGAACACAGCATGCAGGCAGTCACATTCGTCATCGCATTCATTGTGGTCCTGGCGCTGATCGCCGGGGCCGCCTGGCTCGTGCGGCGATTCGCGGGAGATCGTCTCGGCGTCAATGCCAATCGCGGACGCATGCCCCGTTTGGCGGTGATCGATGCCGCCGCAGTCGACGGACGTCGGCGGCTGGTCCTGGTGCGCCGGGACAATGTCGAGCACCTGCTGATGATCGGAGGACCGACCGACATTGTCGTGGAGCACAACATCGTTCGCGCCGCCAGCCCCGGACGCGATCAGGCTCCGCAACGCCCGCTATCGAACGTTGAAATGCCGAGGCTGCCACCGCTGGCCGAGACCGGCTGGATGGAGTCCGACGGCACTCGCTCCGATCCGTCCGGCCATCCCGAGCCTCCAATCCCGGAATCGCCTCCCCCGGCCCGCCCTCCCTTCGCCGATGCCCCACGCCGGCCGGTTGCCGCTGAGCGCCGCAGCGATCCGTTGGCCGGTTTCACGCCCGAGCCCATGAGCCGAACCGACATTCGCGGCGCCCGTCCGGCGCGACAGGAACCGGTGATGCCGCCGCGTCCAGCACCGCCTCCTGCGCCGACGCCCTCACCGCCTCCCTCTGCCTCCAACGCGGATCAAAATCTCGCGGAGATGGCGCAACGTCTCGAGGCCGCACTCCGGCGCCCGACGGGCGACAGCAAGCCTTCGGCCGTGGCGCCCGCGACCTCCGAACCACCGCCTCGTCCGCGCAGTACGGAAATTACACCCGGTCCCGCATCCCGTAGCGAATCGTCAGGGGCACCGCCGGTCGCCCCGCCCGGTCCGAAATCCGGGTTCGAGCACCTTGAGAACGAGATGGCGTCTCTGCTCGGGCGCTCGAAGTCCCCTTCGTGAGTGCGGCGACCCACCCGCGTAGAGTTTCATTCCTTCTCATTCTGATAGCCGCCGGATCGCTCACCGATCCGGCGTTCGCGCAGGATATCAGCATCAATCTTGGCGGCGCCGGCAACGGCGGCGTGAGCGAGCGTGCGATCCAACTGATCGCGCTGCTCACCGTGTTGTCGATTGCACCGTCGATTTTGATCATGATGACGTCGTTCACGCGCATCGTGGTGGTGCTTTCACTGCTGCGTACCGCGCTAGGCACCGCGACCGCACCTCCCAACTCCGTCATTATCGCACTTGCGATGTTCCTCACTGCCTTCGTAATGGGACCAACGCTGCAGAAATCCTACGACGATGGCATCAAGCCGCTGGTTGCGAACGAAATCACGGTTGAGGACGCTTTGCAGCGCGCGTCCGTTCCACTGCGCGGCTTCATGCAGAAGAACGTGCGGGAAAAGGATCTCAAGCTGTTCATGGATCTGTCTGGCGAGCCGCCGCCGGGTACGCCCGCTGAACTCTCGCTGCGCATCTTGATGCCGGCCTTCATGATCTCCGAACTGAAGCGCGCCTTCGAGATCGGATTTCTGCTTTTCCTGCCGTTCCTGATCATCGATCTCGTGGTAGCATCGGTCTTGATGTCGATGGGCATGATGATGCTGCCGCCCGTCGTTGTGTCGCTGCCGTTCAAGCTGATCTTCTTCGTGCTGGTCGACGGCTGGGCGCTGGTGGCCGGCAGTCTCGTGCAGAGCTACGGGACTTAAAGCGGTACGCGCTCTGGTGTTTGATGCCAGACTTGATCGCCTACTCTTTCCTCAATCGAGGAATGCTAGGGACGAAATTTCACACGGCCGAAAAAAATAGATGCCGGCCCACAGGCATTTGCTGTTGGGCCGGCGTGGTTTTTAGAAGAAGAAGCTGGTCTGGAGATAGCCGTAGAAGGTGTCGGCTGTGGCAGGCGCGTTGGGGGCGGTCTGCAGG
>NZ_JBXASZ010000009.1:0-143416 GCF_058809865.1 Nitrobacter sp. MLSD-S21 | reverse complement strand
TCCTTCGTCTGCGACGAGAACCGAACACTCCTTAGATCACACCATCAATTCTGTGCCATAGGCGCTGATCCCGGACAGTCGTCAATCTTTTTGCTCAATCTGCCGCGCTCGGAAACGCACCAGTCGTAGAACGTATTCGGCTTTGCTGTCCTTTTGGCCTTCTTCGCACGAGCTTTTGTCGTCCTTTTCGCGTTCGTCTTCTTGCGTTTGGTGGTCCTGCTGCGCGTTTTGGCTGCCGGGCTATGGCCGGTGGCGGCGGAACGCGATCGGGGTGGGGACATTAACACCTCCATCGGATGATCGAGTCCTACAGGAAAACAGCATGCCTTGCGGCTGCAAAGATATGCACACTGATACCGCTATAACCTTAGATCGTCGCACCTCACCGCTTCCTGTCCGTCAGTGGACTCGTGGTGTGGCCATGCCGTCGGGTCGCGGCGGCGTGTCCGCAAAAACGCACAACGCCGCACGGCGGAATATATTCGCCGACGGCGCTGCTTTACTCACTGAGCCCTGAAATCCTCAGACTATGATCAGTCGCGTGGCACGAAGGTTCAACAGATGAATCCGCGCTGCGCAGCCGCTTCATCGTGAACTCGATCTCGCCGCCGGGTAACTCGCGCTAAGTCTCGACGGCGCTCATGTACGCGGCGGCCGGCCAGCGGTCTAGGAACGCCCTTGCCGTCTGGCGCGCCTGCTCGCGCGGCTGTGTGAAGGCGCCGGGCAGCCATCCGATCGGCCAGGTCCTTCGGGTTGCAAGGCATCGCGATACTCCACCTGCGATGCGGACGGGCGGTGGTTATCCTTAACCACCTGCCCCGATTCAGTCGGTAACCCGGTCGGCGGCCTGCCTAGCCTCTTTGCCGCTCAGGTCGACTTCCCGTTCACTGATCTTTTCGGCCTGAGCCAAGCGCTCGCACCTACTTCGAATATCTTCGAGCTCCTCGTCGGTCAGACGTTCAATTCCGACGAACGAATTTCGAGCTTTGCTTACGCGGATCAACTCGTCCAGTTTGGCCTGGATGGCCGCGCCGTCCCGGTTCTGCGAGTTCTGGATCAGAAAGACCATCAGGAAGGTGACGATGGTGGTACCGGTGTTGATCACAAGCTCCCAGGTGTCGGAGTAACCGAACAGCGGTCCCGTAATAGCCCAGATGAGGACACCGGCGACGGCTACGACGAAGGCGGGAGCGCGACCCGCTGCCCGTGACGTGCTGTTGGCGATCTCGGCGAACAGCTGCGAGCTTTTGCTGCGCTTCTTATCTCCACCCTGACCCTCTGCCTTCTCTGCGCGCGCTGTACTAACCATTTCAGCACCATTGTTCCAGTGTGTTGCGGACGAATGACGCACCACCGAAAGTAGGTTCCGCCGGTACCTGGCCGGGTACAGTTCTTAGGAACAAACGGCAGTGACGCAGCGTTTGGTGGGCCTCAACAGAGGCTTTCCTTATGAAGATATTCGCTCTAAGCGCGCTCGCTGCCCTCTCTGCCGCGCCGGCGCTTGCCCAAACGGTAACGGTCGATGAGTACTACGTCGTGCGGGATCCCGACTCGAAGAAGTGCACCATCGTTGAGCATAAGCCGGCCGTGGCGACCAGCATCGTCGACAACGGCACCTTCAAGACGCGAACCGATGCAGAGACCGCCATCAAGACGAGGGAAGATTGCAAGTCGGACCTGGACGACGATTGAGTGGCACCCGCGTTCAGGCCGCCTGTACAGAGGAGCATTCCCGCGTGAACAGATTTGCCCTAAGCGCCCTCATAGCAGTTGCGGCCATGCCGGCGCTGGCACAGATGAAAGTCCATCCGGAGGAATACTACGTCATCCGCGATTCCGAGACGAAGACGTGCACCGTCGTCGACAAGAGGCCGGCGACCATCACGAACACCCTAACACCCCCTTCGCAGCCGTCCACTATCGTCGGGCTCGGCGTATTCAAGACCCGGGAGGAAGCGGACGCTGCCATGAAGAAGATGGACGTTTGCGACGACGAGGATATACGCGACGACAAGCACGAGCATTGATTTCGTCGCGGACCGGTGTCGAGCCAAGGCCAGCAAGCAACCTCACTTCAGGCATTTCCTTGCGCGCGCTATTTGCGCGTCGGTCGCGCCGGCTGCTCTTGCCACCGACTCGGCCTTCGCCTCCCCGGCGGCAGCCACTATGGCGCGTACATCAGCGCGGGTCGCGACCCGTATCAATTCTTTGACGTTTTGGATCGAGACGTCCGCCCTGGCGCCGCCAACCAGACAGACCAGTGCGAACGCGACCCCCGCGGAAAGCGCGAGCAAAAGGGGGCCGCGGGTCATTGAGGCGACGGCCTTAAGCCTTGCGGGAGCATTTAAGCGGAAGGCGGCGAATTTTCGCACCAACATCGCCTCGGCCAGCGTGGCCCCCGGCGCCGGATGATGCGCCAGAACTCAGTTCAAGGTCTGCTCAATAGTGAACACAGTATTTTTCTTGAAGTTGCCAACCAACTAGGTTGCTCGAGCCATCCACATCGCGAGCCAGCGTACATCCGGCTCAGCTCGCTTGGTCTAACGATCAACCGACCCGAAGGTTCTCCGCGCTTTCCTTGCCGCGGTTCTGGACCACTTCGTAGCTGACCTTGTCGCCTTCATTGAGCGAGCTTAGGCCCGCCTTCTCAACCGCCGAGATATGGACGAAGACATCCTTGCCGCCGTTGTCGGGCTGGATAAAACCATAGCCCTTCTGCCCGTTGAACCACTTCACAGTACCGATCGCCACTGTCGCACTCCTTAGAAATGTTCGCCGAGCCAATCGACGAAACCTTTTGAGCATAAAGCCGCTGATCTGGCTAGCTTCTATCATTCAAGCCGCTTCGAGAATCGTATAAAGTCGGTCAACAACTTCAGGAGTGACCATGGCCAAAAAGGCAAAGAAGTCGGCAAAGAAGACGCCGAAGAAATCCGTGAAAAAGACGGCCACGAAGACCACTAAGGCTGGTGCGAAGAAGAGCGGCAGCAAAAAGAAGGACGGCCGTTCAGATCGTCAATCCTGGTCAACGGACGATGTTAAGCAGCTCAAGACGCTCATCAAAGAAAACACTCCGACCCGTTTGATAGCGTTGAAACTCAAGCGCTCCGAGATATCGGTCCGTGGAAAGGTGCAGCGCGAAGGATTGTCGCTCAGGCCAACCAACCGGAGCCCGAGGGACTAGTTTCTCACGACCGACTCGGGGCTGGCTCGAGATGCGCATACCGCGGCGTCGTTCTGGTGTGCTTGAATGGACGATGCTTGCGAGCCTTCGGCGGCGGATCAAAGATCGGCGCCAGACGCTCATACAGCATCGCCGCCATGGCCTCACGCTTCGGGACCGCCTTGCGATTTGCCTTCGCCATCTTGGCGAGCTTTTCCAGGTCGATACTATCGAACGCTTCGATCCAGGCCAGTCCGTGGTCAGACCACGACGGATGCGCAAGAACGAGATCACTGACGCCCAGAATTCCAGCCGCCGTCAGCGACTGCTCATTCCCAGATGACTCTACGATCGTGCGCAGCGTGATGATCAGATGTCCCTCGCCGTGCTCGAGGAGCATTCGGCGTAGCGTCTGACCGGCTTTAGTCCTCAACGGACCGGTGGGCTCGTGACATAAGGCAATCGTAATTCCGAGATCGGCGCAGATGCTCTCAACGTGCTCATGCTGCCAGCCTTTCGCCATTGCGCTGTATCAGGTGTAAGAGCGCGAACGACGAATTGCAATGCAATGAGCTTCTGGAACGATGACTTGATCACCCTCGGGGACTGATGAGTTATGTCAGTCCGGTATAGTAATCGTCGACCGCTTTGGTGCGGGTCTGATCCGACCAATTCCAGCTGTTTTCGTCGGCAAACTTGGGAGCATTTTCGAGATGGTCCGCGGTAACGCCCATCCGATAGCCCCCGACCTCGGTGTCGTATTTCAGACTGTTCCATGGGAGCGGATAGTGATCATTGCCGATACCTAAAAATCCGCCGAAGCCGAGGATGGCGTACGATACGCGGCCGCTCGTCTTTTCAATCATGACGCGTTCAATTGTGCCAATCTGCTGGTTGTCGGGACCATAGACAGCGGTTCCTTCCACCTTATCGCTTCCGATCAGGGTGCTTGTCTCTCTCGCTTCGGTGACCATGCATCGCTCCTCTTGAAGGTTTGAAATGGCTACGAGCCGACGAAGGCTCGCTCTTGCTATTTTTCAGAAAGCCGCTTGATAGTGGCGATCGCCTGCTCGGGACCGTGCCAACCCAGAAAATTAATCTCCGTCTCCTCCAGAGCGTAGGTAGCTAGGAAAAACTTCTCCAGTTCATTATGGGACCGCGAACCGAGGTTTCGAACGTCATTCAGATCGGTCTCCAGCGGAGAGCGATCGGGGACCGCAAACACGCGGTCATTCCGTTCCTTGTTGCCCTTCCTCTTCTGCTCGATCTCAAGGATGCCAATAGCCTTGCAGCTCATCACTACGCCTGGGAAGGTTTTAGCTTCATGGATAATCAGCACGTCCAGCGGATCACCGTCCTCAGCCAGGGTCGAAGGTATGAAACCCCAATCATACGGATACACGAGACCCGTCATCAGAGGCTTAGCCAACGTGAACGCCAGCAAATCCGGATCGAAATCCAGCTTACAGGTGCTTCCACGGGGCGTCTCGACAACGGCATGGATATGCTCTTCATCGGCCCAGGTAGGGAGTTTGAGCAAATCTGTCATGCCGCTTTCCCTACCTCCGGTCCCCGTCGAAAGCTCAACACTCAACGATAAGCAGAAGCTAAAGTTTTCGATCCACGTTGACCGAAAATCGGGCCTGCAGAACTGGGCCCTCATCATCACGAACCTCTACTGCGATCAGTCCGCCAGCACCATCGATGTGGTGCGTCCGGAGTGCCTCCCGCGCCAAATCTGCAAGCGAGCGAGCCGCTTCTTCTTGCGCCGCGTGGAATGAAGAAAGTTCGAGACCTACTTCGTCGGGCGTGAGAATGTCGCCATCTCGCAGATCGAAATAGTAGCGCATCGCAGTATCCTAAGCCGCAGTCGGCTCACAGCTCTAATGTGGTTGCGCCCGGCTGCCTGGCGAGATCTCGAAGAGCCGCCCACGTTCCCCGCGGAGAACCGCAGCGACCACACTCTACCATCGCGGCTGCGTCTGCTTGCTCTGGATCCGCAATCCTGATGGTCAGGCTGCCGCAATTCTCGCAAACGAGTTTGAAAGTGTTACTATCGATCATGTTAAATCCCGATAATCAGAGATGAGACGATCTTTGATGCAGGGTGAGCGGCCGTCAACGATGCAGAACGGATCGAGTTCCATCGCAGCGGTTCTTCCGCACGATCGGGGCAATCGAATTTGGAACGTACGACCGCCAGCGGAATTGCCGGTCCATGCCCAAGTACTTCTTCCATTTAGCAGGCAGGCTTCCAGCTAACGATCTGATCGGCCACGTTTGCAGCAACGATGATGAAGTCCGGGAACACGGCAGTTTCATCGCTCAACGCGTGGGAACAAAAAATCGGACATGGTGCAAGAAGGGAACTTCATCTCGGTCGCCAACGAGGCCGGCGAAGAGCTGTTCAAGAACCCTATTGCTTCCACTTTGAGCGGAGGAGCTGCTCGCACGAAGCATTCACCCGAGATGGTCGTGGCGACCCCCCACGTTTCAAGCGAATCGGACAATCCACGTTTCCCGCCCGGGGCGGAGTAATGTTTTCATAATGAGAGACGCGCCATCCGAGCAGGAGCAACTGCAGCCGGCGAGCTACGGAAGTCGTCCTGAGGAATTGCCGCCGGCCTCTCAAGTGTTCCTGCAGACCCTGATTTATTAGGCCCCCACTTAAACCATGAGACCGCTCGACGCCCCTCAACAGGGTGCTGCGCTGTTTGCTAACACCGAGCCAACTTACATTGAGCGTCCAAAATCATCCGGATTTTGTTTCCGTCCAGCAGCTCCGGCGCTCGTTTCTGTCCAGATTTCACAAGCCGCGACTGAATTTTCTTCCAGCCTTTGTATTTGCCGGAATCGGCGAGCTTCACCGCCTCCTTGAAGACCTCAAGCTCTCTTCCTCCAAATGTGTCGCCAAGCCCTGCCACCTCTGTGAGAAAGCGGTCAAGCAGAGCTTCGTAATTCAGTAGTCCTTATGCGTGATCGCTTTGGGCATTTTCACTGAAAATGAGAAGGTCGCGGGTGGAGACCGAGCCCATCGATCATACGTCCTGCGCTGATGCGGCCGGTAGAACGATGTGTTGATCTCGACGGCATTCATGTGGCGAGCATAACGCTTTAACTGGCTTCTGCCAACTGGCAAACGTTCGGCATACCGAGAGGAGACGCTCCAGCCCGCCCTGCCAATTCTGAGCTGCAACACACTCATCGAAGAACATTTACAGATTGCGGTAGGTAGCTCTTTAAAAAACCATCCATTTCCGATGGAATCCATTTACCGCGCTTCTTGTTCAGTTCCTCAACTTTTTTGCGTGTAATGCGTGTTAATCAAAACAGCGCGTTTCTCGTTGACGCGCAGCGGTTGGCGAGAGTTTCCAAATGACTATCGCGGTTTTACCGAAGGACGAGGAAGCACGACGCACGCTTCTCAAGCAGTTTTTTATACTCGACACGCCTCGCGAAGAACAGTTTGTCCGCTTGAGCTGCCGAATGACAGGCCCACCGATTGTTATGGTAACCCTCGTCGAAACCAATCGCATGTGGTTCAAGGTCTGCATGGGCCTCATCTCTCAGGAAATCCCCCGCGAGCTGGCCTTTTGTCTTTGTGCACTTTCTTTGTCTGGGACCCTCGTTATCAAAGATGGATCGGCCGATGCGTCCTTTTCCCACAAACCTTTTGTCACTGGTCCGGGCCATATCCGTTTCTATGCGGGCGCACCGCTTCGAATGACCGAGGGCATTGTTCTCGGCATGCTTTGCGTTCTCGATCGTAAACCCAAGCATCTCGACGCCGAGGATATCGCGGCGCTCGAGGATCGTCCTCATGGCGTCATCACCGACCTCGAAATGCGACGTGTCTCGGCAAAATTTGAGCGGCGGCTTCACATCGCCCGACGGATCGTGGCGGTCATGCGGAGGCCCCTCGCTACGCCGGACGGTGAGGTGGTTTCAAGAATCAGCGTCGGCGCGGTCCTCATGCAGGACAAGAAGACAGATGCGGATGCCATCCGTGAGTGGAGGTACTGATGCCACACCGGGACATTGCAAACGCCGCTTCCAGCGAGTCAGCGCGGCTCGCGGCAACCGCCGATTATAATCTCGAACTCTCCCGACCAGAAGCAGAATTCGACCACGTCGTCGATCTCGCGTCGTCGCTATTCAATGTGCCGATCAGCCTAATTTCGCTCGTCGAGAACGAGCGTCAATTCTTATCGCCGCGCGTCGGGCTGGACGTGTGCTCGACCAGCACCTCGTTCTGCCGAATTGCGCTCGATCAGACCGAACCGCTGATCGTCGAGGACGCTTCGCTCGACCCCCGTTTCAAGGAAAATCGGCTGGTGCTAGGCGCGCCCTTCATCCGCTTCTACGCGGGCGCACGACTCCTGACCGAAACTGGTTGCGCGCTGGGAACGCTGTGCATTATCGATGACAAGCCTAGGCGGTTTCCGCCGGACCAGTCGCAGTTGCTGAAGAAGCTCGCTCGCCTGGTCATGGACCGCCTCGAACTGCGTCGGTCAGAGCGAAGGCTTCGGGCCAGCCAACAGCGATTTGAGCGGATGACCCAGTCGGTCGTGAGCGCTCTTGTCTGTGCCGACAGCCAAGGTCGCATCACGTTCTTCAATCGAGCCGCCGAAAAGATGTTCGGCGCGTCGGAAGCCGACAGTCTCGGTCAACCCTTCATCGACCTGTTCCCGGGGATGCAGCAGACTGTCATTCAGAATGAGCTCGAACGTCAGCGACGGGAGGCCGACCTCGACTCCATCGGCCGCCTTCTGGAGCTTGAAGGCCAACGGCAGGGCGGCAAGCCCTTCCCGATCAAGCTCGGCTTGTCAACCTGGAGCGATGACGATGGCCCAAATTGCGGGGCTTTCATCATCGATATCACGGAGCGCGTCGCCGCACAGGAGCGCCTGAAGAACCTTGCCCACATCGACCAGCTGACCGGCCTCCCTAACCGCGAGCGCTTCTTCCAGCTTGCGGAGCAGACTCTTCGGAAAGCAGATCACGCAGCATTGCTTCTGCTGGACCTCGATGGATTCAAGGACATCAACGACACATTGGGCCATTCTGCCGGCGATCGTCTTTTGCAGAGCGTCGCCCAGCGCTTAACGCGTGCGGTCGATCCCGAACTCGGCATTCTCGGAAGACTTGGCGGAGATGAGTTCGTTCTCTTCGTTCCCGTGGCGAATGCATCTGCGGATGCTTCGGCCATCGCGACGACCATCATTGACCAGTTCACGGAGGACTTTTTGATCGATGGCGACGCCTGTCATCTAAACACCAGCATTGGCATCGCGCAGAGCCCTGGAGATGGCGAGAGCATTGAGACGCTTCTAGCCAGCGCCGACATGGCCCTTTATCGCGCCAAGGCAAGCGGCGGCGGCGCCAGCGAAATCTTCTGCGCCGACCTCAAACAGCAGGCGGAGCGCCGCCGCACAATGCAGGCCGAATTGCGACGCGCTTTCGAGGACAATCAGTTCGAACTATACTGGCAGCCGCAGGTCGACATGCGATCCACTGAGATTGTCGGTGCTGAAGCCCTGTTACGATGGCGGCATCCCTCCCTCGGCCTGCGCTCGCCCGGTGAATTTCTACCGGTCCTCGATAAGATGCTGCTCGCGAACGAGGTGGGCGATTGGGCAATCCGAACCGCCCTTGGTCAGATAGCAGACTGGGACGCACGCGGACTGCGTCCGCTTCATATCAGTATAAACCTGTTTGAAATGCAGTTCCGCTCCGGCACGCTTGCGCTGAAGACCATTGCCGAGCTGGCCAGGTATCGCATTGCGCCACACCGTCTCGAACTCGAGGTGACGGAAACCACCGCGATCAAGAGCGAGCAGGCGGTGTTGCGCGAGCTCACTGCCTTGCGGCAGGCGGGTGTCGGCGTAGCCTTCGATGACTTCGGGACGGGGTATGCCTCGCTAAGCTTGCTGAAGCGCTTTCCGCTCAGTCGGCTAAAAGTCGATCAAACGTTTGTTCGGGACATGACTGTAGATCGTGCAGACGCGGCCATCGTCGAATCCGTTCTCAAGCTCGGGACGACATTTGGCTTGGATGTGATTGCGGAAGGGGTTGAAACTGGAGAACAGGCACGCGCCCTCCGAGCGTTAGGTTGCAGCGCAGGGCAGGGTTATCTCTACGGTAAAGCCATGCCACTGAAAGAGTTCGAGCACCATCTCAAAAAACAGCAGAATATTGCTAGCGAACGATGCGCGATGCAATCGACGGGTTGATAGCGTCTCCGCACGACTTGGCACACATCATTCGACACGCTCGTGGGCAGGGCAGCCTGTCGATTGTCAGTCTCGATCGATCGTAGCCCGTAGAGATTCCGTCACGATGTTTTTTCGAGACGACTGCCGACGGCGGCGTGTCCGCCTGGGAGTGGTGATGGCCTCTGACTTTTGACGAAATGATCCGGACCGCATATGCCTATTTGTCCGTCTCTAGCTGAATTCGTCCGTCCCTCGCTGCAAACGCGTCCTATTCGAATACAGCAAACTCGCAATCTTAGTAAGGTGATGACTTAAATCGAGCCTCGTATCGTCTTGGTGTTGGTAAGGCAAGAGAGCGCCTTGATGACCGCTTCGTCATGATCCCCGATGCGACGCGAGATCGCGAGGCCATCGTCGGCTCGATCCGTTCTCAGGTCGAAGGCCTAAAAACGCATGAGATTCCACTAAGGCCAGCGACACGATGCTCGTCATTGGCTGGCTAGATTCTCCAAAGGAATTTGGAGCGACAAGGCTAGCCCATTGTTTTTCCATTCGCGCGCAATCTCCCCGCCTAGCCCCCTGAGAGCCGCCTTCTCAAGCACTGTGCCGAAACCGTCGCTTAAAGTCTCCGCCATTGGCCTTGGGCCATTTTCCTCCCAATTGAGCCAGAGCGTTTCGTCCGTTACACCAATTTCAATCGTTAATCGGCCGTCAGGGCATGACAGTGCACCGTATTTCGCGGCATTCGTCGTCAGTTCGTGCAGTAACAACGCTAGGGACGTCAAGGCATTACCAGAAAGCGGGGCGTCCAATCCGGTTATGCAAATGCGCGATCCGCTGTCGTGTTCATGTGGTGCTAAGATTGCGGTAATCAGCGCGACGACGGTTGTGTCACTTCTCGGAACACAGGAGCTTCTCAGATCGGGCAGTGTCAAATCGTGCGCACAAGAAAGAGCATGCAGTCGAGATCGAAGATCTGCAGCCAGCTCATTAACGCTGGTTGCTGATTGGGCGCTGAGCGCGATTAAACCCCCCGTGACGCTAAATAGGTTCTTGATGCGATGATTGATCTCTTTCAGTAGCACTTCTTGCTGGGCACGAGCATGCTCGTGTTGAGTAATATCGTGGGTGAGGTTGATCAGGAATTCATCTTTGCGGCGCCCCGCCTCTTCGAGCGCCTGGGCCTGGATCTTGAGTTCGTCCCGCTGTGCAGCGATCATTTGCCGCTGCTGATAAAGCTCAAAGAAGACGTCCGCCTTGCTGCGCAAGACGTCCGGTTCAATGGGCTTATGAATGAAGTCGACAGCACCGGCTTCGTATCCACGAAACCGCCTTTGGCTATCGGCACTTCCCGCGGTCACGAATATAATCGGTATTCGCCGCGTCCGCTCATTCCCCCGCATGAGTTCGGCCAATTCAAAACCGTTTAAGCCCGGCATCTGCACATCGATGAGCGCCAAAGCCACATCGTGCACGAGCAACAGCTCAAGAGCTTGATCGCCGGAGCGGGCCTTCAAAAGATCGAGTCCGTCACGCTTAAGTAACGCCCCTAGCGACAGGAGATTTTCTTCGAGATCGTCGACCAATAGAAACGAAACAGCACTCATGGTCGCATTCCCAACTCTAACAAATAAGCCGCAATTTCGTCGAGCGTCATAACCTGCGCATTTCGAGTGCGCTCGAGAGCACTTTCCGGCATCACGGAGGCAAAGGCACTCTTCGGGTTCTGAACAATGGTTGTGCCCCCAGCGGCTGCGACCGCGCTCAACCCCTTTGCGCCATCCGCATTTGCTCCTGTGAGGACGATGCCAATCAAAGCGGCGCCATACGCATCGGCTGCACTTTCGAAGAGGACATCGATAGAAGGCCGCGAGAAGAGAACAGGGTGGTCACTTGAGAGGGCCAGGCACTTGTCCAATTCAACTAAGAGATGATAATCCGGTGGCGCAATGTACGCCGTGCCGCGACATATCGCCTCTTTGTCTTCGGCTTCACAAACGATGATTTGGCACTTCTGCTGGAGAAGTTCCGCCAGCATGCTTCGCCTATCTGGCGGCAGGTGAACTACCACAAATATCGGTAGGTTGAACGCGGCCGGAAGGGCAGGTAGGACGACCGACAGCGCGTCTAAGGCGCCGGCTGACGCCCCAATTACGACGGCCTCGGCTTCATCTCCTATCATCCTACGCGCCTTTGATAGATCTTTTCCTCGCGAACAAAATCGATAAAGGCTCCTGAATGCTCGGAGAAACGCAGACTTTCCTTTGCGCCAAGCCCAAGGAATCCTTTTCGCGCCAGTGAGTCCTTGAAAAGACCAAGGGCGCGGTCTTGCAAACTCCGGTCGAAATAAATCAAGACGTTACGGCAAGAGATCATTTGCATCTCGGCAAAGACCGCGTCCGTGACCAAGCTATGGTCGGAGAACACCACCTTCTGACGCAGGGTTTTATCAAACGAGGCTCTGCCGTACGACGCCTGATAATAATCTGACAAGGAAGAGCGGCCGCCGGATTTGCGATGATTTTCAGTAAAAAGCGGAATGCGGTCGAGGCTAAATATCCCTGTCTCCGCGGCATGCAGTGCATCTTGACTGATATCTGTTGCATAAAACAGCGTGCGTTCAGCAAGCCCTTCTTCACGAAAGAGGATTGCGAAGGAATATAATTCCTCACCGCTACTGCATCCAGCTATCCAGACCTTCAGGGAAGGATAGGTGCGAAGATGAGGAACTACCTTTTCGCGCAGGGCACGGAAATAGCTGGGGTCGCGAAACATCTCACTCACTTGAACGGTGAGATATCCGAGAAGGCGTGGCAGAATCGAAGGGTCATGCAATACGCTTTCCTGCATTGCAGAGAATGTGTTGAATCCAAGTTGCTCCCGAGCCTGTTTAAGACGTCGTTTGACCGACGCCATCGCATAATTCCGAAAGTCGTAGTGATATTTGACATACAACGCTTCCAGCAGGAGCCGGATCTCGACATCTTCAACCTTTTGGGACGCAGAACTGTCGCTCACCGAGGCATCCAAACGCGTACCAGAGAAAGGAGCTTCTCGACGTCGAGCGGTTTGGCCATGTAATCGTTGGCTCCCGCGTCGATACACCGCTGTTGGTCATCTGGCATTGCTTTGGCCGTCAGGGCAATGATAGGAAGTTTTTTCCAATCCGGGTTGCTTCGGATTTCCGTGGTTGCAGCCAGGCCATCCATGACTGGCATCATGATGTCCATGAGGATGAGATCGATCGCCGAGCCAGGCTCATTACCAGCCTTCCTGAGGGTGTCGATGGCCTCCCGGCCGTTTCGGGCGATCTCGATGATCGCGCCGCGGGGTTCGAGAACGTTTCTCAGCGCGTAGACGTTTCGCACGTCATCCTCGACAACAAGGATTCGTCGCGACTCAAGCATGGCATCGCGATTTCTGGCCTCGCGTATCATTTTCTGTCGTTCGTCGGGTAGATCAGACACCACCTGATGAAGAAATAGGCTAACCTCGTCGACGAGACGCTCAGGCGATTTGGCCCCTTTGAGAATGATCGACTTAGAGTACTGGCGCAGCCTTTGTTCATCGTCGGCCGAGATGTCACGTCCGGTGTAGACGATGACGGGAGGAAAGGCATAGTCGCTGTCACGGCTAAGCGTCTCAAGCAGCGAATAGCCGGAGGCATCCGGAAGAGACAGGTCTAACACCATGCAGTCGAAGGTCTCTTCCTTGAGGCGTTGCAGGCATTCGGCCGCGGTGCCTGCAGCGACCGTCTCAATGTCATCGGAGGACAATAATCTGGCAACTGCATCTCGCTGTACCGCGTCATCTTCGACGATTAGGATTCGATGCATGCGCTGAGAAATCTTAGCCTCAAGCCTTTGCAGGACGTTGATCAAATCCTCCCGCTTAACTGGCTTGACGAGATATCCTACCGCTCCCAAGGAATATGCGGTTTCGGCTTGGTCGGACGCTGAGACGACGTGAATCGGAATGTGGCGCGTTTGTTCGTCGCGTTTCAAGCGATCGAGAACCGATAAACCAGACTCGTCGGGCAAACCGACATCAAGAACGACGGCATTGGGCTTGTATCGCTTGGCGATGTCCAACGCCTCTTCTGCGGTACCAGCGATCAAGGCTCTAAACCCGTTTTCGCGAGCCAGGTCTCGCAAAATAGCAGCGAATGAATCATCATCCTCGATAACCAGCAAGACGCGCTTGTTGTCAGAAAGAGCATCTCGATCGTCGGCCACTTTGCTGCTCGGCTTGGGTGCGGCCTTACCTAAATCGGCGTGGGGAGCGACGGGAGTGATGCTGTTTTCAGAAGGTGCTCCTCGCGGTGAAACCATTGCAGGGTCATAAACCAAAGGAATCGTTACGGTAAACGCGCTGCCCTGCCCTGGCTGGCTGTTTAAGTCGATCGATCCCCCCAACAAACGGACTAGCTGTTTCGATATGGATAGACCGAGCCCAGTCCCACCAAATTTGCGACTAATGGTACCGTCGGCCTGGTGGAACGCCCCAAATATGTTTTCTTGCTGCGCCAGGGCAATGCCAATTCCTGTGTCCGACACTTTAAAAGCAATCCTGTCCTGCGCGGTTGGCTGGATTACGACACCGACGTGGCCGGATTCGGTGAATTTGAAAGCGTTGGATAAAAGATTTTTCAGCACCTGCTCAAGCCGCTGGATATCCGTATTGATGCTCACCGGGCATTCCGGAGCAACATCGAGTATGAACTCGAGTTGCTTTTGTTGAGCGACCGGCTCAAAGACTTGCTTAAGGTTGCCAGCTAAACGCTCGATGGGGACGGATTCAGGCTTGATCTCCACATGGCCTGCTTCGATTTTCGAAAGGTCAAGAATGTCATTGATCAGAGTGAGCAGATCATTGCCAGAGGACTGGATCGTCTCTGCAAACTTGACCTGCTCTGGGGTCAAGTTGCCCTCTGTGTTATCCGCAAGAAGCTTCGCAAGAATCAGCGAGGAATTAAGCGGCGTTCTCAGCTCGTGTGACATGTTGGCAAGGAAGTCTGATTTATATCGGCTCGCTTGCTCCAATTCGCGCGCCTTTAGTTCAACGGAAGCGTTGATGCGCTCTAAATCGCTGCGTTGTGTTTCCAGCTGCTGCGTCTGCTCTTCGAGCTGTGAATTCGTCTGTTCGAGTTCGACCTGTTGCTGCTCGAGTCGCGATTGAGACTCTTTTAACGCCCGGCTCTGCTCCTCTAATTCCTCGTTGGAGACCCGAAGTTCCTCGCTTTGGGTCTGAAGCTCTTCTGACTGGCGTTGCGTCTCTTCAAGAAGGTTTTGCAACTCGGCGCGATAACTCGCGGACCGCACAGCAACCGCGATCGCCGAGGATACTTGCTCCACTAGAGCTAGTACGCGTTCGTTAACCGGCCGCAGAAAGCCAAGTTCGATCACGGAATTCACGGCGTTGCCGTTTAATCCGGGAAACACCAAGAGATATTTAGGCTTGTCCTGACCCATAGCGGAGCCAAACGCGAGATAGCCGTCGGGGATTGCGTCGAGCAGCACCGATCGCCCTTCTGCGGCCGCTTGGCCAAGAAGGCCCTGTCGTCTCTTGAATTGTGAGGCGATATTCGCGTCCTCGGGGACACCGTACGTCGCGACGCGATGAAAGGTTTCGCCCGATGCGACAAAAGCCGCCCCCGCTACCGCTCCGACGTGCTGAGTAAGATAGTCAAGAATATTATTGCCTAGCTGACCGACAGGCTGATCTCCCATAACAGCTGCTGCCAATCCTATTTCGCCAGCTTGCAGCCATTCCTCCCGTCGACGAGCCAAAGTCGCCTTGCGGATCAAAAAGGCAATTGCGGCCGTCAGGAGAATGCCGAGGATTCCCGACGCAAGACCGCTGGCAAGCGCTGTGTTTTGAACAGTCGTCAATTCTGCGCGCCGAGTGGCACGCAGCCTTGCCTCTTGTTCCGCCATGCCTGCAATTTGGGCGCGCACAGCATCCATCTCAGCCTTGCCGCGGTCAGAATTTATAGCACTAATCGCAGATTCAAGGCCGCCTTGACTGCGCCTGAGGTCGATGACTCTTTTGAGTTCGGCGAGCCTCCCGTCAATGTGGGCCTTGAGCACCGTAAGTCTTTTTCTCTGGTTAAAATCTTCGATGGCGAGTTTGCTGACTTCCTCAAGTTTTGGCGGAATCATTACCAGTGCTGAATGATAGGGCTCGAGATATTTTTCGTTGTTCGTAATGACGAACCCGCGCTGTCCCGTCTCCGCGTCTTGCATGCTGGACAGCAATTCATCCAGCGCAATGATCGCCCTATGTGACTGAGCGATTTTTTCATTGCCGGCCCTCATCGCCTCGAGATTGAGGTACGCAACTGTACCGCTGATCAAAAAGAAGATGACGGCTCCAGCAAGGCTCATTGCAACGACTGGATCGAGCCCGAATCTCGATACGGAGAAATCGGAAGCGGCAAGCCTTTTCATGCGCTTTTCCCAATATGGCGGGCCACATCCAGGAATCTCTACCCTGTATGCGATCAATTCGCTAAGCAAAAAGTTCGATAGACGCACCGTTAGAGTACGCGATGTCGTTGTGCACAAGCTTACAGTCGTTCACACATTCACGGATCCTGAACTGTCTAAATAAGAGTGCGCGACTTCAGGACCGTCGATCGCCGCTAGGATCGCACCGCGGAGCGCCTTAGAGCTGGTTTGGCGAGAATAGGCGCTCCCGAAAAGCTCGTTAATACCCTCCACGCCATATCCGAAAGGAAGGCCAACGGTATAGACCGCTTTGAGGGAGGCTCTTCTACAGGATAAATTCTCTTCCACGCAACATTCACATCGAGTAACGCTAAATCTCGTCGGCCCTCAGTCAGAACGCGTAGCGCGTCAGGAATCTATGAAGCGTTGCAGACCACGCAACCGAGGACCGTTGAGCATGTCCAATCATCCAGAACATGAACGACTCGTTCTCCACGAAAAAACCACGCAGACCCTAGCATCTTCTTCATTGTCCCAGCGAAAATTCTGCTTGGCACACTAATCCCGCGGGATCAAAATCGAAGCATATCTCCCCATCGAGATCTTTTGGATAATCCGCTCAATAATCTCGCTGCCGAAGCCGCGTTTCAGAGGCGTGTCAACCTGCGGACCATGGGCTTCTCTCCATAGGAGCCGCAAACGCCGCCCCCCCGGCCTGTCAGTGAGCCTCCATCGGAGATAAACATGCCCCTCATTACTGCAAAGCGCACCATATTTGGCGGCGTTGGTTGCAAGTTCATGAATTACCATAGCCAGCACGAGCCCGACCCGCGGCGGCAAAGTAATCTCGGGACCGTCAAGATGAATGCGTTCAGAAACTGGAGTCGTAAACGGTTGGAATTCGGCGTCGAGCAATTCGGTTAATTCCAGACCGGTCCAGCGGCGCCTCGTCAGCAAGTCATGGGCCTTACTGAGCGCCAGGAGCCGACCCTCGAATTTGGGAATGAAATGCTCTGGAGTTGGCGTCGCACGGAACGTTTGACGCGCTATGGACTGCACCGTCGCGAGCGTGTTTTTTACGCGGTGATTCAGCTCGTTAATGAGCGCCCGCTGCTCATTCTCCGCCTGCTTGCGCGCGCTGATGTCGACTAGCATGTTCACAGCGCCAACGATCGCTCCCGATCCGTCTCGTAAAGGCGTTGGAAACGGTATGAATGGGACCCTGCTTCCGTCGGGGCGCTCCGCGACAGCTTCTACTCCGCGAATGGACCTTTCCTCCTTCAAGGCAACGGCCATCGGGGACTGATCGTACGGAAGTGGTGTGCCGTCGGGTTCAAAAAGTCGCCAGGTGACGCACCATTCGTCACTGCCCAGTTGCGGCCGTCGCCCTGAAAATTCTACAGCTGCTTCGTTGAAAAAGGTGACGCGGCCCACAGCGTCGGTCGTATAGACCGCGGCGGGGATTGCCTCGAGTATTTCGCGCGCTTGCCTATCGCGCTCGCGCAACGTCTCTTCCGCACGGTGCTGTTCGGTTATATCAACGGTGAAGCACCGTGTGTTCAGAAATTCACCGTCTCGAAAATTGACGTTTGAGGTGATCTGAACATGCTTGATGGACCCATCCTTTGCGCGCAACCGCGCTGGACGCCGATTTAACTTTTGTCCCGCAGAAAGACATTGCAGGATGTCATTGATGACGGGTTCGTCCGCATGAAATTTGGAAATAGGTTGCCCGATATATTCCTCGGCGGAATATCCGAGAAGGTCCAATTCTGCCCTATTGGCACGCAATATCGTGCCGTCCTTTCCCACCAAATGTAACGCAACCGCGCCGTTCTCGAAAAAATCCTCAGCATCTTGGTGGCTGCGAAACTGGTCTTCAATCTCTTTGCGATCGGAAATGTCCTGAAAACAGATCACAGCCCCGACTACCTCGTTCTGCTCGTCCCTCAGTGGGCTGATATCTAGGACGACCCGCACGAAACCATTCGATCGCTTGATCATCGCCTCCTTTCTTGAGACGGAGACCCCTGTACGAATCGCAGCAGTAACGGAATGCTCTTTAGGACCATTTTCGAGTGGGATCAGTGGGAGATAGCTATCGGCGAGTTCGCCGGCTGCGGGGGAGCGCTCCCACAGCTCGGCAGCGCGCCGGTTAAACCTGACTAGGCCACCGTGGCGGTCACATATGCATATGCCGGCAGGGATCAGGTCTAAAAAGGCTTGGTCCACAGAAGCCAGCGCAGCCAAGGGGTGGGAACGCTCTAATTGAGGAAGGTTCATGATCTATCGCGTTCCGACACTACCACGCTCGAATTATGCCCACCGTCGGACGCACCTTTTTTGTGACCATAAACCCACCTTCGCACCCTTTGTTCCAAATTGAGGCGCGCCGGAGAGCGCGCTCCTGAATTGCCCGACGAAAAGGCGTCGAGGCTGTCTTTTTGGCATGAAGAGGTCAGTCGCGGGGCAGCTTAGATCGAACCATGCTCCTGTGCCTCTCAAACAACATCGCAACGCCTAACGGTGTCAGGCCAAGGCAGCGGCTTCATTCTCACGCTCTGAGCGGACCGGATGGCTAAGCTCGGCTGGGCGCAACGATTTGAAGCGCATGATCGCTATATCTCGATCTGCTCAACAGCTGGAGCAGCACGTAAGGCAAGCGTTCCATCGTACAGGCTTTGGAAAAATACCAACCCTGAAGGCCGTCGGCACCGAGTTGCTGAAGAAGCGTCGCCTGCTCTTCAGTCTCGATTCCCTCAGCCGTTACGGATTTACCGAGAGCATGGGCGATATCAATAATACCTTTGACAAGGACCAAGTCTTCTCCACTCGCCGGTAGGCTGGAAATGAATCCTCGGTCTATTTTGACACGGTCGATCGGTATGCGCCGGAGATGGGTAAGGGACGCAAAGCCTGTTCCGAAGTCATCGAGCGCGAGTTCGACGCCGGCATCGTGCAGACGTAATAGGCGGTCTTGAAAGCTCTGAAAATTGGTCCCCAGAAATACCTGTTCAACGACCTCGACGCAAAACCGGTCGGGTGAGATGCCGGTCTGGGCCGAAAGTTCGAAAAATCGATCTACAAACCGGTCGGATCGAAAATCCGCATTGGCCACGTTAATGGCAAGGCGGTCCACAGGAAGGCTCTCCTCCAGTATGCGTGCCATGTCTTTGAATGCTCGTTCGACAACAAACATTCCGATTTCCGACTCCAGCCCAGGATCATTGATCTCCGGTAGAAATGCACCGGGCGTGAGGAGACCGCGCTCCGGATGCTGCCATCGCAGCAGGCCTTCGAGCGAGATCGACTTGCCGGGAACGGTTGGTACAACAGCTTGATAATGGAGACTGAACTGGTTTCGATCGAGACCCGCCTCAACAGCCTGTAGCAACGCGCTTTTGTATTCGACCGCTAATTGGAGGCGCGGTGCGAAACATTGGCGTTGATCTCGCCCTGAAGCTTTTGAGTGATAAAGCGCCATATCGGCGGCCTTGAAGAGTCCATCAGGTGTCTTGGCATCCATAGGAAAGGCGGCCACGCCAATACTAGCCGTATATCGGTGTTTAATATCACCTAGCCAAACAGGTTGTTTGATACTGTCCAGCACCTCGTCCAAAAGAGCTGGAACATCAGCACACGCCTTGTCAGATATCACGATTCCAAATTCGTCGCCGCCAAGCCTGGCAATGAAAATATTCTCCGCCTCAAAAGCGCGAAGCCGCTCTGCAAAATTTTTGAGGAGATTATCGCCTGCAACATGGCCGAACGTATCGTTGATTTCTTTGAAGGCATCGATATCGATCAGGGCCAGGTAAACCGAAGTGTGAATGGAATTGCTCAGTTCGAGCGTGGCTGTCAAATACTCCTGAAAGCGTCTTCGATTGGCAGTACCGGTTAAGGCGTCTGTACTGACGGCATGGCGCAAGTCCTCCTCAATCTGATGACGCCTCGTAACGTCAAAGCGAATAGATGTATAACTATCCGGATTGCCGGCGGCATTCAGATGGGGAACGATAGTCGTATCGACCCAGTAGGTTGTCCCATCCTTCCGACGATTGCAGATTTCGCCGCGCCATACCTGCCCTCGGGCGATCTGCCGGTACATTTCGCGAAAGAACGTCTTGTCATGAGCATCCGAGCGCAGAAGTCGGTGATTTTGCCCGATAAGTTCGTGCTGCGAATAGCCCGAAATTTCACAGAATTTATTGTTGACGTGTGTGATTGTGCCCTGAACATTGGTAATGGCCACGATGGCCGTGACATCGAGCGCGTAGTGAATGAATCCCGTTTCGGACTTGTTTACCTCACCGAGATCATTCGGCCCGTGAGAGTGTTGAACCACAATCATCCTCCCATCACTTCTCCTCCAGAATACGACGAAACGTTTAACAATACTCTGGCGGCGTCCCGATTGATCGGACTCGCGGCCTGCTGCATGAAGCGTCAGCGGCCTTGGCTCTGCCGAGAATGGCCCGTCACGAGCTAAAACTTTAATCCAAACCGCGCGGCGAGCGTTACGCTTCTGCGATATCCGTACCACGGCATCACCCATCAGACGGGTTTAGGCTCATCCTGCGCTACGATTTGGAAGACAGCCATTAGTCTCCCGATTGCACTCCGCTAACTCACTTCGCAACGGGAAGAACTACACACGATCCGACCGTAGAGCCGCTTGGCTAAGCGGCCTCAGGCCAGAGGGCGCATCTTAACTGAATTTTACTAGCAAGGTTCCAATGATTCGATTTTATGCCGGAAGAACATTTCTGAGACTTCTAAAGCTGCGGCATCTTCGAAACGGTCCGCCCGAGCGGGGATCTCCTCAAGACTGACTTTGAAACCTATCGCCAGCGGTCCTCTGTCCTTTCCTCCTAACCTCTAGCCCACACTTCACCGACCAAGTCCATTCGGGTCGAGGAACTTGGCTTCGCCCGAGGCATTGGCGACCACAGGCGATGGAGGAAGGACTAGACATGTGGTGGACGGTGATGAAGCAGGCTGCGAGCGATTGGTCCAGCCACAAGGATGCACGGCAAGGAGCGGCCCTCGCCTATTATTCGGTTTTTTCGCTGGGCCCAATAATCGTAATCGCTGTCGCCGTGGCGGGCCTTCTCTTCGGCCACGATGTTGCCACCGCGCAGGTTATGTCGTCGATCAAGGATATGCTCGGTGACAACGGCGCGAAAGCAGTCGAAGCGATGCTGGCAGGCGCCAACCGACCCGCGGCAGGGATCGTGGCTAGCATTCTGGGTATAGGAGCGCTTCTCTTTGCGGCCATTGGCGTGGTGGTGCAACTGAAAGATGCTCTCAACGTGGTCTGGGAAGTCGAGCAATCAACGGAATCCGGACTTTGGCATTTCACCCGCAATTACGTGCTGTCATTTGCGGCCGTTTTGAGCCTAGGATTCTTGCTGCTGGTTTCACTCCTGGTCAGCGCAGGCTTGGCTGCGGCAGGCAGGCACGCCTCTGCGTATCTGCCGGAAGGTTTACTGCACATCGTTACTATGCTGGTATCATTCGTAGTCGTAGTGGTGTTGTTCGCGATGATCTTCAAGTGGCTGCCCGACGTCTCCGTGGGCTGGCGGGATGTTTGGCTGGGGGCGTTCCTCACCGCCGTGTTTTTTGAAATTGGCAAGGCGGGGATTGGCTTCTACATCGGCAAGCAGGGACTGGAATCAACCTACGGAGCAGCCGCCTCGATTGTGGTCGTCCTGATCTGGGTCTACTACACGTCGCAAATCATCTTGATGGGCGCTGAAGTTACTCACAGTTATGCCAAGCAGAATGGTTCTTTAAGTAAAGGTGTGAAAGCCAGTGCTCCTAGATACTCCGAAGCCGCTTCTTCGTGAGCTCGACTTCGCCCCTATCGCTCGCTCCAGGACCCGGTGGTGTCGCCAAGGACCAGTAGTTCCCATCCCGCCTTCAAGTGAACGACTAGTTCGGACGCCTCATCAAAATGCGCAGGAAATGTCTGCTAGCGTCACCGCGACGGCGTCCGCTTCTAAGCTATGGGTAGGACCTACCGCTTTGGGTTCGACTGGGAAATATCTACAGGGATCTGGGCCGCAAGATCGCGTGCCGCCCTTAGATGTTCAAGAACGGTCGGCAGGGTTTCCGATGCAAGCCGTTGCAGGTCGGCATCTTCACCCTGCCCAATCTCCCAGGCCAAAAGCTGTGCCGTCTTCTGATGTTCGACCGTTTGGTACGCGAGATACGCGCGGTCAAATTGATGACCATTAAGCTTATTTAAATCGGCTCGAGCTTTACCGTGTTCAGCATCGATGTTTGTCGGCAACGGGATGTTGCTCTTTTGCGCAATCGATTTGAGCTTAACGTTCGCCTTCTCATGATCATCCACCATACGCTCTGCGAACCGCTTCACCCCGGGATCTACCGCTTTACTTGCGACAAGCTTGCCGAGATCTACCTCGGCAAGACCCCCAACTGTAGCAATCTGGGCGAACAGATGGTCCTGATAATTGCTTTGATTGGCTGAGGGCACACCTGCTTTTTCGGTTTGGGTATTTGGGGACCAACCTGCCGAATTGCCAATCTGGGCGCAGGCGTGCCAGGGCAGAAGGACCAACGCCGTGGCGATCAACACTTTTCGCATAGTCTCCTCCTGATTTGCGATCCTCAAAGGGTGAGGAGGTAAGCGACAAGCGCATCCTTGTCTTGCTGATTCAGTTTGGTACCTAGGACCAGGTTGAAGAACTCCACCGTGTCAGCAAGCGTTGGAAGACGGCCATCATGAAGATAGGGCGGAGAGTCCTTGATGCCGCGCAGGGTGAAAGTCTTGATTGGCCCGTCCGGAATGGACACCATATCGTTCGACGTCTGGCCCACCTTATAAAAGCGTTCGAGCTTCAGGTCGTGCATATTGTTGTCCGTGAAGGACATCGTGGGATTGTGGCACTCGGCGCATCGTCCCTTCCCCATAAACACCTGCTCGCCTCGCAGCTCCTGTTCGGTGGCCTTCTTGGGGTCTAGCCTTCCAAACGGATCGAGTTTAGGCGCCGGCGGAAAGTCGATGATATTTTGCATCTGCGCCATCATTGCCACTTGATTTGGGTGGTCCGGCAGATGCACGCCTTTGCGGGTCGCGCTGACGTGATCGCCGTTGAAATAGGCGGTGCGCTGCTCGAACTCGGTAAAATCCTCGACGGAACGGAGCGACCGCTTTGAGCCGTGGATCTGTTGGTTGAACAGGCCGCGCAAACTCGTGGTATCGAGACGGAACCGTTCCGCCTGAGGACGTACGTCTGGCGTCAAATGAAAAGCAGCATTGGTATGGAAGTTCGCGTGACAATCAAGGCATGCAACGCCAAGGCTTGGTTGCGCCACCTTGCGATCTTCAGTTTGATTGAATTCTTCTTGCGGAAACGGCGTAAGCAGGAGCCTAAGACCTTCCATCTGGACCGGGGTGATGATGCCGTTCAGGTATTCGTAGAAATTCTTGATGGTCAAAAGATCGCCGCGTGAGACGTCGCCCAATTCCGGGTGCGTCGTAAGGTAGATCGGTGGTGGAAACTCTGGAGTGAGATGGTCGGGCAGATCGAAATCCATATCAAAGCGTCGAAGATCACGTTGCTCGTCGTTAGCGATCTTGCGAATCTCGTTCTCAGGAAAGACCTGACCGCCGGTCGCCTGCTTAACATGCGGCAGCGGCACGAATCCTTTCGGCAGTAAGTCGCGATCCCTGATCTCGTGCGGCTCTTTCGCAGCAAGGCTATCCCACGTTTCGCCACTAGGCAGCTTAACCCGTACGCCTCCCTGAACCGGCTTGCGGCCGCCCGACATCATGACGCCAGAGAGGGGCCGATCAGCGAGATCGTACCGCTGCTCCAGCAAAGCCCGCTGGCGCTCTTTCACGGCCGGCTTCTGGGCCTCATCGTTTTGCTTGACGGCGGAGAACGGAAGCGTCGGCAGAGGCCGATAGGTTGTATCGGGCGGAAGCGGATCTGCGACAGCGGGGAAAGCCAGGACGGCGAGCAGTGCGGTCGATATCAATCCAGTTCCAGCTCTCAGCGACATTGACCGTTTTCCTTCTACGAACGCGTCAACCGTTCCAACAGATGAGAGAGCAGTTGGTTGCATGTGATCCATCTCAATAGGAACGTTAGAGCTAGTCACGAATTGGAGGTCGCTGGGTGACAGTTGTTCCCCTCTCCTTCTCCTATTCCTAATACTGTAAGCCCTCTAGGGCTTGCGAAGAGGACCAGAAAATGACCGCCAAAGCCGAGGAAGACCTAATGGCGTGGCTTCGCAACGCACATGCTATGGAAGAACAAGCCGTGACTATGCTGGAGGCATTAGCCGGGCGAACCGGCGATTATCCGGAAGTTAAGACGCGCATCGAACGGCACCTAAGGGAGACGCGTAGCCAGGCTGAAGCGCTGGAGGAATGCATCAAACGCCGCGGCGGCGACACGTCTACCTTGAAGGACATGGCAGGCAAGATCATCGCTTTCGGGCAAGGCATGAGCGGCATGTTTGTCGACGATGAAATCGTCAAAGGCGCCATGGCGAGCTACACATTCGAGCATATGGAGATTGCGGCCTATCGGGTTCTCATTGCGGCGGCTGAGGCCGTTGGCGACGCACAGACGAAATCTACGTGTGAACGTATCTTGAAAGAAGAGATTTCAATGGCGTCCGATTTGGAAGCGAGCTTGCCCGACTTGACGCGCAAATATCTAAGTCGGCAAGGATCCTGACCATCTCAAGCATGGCCGCAATCCAGTCGCCTGCCTGCTCCCCTCAGATTCTAAGGAATACCACGATGCCTACGAAAGACTTGAACGCGCTGTTTCTCGATACATTGAAGACGTCTATTACGCCGAAAAGCAAATCTATAAATCGTTGCCGAAAATGGCCAAAGCTGCAGCATCTGACAAGCTACGAGCTGCGTTTGAAAAGCACCACGATGAAACTGAAGGACAGATCGAGCGCCTTGAACAGGTGTTTGAGCTTCTCGGTAAGCCCGCGCGCGGCAAAAAATGCGATGCGATCGAGGGCATCTTGGACGAAGGCAAAGAAATCATGGAGGAATATGAGGGCGAGCCGGCTCTAGATGCGGGTCTTTTGGCGGCAGCACAGGCAGTCGAGCACTATGAAATTTCCCGTTATGGCACGTTGAAAAGCTGGGCTACCAAACTGGGGATGAAAGACGCTGCCAAGTTGCTTGATCAGACGCTTGCGGAAGAAAAGAAAACCGATGACAACTTAACAAAGATTGCCGACACCGTCGTAAACGCTGGAGGACAGACTTAAAAATCAGCGGGGGTCAGTTTAAAGGTATGGCTGGGAGCTGTTAACAACCTCGGGCTTAGCCCGAGCGGAGGATCGTATAGGTCCCCGCCAGCTTTGTTTTATCGCCTAACGCGGTCCTCTTCAGGATAGCTGCTTCCGAAGTGTTCGAACTGCCCTTTTGCACCAACTTCGGATCGGCTCAGCAGTGGGCGTCCGTTCTCGGCAGATGCCGTTGAGGCGATTCATCGGAGCTTCGGATTTCCAAGTAGACCGTCCGACCGGGCCCACTCACTCCTCATCCGTATATTTTAACAGGAGATCCCCGACATGAACCGAGCCGCCGCACCCAACATTTTCATCCCCATCTCGCGTACCATAAGCTGACCGCGGTCAGGATCCACACAATCGCCCAACATAGAAACGCGGCCACCGCGCCATAGGCGAGACGGCTAGGAAAACCATGACAAAGGCCACCATCGCCATGCTACCGAGCGCCGCGCCAGCGGAGTCGAGGGCAGCGGCTTTTCGGCCCCGGCACTCTTCGCGATCTCCCGCGTCCTGCTTGCGACGAATCTCATGCCGTTCGATCAATGTTGCGCTGGCGCAGAAAATCATTGAACACGACGGAAGACATCCTGATAAGCCCCCATGGCGGCGCGGCCGTATCCGCACTTGATGAAGCAGGTGGTGCAGTGGGCGCTGGAGCGGCGGCACGCTGAGTAGGAGCGGAGACACAGGAGGGCCCGTAAGAGCGGTCGTCGTTGTGGGCAGACTGAGGGCTGGGACGGCTGCTGTTGCAAGTGGCAGCGGGGGATCGCTCTGCAGAGTGAGGCGGTACGCTGGGAGCGCGAGGAAGAGTGGCGCTCAACGGTTAAGAAGGACGTTCCCTCCTTTGAGGAGCAATTCTTCCCAAAGGTTTTTTCATAAGTCGTAGATCGATTCCCGCTCGTGGACGAGCGAGCCGACACGCTCGGATTGAGACACTCGAGTCATGGCAGTCGGTTGTCGAGTGCCTGGCAATGCGCCCGGACGAATCGTAGTAGGTCAAATCATAGTAGGGCCGCGATTGGGCCAGCGCCTGAGACGCGACCAGAGTGAGGGCGAGAGCGAATAATGTTTGTTTCATTTCATTCCATTCCGTAGACCTGCGAAGGCGAAGGATAGGTCTCGTCGGACCGCGGCGTTGAGGGTGTGCCGCTGTTTCGAACCTGAAGAGCGGCAGAAGCGGTCGCGGGCAAAGCTCTCTGTAGGGGCTTCTCATAACAAAAGCCCACGTCGGGGCCTTTGTTATTCCGGACCTTGTTGCTTGGCGTTTCCCGGGACGAGGCGCCCGATGCTGCACGCACCGGGGCTCGTGCCTCGATCCGTCAGCCGCTGCTTCGCGTCATGGGATTCTCCGCGCCTTCTTTCGTCGTTACTGTATCGACGTTGTCGTAATAGGAGTCGAGCTCCGCGCGCTTCGCGGTCCAGTCGAAGAGCTCGGAGCCGGAGCTGCCGAACACGCTCTTCGGATAGCCCTTCAGCCGGTTGCCGCTGATGTCGCTGCGGTAGCCGTCGAGCTTCGAGTCGTGCCTGAGCAGCCTCCAGGGAACCGGATAATGGTCGGCGCCCATGCCGAGGATCCCGCCGATGCTCAGCACGGCATAGGCCGGCTCGCCGGTGGACTTGTCGACCATGACGCATTCGATCGCGCCCACCTTCTTGTCCTCGGCGCCATAGACGGCCTTACCGTTGTACTTGTCGCTCGACACCAGGTTGCCGGAAGATCGCGCGCTGTCGGGAGCGGGCGGCGGGCTGTTATCGGCCATGAAGAAATCTCCTTTTGGTTGGCATGCCGAGCCCAACCCGCAAGTCAGCCCGCCGTTCCAAGTCCGCGGAACATAGCGCCGGCGCGCGTCGTCCGGCTGCTGACGTCGGCCCTTCGGAGCGCGGCTTAGGAACGCGCCGGCATGAACCGGCTTATACGACAGGCTGCGGCTTCTTCCACCGCGGCCGGCACGGTCCCGCGGATACCTTCGCTAGGGGCATGCGGGGCCGTGCGCTCCGGTCCGTGTTGAGAGCGAGGAAACGAGCTCCCGGAAGATGGAAGGTGAACACCTAGGAGAAGATCGATGGCAAAAATGGAAGACGGGCGCATCGTCGAGACCGCAAGGGAAGCCCGGGGAGCCGAGCGCGGCCCCACGGTGCGCAACGTGCTGGTGGCCGGGACCGCGCGTGATAGCCGCATTCGTGATCATCTACATCGTGTATTTCGGCGGGAAGTAAGCATCGACGTGCCCGCGGCTGCGCGCCGCGCTGCGGATAAGCTTGCACCCTGCCGCGCGGCGATTTCGCGCTAGCAGACCGCATATGTCTTGACTTCGTGTTCCCCTTACGTTCTTATTCGCCGGCTATCCACCGCCGACGAGACTTGCATGTCCGACCTTTCCTTCCTCCGCGCCGAGATCGAGTCATGCGCTACCAGCACCAGCGGCAGCGCAAGGAGGTACGGGCTCTCCAGAAGGCCGGCATTCCCACGAAGTCCGCCTCGGAGCTGTTGGAGCGAATGCTGACAAAGCTCGACGCGCTGTGCGCCGAGCGCGACCGCAAGCCAGGGAGCAGTCGGTGAAGTATCCCGGCACGGAAAAGCCGATCAGGGGAGCGATCGAGCGGCGCGTGCGCATCCTCCGCGGCGCCTCACAGGCATTGGGGTCGCGGTCGAGGAGGAGAAGTGCATAGATAGGCGAAACTTCCAAGCGCTGCGCGGGTTCTGCGACGATCGCGGGCTGTCGCTGTCGAACCACGGGCACTCGGCAAACCGCAACGGGAAATTCTTCCAGGTCTTCATGTTCGCCGAAGAGGAGCACACCGAGGTATTCCGCGCAGCGTTCGGCGGCGCAGTGAAAGGAGGCAAATGAACAGAAGGCTACAAGACAGCCTTAAGCGCATCAAAGGCTTGTGACTTGGGAGTGCGCACTAGTGCACAGAACATAACGGCCCGAAGTGCAATTATGCATAATAGCCACACGGCTTGTGGCTTCGGTGATGAGAACGCCCGAGCGCTCCCGCTGTCCTCTTACGGAAAGGATGCGCCACGATGCAGACACGGCGTCGTTTCAAGCAGACTACGTCGCTTCAGCACCGCCTCTCGGAGTTCGCCGATGGTGAGCGAGCCAAGGCGGAAGGCATGCCGGAAAGCCCCGAACGGTACGACCTCCTCAAGAAGATTCGGCAGGCGGAGTGCGCCGCGAACATCGAGGCGTGGGTCAACTCTCCCGGGCTCCAGCCGCCGAAATAGCAGGAACCGCGCCGCTCCCCTCGCGTTGCCTCCCGCGATGAGTATGACCCGACTTGCCCCGCCGCATCCCTAGGAGCGGCGGGTCTCTTTTGAGAGGCGGCGCGAGTGGCGATCCCGCGGCGTCCCGGCCGAAGGCGCAGCGCGGCGGGACTTTTACGGGCCGACCATGAAATTTGGTTTTGCAAGATTTCAGCTTCGGTCGCAGATTTTAAACGGACGTACGCTCTGCGAGGCTTGTCATCACAGGACGCCTAAGTATGGCTTCCGCGTTCATTCGAACCAAGCTTAGAATAGCTTAGCGTACCGCGACATCACATCTGAGGGATTGCCGCGCCAGAGCTCGTTCAAGGGACTTACAAAGACGGGCTGAGCGTACATATCAGCGCGACGGGGCCCACTTCCCCCAGCGGCCCCAAGGCCCTGCGCCTCCCGTCCCCCCGAGCGCGCTGCGGGGCCGTGCACTTTTAAGGAACCAAGCCTCACGCTCGGCATTTTATCGGCGCCCGCTCGGCAGCGCCGAGCCAAACAACGTCGGATAATTCCCATGCGAAAGCAGCTCCGAGAAGTCGTGAAGGATACCGCAGCGGTCGGACTGTCGGCCGCGGCGGTCGGGTTGGAAATAGGATCGGAGTTAGCGCGCAAGACCCTGGACGAGGTGTCACGCGAGGGCCCGGCCCCGGCAGCGCCTTCAGGCCCCTCCGCGACGCCATCACTCCAGACTGCCGAACCCGATGACGAGGATATCAAGATCCTCGCCTACTATTTGTGGGAGAAGGCCGGGTGCCCCGAAGGCCGCGACCAGGAGTTCTATTTCCAAGCCGAGCGGGAGCAGCGCGATCGCAAGACGCCCGACCGCACCCGCGCCTCGGACTTGATAGCTTAACGCCACGCTCCTCTTTCCACGCCGTGCTATTATTTCCGTATGAAAAAAAACCCGATGCCATCGGGCTCGGCAGGAAGCGCGCGGAGAACCTGCGCAAGAAGCTCGGTTCCGCCGAGGCGCTCAAGGGCCATATGCAAGCGCGCGCGGGCGAGAAGCTCGCGCACTGAGCAAACGGGCCTGGTGCCCAGGGAATCTCATGCGGCGCAAGAAGAGGCTGCTCGCTCGCAGAATTGGCGCGGGAGGCTCTCCGGACGCACCATGTCGATGGTTTTGGTGGACTGATCGCAGTGGAAGTTCGTGATGACGAGGGCCCGCTCCTGCAGGCCCGTCTTTCAGTGAACGTGGATCGAAAATCTTAGCGTCCGCATTATCAGCGACGGAGCTCTGGAACGAGCATGCAGTTAGGAAGGCGGCATGACGAATTTGCTCAAACTCCCAACCTGGGCCGATGACGAGCATATCCATGCCGTTGTCGAGACGCCGCGAGGAAGCACCTGTAAGTTGGACTTCCATCCGGACTTGCAGGCGTTCAGGCTGGCCAAGCCCTTGATGGTAGGCCTGGCGTATCCGTATGATTGGGGTTTCATACCTTCGACCTTGGCCGAGGACGGTGACCCACTGGACGTCCTAATTATCCATGAAGCTAAAACCTTTCCAGGGGTAGTGATGTGCTGCAAGGCGATTGGCATCCTTGAAATCGAACAGAAAAGGAAGGGCAACATAGAGAGGAACGATCGCGTGTTTGCGGTCCCCGATCGCTCCCCGACTGAGACCGATCTGAATGACGTTCGAAACCTTGGTTCGCGAACACATGACGAACTGGAGAAGTTCTTTCTAGCTACCTACGCGCTGGAGGAGACGGAAATTGATTTCTTGGGTTGGCGCGGTCCCGAGCAGGCGATCGCGACGATCAAGCGGCTTTCCGAGAAATAGTCAGACATTGTGGACCGCGCGAGCAGGGGCACTCATGCCAAAGATTTGAAGTTGGAAACGACGCTTTACGTGGTCGACCTCGACAAGGCCGCCGCTTTCTACGCCGAGGTCATGGGGCTTCCGTGCATTCATTCCGATCACCGCATGCGGGCCTACGACGTAGGCGGCAATGGTGTCCTGCTTTTATTCCCGAGGGCGGGTCTCTGCAGCCTATCGAGACCCCAGGAGGCTCCATTCCCCCTTACAACGGATCAGGCCCAATGCACGTCGCGTTCTCAATCGCCGCCGACGAGCTGGAGGCGTGGCAGGATCATCTTAAGACTCTGGGTGTTGTTCTAGAGGGCCGTACGAAGTGGCCGCGGGGCGGGGTAAGCGTCTACTTCCGCGATCCCGACGATCACCTCCTGGAGATTGCCACGCCGGGACTGTGGCAGGGGTACTGAGCTTTAGCGTCCGAGGGGCTCAACGAAACCGTTTTGGTGAACATGTCCTCATGACCTTCGCTGCTCTACAGAAGCGGATAAAGTCCCTCTACGAAGGTGCATCTCCACGCAGTATCTATTTCCGCTATGCGCTGCTCGCATTTGATGTTGTGACAGTGCTTTTCATCGTGGCAACATCGTTCCTTCCCTCGGGCCGGATCATTGAAGCATTGGATATTCTGTTCGGCGCCGTCATCCTTACGGATTTTTCGGCCCGCTTGCTTGCTAGTCGGCATCTGCTGCGCGACTTCACGCGCGTTTCAACTTGGACAGATATAATCGCGATCGTTTCATTTTTTGGCGCCTCTAGCCGGAGAATCCGGCGCCTTTCTCCGCATCCTGCGCACTCTGCGGCTATTGCGAAATCACCAGCTGCTGGTCCGGCTGAGGCGAGATAGCCTTTTCTTTCGCCGCAACGAAGAGGTGATCTTCGCCGTCACGAATCTAGCTGTCTTCATTTTCGTGATGACTGCGATCGTCTACGAGACCCAGAAGCATCGCAACGATCAAATCGCCAATTATGCCGACGCGCTGTACTTCACCGTTACCGCCCTTACGACGACGGGCTTTGGAGACATTACGCTGCACGGGACGGTTGGCCGCCTAATCTCGGTGGTCATAATGATTTTCGGCGTCACTCTATTCTTCAATCTCGCCCGGGCTCTTTTGACTCCGAACAAGGTTCGCTTCCCTTGCCCAACCTGCGGCCTGCAGCGCCATGATATCGATGCTGTGCATTGTAAGGCCTGCGGCACGATGCTGAACATTCCCGACGAAGGGTCTATCTAGGATCAGAACCAGAGAGGGTCGATGGATTGCTTTGCATTGCAATTCGTCAACCGCGCTCTTACACCTGATCGCAACGCAATGGCGAAAGGTTGGCAGCATGAGCACGGTTGAGAGCATCTGCGTCGATCTCGCATAACGATTGCCCTGTGTCACGAGCCCACTGGACCGTTGAGGACTAAAGCGGTCAAACGCTCCGCCAAATGGCTCCTCGAGCACGGCGAGGGACATCTGATCATCACGCTGCGCACCAATGTGGAATCATCTGGGAATGAAAGCCCACGGTGGCCCAATTGGCTTGAGATGCGAGCTAACCAAACCTGATCCCTATCCGCCCGGCTTTTCGCCAGGCGACGCGACAGGGGCGGCTAAGTCCGTCCCCCGTGATCACCAGGACGAACTCGCTCGGAATTCCGACCGGGCTTTGCACATCGAGCGCCGCGCCAAACTCCGATAGATTGCGGACGGTGCAGTCGATAGCGCCGCCACTGCTAATCTGAATGCTGGCAGCCTTCAGAACCCGCTGGCGCTTTGTGCTGCGTCGTTCGTCCATAGCTCGCTCAGATAAAATCAATTCCTGTGGCAGTCCGACCTGCTCTCACAATCTAGGCGCATAGCGTCCTTCTCCCGACACTCCCGCGCGTAGTTCAAGAGCGCGTCACACGTTTGCCGGTCGTTGATAGATCTTGCCAATCGCTCGGCTCGTTCAGCCTGCTCACGAAAACTCTGGATCATGTGCCACCTCGTTTTAGGCACAAGTTGAGGTAAATGCCTTCGTTCCTCGAAACGTCGGTTCAGGCTTAATGGCTCGTAAAACGGACGAGCGGGAGCGTCGTTAGTCAACCGGGAGCCATGTGTGGCTCAATCGCCAGCGGTGCTGGGCACGCTTATGCTCACTTCGTAGCCTTGCTTGATCGCTAGCGATGCGGCCGCCACGGCAGCTTCGAATGCCGCTTCCTTTGTCGCATATTCCCCCTCTGCTTGGCCGTCGTGACTCACGGCCCATGACTTGCCGTTTTCAACGACTTCGTAGCGAGCCAATTGCATGTTGCGTTCCATCAGCGGCCTCTCAAACGGTGAGCTCACTTGTTCGAACGAGGCGAATTGGCCCAAGCATCTAAGTTCTTCGCGGCCTGAGCCCTATGCGCCTTCTTCAATAACTCCTCTCTCTCAGGGCCAGCGGGGAGAGCTTCAGCTGCCTGCAACGCCTCTTGGGCGAAGGCGCTGACTCGTTCTGCGAAGGAAGGGAGTTCTATAAATGGTCGGCGCATGCGCGCTCCTTTTCATTCAGCTGAAAGCGTAAGAGCTAATCAAGCCACGTCGGAACCCCATCAGAATGACCGAGATGGATTTTGGTTCCGCAGTAGGATCGGCACAGCAATCGACAGGCTGCTGCTGAGCTTGCGACAATCAGCGTGAGCGCTTTATTCAATGATCGTTCAATAGGAGTTTGTGCAAGTGGCGATTGGTACTGTGAAGTGGTTCAACGGGCAGAAGGGCTACGGCTTCATCCAGCCCGACAACGGCGGCAACGACGTGTTCGTCCATATCTCGGGCCTGAGCTCGCTGAACGAAGGCGACAACGTGAGCTATGAGACAAGGTGAGCTATGAGTCGTCGCAAACCGCGGCAAGGAAAGCGCTGAGAACCTTCGGGTAGGTTGATAGTAAGCGAGCTGAGTCGGATGTACGCTCGCTCGCGATGTGGATGGTCCGACGCACGCTTCGGGCCATTTTTGGGTCCCGTCGTTTCCGCACTGCGGCACGAGTGCGGACGCTGGTGGCAATACTGGCTTTTGCTGCGTCACTTCAGTCCGATGGATCACGTGGATCGATAGGCGGCTGCAATCCTGGCGACCGGGACCATGCGTCATACCGGGCCGCCTTTTCCGCCTGCTCGATTTTCTTCAGCAGGGCATCACGCGCAGAGCCGGGCTCAAGCTTGTCCGCTTGCTCGCGGGTCTTTTCAGCCCAGGCTTTAAGACGATCCTGAAGGGTGAGTTGCTTGCCGCCATGACGCTCCGCCATCGCTGCACCTCCACCATTTGAACTTGCAAATTCTAGCGCCGAACAATTTTCTCACGCGAGCCATTTCTCGCCGGTGCAATCAATCTGGGGTGCGGTGGATTGTCTCGCTCATCGCTTCCTCGCAGCCTGGCTGCGAGGCCAGCCGATGGAGCCAAGGCCCGACGTATGTCTAAGCTGTACCCTTCAGAGTATCGATCATAGCGCGATGTTCTTTCGCTTCATCGGGTGGCATGTTGTGAAGTTCATCTTCAGAGAAGGCTGGAGCGGCTCGAATGATAAATTCGTCGCCATCAAAACTCCCAGCTATTAGCCGCGATCCGTCATCAAACCAGTAGGACGTGAGACCATCGAGCGTCTCTGTAGCGATCCGTCCCCAATCACCACGAGCCAATTCTTGCTGAACCGATTCGATCTCAACGGATCCTGCTGCTTCCTTTTCATTGAGAAAATCCTCCGCCTTCCCCATGTCATTTACTCCGTCATCGAGGCCGTTGCCTGTATGCTAGTCCGAACCAGAGGCGGTGTCAGGTGACCGCCTATTGGACTTTGAACCAGCTTCTTCAAGAGGTTTCCGGCGCGATTAGGAACGCGCCGTTTGTCCTGGCGTTGCAGCCGGAAAGGAGCTCATCCATGCCTTATTCTTCCGTCTGCAAGCTACTTCTCGTTGCCGCTCTGATCTCCCCTGTATCTGCTCTTGCTCAGGGTGGCGGAGGGGGAGGTGGTGGAGGTGGAGGCTCCGCCGGAGGAGGTGCGGCGGGCGGCGCTTCAGGATCTGCGGGCTCAGTGGGCGGCGGCACGGGCAATGCTTCAACCGGGACGGCAGGAACGACAGGCAACCGCGCTGGTGGCGCTATGGGAGGCCGCATAGACGGCACCGTCACCCCAGGACCTGCGAAGCCGGGCGACGATGTAATCCGCAAGGAAAACACACCGGGTCATTCCAAGGCAGACAAGAAGATCAATAGTATTTGCAAGGGATGCTGAGGGCCCGCTTGCCGGCGGGTTAACCGCGCCGCGGGGGTTCTTGACCCATGAAGAAAATTCACTAGCTTCGGTAGCATCATCAACAACGAAAGGAGGTGGTCCAGTGTCTGATCGTAAGCGCTGTCACCTCGCTGAGGCCGCCCTGTAAGCCTTTGAGCTTGGGACGAGGGCGGTCTCCCGCCTGGTTCAGCGAGTTTAAGAAGAGGGCGCGGGGCAGACGTTCCGCGCCCTCAACGTTATGAAATCCCGTCGCATGTGGAGTCTCGCGATGCCTCGTACCCCGAAAGACTTGGCCAGTCGGATGGCCGCCCGGCGCCGGCAGTCAAAGGCTGATGATGGATACGCTCGCGAGACCTTTATTCAGCCTCGAGATCAAGCCCGTCAGATCGATGGCCGGCGGCCGCGTATATGACCGCGGTCGAGTTTTGGCGCGAGCTTCCAGGCGGCGAGATCGAATTTAGGATGAATCGGCTGAGCAGCGCGGCAAGTTGGAAACCGTGCATTACTAGGTAGTCGTGCGCCTACCGGTTCGAGGGTTGAGTGGTCCTCGGCGCTTCCTGACTAAGCCCTCGGGCAATACCGGTTCGGTTCCGGGGATGAAATCTGCCCTCACATCCGCGCCCTGCTGTTCGCGTTGATGCTTGTTCGTCTTGTCCTGAACTTGGTGAGGCTGAGGCAAGCCTTCCTTGGTCAACGGATCATAGGCTCCGTGTCGCTCATCCCGGTTGTCTGTGCTGTACTTGCCCATGTCAGGACCTTCTAAACTTTGCAGGTTTCTTGCGACCCGCTCACCTTAGCGTCGATGATCGTAGCGATCTTGGGGATGTTTCCTCATCGGATTCCTGCCACATGTTGAAGAGGTGCCAGACGCCGCTTCCATGCACTGGCGATAGGTCGAGAACTGGCAGTTCCCCGGATAACCCCACTTACCGGATTGAAGACAGTAAGTGTCATTTTGAGCGAGTGCCGGGCCGGCGATCGCAACCAGTGTTCCTGCTGTCAGAACCGCCGCCAAATTAACTTGCATGTCATTTCTCCGTTGCGCCAACGGAGTGACCGGGCGTGTGTTCCTATTGGCTCGGCGTTTGAATGCGGATTGGACGGTGACAGCTGCGCCGCATCGAGGGCGGCCGCACCACCTTCTCCGAGCTCCAGGCGGCGCTCGCCGGCGGCAAGCAGGGCCGCATCGAGTACTACGCTTTCGACCTGCTCTACCTCGACCGGTACGACCTGCGCGCCGTCGCGCAGATCGAGCGCAAGCGGCTGCTGAGGGAGCTGTTCGCCCGCCACGAATTGGGGGGGCCCCTGCACTACAGCGAGCACATCGCCGGCAACGGTAGGGAGATGTTCGAGCACGCGGCAAAGTTCGACTGGGAGGGCGTCGTTTCGAAGAACCCGGCCTCGCCCTACGCTCCGACCGCAACAAGGGACGGCGAAGCGCGGCACGTTTCCCGTCATCGGCTTCGTAAAGGACCCGACCGGCGTCGCCGTGCTCTATCTCGGCATATACGAAGGCGGGAACTGGTCTACATGGGCAAGGTCGGGACCGGCTGGCTCCAGCAGGATACGCAATCAGCTCGATACGGCCGCACCGCGACGTCGCCTCTTACCATGCCCCCCAGTAAGCCGAAGGCAACGTAGGTCAAGCCATCATTCATGGCAGAGGTGGAATACCGCGATATCACGTCCGAGGGACTGCTCCGGCAGAGCTCGTTCAAGGGGCTCACGAAGTCCGCGCAGCGCGCCGCCGCTCACGATTAGGAACGCCGGGGCGCAAGCGGGATTACACCGCCAGGCCGCGGCACTTCTCCTGACGTCGGCCCGCACGGTCCCGCATCTCTGGTGCACCTGGGAGATTCCGGGACCGTGCCCCCTCCTCCGGCCGGTACCTGACATGAATGACAACTGCCCCGTTTGCTGCGGCGTCGGCTGGGTTTGCGAGCGCCATCCCGACATGCCCTACGACGGGGAGACAGGCTGCGCGTGCGGCTACGGCGCGCCGTGCGAGTGCAACGACAGCGACCCTCCCGAAACGAGGCACGTGACCGTCGTCGTCGAAGCGGCGCTGCACTAGCCTTCAGAGCACATCTGAGGGATTGCTGCGGCAGAGCTCGTTCAAGGCCTAACAAAATATGGCTTAGGCATACATATCAGCGCGACGGGGCCCACTTCCCCCAGCGGACCCCCGCACGGCCCCTGCGCCTTTCACCCTTGAGAGCGCTGCGGGGCCGTGCACCATTCAGGAACTAAGCCCTCCGCTTCGCATTTATCAGGCCCGCCCGGCAGCGCCGGACATAGTGCCTCGGGACACAACCATGCGAAAAGAGCTCCAGAAGGTAGTAAAGGATACAGCAGCTCTCGGATTATCTGCCGCGGCGGTCGGGTTGGAAATAGGATCGGAGTTCGCGCGCAAGACCCTGGACGAGGTGTCGCGCGAAGACCCTGCCCTGGCAGCGCCTCCAGGCGCTTCCGCAACACCTGTACCCCGGCTGCCGAACGGGCTGACCAGAACATCAAGATCCGCGCCTACCAGTTGTGGGAGAAGGCCGGGTGCCCCGAAGGCCGCGACCAAGAGTTTTATTTCCAGGCCGAGCAGGAGCAGCGCGATCGCGGAAAGCCCGACCGCACCCGCGCCTCGGACTTGATAGCTTAGCGTCACACTCCTCCGCGGGGCCACGTAAGGCGTAAAATCCCGAGGAGAAGCGCGCGTAGAATCTCCGAAAGAAGCTCGGCTGGGAAGAGGCGCTCAAGGACCAACATCCACACCCCTAATAGTAGTTATACGCACCACCCTCGTTCAGCCCTGCGACGAAGCAAACAGGGGCGCGGGCTTAGAACCGAATCCGAGATGCCGGAGTTGCCTCGGCCGTGGCTTTTCCTACGAAATGGACTGGTTGCGCACGTGCCCCTGTAAGATCCAGAGCCGCGGTCGGGTTTCAAAGGCACGCTGGACAACTGGCGGGATTCTCACGACCCGGTTACGTTCTCTTCGTCACCTGGTGGAGGGCTTATGATGGCGAAGGCAGCGAAGAAGAAGACGGCGCGCGGTCGCAAGCAGACTAGCCGCAAGAAAGTCGAGAAGCCTCTCAAGGGTCGCTAGGTCGGGGCCGCGAGGAGTTCGGCCGCGAGGAGCTCCCGCTCCAGCCGGTCACGGTGCGAGATGTGCTCCTCCTGCATCTCCTCGAAAGTAGCGAGCAGATCCCGCGCTTGATCCGCATCGGGGCACTGCCCGGAGCGCTCGAGCTCCGAGATGATGGCATACTGCCGGGCGATGTGCCTCACGCCGAGCGCCACGTGCAACTGCGCCTGCCTGAGATGGCTGAAAAGGATCTGCTGCCTGTCCATCGTTGCACCTCATTTGATTTTGCTGTTCGGGTTCGGGATGTCCGGCTTCCCGGGGCTCGGCTTCACGTGCATGTTGCTGTCCGGCATCTTGTCCCTGCCCTGGTCGCCGCTGGCGTCCCTGCCGCCGGAGGTGGAAGTGCCGCTTCCGCTCCTGGTGTCCGGCGTCATCCCCGACGTGTCCTTGTTCGAGGAAGAAGGCGGGACCGGATCGGGATGTCCCTTGGGGACCTGGGCGTTAGCGAGGGCGCTCGACAGGACGAACGTTGCTGCCAGCGTTATTGTGATGAGTCTCATGCTCGTACTCCCGTGATGAAGGATCCAATCGGTTTTGGCTCCGGCATCAAAGAAGTGGAAGCGTCAACGTTCCTATTGGATTCAGGCATTGACGGTGATGCAAGCGCTCGGCTTCAACGCCTCTCGAAGGGTCGCTTGCGAGCCTTCGCCAAGGCGGGATCTTGCCGGCGCTGCTCTTCCGCTTGCCGAACCCGCTCCTCTCGAAGCTCCACCACCCGCGACTTCATCCGCGCCATTAGCTCCTCTGCAGCGGCGGTCGAAACGCCCGCCAGCTGGAGCTTTCGGATTTCCTTGCGCTGCCTCAGGATCTGGCGGCGCATCTGGCACAGCTCTTCTCGAATACGGCTCAGGTCCATCGGACACCTCCTCGCGCAACGGGAGATATGGAGCGCGGAGGCATTCCCTAGGGGCGCCGCGGGAGAACCAGCCCGACAAATGGTCGCAGAGAGTCACCGGCGCTCGGGGCCCGCATCGAATGAGCGATTTAACTATCCGCGGCGATGGGTTCGCGGTTCCAATGGATTAATCTAAAATCTGTGCAAAAATCGCGCTTTCAGTATTGGAATGCGCTGCTAATCGCCTTGCAGCCAGAGAGATTGTGGGGATCGAAATTAACATCCCGCCCGCACTTCGAAGGAGTGCTTTTCATGGGACTTTTAGCGCGCCGACCCAGCATCAAGAAGACCTGCGACTTCTGCAACAGCTCAGCCTTCGGCCTCATGCGCCGGCACAGCGGGGGCAAGACGTTCTGCTCACCGCACTGCGAGGCGTCGTTCACCAACTGCCGGATGATAGAAAAGCAACCGGACCGTGCTCCTTCCGGTCCGGATGCCGACTTCATCGCCGCGCTCAGCTACCCGTGACGGCACGCGGAATAGCCACGACTAGTTGAATGCGACATAGCAGCCGGCGCCCTTGATGTTTCCGCGCCGCCGCACACCTCCTCAGGCCGAAGGAGGCTACGATGCCAAAAGAAAAGAAGGTCTGCGCGTATTGCGGCGAGAGCCGGTTCGGCCTGGTCCGCCACTTTGTCGGCTTTCACCACCTGTGCACGTGGTTCTGCAAGGAGCGTTTCCTTGAGCGCCGAGCCCGCGAGCTAGCCGACTACAGGCAATTGCTTAATCGCGTCTCGCATAACCGCACAGTCTTGAGATACCGGCACTGACCGCGGCGATGATTCTCCCGCCGCGCCGTAACGTTCCTAAACGCTAACGCCCAACGCATCGCAGCCTGGCCAGCGATGCCGGGTGTTTCCTTGATGCGTCATCAAGGAGTACCCATGCCTAACGTCTAGGCGCTTTCTGTCAGTTTCTTTGGCTCTCTTGGTCGGAGTGTGCGCCCGGACAATTACGGGCGGACCAGTGACATACCGATAAGCAACTAGGTTGCCCTGGGATTTGGCGGCCTTTACGCTTGTCGCGGCTAGGATGATGAGGCGTTCCGAAAATGGTGTCCCGATCCCCGGGTGCACTTCGGCGCCTTGCATTGCGATTCCTCCACTCCGCTCTTAGACCTAACTACAGCACAGCTGGAAAGAGGTAGCAGCATGAGCAAAACAAAAAGCATCTGCGCCAATCTCGGCATAACGATTGCTCATTGAGGCAATGGCGGCGATGCTTTACGAGCGCCTGGCACTGATTTTGGCCTTGAAGCCCCGCAAGAATACGAGACAACGTTCCGACAGACTTATGCGGGGCCCTCGTAGCGCCGCCACGATGCAAAAAGCCTTACGACGCGCGGAGGTTGGGATATCGGCGCAATGCTCTTCGCCGCGCTTCCGGCGTCAAGAGTGTTAATTCTTAAGCGCTGAAGGTAGTACAACCGCACGCGAAAATACATGTCACATGAGCAAGCCGACTAGCGTTCCGGTTTTCTCTGAGAGGAAGCCCGCCTGGACAGCAGGCGGTCGAGACTGCGCGCGTTCTGTGTGGCGTTCGCTTCGTAGTCGTTATTGAAGTAGACCCAGGCTCTTCTTGCACCGCTTGCTTTGATCCTGAATGCCCATTTTTTCAGTTCTTCATCCGAATAGTCATGCCTGTACCACCGCAGCGGACCATGTAGGCGGACATAGATATCCTCCGCAGTCCGGATGAGTTCATCCGGAAGCCGAGGCCCGCTGCATGAGCAAAAGATAACCCCCGCTTTGCGGAAGGCGCGATAAACGTCTTCGTTCCACCAGCTCTTGTGCCGAAATTCTACGACGTTACGGCGCGCTGGATCGAGCTGGTTCACGATCGACTTGAGCCGTGCCTTCGTGAAGTGGTAGCTGGGAGGCAGCTGAAAGAGAAAGCAGCCCATTCGCTCCCCAAGAAGATCAGCAATGATACCAAAATCCCGAATGAGGGTCTTCGTCCCTTTAAAACGCTTCACATGAGTGATGAGTTCGCAGACCTTGACTGTGTACACGAACTTTTTGTCTCGCGGCTGCCGACGCCAGGCTCGAACATTCGCAACGGTAGGCCATGAATAGAATGAAGCGTTGATCTCAACCGTGTCGAAGGCTTGCGAGTAGTGCTCAAACCAGTTTGGCTGCGCTACGCCTGCATAAAAGGAGTCCCGCCATTTCCAGTAACGCCAGCCTGAGCATCCAACAAAGACCGATGCTCTGAGGTCATGCGCGGTATGTTCAGAGTTCGCCTCCATCTTTTGCCGCGCGACGTGCATTTTCGCCGCACGCTGAATGTTGTCCTGTCGTTGCTTCTCGCGCCGGAGCTGACGCCGCTCTCGCTGCGCCTCCGGCGTTAAATCCTTTTTTTCAGGAATGGTGCTTCGACGGGGCATAGCTAGCTGCCTGCTCTCGACACAGCATCTTCCAGCCGGTCCTTCAACTTCTCCCAGCGCTCTTCCTCAGCCTCAGCACGACGTTGTACAGAGTTTGCGCGCCATAGGCTTCCAATGTTCCATGGAAGCCTCTGGTTCCGCACAATGGCCGCGCCAGAGCTATCTCGCCATTTCTTCGTGAGTTTTGGAAAGCGACCGCCAGCAGACACTAAGGAGATTGATCAGAAGCAGAATGGCATTCTGGGTGATCAGCGAGCCTTGTTCTCAAGCCAACCGTCGACCATCCATGCAATAGATGCGACGATGAAGATCGCAAAGCCCGCGACCATGACACGAGCATTCCAATTGGCAGCCACAAGCGCGGCGGCAATGACCGTGCTGACTGCATAAAACGTCCTGACCAGCATCATCGAATCCATATGCACTCCCTGCGACTAGCCCGCCGAATTTCAAAGTTGGATGATTTCCTGGGCGCGGATAACGATCTCCTCCTGACGCAGGTCGGCTTCCAGCGTCTCCCGCAAAGATCGCCAGTATTCGGGTACGAGGCGCTCCGTCATCACCTCGATGACGGCGATATTGTCGCGCTCGGTCTCGCCGCCGCTTCGCCACAGGCCCTGGCCGGGAGCGCGCACGAAACTCGTCGCACCGCCGAATTTCTCGGTCAGTTCTTTCAACAGCCCTTCAAACCATTCCTGTGAGACCGGCTCGCCGCTGCCCGTCTCCTTAGGCAGGATAATCTGCACGAGATGGGAGGCGCTCATGGCAATAGCCTCACTTGCCCACGTCCGGACCAGCTATTGAGGATGGTCTCGGTCGTAACGCATTCAACCTGCTCCCCAAAACGGTTCATATAGACTTCCATCATTGCATCGTGGGTTTCGTCTGCGGAGCTGCAAAGCGCATCTGTCACGAGGATGGCGCGGAAGCCCCAGTCGATCGCGCCCAGCATGGTCGCGAGCACACAGACATCGGTCTCGCCCCCGGTGATGATGATGGTATCAACTCCCGCCCCGTGCAGCTGCTGGTGCAGGTCGGTCCCGGTCCACGGCGAGTAAACATGCTTGTCAAAAATTCGGGCAGGAGGGACGAATTCAGCGAGTTCAGGGACAAGCCCGATCATTTTCGGCCCGAGCTGGTCGATAGTCATCGATCCCCAGCGCTCGTAATAGTGCCGCCACATCCCGACGCCGTGGCCCGGTTTTGCAGCCGGGATGAAGCGCGTAAAAATGGTTCTCTCAGGGTAAACGGACGCGATGGCAATGACATTGGGCAGCACGCATGGCAACCAAGGCATTTTCCATTCAGTGCTTTCTGCGAACATTCTTTGCATGTCGACGCAGATATGAACGGTGTTTTCTCCGGGCGCCCCATAGCGGAGCTCTTCATTTTTCGACATGGCCTATCCTTGAAAGCCAGCTCCAACGGAGTCTTTCACGCTTAGTTCCTGTTTTTGAGAAGGGGTGCGGCTGCAACCCGCTAGCCCGGCGGCAATGAGCGGGGGAAGGCAGTCAGGGGTGCGGCTACGCACCGCGCAAGTGAGCTTGCCCTTGACGGCCGAAGGGGCGCTGCCCCGTCTGATGCGCGAGGGATCGTTAACTCGGACCGAGACGACGACTCGGGCGCAAGTCTGCAGAACGCGCTAGAGCCCGGTCGACAGCGAAGCTGGCGGCGCGCCGCGGCTGAAGGAGCCGCTAGGCTTTCCAGCGGGTTGGATATATTCAACAACCCAAGGGAGGCGAACTTGAAGAAAACAACGAAAGGCCGGACCAAGGCTTCCAAGAGTGAATTGATCGCACCGCGCGGCGACAAACGCTTTATTCGGCGCGACTCGAACGGCGCATTGAAGAAAGCGACGATGTGAGCCGGTCCCTCTCACAGGATCGGCGGCGCAAAGCCAAAACACCCGCCAAGGCGGGACACGGTGACCGCGGCGACCGCAAGCCCGTCAAAGCCAGCGCCGCGAAGGCCAAGACCGCGACCAAGACGCGGACGCCAAAGAAAGCTAAAAAGTCGGGAGCGCGTAAATAGCTCGAAGCTGCTCGGTCAACTTCGTACAACATCCTAAAAAGGAGCGCCGCTTGGCTCGAGTCTCGACCCTGCCGAAGCAACTGCAGCCGATGCTCGCAACGCTAACGGACGGTCCGTTCGACGACAAAGGCTGGATTTTCGAAGATAAGTACGACGGCATCCGGGTGGTCGCCAAGATTGCATCCGGCAAGGTTGCGCTCTACAGCCGCAACGGCAAGATCATCAGCCATAGCTACATTGAAGTCGCCAAAGCGCTGGAAGGCGTGAAAGGCGACGCCGTCATCGACGGCGAGCTCGTGGCTCTTGACGATGAGTGCGTCTCACATTTCCAGCTCTTGCAAAATGCCCTCCGGCGCGACGCGAGGCTGCGCTTCTTTGCATTCGACCTCATGTTTCAGGATGGTGACGACCTGCGCGCATTACCGCTGACCGATCGGAAGAAGCGCCTCAAAGCCATCCTGCCAAAACACAAGCTGATCGCCTTCAGCCGCGACCGAAAGACATTTGGGACGAAGTTCTTTGAGGAAGCTGAGCGCAAGGGCCTCGAAGGCATCATGGCGAAGCGCGCGGACAGCAAGTACCAGTCGGGCGCGCGCACGGATAACTGGCTTAAGATCAAGACGTCTTAAGCGCCAGGAGTTGTTATCGCTGGCTTCACGGCTCCGAGAAAAACGAGGCCGTTCCTCGGCGCGCTGACGCTCGCGCTGCGGGAGAGCAAGGGATGGCGGTATATCGGGCATGTCGGCACGGGCTTCAGCCAAGACACCCTGAAAGAGCTGCACGGCGAGCTGATCAAATTGAAAACTGAAAAGTCGCCGTTCGCTAAGAAAGTAAAAGATGAATCCGTTACGACGTGGGTGAAACCGCAGCTGGTGGCAGAGGTCAAGTTCACGGAGTGGACGAGCTCCGGCGAGATGCGTCATCCCGTCTATCTCGGACTTCGCGCCGATAAGCAGGCTAAAGACGTTGTGCGTGAACGTGAGTGGCCGCACGGCTAAACTCATGTTCGCTTCAAGACGCTGAGCCGTCCGTCGCCCTCAAGTGTCGCGAGCCTGACGTCTGCGTAATCTTCGACCTGATGTTCTCGCAGCTGCGCTTTCAACTCATCCTCCGTGATCATTTCCTTGCGTAAATTTTGGGAGATAAGGCGTCCGTCACGCACAAGCGTAAGGCTAGGAGGCGAGAGGTATCGCCTCGTCCAGGGATAGCGCCAGGATATCCAGTCAAGCAGATATTCCCAGGCGACAATCGTGAGAACCAGTGTGAGACCTTCAGTGACGGAGCCATAGTCTTTTCCGAGGCCGTTCTGCGCGGCATCGGCGATCAGGACGATGACCAACAGGTCCGCGGGGCCAAAATGCCCGGCCTGACGCCGCGCCATGACGCGCAGGATGACAAACAGCCCAAGATACATAAGGCTCCCGCGCACAATGATTTCCGCAAGGCCTATCGCCGGTACGAAGACGGAATTCCAGTCGATCGACAAATGCATAGGAAACCCTCCGGGAATATCGTTAGCGGCTTGAAATCTTTGGGCGGCTAACTCAGTGCGGAAGTTTGGCCCGCTCGGTCAGAACTTCCAAAGGTCGCAACGCTCGCTCACATTTCAGAGTTCCCGCAGCCCTCATTCTCCGCAGGCGTCCCGCAGGCGATCGAGGAAAGCAGTCTGGCCTTTCAGGATACGCTCGCGAGCTTCGCTGAAACCGAACCAGGAGGCGCGGTCGAGCTCGGGAAAACTCTGAAGTTTCCCGACGCGGCGGCCATTCCATTTCGAAGACATTGCTTGGGAGCGCATCGGGATTCTAGTCACCTTCGGCCGCCCATACATGAACCGTTTTGCCACCCGGCTGTCTAGCGGCGCCAAGCGAAATGAACTCGCCGACCGGCGCGGTAGCCAATCCCTTCCTTGAATTCCCGCCGCGCGGCGTCGAGGAGCTCTTCATGCAAACCAACCAAACCTTTTGGAATGGTCCAGGCACCATGATCTTTCTTCATCCAGAAAGGACCGCCCGGATGCCCGAGCAGTACATGGATAGATCCGCGCTTCCGTCTGAAAAGAAGGATGCCGGCGCTAGTCTTATTTGACGAGGTCCGCGCCGGAGTCATTGCCGTCCTTCCCCCGCTGACCCCGCCCGTGCTTTTGCGCCCTGCAAATTCACTTCAGTTCAATCCAGGCCGGCGCGTGGTCGCTTGCACCTTCCTTGCCGCGCACCTTACGGTCTACGCCACCATCAATCAGACGTTTTTTGAGATCAGGGCTTAGCAGGAAATGGTCGAGTCTCAGGCCTTTGTCATTCTCCCAGCGGTGCCGCATGTAATCCCAGAAGGTATACATCGGGTCCTCGGGATGGAGATATCGCAGGGCGTCCGTCCAGCCTTCGTATTCATGTTCGTTACTTCGTCTGCGACGAGAACCGAACACTCCTTAGATCACACACCATCAATTCTGTGCCGTAGGCGTTGTCTTCGGCGATGCCATACGCGGTGCTATTCCCCACCCGCTGGTTGTCCCGGTGACTCAGGCTGTTTGGCAGCGTCCTTCTGTTTTTGCACGCCAGACTGTTGTGCTCGCTTTTTATCATTGGGCTGCTCTTGCCCCTTCTCGTCGCGAACGATGCCGTGATCTTTGCTATGTGCCATGCCAGACAAGCTGCCAATCGCCTGGACGTTCCTGGACGTTTTGTAAAAAAATCTATCTCCGTGCGCCTTCATACCCGGGCCGTGCATTTGGGGGCCCGGGCGCCGGTGAAGAAATGTCTCGCCGATAAAAAGAGCAGGCCGGACAAGTAAAACCCGCCGGCAAGGGGGGCTCACCGAGGGGTTAGGCGTGGCGAACTGGATCGCCCAAGCGGCTCGCGACGCGTGGTTCAGTGTAATTAGCCGAGGCTGGCCGACACAATAAAAGACCGCGCCGACCAAACGCTGCCAAGAGCCCAAAGCCGGCGACGTTGCGAGGCTCGTCATCGCTTTCAGCAACCTAATGCGTGCCGACACGTTACGAGACCGAGGCGTTTCATGGACGCCTTCCGGTGGCGGCCCCAGTGTTTCTCTGCCGAGGATGCTGGGTGCCCTGGCTGGAACCGACCTGCCGATCCCGCGCCAGTTTCCGCTTTCCCCATTGCGGCTCTTCACAGTCCGCACCTGGAGCGTCTGAATCTTAAGCATTGCGAAAGAATGTCAGGCTAGTGTCAAACTTGGTCTAAAATGACACGATGGACTGGACTTCTTATCGCAGCGTTGCTTGCCTGCGTCCCGCTTAGTTTTTCAGCGGCCGAAGAAACGGATAGTTCTGGCCTTATCTCTGATAAGATCAAGTCCGACTATCAACGCCCGGCAAAGATCCCATTTCCGGACAGTAATCCCTACACTCCCGCCAAGGCTGATCTTGGCAAGATGCTGTTCTTCGATCCCATCCTTTCAGGATCGCGCAAGATCTCCTGTTCGTCATGTCATAACCCGTCGAAATCATGGGCGGATGGCTTACCGCTCGCGGTCGGCGAAGATCCAGCAGGACTTAAGATTCGTACACCCACATTAATCGACATCGCGTTCGTTGATATTCTTGGCTGGGATGGAAAATTTCCGGATCTCGAGTCGGTGGCATTCAGGGTATTCATGAATTCGCAAAACATGAACATCACCGAACGTGAACTGGTAAGACGCCTGCACCGCGCGCCGAAATATGTTGCCGCCTTTAACGCTGCCTTCGGAAGAGGCGCCATCACACGAACCAGAATTGAGAAGGCGTTGGGAGTCTACGAGCGCACCATCGTTGCCAGTGAAGCACCGTTCGACCGCTGGATTGCGGGCGACGAGACGGCCATTTCTGCCGAAGCCAAGCGCGGGTTCGCGCTGTTCAACGGCAAGGCCCACTGCTCGCACTGCCACAGCGGCCCATCGTTCACCGATGGATCCTTTCAGGACATTGGTACTGCGACCGGTGCCGATATTGGAAGGGGACGAGTCTTTCCGACATCAGAGATGTTGCGTTACGCCTTCAAGACTCCGACGTTACGCAACGTTGCGAATCGTGCCCCCTACATGCACGATGGCTCGATTCCGACTTTGGAAGGCGTGATCGAGTTATACAATAAGGGCGGCATCGATCGACCTAGCCGCTCGCCTTCCATTGAACCGCTCGCGCTGACAGAAACTGAGAAGAAGGCGCTCATTGAATTTCTGCAAACATTGACTTCCGACTCGCCTAATGCGCGGCTATCGGGGCCCACTCATTAAATCGATTGAGAAAGGGGCGGCAACGGCCCTGGGTCCGCCGGCCATTCGTCCCCGGACGCCGGCGCGGCTTCGTCAGGGCAGGAGAATCACCAGGCCGAGGCGATGCTTTAATTCGTCGACCTATTGGCGTGTGCGATGTTAGCGCGCGCCCCTTAGAGGGGTCCTATTGACCTTCATGCTGAGCACCTCTTGCAATCGCCTATCCACCTCCGCCTGCATTCTCGGGTTGGCTGCCGTGGCAACCACTTGCCCGTGCTCGTCGACGCTCACAGTGGCCGCACAGCCGTAACCCCGCAGAAGCTGTTCAATCACAACGATGCTAATTACTGGCTGAGCTTGCTGCGGGGGTGGCGTCTGCACTTGAATCTGGGGTCCTTCTGACCGAATGTCGCCCACCCTTGGTCCTGCATCCCCTTCTATCGGCCTGCTTTTTGTGCGGGTCCTGCCGCTTGTCCTGGTCCTCTCATGGGTGGGTTTGGTCGGCCGTGGGGCTCTATTTTTCGTCGACATATGTTCAGTCCCGTTCTCGCTTTAACTGCACTCGAGGCGCGCCGAACGAGGCGGCCCTCGGCCTAACGCCCCAAAACGGCCACGGTTTCCCCGGCCATGCGCACCGCGCATTTAATCCGTCAGGAGCGGCAGGCAGTCGCACTGAAGCGGCAACAAGCGGTGTGGGCGACGGCAGCACTTGTCGGTTCCTCGCCAAGCTCAGGAACACTAGCCAATCTTCTGGATTGGAATGGTGTTTTCCGCCGGTAGCGAGGGTTCACAATGAACAAAGAAGAGAAGCTTGAGGTCTTCAAGGAGGCGGTGAAGCTCGCCGATTCTGGCAAGTACAAGGGCTGGAAGAAAATTCAGTCCCAGCTCGTGAAATCAGGACATAAACGAGCGCCGGAGTTGCTGGACGGGAACAAGCTCCGGATGATTTTGGATGCCCAGTGCAAGTTGGCCCGGCGCTAAGCGGCCTGGAGGCGCAAGAGAGGAAAGTGAACATGCCGTTGTTCCACTTTAATGCGCGAACTGGAGATACGCTGATTCAGGATGTTGAAGGTGAGTATCTTCCCGATCGCGAGGCCGCCCGTAGCGTTGCTGAATCATCCGCCCGAGAGGCTCTGATTGAGGCTGTAAGATCCGGCGACGTTGCTCCCAATGATATTCAAGTGACCGACTCAGACGGCAAAGTAGTCATGACCGTAGCCCTGGACGACCTCATTAGGCGGGGCTGAACGGTGGGAATTGAGGGCGGAGCTGATGCCTCGTTACTATTTTGATTTGCGAGATGGCGATCAACTCACGCCCGACGAAGAAGGGCTTGAACTCGCATCTCTTCATTCCGCGCAGGAGGAAGCGGCGTTGTCGTTGGCGGACCTCGCGAAAGAGGCCATCCGTAGTCGCCAGATCGACGGAGAGGGCGGTCTCTTAGCGGTTGAAGTTCGTGATGATAATGGCCCTGTTTTGCAAGCGCGCTTTACGGTTCGGTTGAATTCCTAGCCCCATGGGCTCGCTCCCATACTTGTAAATGACTGAACGAGAACCGCGGTGGTAGATTGCGCTGCTAGACGATCCGACGGTGATCATTCTGATGTATTTTATCCTGCCGCTCTGGCTGGTGGCCGGATTTGCCGACTGGCTTTGCCATCGCGCCAGTCACATAGAAACGACGAGCGGCGCAAAAGAGTCGCTACTCCATCTTCTGATGTTCGCGGAAATCGGGTTTCCCCTGCTTGCAGCCATGTTCCTGGACATCAACGGTTTGATTATCGCTTTTATGATTGTGATGTTTTTAGTGCATGAGGCAACTGCATTATGGGACGTGAGCTATGCGACAACCCTTCGGACGGTCACTCCTATCGAACAGCATGTCCATAGCTTTCTCGAGATAATACCCTTAATGGCGATCGTCAGCGTGGTCTCACTGCACTGGCACCAGTTTTTGGCGATGTTTGGCGCCGGGCCGGAACCGTTGCGAACTGATCTGAGCTGGAAGCCCGAGCCGCTACCGATCTTCTATATTGTAGGCATTTTGAGCATCGTCTTGCTATTCGAATTGCTGCCTTATCTCGAAGAGTTTTGGCGAGGGTTGCGCCCCAATCGAGGAAGGTTGGTGCCGCCCAAATCGAAAGACGCCAAGTCGGGTTAGGCAAGAGAGAGCGATCGGCTGACCGAGCTGAGTCACGTGCCATAAAGGGCTCGCCCGACGGTGCTGCCATGGCCTATGCGGAGGCCGTCGGAGCCAGCTAGTCCAGTCGCCTCGCGCAAAGATAGGAACCTCGCTGGCGGTCGCGATTTATCGGCGGGGACGGAATTCTGCGCCAGCGGGACAGTCACCAAGAAAGGCCGTGCGGTGTAATGCCCGCGCGGTCCTTCCTTTTTTAGAAATTCAGTCCGAACACCTGGAGATTGTCAACGATGCGACCAAAGCCAACAGAAGAAGAAATCCGCCAACGCGCCAAAGAACTATGGGAGACGCATGGGAAGCCTGAGAATCGCGATGACGAGTTCTGGCGCACTGCAGAACGGGAATTGTCAGGACTGCAGGATCGGGGCGAAGACATGAAGGGAAGTCCGGACAATCAGAATTGACCGGTATCAAGGACAGGTGCTAGCGATTTTCCTCGTCGCTCAACTCTCTCTCTTGAAGCTTTTCGGAACGAACTCGCTCTCAAAATTTTATGGGCGGGGGCTTTAGGAGAAATACAATGGACGCTTCCAAAGAACAGCATGCTTCGAGCGAACACCACCATAACGCCGCGTCCCATCATGAAGCGGCTGCCCATCATCACCGCCAAGCTGCGCATCATCACGATAACGGCCGCCACGACCGTGGAAAGGAGCATTCGACAGCCGCCCACGAGCACAGCGGCAAGGCGCACGGCCACAGCGCCACTGCAAATACGCATTCTAACAAGTAGCAGGTAGAAGACCCGCCGGCTCTTCAAAGGGCTGGCGGTTTGTTCGCTAGCTCACTAGCACTATAGAAACCGTATCCCCGCGTTCGTCGCGGACGAGGATGCACATTCCCCTATTGGCAAGGTCCGGCATCTGCTCGAGCATTTCGCGGACTGTCCGGGATCAACGCCTATGGCACAGAATTGATGGTGTGGTCTAAGGAGTGTTCGGTTCTCGTCGCAGACGAAGGAACGAACATGAGTACGAAGTCGACTGGCGGCAAACGCTCCGCCGAACACGTAGTCAAAGATATCCGCCGTGCGACGCGGCGGCACTTTTCATCAGAGGACAAAATCCGGATCGTGCTGGATGGGCTTCGGGGCGAAGACAGCATCGCCGAGCTGTGCCGCAAGGAAGGGATAGCCCAGAGCCTCTACTACACCTGGTCCCTGGGAACAGACAGTTATTTATGAGATGCACGTCAAAGGCTTCACTAAGCGCCACCCAATGGTGCCGGAGCAGGATCGTGGCACGTTCCTGGGATTGGCCCATCCGATGATACCGGAGTATCTACGTTCTCTCGGGATTACGGCTACAGAATTGCTCCCCGTTCACGCCTTCGTGGACGATAGCTATCTCATCGAAAAAGGACTTCGCAATTATTGGGGCTATAATTCGCTAGGCTTTTTTGCTGCCGATCCACGTTATCAGCGCTCCGGCGGAGTCGGTGAATTCAAGGAAATGATCAACCAGTTTCACGCGAGCGGGCTCGAGGTGATTCTGGACGTCGTTTATAATCATACGGCTGAAGGCAACGAGCTGGGCCCAACCCTATCGTTCAAGGGAATCGATAAAGCTATTATCGGCTCCTGCCCGATTAGAAGCGCTACTATATAAATGACACTGGGACCGGAAATACGGTCAACCTATCTCACCAGCGTGTGTTGCAAATGGTGGCCGATTCATTGCGGTACTGGGCAACAGAAATGCGGGTCGACGGCTTCCGGTTCGACCTTGCGACAATCCTTGCGCGGGAGCCCTATGGCTTCGACGAAGGCGGAGGCTTTCTTGACACCTGCCGCCAGGACCCGGTTCTTTCGAGCGTCAAACTGATAGCCGAGCCATGGGATATCGGACCTGGAGGCTATCAGGTCGGCCAATTCCCGCCTGGCTGGGCAGAATGGAACGATAAATTTCGCGACGCGGTACGTAGCTACTGGAAGGGCGATACAGGAATGCTTCCCGAAATGGCAAAACGCATTTCTGGATCTGGCGATCTGTTCAACAAGCGTGGACGCAAGCCTTGGTCGACGGTCAACTTTATCACCGCTCACGACGGGTTTAATCTGAACGACCTTGTGTCTTACGATGACAAACACAACGAAGCGAACGGCGAAGACAATCGTGATGGTCACTCCAACAACCATTCCTGGAACCATGGCGCCGAAGGGCCGACTGACGATCAGAACATCGTTCGATTGAGAGAGCGTCAAAAACGCAACCTTCTGGCAACCACGATTCTGTCACTTGGCACGCCAATGCTGCTCGCTGGTGATGAGTTTGGCCATACGCAAAGTGGAAATAACAATGCTTACGCTCAGGATAACAGCAGCGCTTGAAGAGGGAGGAAAGGATCAAGCTCGAGGTATTTCGCCGAGGAAGGCGATACAATCATCTTACCAACCTAGCTGATATGCCTAACCCGTCATTGAGCTCCGCCTATGGTTAGATCTCACCACTCGGCCGCCCCGCGCCGGCAAACAATGGCTTGATGTATCTCGTTCTCGACAATATCCTTCCATTGCAGGATTTGGTCGGTCTGTTCGTTGATCACGGCGTTCAACGAGGTATCGCCATCCTCCTTTGCCGCGAAGGCCTCGCTCTCGGCGCCATCGTGGCGTTCCACAGGTCACGCAAGGTGCGCGCTCGGATGACTACGGGATCGGTCGAAGCCGGATTCGTGATAACCTTCTTGATAGCCCGAGCCATGGGCCGCTCCTTGGTTAGGGTTAAGGTCGTCAAGGTGTTACGAGCACCTTGGCGGCCTGACTTGTTCGTGATAACATGAGTTCATGAATAAAGCAACTGATGTTAACACGAGAACGCGAAAAAAACGCCCTCCTGTAACGGGGGACCTCGTCGGCGTCCGCATCCAAGCTGAAATGGCCACTAAACTCGACAACTGGCGTCGGCAACAGGACGACCTTCCCAACCGTCCCGAAGCCATCCGCCGACTTGTAGAGATTGGGCTGAAGGTGAAGAAGTGAGGAAAACTCTGAAAACCTTGATGTCAAAGCTCATACGACTTCCGCTTTTGTCACTTTGGTTCACATTGCCTTCTGCCAGTATCGGCCTCGCCGACCAGGTTCGTGCAACCGAGCAGGCAACATCCGAAGTATCCCTCACTTACGTGTGCAAAAGCCAAGGCCGGGCATCCACGCTGAAGATCAATGAAACGAAACAGACTCTGGAATGGCAGGGCCATACTTACAAGATCACGGAGAAAAGTTGCGGACGCGCTGGATGGTACGCTGAACGTGACGGTATGTCGTTCGACTTTTGCACGGCAACCCACGGCTACGCTTCCTTCGACCTCCCAACTGGGACAGTTGAGTGTGACCTGCATCGATGATGGGCGGCGATCATACCCTCGAGCGGATCTCCGCAGTCCGAACCTCCAGTTGCTTGGTGTATCAGCGGAGCTAGAGGCGAGCGATGATCGGTGAATACATCGCATTCTTTCTCCGCAACCTTCCTGCCTTTCTCTTCGTAGCCGCGCTGGTGATTGCCGCGGTTCGCCGGACACCGGCTCCTGCTGCAGAGCGTTTTCTCGCCTGGATTCTGCTTTTGCCGGTCGGGGTGACCGGCCTGTGGGCGGGTCTGACCCACGTGTTTTTCCCCGCCACGGCCGCGGCACACATCGGATGGCAGGTGAGCCCTTTCCAGTTCGAGGTCGGTATAGCGGACCTGGCGATCGGAATCACGGCGATCATCTCTTTTTGGCGAGAGCTTGCCTTCAAAGCTGCTGCAGTCTGCGCGGCGTCGGTGTTTTTGCTTGGAGATGCCATCGGGCACGTTCGACAGATGGTGGTGGCCGGCAACTTTGCACCGGGCAATGCGGGCTTGCCGTTCTACATGGACATTGTTTGCCCGCTGATAGCGATTGTTTTGGTTTTCATTTCAACGGCGAACGCTGACAAAACGACGGTGAAGCGAACGGAAAAGAGGATCGATGAACAATCGTAATGACCAAGCTCGCACCCGAACACGGCTGAAGCCGCGTGCTGTGGTTGTCGCCTCAAAATGAGGAACATGCTGTCTAAGATGCCAGCCCAAGCGCTATACGGCGAATTGCGTGTGTTGACCGAAAGCTTTCCGAATTTTGAATATGGAGCACTTCAAACGGACGAGTCCTTCCGCTGGCTTGGCCGAGCCACCGCGCTGGTCGGGGAGGCGCTTGGGACGGGGGATGAAGTTCAGTTCACAACTGCAGTACGAAAAATCAATTCTATGAACAATCACGAGATCGGCGTGAACGAGATTAAGCGCCTGGTTTTCACCGCGCTCGCCACTGTGGAGCTCGATCTACCAGCAAGCGCGCGAGGTGCGTTTATTCCCGCCGGCGATGTCTTTGATGCGATGGCCACGGCAGGTAGATTGCTAGCTGAAGCAAAACAAGACCTACTCATCGTCGACCCGTATCTTGACGAAAAGTTTTTCACCGAATTTGCTCACTTTTCGAACGAGGGCGTTTCACTTCGTCTGCTCAGGGATGCGCATCACATGAAGGGCACGGTAAAGGCGTCAGTGAGTGCTTGGACCGCGCAGTTCGGCATCAAGAGACCGTTAGAGGTCCGTTTGGCCGCAGCTCGCTCGCTCCATGACCGGATCATTATTATAGATCACGCCATCGTCTGGAACGTCGGGCAATCCTTCAACAGCCTCGCACATCGTGCGCCAACGTCCTTTCTCAAAACGGACTCGGAAACGGCGGAACTAAAGTGTTCGGCATATAATGCAGCCTGGAATGCTGCGGCACCACTACAGTAGCAGCAGCCCATCGCTTGAAAGACATCAACCCCGCACGGGGCGCTTTCGCGCGCCCGGAGTGCGCCAATTGACGTCCCTTCGAAGTGTGTTTTCGGAATCCCAGCGGCACCATCAGATTTTGAAAAAACCCAAAGGACTTTCAGCCATGGCCTTAGTCAAAGTAGCAAACTGTACCCGCAAGGGATTTCGTTTTCCCACTAAGATTTGCACCGAAGGCGTCGGAAGTAAAACGGTGGATTTCATCGACGGGACCGAAGAATGAGTCGACGAGTCCCGTCTAGACGGACAACGTCCTATGTCAGGAAGCAGCGGGAGGTTTTGGTCAACAGGTCTCCGCTCACCGGCATAGGCCGGTGTCGTTAAACTGATCCAGATGGTCTCCACCGTCAATGGGATCGCTCCCTGCCATAGCAAACACAGGATCCATCAGCGGCTTGTTGGCCGTGGTCCTCACCGTCCTTAAGACGGGATACGCACCCAGGTGGAAGGCCCGAACATTATCTACAGGGTGGCGTCTTGCGCCCTCACGGCACTTGCAGAGAGGGGTCCTTCCACCTGGCATCCGACCGCTCGACGAACGGTCGGTATTGTGTTCCCGTTTTGACGACGGCATGCGCCACCCGCGCCATTTTGGCGGTGAGTGCAGTCATCGCTTTGCGACGGCGATCGGGATCGTCCCCGTGCCCGGCAACGTATCGGCCGAGCTTGTCGCGGAAGCTGTTGTCGCGCTGGCGCGACGCCACTTGCGCAGCCATCCAGAAGGTCCGGCGCAGGCGCGCATTGCCGTACTTCGATAACTTGGTCCGGCCTCGGAACGTGCCGGACTGGCAGGTGGCTAGGTCGAGCCCGCAGAACTTCAGGAACTGGCGATGATGACGGAAGCGTTTGAGATCGCCGGCTTCTGCCAGGATTGTCAGGGCGTTGATCGGCCCAATGCCTGGAATCTGGCGCAGCAACCCATAGTCACGATTCCCTGCCAGCCTCGTTTGTGCGAGCGCTTCGATTTGATTACGCTGCTGAATCAAACTGCGCGCCTGCGCAATGATCATGCGGAACATAGTGATCGCTGCGGCATCTTCCGGAACCGGCAATGCAATCGATGAGGAGGCCGTCTCGTAGATATCGTTGATCAGCTGCGCCTTCGAGACCTTGCGGCCGACGAGCGACCAGGCCTCGCCTGTGAAGGCTTCAACGCCGAGCGCGGTGATGCTGCCCGGCGTGGGGAAGCGCTCGATCAACGCCAGGAACCAGTCTGACCGGCTGTTGCCGGCAAAGCGGTCGATCTCGGGAAAGTAGAGCGGCAGATAATGAGTCAGGATGCGGTGCCACGTCTGCGTCTTCGCCCTGGAGATCGTCTCGTGCGTCTTCGACAGCTCCTGAAGGTCATTGATGTCGACCGCGAGCGGATCGACATAGACCGGTGTCGCGTCGATCCTGAGCATATGCAGGATAACCTGCGCGTCCTTGGGATCATTCTTGTCCCAACCATTGTGGACCGCTTCTCGGGTCCGGGCCAACGCAACCGAGGAGACGAGACGCAGATCGAACCCGGCGCTGAGCAGCCGATACGCGAGCGTGCGATGATAGTTACCCGTCGCTTCAAAGCCGACAAGAATCGGACGTCCAATTGCTGTGAGTTCGTCGGCCAATCGGTCGTAATCCGGCTTTGTCGCCATCACAGTCAGCCGTCGGCGGCGCCCGCCTTCAGGCCGCTCTATCAGCACCTCCTGGCGGTGCTTGGACACGTCGATCGCTACCAGTACGGCATCGGTGAGAGTAGAAGGGCGTTTGGTCATGGTCGTTCACGCTCCAAAGTGTTGTCTCGACAACCTCACTTTAGAGACCTGTTGACCGGCCATGGCCGCCGGGACGGCGCGCTGCGCTACGCAGGGCATCGCGCGCCGTCAGCCAGCAGCAATACCACCTTCCCAATGTGCTACGGCGCGTAGTTCGCTAGCTCCCCATCCGAGATTTGTTCGTCAGCGCCCCCTCCCGAGGGAACTTTCACGCGACCCTATTATGGCTCGAAGCACCACTTGCAGGATCGGGAGGGCAGCTGTGAAAGATTGGCGTTTGGTAGTTGGAAAGCTGAGCGAGATCGTAAAGAGCTCAAGCACGATCACGTCTGCGGGCGAAAAGGCAGGATTCTACGCCGCGGCTCGCGTTCTGCTTGCTGATCTCGAGGAAGCCGTGAAAGAGGATGGCAGTAACGCCTATGCCCTTGAGAAGATCAGAAACGCCAAATGGCATATCGGTGCCGCGTTCGGCTTTGACATCGGTAACGAGAACTCGCCAGAGGAGCATCGCGTTTGGGCTTACGCTGCCCTCAACAGCCTGAAGAGCACGCTCGAATCACACCCATCCGAGGCGGATTGAGCGCGCTGAAGGCGAAGCAAAGGTCGTGATCCGGGCGTTTCGTGTCTCGCTCCGCGGGATGCGAGATGACGCCACAAGCAAAAGGTTCGAAATCTCGCCGCCGGACCGAAGGTGGATTACTGCCGTGCTCTCTTCTGATCGCGTCGGTCGCAGCGGAACATCAGCTGATCCCGTTCGTTGCCGTGCATGTGGATAAAGATCACGGTTTTATCGATCACCCTTCTTGCGCTCACCGACATCACTCTTGCGCAAGCGCCACCGACGCAGGCCACCCCGCCTGCCGGTACGGCGCCGGCTCCTGGCCTAAACTCAGCCAATTGCGCCCCTGACCCGGCCGCGCCCAATCGACCTACGACGACGGGCGAAAACAAGGAACTGCTGGGCGACAAGCTGGCGAAATCCGATGGTGTGCTATGTCCACCTGCGGGCGTCGATCCGGAAATTCGGGCGCCTACCCCAGAAGGGGGCAATACGCCGGTTATCCCTCCGCCCGGCAGCCCCGGCGGCGATCCTACCGTGCGGCCAAAGTAAGCGGTGCGAAGAAGGCTAGTTGAGCGCCCTAGGTGGCTCGCGCGTTCGCATCAAGTGGTAGCAATCCGGAAAAGCAAATGGCCGAAGCACAGGCCGCGCATCGTCTCTAAGGAGGGCTGCCATGTTGCCGATAGAATTAGGGTACGGGCTGATGATAGTTGGAGCCTTGCTGGTGGTGGTGGGCGTCGCTGGCTTGGCGTTGCGCCGCAACGAGGACGAAGCTAATCCTGTTGCGCTACCTGGAGAAGCTCCATGGCGTGACCCGCCATCGAATTTGCCATCGGGGCTGTTGCACAATTCGAACGAGTCACTTCATGAAGGTCTGCAAAGAACGCGAAAGGAAAGTACTACTCAAGAAGATCGAGCAGACTCGGCGGCTATTCGCCGCCACTACTGACGAGCATGAATCGACCCATGCGATAGGAACGCTCTTGCGCCCGCACATTGAATTGCCCGGGAACGGGCGTTGACTGAGCACCGACTCCCGAACCCAAATCGGCCCGCTGTGAGCCTTTGCACTTCGGCGGGCCTTTTTGCGCAAATAGAAGACCCCGCCGGAGCGGGGTTATGGCGACATGCCGGGCGATGCTTATAGATCGCAGAATCTTCCCGTTCAATCGAGATAGGCCCGCTGCAAAAGATACAGGTTCGACCCCCGCCGCGTGGCAATGTTGAAATTCAGTCTTCGGTTTTGCGATTAAGACCCAGACCACGCTCAAGGCCGGCGATCTTATCGTCCAATTCAGCCAACCAGTCCTCGGCTGGGATCATGCCGGGCTTGCCCTGTTTAGTCCCCGATCCGGCCACGGCCTCTTTCAGTCGGCATAGGCCTTGAAGTTCGAAGGCCTTCGGTAAGCTCCCGATCATGGCGTCCTCCCTCATGCTGCTTCTGAGACTCGAGATGTCGATTGGCACCGAGCTGGTTTCCCGGCGGGTGGGCGCGGTCCATTATCAAGTTCGGACAAAGCCTCCAAAATATCGTCGATCGACACTGGTCGGCGCTGGCCTGGGACTGCCCTGAGTGAAGGGCAAGACGTGACGGCGGCGGCGTCGGAGGCCCAAGACGCCAAGATCGACCTCTTTTCGGCTAGCATTAGATCGTCGTCCGCCAGGACATCGCGGGGGCGGTCGTAGACCGACCCGGGATGAAGGATTGCGTTGAGGTTGTAAACGTTGTCGGCAATTATACGTCCGCGATTGGTCATGTTGTCCTCCTCTCTCCTTTCGTTTCGGACGACGAAAAAATTAGGAAGGCGGTAGCGGCAGTCAAGATTTTTCGAAAGCAGAATTTTTCTAATCGGTCCGCCTGGGCCTTAGGAACCTTGTCGGTGACAATGGGTAAATCTCCTAGAAAATAGGAGGTTTAACATGGCTGAAGATGGTGGCCGAATGCCCAGGGGACCGACCGACAATATATTCTATGTCCTCGGCTACGGTGGACTTTTAGTAGTTATCGTTGGGGTAGGACTAATTGTGGCGGCCAGCCTGGGGCATTTACACTGAGTAGGAACACTGCCCGTCCCAAGGCATTTTCCCGTTCGAATGGTCCAGAGCCGTTCACGCGTGCCAAGCCCGTCGGTGAGATCCCTCGCCGGCGGGTTTTCTTATGCAAGCTTAATCTGCGCTGAGCAGCCTTTTCATCGTGAACTCGATCTGGCGACTTCGGACATATACGCGGCAGCCGGCTATCGATTGAGGAAAGCCCTTGTCCTCTGACGCGCTTGCTCTCGCGGTAGAGTGAAGGTCTCGCGCGCATAGCCGTCATCGGCCATTGCCTGCCGGCGTCGGGCTGCCATCCGGTCAGCCAAGTCTCTTGGGGTTCGGGACATCGCGTGCCGCTGTTTGTAACGCGCCCTGGTCGCTTTTGGCTCCGTCGAGCGAGCCGACAACCCGCACCAGGGGTCAGGAACAAGTCGCTTGGTATTAGCTTGAGTCCCGGTTCTGTAGCGTGGAGTCGATCATGGGCAAGCTCGGTTGGACGCCGTCGATCGTGCCAAACCATCACGATCAGGCGATCTATCTCGTGATGGACAAGTACAAATCCGGCTCAGTCTGGCACCAGGCCGACGCTGATCTCGAAGCAGTCATCATCGGCATGTTCGAGGGGCAGTATCAAAACCCGGTTCGGGTCGTTGGCTTCAACACGTCAGAGAAATGGTCGGAGGACGTTTCGTCCGACATTGCGCACGAACTCCGCCGGCGCTGCGACCTACAGCTGCGCGAAGTGCCGTTTTATCTGGAAGAATTCGTGGAGCGCTAAGAAGGCCGCTACTTGTGAGCCATGGCATTCCAAAGCAAAAAGCCCGCGGCGTACGTGGCTTTGCAGCAATTTTATTGTTCCGGTTAAGGCGTCGGAAACCATCAATGGGCTGTTGTCGTGCCCTCGCCCGCCTACAAGCAAAAGAAAACGGGGCTGGCACGATGCATCAATCTTCGAACGACAACTCACGGGTAGACTTGACGGTGGAAGCCGCTGCCGCGCGGCCGTGTCGGAAAAACGCCGATGTGCTCGCCAAGGCCCTTTTGGATATCAAGCTCATGTTGGATATTGAGATGGTGCTCGCCGAGGAACTCACTCTCGAAATGCCGCAAAAGCGGCGGCCGATTCATGATCAGATATTGAAGATTATCGACGAAGCAGGCGCTGTCAGCGCCGCCGAGCGGGTCCAGAGCGGCTTTCGCAGTCTCAAGGTGGTGAAATAGGTGAAGGGGCCCGAAGATTCCGTAAGAAACGGACGCTCGAAGGCGCACCATTTCGATCTCTGAACAAGATTGCGCTGCAATCAGGTGTAAGTGCGCGATCGACGAATTGCAATGCGATGCTTGGAACCTTCAGAGCTTCTTTTAGTCTTCAAGCAGCGAAAGTCCGCGCCAGAAAGGTCAAAGATGTTTCTCGACTAAAGGTCGTAGTCGCGGCGGCTGTACTCAGCAGTAGTGCCCTTGCGCAAGGTGTTCAACTCACCGACCCCCAAGCAGCGCATATCGCCTATACAGCAGGGAAGCTCGATATCACAGCGGCAAAGCAGGCGTTGGAAAGATCTGAAAATAAGACCGTAAAAGCATTTGCCGCCGATATGGTGAGGGATCATGAAGTCGCGAATAAACAGGCAATTGCACTCGTCAAAAAGCTTAGACTCACTCCCAAAGACAACGACACTAGCCGCATGCTGTCCCGAAACGCTGCCGTCAAGACCAAGGCATTGTCGAAGCTCAAGGGCGCTGAATTCGATAGGGCGTACGTTGAAAACGAGGTCGCCTATCACAAGAGGGTGGACGACACGCCTGAAAACCTACTCATTCCGTCGGCCAGTAACGCAGAGCTCAAGGATTTACTGAAGGCGTCTCTCAAGACCATTCAAGGTCATGAGCGGCACGCCGAGCGAGTGGCGGCAGAATTGAAATGATGGGCCGAGCAGTCGTTTCTACCCGACGCCTGAAACCTCTGGAGGCCGGCCTTGGGTCCCAACGGCTGGCAATTTGTCTTCGTTAATCCCCACAACTGCTTGTGATTGGTAATTTTGCAACGCATCGAAGTCGAGGACATTGGTTCGTCGGACGACCGTCCATCTCCTGGAGCCCGTCGGTGAAAGCCCTTCGTCGGCGGGTTCTTTATTTGGAACGTCGGACCGGCGGCCGAATTTCTGCTCCATGCCCAGGTATTTCTTCCATTTGGCAGGCCGGCTTCCAGCCCAGGATCTTATGGGCCACGAATGCCTCAACGACGAAGAGGCTCGGGAACACGGAAGCTTCATCGCTCATCGGGTCGGAACGGAAAAGCCTGCCATGGTAGGCAACTTCATCTCGGTGACCAACGAATCCGGCGACGACCTATTCAAGATCCCTATTGCATCTACTTTAAGAGCAGGAAGTGCTTTCGAAAACGCAATTACTCGAGATGGCAAGTAATAGCCCACACCTTCGGGCCGGGTTCAGTGCGGGATCCGCGAACCACTCAGTTGATAAAACGTACAGCAAGCATGAGACGGTCACCGTGGGTTGGCGGAGTTGCACGGTGATAACCCGATGTATCCTGAACGAAGCCGGTGCCCGCCGGGCCCTCGATGATGATTTCGTTCTCTATTCCAAATTGCTTACGCACACGTGCTTCGCTTGCGGACGCCGAGCCGAGAAGCATACGAAGCGGCTTTCGATTGTGTGAACGCTTCATCATGACATGCGCTCCAGAATGACGGTCCGTGTCAGTGATGTAGAAGCTGGCATAGACAAAATTGTAGTCTCCCAGTTGCTTCTCGACGCCCTGCCACGCAATGCCGCCATCGCGGTGCTGCATTTTGTCCACTTCGTCGACGTTGGTCTTCCGGTGGCGCGCTTTCTCGACGAGAGGGGCATCGAGCAGGTTCGTGATGATATGATCGTACGTATTCCTTGCGGAAAACATCTTTGTCGTGTCAGCGGTAACGATCCGCTTGTCGTGCTCCGACATATGCTCGCCGAAGTGCACGCCCTTTGCTTCCAGCCGCGGCTTGATGTGTTTCTGAGTCCACTCGTAAGGGCTTTTCAAATAGCCCTCTTCATCGATCAGCTTGCCGTTCTTGTCGAGCAGACCTGCGGCCGTCATCGCCGCCCTTGATGCCTTTGTCATCCGGCCGCCGACCAACGCGGAGTTGCTGGTCGCTAGCGGGTCCGCGCGAGGCCTTACTCAACCGTGGGAGCGAGCCCGCTGGCAGGGCGCGAGCATTTCTCGATCACTAGCCGTCAGCGGCTTAGTCGGCGGTTAAATCCCTGGCGTGAACTGCGCCGCAGATGGATCACATGGAGGCGCGGCTTTGCATTTGGTCTTTCACATGCCGTACAGGATTTTTAAGTTTCCGCTGGCGCGAAGGGCAATGACGATGCCGTCCGCGGGCAAGTAGACCTTCTCGAGTTTTGCCGACGAGAGGTGTCCGTCCATGCGAAACCCGTCTTTGAGCGGCCGCTTGAGCTTTGTGTTGGCAGCGTTCAAGAGGTTCTCATATGCAATGCCATAATCGACATTGGCCTTCGTCCCGAGCTGGGCTTTGACGGCCTCGATCAGCGGAGCGAGCGCTGCACTGTCGGATGCAATCGCCAGGTCCGAAAGGTGGACGGTACGGCCGTCTGCGTCGACCTGAACCGCGCCAGTGAGATAGATCCATTTTCCGGCCTCAGACTCCGTACCGGAAGGCTTCGCGACGCGCAGGCCGATGACGAGCTTTCCCGATGATGGATAGATGTCGATATCTCGAATCGAGGTCTCCAGCACCGGGGGCATCGCCGCGATCGCTTGCTTCAACTTGTCCTTGAGAACGTCGTAACCGATTTTAACCGGAAGAATGACGTCGTACTCGCCCGGTGCATCAACGTCGTGGCCGAGTGACGGTAGGGCCGTCGCAGTCACGGCCGGCGGGTTTTGGCCCACTATGGTTGCTGCAGTCCCGGATAGTTCGAGCGAACCTCTCAGGACTTTGGAATCGGCGCGAACGCCAGCGAAGGACACCGTCTGCGGCGTAATCTGCAGCCAGACGGCGGGGCTGTCTGAAATCTGAATTGGCTCGAAGGAATGTCGCCAAGCGGCCGCCGCCTTGTCACGGAGATCAAGGTGCCGGACCGCGGCCAACGCTCGGTACCTGATCTGGGCGAGTTGAGCGCGGACACGAGGGTTGGCATATTTTGTCAATGGGAACTCGCGTCCCATCACGTGCAGCACCGGTGGTTCGCTCCAGCGGAAGCCGTCGCTCAAATTCAGGTTGAGCTTCCAATCTCTGCTGAGTTGCGGATGAGCTTCCGCCTCGATCGTGGCGCTGGCTTCCGTTTCCCCATGGATGCGTGAGGTGAACCGGTTGGCGCCTTGGCCTTCGAGGGCTCCATAAATTGGAACAGAGCCATAGATACGGTTGCCGCGACCGTATAACGAGACCGGCCCTGATCGTTCGACATAGCCCCAGATGTCGCAATTAGCATTGACGCGGAACAGGAGGACTCGCCGGTGCACGCAACTGATGCGCTCGTCGATGCTGGCGAGACGCCGGGGGATATCCTTTTCAATGTCGGCCGCTAGTGCCGGCAAATCGAACTCGATCGTCGCTGAGATTCGCGAATCCGTGCTGAACGGCGCGACTGTGTCAGGCGCGAGTGGTGGTTTGTCGGCCGCGGACACGGCGGAGCTCAGGGCAACGAGCGTGAAAGCGGCCAGGACTACGGTGGTCGAACGCAAGAAGGAGCGAAGGCTCCGTGGGTATGATTTGGGACAGACTTGCATGATAGGCCTCATTTACTTTTGTACTATCTTGCCGTCGTTGACGCACACTCAGTGCAGAAGATCGTGGGCAACCCGGTGTCAAACGTTTTCGCGGAGTAAGCGTTGTCGTCTGTGAACCTCGATCATTGCGCCGTCGCGTCGGCGGGCGTTGCAGTCGGATCGAGCTTACCGCAGTCGTCCGGCACAAGTCGTTCCGCAAAGCGGTCCATCATCCAGTTGACCGCAGTATTGGCGCTGGCGCGGGCGACAAGACCATGTCCCACCCCGGGAATCCACATCATGGCGACTTTGCCGCCGGCCTTGCACTGCTTCTGCATATAAGCACGTGTGACCTCGGGCCGGACGATGTTGTCATTAGCGCCCTGCGCAAGAAATAGCGGAATTTGTGGCTCCAACGCGCCCGGTGTGTTTCGTGTGGCCAGCGAGTGCCAGGGTTCGATGTTTGAAATGTCGGGTACGGACAGGAAAGCCTGTTCAAGCGGCTTCTCGGTTCGGCGGCGCTCCGCTATATCGAAAATCGACTCAATGCATTCGTTCGCGAGACGGTCGAGGGTCGGAATCGCTTGAGGCAAAACGACCTTCTTGACCGGCGCACCATAGACGCGTGACCAGGACCACAGCGTCATGGCCGTCAAGTTCTTGCCGCCTGAACTTTTGAAGTCGTCCCCCATCAGCGTCACAAGCGAGGTGGCCGGTGCGGCGGCGGCAACACCGACCAGGCGCAGCTCCGGTGCATAGGTCTTCGCGATCAGGCCCGCGTAAAGCGAAGCTTGCCCCCCTTGAGAATGACCCCAGACAGCAAAGCTGTTGCCGTCTCCGACTCCGGCCAGGCTGCGAGCAGCGCGCACTGAGTCGATTACGGCGCGCGCTTCGCTGTCACCAACCAGATAGGGATGCGGGCCGGCGGTTCCGAGGCCGGGATAGTCAGTGGCAGCGACCACAGCGCCGTGTTCGATCAGTTGGCGGAGTCCTGCCATCTGCTGGAATACGAAGATCGCAAGCGACGGCGCGCAATGCGGCACGACACCAGTCGTTGGGTGCGCCCACGCGACGATCGGCCGCCCACCCGCGAGCACAGGACCTGGCGGAACGATGATAACGCCGGATACGGCGATCGGCTCACCATGCATACCCACAGAGCGGTACAGCACGCGGTAAGCTTGCGCACCTGCGGGAGCGGTCGTCATAGGCTCGGATCGGATCATACTCCCGGGAGGCCCCACAAGCTCCCGTGCCGAAGCCTCATAAAATCTCGGCTGCGCGTTGGCGGTTGACAACGACAATATTGCAGAAACAATGAGCGCGCTGAACCAGCGAACCAGCAGAGGTATGCCGATCCACGATGTTGTCGAAGTCGTCATGTTTAAATTTAGCGGCATGTAATCAGCAGCATTTTCCGGTTTGATAAGGGACAGTTGAGGGCAAGCAACAATGGCCGAAAAATCGATGATACTCTTTAGATAGCTCATACCCTTCAATCATCTTGTGACCGAACCCAGACAATTATCATTGCAAAGATCGCGCTCGCGCCGCTATGACAAAGCAAAGCCGCCGGCTGATTAGAGCTGGCGGTCCATTCGCAAGTGCATGAATTAGCTTTATCTCTCACCTTGGCCGGTGCCTGATTAGGCCTTGCTCTTCTCGTTCTTCTCGCCTTATTCGGGATCTTCACGCTAGGCTGCTGATTGGGCTGTACGCCGGCCTTCATATCGAACTTCAGCGGTGCCTTCGAGCTGTGGTTCACCTTGCCGTTCGGATTTGACATCAATCCTCGCCGATTCGTGTGTCCAAGTAATGCTCGGGGCCGGCGCAAAGTTCACTCCGAGCGCCGCTGTCAGCCTTCTGCCGACGCCATGACTGGCTCGTGCAGGATGCGGAACCAATTGTCCTTTCTCATGCGTTCCAGCGCGCCGATCGCCGTGTTCGCGAGCCAGACGGGATGTCGCCTGCCGGTCTTCCATTCGTGGCAGACCTCGGCGCAGTAGCGCCTTTTCTCGGAGTGCGGGTACGCCTGACCTGTCTCCACGAGGTAGTGCATCGCTATTGTGAGCGACTTCTGCATCTCGGAAATGAGGACCGGCATTTTTTGCGGCATGGCTTCTACGTTTTCCGATAGTTCCGCTCCGCCAGCCGCATGGTGCGGCCATCATCCCCTTTTGAAGGAACGCGGCCGGCACGCGCCTTTTATCCCGAGCCATGAGCAGAGGGAAGACAAACATGTCAGACGCAACAGGAGTGGGCAGCCTCCCGGCGGAATACTGAATGGTTAGTGCAGGAGGAAAATCGGCAAGACTATGCAGCAGCTGACCGACGCAAAGCGGAAAGTGCTCGACAAGAAGGTGACAAAGATCCTGCCGTAAGCTGCTTATGCAAGTGCCGAAGGGAGCCGCCAGTGCCCGTTATGGGGCTGTCGGCTTTCGCTTGTGGTGCCTTCATTACGGCGGCGACTGCGTCGCAGGTAGTGGCGAATTCTCAGCCGACTTGTTCACGGCGACCCGGCGTGATGACGAGAAATGCCAACACCAGCAGGGAGACCGCGCCCACGATCGACCAGACGGTAGTAGCCTTGAAGCGCATAGGTGGGCGCGCATTCTTTAGCGGATCTTGGTTATCGGGGAAGGCCATGGCTCGCTCCATGCTTATTTGCAGAGCAACCTCACCGGCCCGGGAATGTTCCAAAGGGGCGCGCGCGCTCTGTCCAGCTTTGAATCCGGGCGCTAACAGAGGCTCGATTCCCCTACGCCCATAAAGTTGGCAATCTTCACAGGCTGGTCGGCCGTCCGGGACGATTGGAGGAGCCCTTAAATAGGATGCTTTCCAATACCCGCTCTAAGCCAATAAGCGCGGCGCTTCGGTACGAGAAGCAGTCAAGCTCTCGGTCTATCGCGACGCCGGCGAACGAGGCAAATCCTATGCACACAGCGCTTGTCCGCAATCAAGCGAGTTGGTGCCAGTGCTGAAGTTTTCTAGCGCCATATGCGCCTTGAAATTCGAACGGAGGGGTATTCCCGCCGTTAAACTGAGTCAGATAATTGTTGAGTGATCAAACTTGTGTCGAAAACTTCTCGGCTTCGAACGGGTCGCTTAAGCTGCGTGCGCAATGACGTCGCCATACAGCGACTGATATTTTCCGACCGAGTTTAGCCAGCTAAACGATGTTGCCATCGCTTCGATACGCATGGAATTCAGTCGCTGTCGGCTTCCGAATGCACCAAATGCTCGGCATACAGCGCCTAGAAACGACTCATTAGTCGGCGCTTCGAACAGAAAGCCGGTTTTTCCATCCACTATTGTGTCAGCCAGCCCACCCGTTTTATAGCCGATCGGCAGCGATCCGAATTTCTGGGCGTACATCTGACTGAGGCCACAGGGCTCAAAGCGAGAGGGCATCAGCGTGAAATCGCTGCCGGCAAAGATACGCCTGGCGTCCACGTCTTTGAAACGGAGCGCAACCGCGACTGATGCTGGTTCACGTTCCTGCAACGCAAGTAGGGCTCTTTCCAAAGCGGGGTCACCTTGACCCATGACGACGATTTGACCACCTGACTCAAGAATTGTCGTCGCTGCGTTCAACACCAAATCTACGCCCTTCTGATGCACGAGACGGGCGATCAATCCGAAAAGTGGGCCACGAGACAGTGCAAGATTGAACTGCTTGCGGATAAAATTAGCATTCTCGCGTTTGCCACTCCAATCCCCAGCAGCGAACGGGTTTGGTAGATGAGGACAGAACCGCGGATCCCATGTTTCGTCGATCCCGTTCAATATGCCAGACAACTGGTTTGCGTCGGACTTCTGTCGCAGAATTCCTTCCAGCCCACATCCGAACTCTGGGGTCGTGATTTCGCGAGCGTAGGTTTCGCTCACCGTCGTCAAATGATCCGCGTAGACTAGTCCTGCCTTAAGAAACGACACCTTGTCGTAAAATTCGAGCCCTTCTGAATGAAAAGAGCTTTCGGGAGCACCGATGTTTCGTAGCACATCTTTCCGGAATAGGCCCTGATAAGCCAAATTATGAATGGTCAGGATCGTCGGTAAGGCGACGCTTTGCCAAGCTAGATAGGCTGGCACCAAACTGGATTGCCAGTCGTTGGCATGGACGAGGTCAGCGCGCCAGTTTGGATCCACCCGCCCTGCTGCCAGATCAGCGGCAGCCGACGCGAAGCGCGCAAATCGAACGTCGTTGTCATGCCAGTCCACGCCCGCTTCGTCACCATATGGAGAACCGGGCCTGTCATAGAGTTGCGGACATAGAACAACATAGACCGGCAAACCATCAGAGGCTTTCGTCAAGCCAATCGAGCAAGCCGGTAACTCGGCCAACTTGCTGCATTCTCCAACGGTCTCGAAACTGTTCAGTTGGGACAGCACATGCCTATAACCTGGCAACACCAGGCGCACATCTGTCGAATGGCGGAGCGCACGGGGTAGAGCCGCCGACACTGATGCAAGACCGCCGACCCGAATTAGGTCCTCAAATTCGGGAGTTACGAACAGCGTTCGGATCATACTGACCTCGATGATACGCTGCATCGCAGCACGCCCGTTAAATTGCACAGATCAGTCAAATTGCAATGACAAAACGTTCTTTGGCCGAAATATTTTGGGCCGAGTGATGCGGAAGCTCGGAGGGCGCCTCACAAATGAAGGTTTTGTAAATTTGGAACTCATGAATTGCGCGGCGTGTTCCCAACTTGCGGCGAGCACACGCGTGATGCAATACTTGGATGCAACGTCCTGATTGCGGACGAACTAAGCGCGTCATCGATTTCGACAGAGACAATGCCTGGGCTGGGTGACTCGAGCTTGAACCGCCAAGCTTCCAAGTAAAACCGCTTAGGTTCGGGTTCTTGAGTTACTAATCGTACAGACCCTCTTGCCGATCTACGATACGGTCACCACCGACTCTGTGCGAGGACCACCAGATGCGAAAAATGCTTTTGGCCGTTGTGCTGCTTCTGACACTGGCCCCCGCGAATGTCTTTGCTCAGGACACTCAACATTTGGGAACGCCTCAGGAGCAGAAAGCATGCTCCCGAGATGCTTCGCGGTTTTGCCGAAAGGAGCTGGGCGATGATATGGCTGTGTCTCAATGCCTTCAGCAGCACCGAGCGAAGCTAAGCCCGAGCTGTCAGAATGTTTTTCAGAGCCATGGTATGTAGGCTTTAAAGTCTACAAAGGTCCGCGGTCCGAAGGGCGAGCGCAGGCATCATGTCGCTTACTTCATCAAGTCGTTGTTCGTATCGATGCACGCGCCATTCAAAGCCAATGTTTACGTGCCTCTTCAACTTTCTCGAACGCTTTCTTGCGATCGCATCATAGTGAAACTTCACTCGGACCTTTCTCTGTCAGCATATGGTGGCACTTCGACCAGCGTGCCTATCAGTCGGAGCAACGCCTGCTGTTCTGGGCCTTTGCCCGTCCGCAAGAATTCTCCGAGCTCGATATGCGATAACAATCCACCAGAAGGAGAATTTGGCTGATGGATAATGAAGGCGTGCCCGTTTTCTGGCTCCCGACCTAAATACCAGCAATCCCCATTAGGGCTTCGATATAGTTCATGGCGTTCTGACATTACCGTTCCTTTTAGCCGCATCCCCTTGATGCTATCATAGAGTGGTCGAAGCGGAAGCTGGTTCGGGTCTTGAAAGCGACACGCCGACGCAATCGCACCGGGCGAGTCGAGACCTAACACGGCTCCGACCTTGTACAATCAACGTGGGCCTGATCAAGAGCGTGCAATTTCGGTCGGATACCGGCCATGAAGTGCATCGAGCATCAGGGCTATGCACCAAAAGTGCTCCGCGCGATACTGTTTGGCTGTTGCAGCGGCGACTTAGCCATTGGATCGTTCATATTGTTCAAAGACGAAGCAGCCGACTGCACGACAGGTTGCCCTGAACTGCTGATGCATTTGCCGGCTCCACTCATCATGTTCGACACAGTGCTAAGCGAGCCACCAACCAGACGAGTCGCTGCTGACGATGCCAAGTAACCAGGCTCACGTTTAAGAGAGCCCACGAAGCCAGGTCGCGATGTACCGTAGTGGACAATGATAGCTTTCCAAGTAGCCACCGCAGCGACCGCGAAGATTCCAAAAATGACCCACCACAGGCCTGCAGCAAGCGACTGGTGTTAGGACTGTCGCCTGCGACGACTGCATCGACAGTGGATAGCCCGATGCCGAGCCGATCATGTTGAGAACCGCAGGACTTCCGATCTCTCTCGATCCCTGCAAGATCTGGTTTTTACATACTTCGGCAGGCCCTTTGAACGGAGTAAAAGGCCCGTCCTGCCAAAGCTTGACCGAAGACAAAGGTCCTAAAGAAATGGAAGACCCGGATGCCCATACTTTGCTGTTGTGGCTGCAGTCGCTGTGGTGAAACTTGGCCATTTCGCGGCGGTTGATCGTTTCACATGGAGTTATTCGGTGACCCCGCAAGCACCCAAATATTCAGATGCCGTGGCGGTGGTTGAGAACCAGCGTCAACTTTGGGAACGATACCACCGAGAGATAGTTTGAGCACGTGGAGGTGACACATGCATTCAGCGCCACGAAATCAAACTCCAGATATGCCCAATCCTATGCCACCCTCTTCTCCCGGCCCTGACCTCATTCCGGAGGTCAAAGAGCCTCCATCGCCGGATTTGCCTGGCGAGAGGCCTCTTCCAAATCCGGATGAAAAGCGAGACCCTCCAGAGCGAACCTAGCCAATCGATGAGCCGTTCCATCTAATGGGCATTATCGGCGACTAAGCATTGCCGCTTCTCTTGATCAGGAAGAATATTAATTGCCAAAGGCCGCTATCTTCGACCTAGACGGCACGCTTCTCGACTCTGTCGATCTGCACGCGCTCGCATGGCAAGAATCTTTGGTCAAGTTCGGCCACGCCGTGAGCTTCGAACACGTCCGCAACCAAATCGGCAAGGGCGGAGACAAACTCCTTCCCGTCTTCCTGTCTCCCGACGAAGAGCTGGCACGATGGCGAGGCAATCATTTCAAGGAGAAGTATCTACCGCTTGTCAGGCCCTTTTCAGCGGTCCCTGAACTGTTGCACCGTGTGCGCGACACTGGACTTCAAATCGCCATCGCTTCATCCGCCAAGAAGGAGGAGCTCGATAATTTTCTCGAAATCGCGCAGATCGTAGATCTGGTAGATGTTGCGGTCTGTTCGGACGACGCCGAGGAATCAAAGCCGGCGCCGGATGTTTTCGAAGTCGTCTTGAAGAAACTTAACATCCAAGGCCCGGATGCCATCGCGATTGGCGATACGCCCTATGATGCCGAAGCAGCCGCGAAGGCCAATGTAGCTACTATCGGCGTGCTCTGCGGCGGCTTCCCGGAAAAGGCATTGATAGACGCCGGATGCGTCGAGATTTTTCGAGGACCAGCCGCGTTGTTTGCCTGTTTTGGGGGTAGCTTGCTCGGGAAATCGGCAATCTAATTCCACAACGGGAACTAAAATGCTCCCAAAATTTATCATCGCAGCTTGCGTGAGGGTGATTCAGGCGGGCCCATTATTTGTCAGTAAAGAACGTCAAAAGCACTTTCCCCTTTTCGCCGATGAGGCATAGGAAAGTTCGTCTTGTGTCTTGTTTGCCTTTTTCCAGAAAAGCGTCACCGATCACGACTGTCTTGATTGGTGTGTCCTCAATCTTGGTATTCGCCTTCGCGACTGTCATGCCCTCGACGTCGAGTGTCATGTCTTTAATCGCCGGATTGCGCTCTCGCAGAGCCACCAAGCCGGTCGATCGGCATAATTCGAGCTCGGGGTCAGGACCTTGAGCCGCCGCTGATTGAACTGACACACAAGCTAACAGGAGCGCTAGAGCACCGGTTGCTTTCCAGACCGTCATTTTGATTCCCTCAGATAGGCCGCCAGTGGTTCGAGATGGTGAAGCGTGCGCGGACGAAAGTCCGCCCGCGTACGCCGAGGATCGTCCAAATTACAGCGAATAATAGTCGTCAACCGCCTTGGGTCGGTTTGGATCGGACCAGTTCCAGCTGTTCTCGTCTGCATACTTTGGTGCACTGTTGAGCTTATCCACGGTAATCCCGGTGCGGTAGCCGCCCAGTGTGGTGTCATACTTCAAGGTGTGCCAGGGAAGCGGATAGTGATCGTTGCCGATGCCGAGGAAGCCGCCGAAGCCGAGAACAGCATACGACACACGGCCGCTCGTCTTCTCAATCATAACGCGCTCGATCGAACCGATCTTCTGATCGTCGGGGCCGTAAACAGCGGTACCCTCGACCTTGTCACTGCCAATCAAGTTGCCGGTTTCGTTTTCCAAAGTGGCCATGCCATCCTCTCCTGAATAAACGGGAGGAAAAAACTGACCGGCTTGCGGAATGTTCCTGTGCATCAGCGATACGGCAGGCGGGCAAGAACAAAATCGTCAACCACTAATCGCCTATGCCGCATCCGCCGTGTCTTTCCGTTAGGAGGTCGAACGAGCGCACGTCTGGGTTACGGCAAGCTCCGCGCCATTGACTAGAGATTGCATTGAGATCACTAAGACACAGAAATCCTTTTATAAACAATAGTTTGCCTGCAAAACAACACACTAAGTTAGGGTTTCGTTAACCACGTTACACCGAGTTTGATCATGCAAAAACACCCCCCGCAATTTGCATGGTGAGGCAAATGAGCCAGCTGAATTCTTCCTCGAACATAGTCCTCCTATGCTGCGCCGCTATCGTTGCTCTTGGAGCAACCGCCTCCGCTGCCGACCTGCCAGCCGTCAAAGCGCCACCCATGCTTCCGCCTCCGCTCCCGATTGAAAGCTGGACCGGCTTCTTTATCGGCGCGGGCGGCGGCATGAGTTCGCTCAATAACAAGTTCTCCGCCCTGCCCGGCCCCGATCCCACGTCGCCCGGTATCTCAGCAACGTTTGACGGACTCGGCGCTGTTGGTTCTTTTGCCACCCTCAGCGCCGGATATGACTACCAGGTCACGCCGGCACTGGTGGTCGGTGCGTTCGGCGATTACGATTTCCATCAGGTGAAATCGTCGATCAACGTCGACATCGCTGCCATCCCAGTCTCGGCCCGCGGCCAAATCAGCGCCGATCGACAATGGTCCGTCGGCGGCCGGCTCGGGTATCTCACCTCACCGAGCACGCTGGTATTTCTATCCGGTGGTTACACGCAGCTTGGTCTTAGCAACATAACGGCGACGGTCTCTGGTCCGTTTCCAGCTATATCCGTTGTGGCAGGTGTGCCGCGCATCTCTGGCGGCTTCATCGGTGCGGGCATCGAAACCAAGCTGACCAGCAATGTCTCGCTGCGCGCCGAGTACCGCTACAACAGTTTCGGGAGTGGACAGGTGAATCTGCCAAACGTCGCTGGCGTTAACGCCAACGATTTCGTGTCAGCTCGCATCGAGCCGACCCTCCAGGTCGTCAAGGCATGTGAACTACCGGTTCTAACCCAGCGATCTGCGCTGGCTGACATGTGTCTTAATCCCTCGTTCACCTGAAGGTGAGAGCTTGAATAAGCCTCAGGGCTCTTAGTTCACAGGCATAATGAAGCCCGTCGCTGATGATCCTGGCGACGGGCTTTTTTTTGGGGGGATCGTCGTAAAAAGCGTTTCGTTCCGGCCCGACAAGGTCAAGACGGCTCCGCACCCTTCAAGTCCAAGCTATCGGCACGAATGGGATGCTTCGAGCCAGCATCACCTTTATGATCGCGTCAGATTGTTTCCGCCAAGCCGAATTGCCGCGAACTTCGTTAGGCTGATCCGCCCTGGCATCGGCTTCCGCCAAAATTTTCCTGATGCTTTCGTGCGCCTCGAGCAGCGTCTCTTGAGGGGCGGTTTCGAGATTTCGAAGCGCCAAAACTTCATGGCCCATTTGAAGCCACCGTTCATCGCAGACTGGGTACGAAAACACGCCGGCGTGAACCGGCGGACTTCGCCATGATGAGCCTACTTGCTTTGCTGGCTCTTGTTGTGAGCCTGATCGCTATGCTCGCGAGCAGTCTTCGAGTGCTTTTGCGCCGTGGTAGAATGTTCTTTGCCCTTCGCGTGGTCGCCTTTTCCGTGATGCTCTGCCGCCGTTCTGTGCGATTTGGCGGCGTTCTCGTGATGCTCGGCTGCTTTGTTATGTGCGTCTTTAGGCATCGGTTTTTTTCCCTTAAAAAGCCCCGCCTATTAAGTGGTTTGCAGGGCGGGCGTTCCTAACCGAACTGCGTCGCGATATTTTTTCGGGGCCGATTGAAGCGGCCGCTCTTGCTAATCAACCGCCCCGGAGATTTTCCGCGCATTCTTTGCCGCGGCTCAAGACGATTTCATAGGACACCTTAGTGCCCTCAAGCAGCGGGCTAAATCCCGCGCTTGCCACGGCCGAGATAGACAGGAATACGTCCTTGCCACCGCTGTCAGGCTCGATGAAGCCGAACCCTTTGGCCGCGTTGAACTACTTAACTTTGCCCATTGCCACGGCTGAACCTCCGAAATCGCGTCCGCCGCTCCAGCCATGCCAGCCATGGGCGTGTACCTACCGTTTGGACGATGTCGGTTCGCCGTCCGGACTACCCTTCATCGCCTCGCCCTGATCCTGAAGCCCTGACAATTCACGTTCTGCAGTGTGCCAAAACTCGTCATCGCGATTTTCAGGCTTTCCGTGCTGTTCCACAGCTGATGAGCGCGTTGACGGATTTCTTGTTCTGACGGTTTAGGGCGCATCGTTCCGGCCCGAGGGCAGGAACGATGTTGCCACAATGAAAAGCACTGTCACGATATCAAATGCGAGCAGCGCATAGCGGAAGTAGATACTGCGTGGAGAGGCACCTTCGTAAAGGGACTTTATCCGCTTTTGGAGAGCAGCGAAGGTCATGAGGACGTGTTCACCATTGAATGCTAAACGGCCTAGGTCGCGAGGCTAAGGGCTTTCGGACGCTAAAGCTCAGTACCCCTGCCAAAGTCCCGGCGTGGCAATCTCCAGGAGGTGATCGTCGGGATCGCGGAAGTAGACGCTTACCCCGCCCCTCGGCCACTCCGTCCGGCCCTGCACAACAACACCCATAGCTTCAAGATGGTCTTGCCACCCCTCCAGCTCGTCGGCGGCGATTGAGAATGCGACGTGCATTGGGCCTGATCCGTCGTGAGGGGGAATGGAGCCTCCGGGTGTCTCAATAGGCTGCAGAGACCCGCCCTGCGGGAATAAAAGCAGGACACCATTGCCGCCTACGTCGTAGGCCCGCATGCGGTGATCGGCATGAATGCAAGGAAGCCCCATGACCTCGACATAGAAAGCAGCGGCTTTTTCAAGGTCGGCCACGTAAAGCGCCGTTTCGAGCACCCTTGAAATCTTTGGCATGATCGCCCCCTGCTCCAGCAATCGCGCTGGCAGGACAAATTGCCAGCTTCCTTACATCTTCGGATAAACCGGATTTACAGCTTGGCAAGCGCGTCTCGCGCCTTGTTCAGCTGGCTGCTCACGTTTGGAATGACCCGCTCAGCTGTGCGGGCCAGGTCGGAAGCACGCTCCATCAGTAGCCGCCGCTCTGGCTCCCCCGGCAGTAGGGGCTCGACCCCCCGCAACATGGTAAAGGTCATTCCGGCGTGGGTATCGAGGTCGGTCGGTGTAGAGGGAAGACGGGCAAGCAGCGTGGATGCCGCGTCAACAACATGCATCAGCTCGATCGCGGCCCCCATTAGCAGCTTCTGCTCATCATGGCGTCTGGCGCTGGTACGGCCAAAGCACTGGACGAGACATCGCAGCAGTAGCCCATAGCTCGCGCATGCAAAATCGAGAAGCTGAGCTGCCTCTGGATGGTCCACGAACAGCGTCCCGTTCGGTTCAGCAGGGCGGCGCAAGACCGGGCTGTCCACGGCAGGCCAAGCGGGCAAGAAGCCAGGGTCGGCGCGGATCTGGCTGGTCAGTTCGTCGCGTATCGCGATGAAGCTGCGGTAGTGCGAATCTTCCCGGTCCGAAGATGATCCCTCGCCCTGTTCGATTACCACGTCGATGGCATCCATAGCGGACTTAAGATCGCGGATCGGACACACGCCCGGCAGCTCGACGATATCGCCGCCTATTTGGGCGCCTTCGTCGCCGAGAAAGAGCGTGCTACCCCCGAGTTGTCGATCCAACGCCGACAGATTCGTGCGTATAGCCTCGTACAGGTGTCCGATAGTCTCGTAGTCTTGAGCGGTTGGCATAAGCCCAATCTCAGCCTGCTCGCGGCTGTAATCCTGCTGCTCGAACGCTTGGCTATCCTTCTCCTCCTCCATGCCTTTCGGGCGTTCGAGGAAGATAAAGTGTTCCAGGGTCTCCGTGTTGAATGCAGTCAACCGTGCAGTGACACCGGAAGGGAAATAGCCAGGCGAGACCGGAAAGTTGGGCCGGCTGAAGTGCGGCTGCCCGCCAACCGCAACAGTGAGGTTCGCCACGATTAAAAGATGGCCCATCTCCTGGACCGCCACATCGACAATTGCGTTACGCCATCGTTCGAGCGCTTCGCCCTGCGCCTGGCTCACACCCGGCTCCCCGGCGCGCTTGAGGCTGAATGCGGCGTAGAGATAGCTGCACATGAGCGTGTGCTCGATCTCTGCAGCCTCCGCAAGGAGGTGAAACAGTTGTTCGCGCGTTCCGACAACGATCTTGGGCTCCGGCTCAAGAGCGGCTTTCCCACCACTTTCCTGGATCGGTATCATTGTGCGACCAAAGAATCGTTATAGCTCTAAAGTCTTGGCTCTAAACAGAGAGCCGGTTGCGGCGGCGCTGAGTATTGAAGCACTAGCCGTTCCTTTCGTTCCACGCCTTTCTGAAACCTAGATGGAGGGGTCAAAATGCCCGACCGCAGCGATAATCAGGCGGTTAGCCGTCTGGTTATTTATCGTCCAATAGGAGCCCCGGTGACAGTCACGGAGGCCGATGCCACCGCGACAATTCAGGATGGAGCGCTAGTCGTCACCGGCAAGGAAACTTTTTACATCTTTTCACCGGGACAGTGGGTCAGCGTTAATTCCGACCCCAACAAATGATGCCTCGTCAATAAGGCTTCTTCCCGAGATCGATCGATTTCTGATTGAGATCCGCGATCCACCGCCGACGTTGTGCTAGCGCCGGGCCAACTTGCACTGGGCATCCAAAATCATCTGGATTTTGTTTCCGTCCAACAGCCCCGGCGCTCGCTTATGCCCGGATTTTGCGAGCTGGGACTGAATTTTCTTCCAGCTTTTGTACTTCCCAGAGCCGGCGAGCTTCACCGCATCCTTGAACACCTCGAGCTTCTCTTCTTTATTCATTGCGAACACTCCTTCAGCGACGGCTGAAAGCACTTTTCCAATAAAGAAGTCGGTCAGTGTTTTTAAGCTTGGCGAACCGATCGGGCTGTCGTCGCCAGCACCGCTAATTCCGCTTCAGTTCGCCCTCCCCTGCTCGCCGGCGTGCGCCCCGTACAAGCCTTCCAGATCGTCCACGATCTTGAGAAATTCAATCGATACCAGCGGGGTGAGGTCCACGTCTCCGCCTTCCCTAAGGCTCACAGTTGAAAATTTCATCGCACGCATTGAGGCAAAGAGCTGGGCCGCTAAATGAGCTGGGAAAGCCGAAAGCACAAAGCTTCCTATGAGATGGTTCGCGGCTCGTGCTGCGAAGCACCTGGCTTCCAGCTCCGCCAATGAGTTGTACTTATCTCGCGCTCCGAAGGATATCGAGTTCATGGTCCACCTGACGATGCTGCGCCGGAATTCGGCGATGAATGGCCTTCTGAACCCGGGCCGTTGTGACCGGATGATATCGAGCTGACCAGCTTGATGGCCTTCTCCATCCTCTCCACCAACGTCGAGAAATACGAGCTGGGTTCGATCTTCACGTTAATGCCCAGGTCCGAGCTAGGTTTCACCTCCACGTCCACCTTCGCTGGAACGGCCGCGGCGGCTGCCCGGAATCGACAGGCGGCGGCGACCAACCCTCGCCTTCATCGCGAGGATCGGGCATCGGAAACGGTATCCGCTTTCCTTTGTGCGGGCCGATGATCCCGGATTTGCATCGCGACCCTATCGTCGGGGAAATTCAAGATCCGGTTTCGGGGATCGCTCGTTAGCATTGGCAAATTAGACCCGTCGGGCAAGCGCCGCGGATCGCCCTTTGGCATGGGGATTTTGCTCTCAAGTGGAGCATCGTTTTCGTTCAACCTCTCAACCAGGCGATGAATAGGCGGCTGGGCTTCAGGCGGGACATTTCCGGTTTCGATTGTGGAGGTGAAGCGCGACAGCGCATGGCATGCGCCGATCATGAAACTGGCATCGCCTAATCTCGACGCCCTGCCAGGCAATGCCCGCATCACGGGGCGAAATGTTATCGACTTCGTCAACGTTGTTTACCGCTGGAGCACCTTCTCGACCAGTGCTGCATCCAGCAGATTCGTAATAAACTGATCGGCCTCATTCTTTGCGGCGAACATCTTTCTCGTTTCACCCTCAACGTGGGACCTGACGGGCGCGAATTGATTTAAGACGACCATTTGGCTTTGAGGACCCGGTAGCCTTGCGTCCGGACGCGGCTAAATCGTTGGGAAGTGATAAGGCCGGGAATTTTCGCCGTTGAGCTATTACCGACCTGCGCTTCTTCCACATGTCTTGCAGAAAGGACTGGCATTCGCGGGCAAAGCGAGCATTGCTGTGGTGGGAGGTGACCGTCGGATCGGCCCCGCAGCGCAACATGGCTGACGGGGCCTCCGGTGGTGCGACGCTGATGTCGCATCATTCGGAGGGTCTATGCAGAAGTCATCTCGCAATCGGAACTCATCGAAGCGCGCCGGCCGTGCAAAATCTGCTCGCATGGCAAAGACGGCAAAAGCGGCGCGCAGTCCGCACGGACTCCGCGCGAACAAGCAAATAAAATTGCTCCATCTTCTGAGGCGCCCGGCTGGTGCGACCATTGCCGCACTCTCAAAAGTTTCAGGTTGGCAGCAGCATTCCGTGCGTGGATTTTTGGCCGGGGTGGTCCGCAGGAAGCTCGGGCTCGAGTTGATCTCAGCCGTTGAAGCAGATCAGCGCATCTACCGCATCCTTGCAGCGAAGCAGGCCTGACGATGGCTGAAGCCTCGAAGGGCGAGCTCACGCGTTGTCGCGATCTCGGTGGTCGGCGACCACAGTCTCGTGGTCGTCGCTCAAGCTGGTCCGCGCTGACGCATCTTCCGAAGCATCTACAAACAGCCATCGTAAGCTATCGGCGACAGGCAGATCAGCCGGGCGATCTCGATCCGGCGATACGCCAGTTCCTTGATCGCATCGTCGAGAAAGAGACGTCCGACTCCGTCATGGCCAAGCTCGTCGCCTTCGACCGAGGACAGGTCGAGCTGAAAGCCGGCACTATTCTGTCCCGGGAATGGAACGGCATCACCCAGCGGGCGATCGTTGTTGATGGTGGCTTCCTGTGGGACGGGACACGGTACGACAGCCTCTCAGCCATCGCCTTCGCCATCACCGGTACTCGCTGGAGCGGCCCCCGCTTCTTTGGCCTTCGGGATAACACGGTCTGTGGGGAGGATGGGCCGTGAGGGCGGGAAAAGCGGTGGCCCGCGAGATCGTCCGTTGCGCGATCTATACCCGGGTTTCGACCGACAATGGCCTCGATCAGGAGTTCAACTCGCTGGATGCCCAGTATGAGGCTTCCAGTGCCTATATCAAAAGCCAGGCCCATGCCGGTTGGGTGCAGGTCAAGGCCCGCTATGACGATGGCGGGTTCTCAGGAGGATCAACCGACCGGCCGGCACTGCAAAAGCTGCTGGAGGATATCCGAGCCCGCAAGATCGATGTCATTGTAGTCTACAAGGTCGATCGTCTCACTCGCTCGCTCGCCGACTTCGCCAAACTGGTCGAGCTGTTCGATGCCCATCGGGTGTCGTTTGTTTCGGTGACCCAGCAGTTCAATACTACAACGTCCATGGGACGCCTGACCCTCAACGTTCTCTTGTCCTTTGCCCAGTTCGAGCGGGAGGTCACCTCCGAACGCATCCGGGACAAGGTGGCAGCCTCCAAGAAGAAGGGCATCTGGGTCGGAGGCCCCCTCCCCCTCGGCTACGCCATGGAGAGCGGTAAGGTGACTGTCGTCCCGGAAGAAGCCGAACGGGTCCGCTACATCTTCAGTCGCTATCTCGAACTCGGCAGTGTCCGTGCCCTGATGCGAGCCTCAAGGACCGCAACATCGTCAGCAGGCAGCGCCAACTCAAGACCGGCGTAACCCGGGGCGGTGTTCCGTTCGGTTGTGGCGCCTTATTCCATCTGCTACGCAACCGCTTCTGCATTGGCGAGGTCAACTATAAGGGACAAATCTGCCCTGGCGAACAACAACCTATCTTGGATCGCGGCCTGTTCGATCGTGTCCAGACGATGCTCACGGACCAGCGCAGTCATCCGACCAGAAGCCGGACCTCGTTCAGCCATCTCCTGACTGGTCTGATGTTTGACGACGCCGGCCATCGCATGGCGCCGACCCAGGCCCAGAAGAAGGGCCGGCACTACAGCTACTATGTCTCGCGGCCGCTTCTGTTCGGGAATGCAGCTGCCGCTGTAGTTGGTTCGGTCTCTCGGGTGCCTGCCCATGACATCGACGATCACGTTCGCAAGGTTGTCTTGGAGCCCAAGCATAAGCAGCGCAAAGTGAACGGTCTCATCGACAACACCTACGCCTCCTCGCTGATCGAACGGATCGAGGTTCAGCAAAATCGCCTCGTCGTGCAACTGAAGCAGAATCCAGACAATCCCGCCGAAGAAGACCACGCCACCATCGTCATTCCCTGGACCAAACCACCCTCCAAACGAGCGCGGTCAATCCTGCGCCCGACCTCCGCAAAACTCCCGCTCCGCCCGATGAAGCTGGAGCGAAGGGCCACGCTGGTCGCAGCGATTGCCCGCGGCCGGCGCTGGCTTGATGAACTCATCGCAGATTCAGCGATAGATGCACGTGCACTCGCAACACGCGAGGGCTACAGCCTGCGACACGTCAACATGACGCTGTCGCTCGCCTTCCTCTCTCCCGAACTCACCAAGGCTGCCATTGAAGGTCGGTTGCCGCGCGGCATCGGTCTCGAACAAGCTTCGCGAGTTGCCGCTTGAATGGGATCGTCAGTTCGAAGCGCTTGCACTCGATCCGATCTGACGAGCGACACCGTCCGTTTGGTCTGCCAATCCAAGCCCTGAGCGGAGCGTTTCTGCACCTCCCTTGAAAGCAAGACTTCAAGAAGACGGGCACACCATCAAAACCAAGCCCTTCAGAAAGTAAGCACGACGCCGGTTATGTCCCGCTAAATCCACTTGTTGCAGGGGCCGAATTGCCTGCCCCACCCAGTCAGCGAACCGGTCTCTGCCCCTCGGCCAGGAACGGGAATTTTCGATGCAGAGACAAAGCGCCCTTTGGCGATAATTTTGAGACCAGAGACACGCACAGAGACTGAACAGATCGCCAAAACCCCGCAATTTGCGGGACAAATAGACGGTTGTGCCGCCGAGCTCGGTTCCTGCGAACTGGGTGGTGGGCGATGTAGGGCTCGAACCCACGACCCGCTGATTAAGCCAGAGGCAGAGACTCGATGCCGTAAACCGGAGTCACCTCGTTGGCGAGACGATTCATCGGAAGTCATCCGCTGAACTGTACGCGGTCAGCGTTGCCGCTGGCCCCTGATCGACTGTGTCTCGTGTTTTGCCGCCTCCAGCTCCTGCACGATGCGCTCCTGCTCGGCGCGGAGCTTTGCGAGGACGTCGGTTTGGACGAGAGCGTTGGGGATAGTCTGGCCGGGGTGTTCGGCGATCATGCGCGCTGCGTCCGCGGCGGCGGCGGCCTCGCGGGCTTCCGTCGCGGCCGACTGCTGCGACCCGGCGACGATCGCCCTCTCGGCGCGCAGCTCCCGCTGCGACGTGGGCTCCATGGCGGCGTTCGCCTCCTGCCGCCGCTCGGCATCGAGCGCGCGGTCGGCCAGGCGCTCGGCCGCGGCAGCTTCGCGCCGCTCCTGCGTGCTGACCTCCTGTGCGCGGGCGACGAGCCTGTCCGCGTTCGCCCCGACGATCGCCTCCACCTCGCTGCGGCTGAGTTGCTGGACGCCGCGCTCCTGGGCGCGCTGCAGGTCGATCCTGTTCGCGAGCGTCTCCAGGTATCGCGCGGACGTCTCGCGGAACTGCTGCTTGGTCTGGCCGTCGAGCAGGTCGCTCGTCCGAGACACCGCTTCGTTCAAGACCCGCAGGTCTTTCGCCATCTGCTCTGATGTGATCGCCATCGCTGGATCCTCTTTCGTCAGGTGTTCGACGCGCTTCCCGACCGCCTGCAGGATTCCGCCGACGGCCTGCGCCAGAAGCAGCCGCTCGAGCATGTCCTTCGCTTGCGGGTTCGCGGGCTGCTCGGCCACCACGGTGCGCCACGCCAGCACGCTCTCGTTCACCGCCCTGCGATCGGGTTGAGACATCGGCAGGCGGATCGGGTTCGACCGTGCGACAGCGATGCGCTGGCGCGCGTTGTCGATGAGACGCCGGTTGGCTGGGTCGGCGGCGTAGGCGCGGTCGCGCGCCTCGCGCGTCGGACGCGGCCGCTCCGCGGCGTCGACGATCGCCTTGTCCTTGGGGCCGTAGCTTTGAAACGACGCGCGCTCGCGCGCCGAGGTGGCGATGATCTTGAGCCCTTCCGCCTGCGCGTGCTGGGCGTAGACCTGACGCCATTCGCTGAAGGTCTCGCGGCTAGGATGCAGCTTCTGGCCGGACTCGCTTTTGACCGCGACGACGGCGTGGACATGAACGTGGCCGTCCGCCTCCTTGTCGGTGTGGAGGCCGAACATGAACTTGTGGTCGGCGAAGCGGTCGTGCAGGAACGCGCGGGCGGCTCGCGTCAGCGCCTCGACGTCGGTGCCGGCCTTCGCCGAGACGATCAGGTGCATCGTGTCGCGCGAGGATTGCGAGCGCAGCGTCGGCCCCCATTGCCGCGCAGCCTCCCTCGTCTCCGCGACGTTGGCGATCGTCTTGCCACGGTCGTCGGTCGCCGGGCCTTTCTCGATCAGCTTGTTGAGTCGGTAGGTCACGCCGTCGCGGCCGTGGCTCGTCGCGCTCGGTACGATGCCGATCGCCTCCGGCGCCAGGCCGGTCGCCGCCGTGATCCGCTCCTTCGCCCGCGCTTCGGACGCCATGTCGAGCCGCTTCTGCGTGAAGCCCCTGCCCTCTCTACCCACGCGCTCTTCGCGGACCCGGGTCCGTTCCTTGCCCGGCCCGGCCATCGCCGTCACGACGCGCGCTTCCAGCATGCCGTCGGGCCTGGCATCGATGCGATAGGCATGTCGGTGGCCCTCAAAGCCGGCCGCAACCGCCCTTTCGAGCATTGCCCTGCCCTCGGGCGTGTCGGCAACACCCTGCACGGTCACGCGCACCGCGCCGACGTCGTGGCTCTCGGCCCGCTTGGCGAAGTTGACCGACCAGGCCTTGATCTCGTCGGCGACCGCCTCGCGGTCGCCGAGCATCCGGCCGTCGTGCGTCTCGAGCGCGACGTCCTTGCGCTGGACATACTGGCCTGTCGCGGTCGCCCGCGCCACGCCGCGCGCATAGGACACCACCTTGATGACGGCAGGCTGGTAGCCGGAAGCAAGCTGGCGCGCCCGGCCGACAGCGCCATCCTGCCCTGCTCCGCTCCCGCCACCACCCGGTGCGCCGCCGGCGATCGGCGACTGCACAGCGGGACGAGCTGACGTTTCTCCACCACCGCCGCCTCCGGCGGACGACGCCGGCAGCGACCGCGAGCGCTCCTCGTCGCGGCGGCCGGTGATGGTCTGGCCGCGGATGACCTCGTGTGCCGGCGGCGCCTTGGCAAGCGGCGCGACCCGCGCCGCGCGGCGTCGGGGCTCCTCGTCGAGGCCGCCGAAGGATCGCGGCTGCCGCCGGGACTGGGCGGCCGCGCCGACCGCGGTCCGGGCCGCCTCGACCTGCGCCACCCACCAGGCGATCTGCGCGGCCCGGTTCATCCCGCGTCCTCCGTGGAGATCTCGGCCGGCAACGCAAGGCCGGCCTGGCGGCGCAACTTGGAGCCGTAGGCGACGGTCATCTCGGTCAGTTCGTCGTTGATGGCGGCGACCACCTCGTGCAGTCCGCGCCACACCGGCTCGGTGTCCTCGATGCGCACGGCCTGGCCGCGGTGGATGGCGCGCAGGACCTGCGAGAGGTTGCGTCCGACCATCCGGACCTGCTGGGCGAGCTCAACGACGGCGCGCGTGTTGTCCGCTGAGAGCGCCGGCCCCGCCTGTACCGACGCCCGGATCAGACGTCGCACCACCTCGGCTTTCGGCACGCCGAACAGCGCCACGGCCGCCTGGAGCCGCGCCTCGTCGGCTTCCGACAACTCCGTTCGAAGCCTCGGCTTGCGTCGCGGTGCTGTAGCGGAGCGGGCCATCGGCGCTCCCCTTTCCTTCCCGTTCGCGCGGCTCTGCCGCCATCGCGCGTCCGCGCTCCCCGGCTGCGTCCAGCAGCCGTCGTCCGGTTTGGCCCACAAACCGGTATCTTGTCAACCAATATCTAATAAATCGACTATAGGATATCCTTCAATCAAGAACATCTACGACGAAGGAGCCGCCTCACTTACCACGGCACACGCCATGGCAGCCCATCACCGCAACTCGACAATGATGGAATGCCGTAACGCCGCAATACCGCAATACCGCATCGCTGCACCTCGCCAATACCGCACTGCCGCAGCAATGCAGTGTTGTAGTGCCGCATTGACACCTTCACGCATTGCCGCTTTGACGCAATTCGGCACTGGCGCATTGCTGCACCACTGCAATGCGTGAGCAGCACAACAACGCAATCACGCACTGCCGGAATGACGAACTGCGGCATTGCTGTTTGTCTATTATACCGTATGTTAAATGCTTCGACCACGACACGCAGGAGGGCACTGTGCCGAGCATCTTCGCCGTCGCGAACCCGAAGGGCGGCAGCGGCAAGACAACGGTCGCGATCATCCTCGCCGGCGAGTTCGCCAAGCACGGCTACTCGGCCGCGATCGTCGACGCCGACCCGCAGGGGTCTTCCTACCAGTGGCACGCGTCGTCCCTCGCGCGCGGACTGAGCCCCCAGGGCGTCGACCTCGTCCGCGCGCCCGACGGGGCGGCTTTGGTCCAGGCGGTCGAGCGCCTCGCCGGCTACGACGTTGTCGTCATCGACACGCCAGGCTATTACGGCGAGGTCCTGATCCAGTCGGCGCTGCGGGCGGACCTCGTTGTGCTCCCGTGCAAGGTCCACACCTTCGACGCCTCTCAGGTCGTCCGGACAATCCGCAGCCTCGAGCAGCACGCCGCCTCGGCGCAGCTGCCGATGAGCCAGCACCGCGTCCTGTTCAACGAGTACGACAGCCTCGATCGCAACACGCGTCCGCTGCGCGAGGTCGTCGCCTACCTCGATTCGGAGCGTGTCCCGGTGTGCGCGACGGCGCTCTACCGCCGCGTGACGTTCCGCACGATGACCAGCGGATTCGGGACGCTCTACCAGATGAGTGACAAGGACGAGTCCGTGAGGAAGGCGCGCTACAACGCCGACCAGGTCGTGCGCGAGTTGTTGGCCGCGAGCCAGGGCGCGGGCACCGACGAGACCGCCGCATGAGCGACGGCGCGCCGACCGAGAAGCCGGACCGGCCTCCCCTGCCCCGCGACGCGTTCCGCGCGCAGCGGGTCGAACCCGTCCCCACGCAAAAGCCCTTACTCCAGCCAGTGGTCGTGACGCCGTCGTACGACGACCCGGTCACCCCAGCACCGCCCGCGCAAAGGAGGTCATCTTCGGTGCCGGCGGAGCCCGTCCCGTCGAACAACGCGCCTCGACCGCAGCGCGATCGCGGTCGCAACCCGTTCGAGGCTTATGGCGAGCGCGCGTCGTCGCGACCCTATGCACTGCGCCTGCCTGAGGCGGTCGACCTGTCGCTTCGACAGCTCGCTGCCGAGGAGCGCACGCAGCCGCTGCGCGTCGTCGACCGCGCCATTTACGACTTCCTTAAACGCCTAGGGCGGTTGCCGCCCTTGGACGAGCCATAGTTGTCGCCGCGCAAGAGACATCACGCGAAACCAACGGCTCCTACGCGATTTCGTCCGGGAAGGGAGGGCGGGCAGGCCCTGGCGGGCTTGCGGCGTGCTTTCGACGCTGCGAGGCGCCGAGCGCCATCAGCATGGGCCACACCGAGAACTGGCCCGCCGAGGCACGTCGCGCCAGCGTCCTCAGATAGCCGCCGGGATTCCTGATCGTGCTCCCGCGTTGCAAGATGAGCGCAAGCGTGACGCTCGCCGGACCAACTCCCATCGCTGCGCAGGCGTCGTCCCATGCGCTCGGGCTGACGCCGAGCAGGGGGCGCACGATCGCCGCGGTGTCGGCGACGTCGCGCGGTGTGCTCAAGCCGTGGCGAGCGTAGTCGACGAAGTCGGGGCATGTCTCGGCGAGGAGCCGGACAGGCACCGGCGACGGCGCCTTCTCTTGACGTTCGTCGTGATGAGCTTCGTCGTCGCTCGCGTGACCTTCAGCCGCCGGTCGCTCTGCGTCGACTGTTGTGTCGCCATCGGTCTCACTCATATGGCTTTCCAGGATGCGGAGGATCCGCCTCGACAGTTCGGTCAGTGCGGCAGCCAGCGGCTCCAGCGTCTCGCGCCGCGCGGTGCGCGGCCGGCCATCGAGCAGCTTCTTGTACTCGCGGTGCATCGCCGGAAGGTCGGCGTCGACGTGCTGCTCGACGCCGAATGCGAGCATTTTCGCGATCTCGCGTCGGGCAAGGGTGATCTGTTCGCGCAGCGCGTCAATGGCTCGGCGCTCCTCGACGATGCGGGCTGCGCGGTCGGCAAGCTCGTCGACTCTCGCCACAAGCGGACTGAGGTCAAAACCGAACGCCTGCTCGATGCCGCCGCCGGCCGCGCGCCTGGCGTAGCGCTTCCCGTTCGGGCTGTCGCGGCGCAGGATGAGCCCGGCCTCTACCAAGGCGGCAACGTGCCTGCGAAGCGTCGAGGCGGCGATTCCGTGCGCGCGCAACGAGAGCTCGCGGTTCGACGGGAAGACGACGATGTCGTCCGCCCCGAGCGTAAGCACGGTGTCCGGGTGGAAGCTCAGAAGCGCGTTCAGCACTGTCAGCGATCGGTCCGTGAGCATCAGCTCCGCCCTGATTTCGCAGACGTGACGGAACGTCTTCCACTTGTGCGCCGCCTTGCCGTCCGGCGCGTGCTGCACGTGTCGCTGCGCGCTCAGGGCAGTCGCGGACAGCGGCCGCGGCCCGAAGGGGGCGGTCGGATTGAGGCCAAGCATCTGCATTCGCGTCCTCTCTTCGCGAGAGCGCGTGGCAAACAAAGACCGTGGCGTGAAAAGCGCTGAGTCTCTTGAACTGTCGGGTGGCGCGGGCTAGGATGCTGTAGCGTTTACGAGGCACCGCTGGCGATTGGCGTCGTCAGCCCGCTGACCCTCTTGAGAGACCCGGCTCTGCCGGGTTTTTCTTTGTCCGAGCGCGCTCCTACTGGTTGAATCGGATCCGTCTATTATATTGAATGTTAGACGGCAGTCCAACGTCTGAGTTAAACACGTGGGAGCGTCGATCGAATCAGCGAGAGATACGATTGACTCGATGAACACGAAGGTTTCCGGCCGAAGGGCCGCGCACGCGGCTCACGGCAACACGCTGCTCGTCGCCTTCCAGGACGCGCTCGAGCGCCTGCGCAAGGAGATGGGACTCACCCGCTGCGCCTTCGCGGAGCGGCTGGGGATTCCGCGATCGAGTTACTTCCAGCTGATGATCGATGCGGCGAATCCAAGCCTCGACTACATCGAGATGATGGCTGAGCGCGCCGGCGTCGAGACGATCGCCTTCTTGGGCAAAAGCGGTCAAAACACGTGCCACATCGGGGTCGGAGCGCGCTAAGTCGAGTCGGCTCAACAGGAAATTCGTTTGGTCAATGTCCAATATTCTAGACTTTGACAGAGAGGTGTGATGATGGTTGCGCGTGCCCAAGCGTAGCAGAGCCGGCCGAGATGTCGCCCGTCCGAAAACCCCAGTCCCTCGACCACTCGGTGCTGAACGAGATGCTGGCGATTCGGATGCAGCAGCTCGAGATCGAGAACGGCGGCGCGGAGGCCTTCCTGGCCAAGACGGGGCTGGCGCGCCACACCTACTACACGATGGTGCGCGGCATCGGGAATCCGACCATCCGCACGATCGAGAGGATCGCGTCCAGCCTCAACATGAGCGTGTTCGAGCTCTTGGGCTTCGACGTGTCGGACGCGCGGCGCGCCCTGAAAAAGAGCGGCGTAAATTACGATGAGCTGGTCTCGGCGATCGCGAAGAAGAACCGCGCCGATCGCGCGCTGGCGCGTCAGACGCGGTCGCGCAAGTTGCCGTCCTGACGAGGAGGGACTGGGGAGGCTTGCGCCTCCCCGTCTCTAGCCTAGGCTGCCGAGCGTTCCGCCGCCTGGGCGAGCCGGCCGAACTCGAGGCCGATCAGGTCGACGGTGTAGATCCGCTGGCCGTCGCGCTCGTAGCTGTTCTGCCGAACCCGGCCGCGCACGTGCAGCAGGTCGCCCTTGCTGACGTGCTCGTTCACGTAGTCCTGGATCGACTTGGTGAAGATTGTCACCTCGTTCCAGTGCTGGTCGTCCTTCCACTCGCCGCCCTTGTCCTTGAAGGGGTAGTTGGCGCAGACCGTGACGCGGACTGTCTTGCCGACCTGCTTGATGGTCCCGACGCGACCGATGAGGGTGAATTCGGCGATGTTGCGCATAGTCTCTCTCCATCTTGTGGGGCGGCGCCCCGTTGCGATGGCGATCCGTTATGGCCGGGAAGACGGCACAGAGCCGAAGCCCGCGAGACGCGGGCGAAGGGCGAGCGCAGCGCTGCGCCCCGTCAGCCCGTGAATTTTGGCGCCGCAGGCGCGCGAGGAATGCCGACGGGCCGCGCTTGCGGGTGGCGGCAGGGGAAAATTCTCCGGCGCAGGGGCCGACGTGCCGGCGACGGCCACAGGAATCCAGCCATGCAACCGGGAGCGCTGCCCGACGGGAGAGAGGCGAGCAGTCGTCGCCGTGCCGCCATCGCCCCACGCCGGGCCAAATCGGGCGGCAAGATTCGCGTTGTCGATGGCCACTCACCGAGGACAACGGCTCGCGAGAAAACCCCACACTGGATCTGTGGACGACCGCAACAGTCGGTCGCCGAACGGATCGAACACCAGCGGAGAACCAGCAGCGCACCCTGGCCGGATGGCAGGACAACAGCGCAAACGGCCGGAGCGGAATCTGAACCCGAACGCGGTCCGCGGCATTCGAGCGTCGCCGCCGCGAGCGTCGAACCGACCCCGCCAGCGTCGGGCGCGCGCCGCCCCTCGACACCGCCACGGCGTCACGCCGACCGCTTGGTGCGCAGTTGCGCGTTGACCTGCGACATCAGGATCGGCCCGAGCGAGAACTCGCCAGCCCTCGCCTTCTCGGTCAGGCCGCGCAGGTAGCCGCCCGCCGATCGAATGGCCGCGCCGCGCTGGAGGATGCACGCCACCACGACAGCGGCCTGCATTTCGCCCATGACGGTTTGCGCCTCCTCCCAGGCGCTGGGGCTGATCCCGAGCATCGACCGCACCACGGCCGCTGTCGCGAGCAGGTCCCGCCAGTTCGAAATCCCGCCCTTGGCGTAGTCGGCGATGTCGGGGCAAGCCTTCATCACCAACCCAAGCGGATAGGCCGTCTCCGCAACCCTCGGCGTTTCAGGATCTGGCACCGCCCTCGCCGCCCGGCTTCCTTGAAAGCCAGGTTCAAGATCAATTAAGGGGTCTGGATTTGAATTCTGTATATGGCGCTCACTTCGGGACTCATTGGCGCTCATATCTTGTGTTTTGACATGCGTTTCCAGCAAGTTGAGAACGTCCTCGGCCAGTTGCGACAGTTCCTCGGCCGCCGCCTCGAGCTGGACGCGCGTCGCGGTGCGCGGAATCCCCTCGACGATCGAACGGAAACCGGCATGCACCTCCGCCCAGTCCGCAGGCCCCTGCCCTCCCCTGCGTGTCGGCACGCCCTCCTCGATGCCTGTCGCGATCATCTTGGCGATGTCGCGCCGGCACAGCGTGATGCGCTCGCGCGCGAGCTTGATGGCGCGCGCTTCCGCTTCCACGGCCGCCGCCAGGCTCTCGAATTCCTCAGAGCGGACCACGAGCGGCGAGAGGTCGAAGCCGAACGCCAGCTCGATCTCGCCTGAGGCGCCCTTGCGGGCGTAGCGCTTGCCGTTGGGGCTGTCGCGCCGGACGATGAGGCCCGCGTCGACCAGCACCGCGAGATGCCGCCGCAGCGTCGACGCCGGCATGCCGTGCGCGCGAAGCGACAGGAGTTGGTTCGACGGGAAGACGACCAGGTCGTCCTCGCCGGTCAGCGCGGTCTCGGGGTGGAACGTGAGAAGCGCGTTGAGGACCGAGAGCGCGCGCTCAGTCACCCCGAGGCCCGGTCTCGCCCGGCAGATGGCCTGGAAGATCTTCCACTTGTGGACGACCTTCTCCGGCGGCCGCGACGACGCGGCGATCTGCGTTGCCACGTGGGCGAGCGTCAGCGATCGCCGCCCGAAGGGCGTCGTCGGTGTGTGTGGTTCCATGTCTTGCCCTCATGCGGGCAAAGGAAATGTGCTCGCCGAAACGGCGAAAAAATCGCGACGTGACTCTTGACTGCGATTCGCGGAAGTGTGATTCTCAGTGTCGCCAAACAACTAGAGAAGGGCTTCCGGAACTCCGTTTCGGGGGCCTTTTTCTTTTGCCGTGCTGCTCCTGGTTCGCGGTTGACGGGTGAGGCGTCTACGCCTCGTCGCTCTCCTTCGCCCTGCCCGACTTCGTGAAGGCGTCGAACAGGTCTGGGAGTTGTTTGACCAGAAAGTCTGCGAACTCGGCAGGCACCTTCTTGTCGATAGAGAGTTTGAGACCGCGGTTGGCTCGCTGGACTTGGGCGATGCGCTGCCCGTCGTGAGCGACGACGGGTCTGGATCGAGGCTTCTTCGCAGCGTCGGGCTCGGTGCGCCGGGCGGCCGCGTTGAAGGCGGCAAGAAATCTGCTGTCCGAATCCCCGGATGCGAACGCTCCATCGGCGGTTGCCGCCCTGGTCCGCTTAACCGCCGCAGCGTCCGCGAGCATGTCGGCGAATGTCTGCCATCGGCCGCGTCCGATTTTCGGGGCCTTACCGATTGCGTCGATGATGTCGCGTGGGATTGCGTTTGCGACAGCAATCAATTTCGACGCCTCCGCTCTGTCGATCGCGAGTGCGTCCTGCACGACGGACCGTTTGTGTCCCGCGGCTTCGATGTGCACGGCAAAGATCGCGCGCTCGATGAAACTCAGGTCTTCGCGGGGCGCGTTTTCCAGGCCTTGGGCGACCACGAGTGCTTCGTCGCTCAGTTCCTTCAAGATCGCCCGCACGGGAATCCCGAGCTCGCGGGCGATCCGGACTCGACGATGCCCGTATGCGCTTTGGTACCGGCCGGGCGATGTCGGGTGTTCGCGCACTAGAACGGGGACTTCTTGCCCTCGCTGGGAAATCGACTGCTTGAGGAGTTCGTAGGTCGTCGTGTCGTCGTCACGGAAGCGGTCGCTAACCGGTGACGGGTCGACCAGGGCGGCATCGATTTCGACGATCATCGCGCCGGCGGAGATCTTGTCGCGCAGCTCTTGGTTCTCACGCTCGACTTCCGAGAACGAATCCTTGAGCGAACGGACGGCTCCGGAAGAGACACGTGCCGGCGCCACCGGGGGGTTGTTGTCAGCGGACAACGCAGGCGCAGGCGGCGCGGTGAAAAGGTTCTTGATCGTGTCGGTGCGCTTGCTCATCGGCCCCACACCTTCTTGGTGAGCTGCGCGATCTCGGCGTTGACGGCGTCGACCGATTCCAACGCCCTGTCGTAGGCGCCGCGTCCGACCGACCCGCGATCGAGTTCGTAGAGCGATTGTTTCGTCAGACCGGCGTTCGCGATCGCCGTCGACTTCCAGACGGTCGCCTGCAGCACGTCGGAGCCGAAAAGGTTTCGCAGCAGGGCGACGATTTGAGCTTCGGGAACGTCGTTCGGGTCGTGCCGCGTGATGACGTAGCGGATGAAATCGTGATCGAGCCGGCCGCCGGCTTCCTCGATCACCGACATCAAGTCGGACGTCATGAGGAGAAACTGGCTCATGGAGGCGACGTCCACCATCTGAGGGTGGATGGTCACGAGCATGGCGGTGGCGGCGTTCAACGCGCCCATCGTGAGATAGCCGAGTTGAGGCGGGCAGTCGACGACGACCACATCGTACTCGTCCGCCACCTGGTCGATGGCGGTCGCGACGCGACGGAAGAACAGGTCGTGTCCCCGTTCGCGCCGTTCGATCATCGCGCGAGGCGTGTGGTGCTCGAACTCCATGAGTTCTAGATTGCCTGGGACCAGGCCAATCCCGTCAAAATACGTCGGCCGCACGACTTCGCGCATGGGCCTGCGTTGGTCGTCGTACCGGATGGCGCCGTAGATCGTCTCATTCTGCCCGATGTCGAACTCGGGCTGGTAGCCGAACATCGCAGAGAGGGAAGCCTGCGGGTCGAGGTCGATGGCAAGGACCCGCAGACCGGACAGCGCGAGGTATTGGGCGAGGTAGAGCGCAGTCGTGGTCTTCGCCGACCCGCCCTTGAAGTTGGCGACGGTGATAATTTGAAGCTTCTCGCCATCACGCCGTCGAGGAAAGAAATCCAGCGCTTCCCGCGGCCGCGCCTGGGCAAGATACGCGCGCAGCTCGTTGATCTGGGCGAGCGTATACGACCTCCGTCCGCCGTGGCCGATGGCAGGGCTTGGGCCGAGGCCGTCGAGCGACAGTTGGCGAAGATAGCCGTCGGAGACGCGGACGATTTTTGCGACTTCGCCTGAGCTAAAAGAGCGAAGCGACTTGCTCGCGGCGGGAGGAAATAACGCCGTTCCGAGCGACCGGAGTTGGCCGGAAAGGATGCCGGCATGGCGCGTGATCCGCCCACTGGCGGTCTCGGTCGGCGGCAGTTCGGCTTCTTCTAGGGTCGTCATGCGATCTCAAGACGGTTTGTCTGCGTCAGACGGCAGTTTTCCGTCTCAAGAAAGACACGATTCTCGAGTCGCTGCAAGCGTTTAAGGGTTAATGAAAAGTAAACGCCCGGGGAACCTGCCGAAGCGACCGGCATGGTGTCTGCTGACAACATTTCGGATCGCGCGCTCGATGTTGTCTGCTGACAACGCGGCCCGAGCGCGCCTTAGGTCATTCCATCAGGAGGCGTGCCGCCCTCCCCTGCGCACGCCCCGCTTCGTTGTAGTAGCTGGCGGCTTGCTGCACGGAGCGATGCTGCGACTGCTGCATCGCCTCGGGCAGCGCGACGCCCTGCCGGGCGGCCTCGGTGAGATAGCCCGACCGCAGGCCGTGCGCCGCGAACTCCGTCGGGTCAAGGCCGGCCATTTCACACCGCCGCTTGACGATCAGGTTGATCGACTGCGGCGTCAGCGCCCGCTCCTCGAGTGCCTCCCACCGGTCGATCGCGCGCAAACTGGCCCCTTCTGGACGTCACTCCGCTCGAGCCACTCACGCAGCGCATCAACCGGCGGACCGACAAGGAACACCCTCCCCTCCTCGTCCGCATCACCGGTCTTGGTCCGGCCGAGATGGATAGACAGGCACGGCAGCGCCGGCGAATTCGGGTCGGTCGGATCGAGCGGCGCGGCAGCCTCGTCGCTCAGCTGCTCGATCCGCAGCCGGGCCACTTCGCTGCGCCGCCGCCCGCCGGAGGCGAAGGCCAGCAGCAGGATGGCGAGATCTCGCGTGTCGGCGAGCCGAACGGCCCCTCGATCCCCTTCCAGCGATGCAGCGTGCCCCAGCTCGCCAGGCGCCGTCACGGTGCTCGGCGCGTGCGGGCCGTCGCTGCACAGTAGACCCTCGACCCGTAGCGTTTCGGCGACTTCCGCCGGCATCCCGTGCCGGGGATCGCTCTCGCGCTGCGCCGAGTCCCACAAGTGGTGCGCGACGAATTTCAGCGCCAGCGCTTCCGTCGCCGGCCACGGCAAAGGATCGCCGGTGGCGGTGGCCGCCCAGCCCTCGAGGTAGGCGAGGTCGGACGCGAGCGCCCGCAGGCTGTTTTCGCCCATGCCCTCGCGCGCGAGGTGCTTGAGCGTCGCGACGTCGTCGTCTGTCAGGAGCTGCGCCAGGCGGTCGCGACGGTCCACCGGCAGGATGGCAGCGAGCGTATCCAGCTCCAAAGCGCGTCGGGACTCGGCGTCGAGGGATCGGTTCTTGACGATGTCGTCCATAGCGCGCCTCAGAAGCCGTATGTCCGCTCGGCCCAGCGCAGCAGTACCGCTGCGTCCGGGTCGGGCAGGCGCACGCGCTGCGCCTTGAGGCCTTCGGCGATCGCGAGCCCGACGCCGTGCTCGACCCAGTGGCCATGGGTCATCAGGAAGAACCAGCCGAAGGGCAGGCCGACCTCGCCGTCGATCGCCTCGATCCGGTCCATCAATTGATGCACGGACGTCTCGGGGGTCATCAAGAGGCGCTCTCGCGGCGCCTTCAACGGCCGCGAGCCGACCTCCCGCTCGCCCTTGTGGGTGTAGTCGCGGGCGTCGAGCGCCCAGTGAGCGAAGACGCGCTGGGACCGGGCGCTAGAGGCCTCCCAGTCCAGGAAGAAGCGTAGCTCGCGCGGCACGAACTCGAAATAGTCGGGCACCAGCTCAAGAAAGGGGGTCTCGCGCGTCGCGCCGTGCGGTCCGGTCGGACGACCCGCCGCTCCATCCCCGGGCGCTTCGCCTCGCGCTTCTCGCGCTCGATCCTGCCGCAGCGGTCGAGGAAGCTGCGGACGTGGAGGAAGGCGCCGCCGGCGCGGTCGAGCAGGCGGTAGACCGGGCCGGCGAGGCGGTCCGAGTCGGGTAGGCGCTTATCCCGCGGCCAGCCAGGATCGAACAGCTCCTCCTCGCCCCAGGGGCGGTAGTCCGGGTTGACGACCGGGCCAGCGCGCCACTCGACCTCGCGGCCGAGCGCGATCTGGATGTAGTCGGCCGGCGCGGGCCCGGTCGGCGCGAAGACGAAGGCGCTGGTGCCGCGCCACTCCGTGATCTCCAGATCGGTGTCTTTCAGGCGTGCCCAGGTCGCCTTGACGTCGCCGCCGTCCTGCGCAAGTTCGGCCGTCATCCACGGCCGCAGCTCGCCGATGCGTGTGCCGTCCGGCCGGATGACCGATCGGGTGTCGCGCCAGTAGTCGTCGTCGACCTGGGCGAGGCTGAAGTCGAAGCCCGGAAAGGCGGTGACGAGGGCAGGGACGAGGTCGGCGTCGACCGAGGCCCGGTCGAGACCCGCCAGCACGGCGTGCAGCGAGGCCGAATCGGGGAGGCGGGCGGGAGGAGGCGTCATCGATCGACCTCTTGCGGGATGGACGGGATTTCCGCACGTTTAGGGACAAAGGAAAGCAGCACATGGTCAGCGAGACCGCCGACGACGCATCCAATGAGGTCGTGCGCGCGCCGAAGCGCAATCGCCGGGTCGAGCGCACCGTGGACTTGAAAGAGCTGGAGATCGCCGCGATCGAGGCCGCCGAGTTGACGACGCCGGCGGAGCCGCGCCACGGCCCCACGGAAGCTCCGGCGAACACCTGAGCACTGCCACCCTGCGACCTTGGCTTGAAACTTCTCCCGATTTTCGCTATTTTGGCGGAAACGGAGATTTCCCATGGCCGTCACCCTTAGCGCCAGCGAATTCCAGGACCGGGTCGGCGAGGCGCTCGACCGCTCGCTCAGCCAGCCGGTGCTGATCACCAAGCACGGCCGGCCGCGCAACGTGGTGCTGTCGTACGACGAATACGAGCGCCTCAGCGCCCGCGATCGGCGGGCGGTCAAGGCCGCGGACCTGACCGACGAGGACATCGCCGCCCTCGAGGCGAGCGAGATGGCGCCCGGCTTTGAGCATCTGAACGCCGAGCTCGGGGCGAAGTGAGCCTTGAGCCGAAGGTCGGCTGGCTGCTCAGCTACAGTTACCTCTGGGCCGACGAGCACCGGCGCGGCGCGGAGGAGGGGCTAAAGAACCGGCCCTGCGCGCTGGTCGCGGCGACGCGCCGCGACGGCGACCGCATTGTCGCGATCGTGGTGCCGGTGACGCACAGCCCGCCGGCGGATCCCGCGACGGCGATCGAGATCCCGGCCGTGACCAAGGCGCGTCTCGGGCTTGACGCGGAGCGGTCCTGGATCGTCTGCAACGAGGCGAACGTCTTCGCCTGGCCGGGGCCCGACCTGCGCGCGGCCGGCCGCCAGACGCCGCCGAGCGTCTGGTACGGGCCGCTGCCGCCCAAGCTCGCGACGGCCGCGCGGGAAAAACTGCGGGAGTTCGCCAAGGTCGGCCGCCTGCGCCAGGTGCCGCGCACTGAGTGACGGCCGCCGGCGGCGGCCGGAGGCGTCCGGAAGAGGGGAGGGGGCTGGCAGCGGTGGCGTCCTCTCGTCGATCGGAGGCCCGGCGGGCGTGATTTGCCGGGCTCTGGGCCGCCAGAATCGCCGATTTGCGGATTCGTGTCCAACACTATCGATAAGGGGGGGTTATCGATAGTGAAAAGAGCTTCCGAGAAGGCATCGCTATGACGGAAGCTAAAGCCGTGATAGCTTCCGTTACGGTGATTCTTGTTAAGGTTATCAAAGTGTTGCCTTCAGCCTACAAAGTCCCCGATCCGCTGCCCTGGGCCGCGATGGCCGGGCCGCTTGCCGCCGCCGAGGATGCGCTCGCCCGCCTCGACGAGCGGCTGGCCAAGAGCCCGATCCGCGACGGCTGGGCGGCGCGGACTCACTTCAGCGATGCCTGCGCCAGTCTGTGGCTCGAGGGCGAGCTTGTCCACCTGGAGGATCTCGTTCTCCACGACGCTGGCATGGACGTCCGCACGCCGACCCATGAGCTGACCCGCGCGCACGCCATCCTGCGGGGCCGCCGTCGCATCGCCGGCGAGAAAGCCGACTGGGCCTTGTCCGCAGACGGGCTCGCCGGCCTGCGGGGTAGGGGAGGGCGCGCCCGCGGCGACGAGGCGGGCGACTGGGAGGGGCGAACCGAAAAACTGATTGATCTCGACGGCGAAGATGGCGAGGCGGGCGCGGCCAAGCCGGCGCCCGAGACAGCTGTTGACGAGCGGATGGCGGACGTCTTCGCCGCGGTCGACGCGGCGATCGCGCAGGCTGGCCGCACCCTGGCGGTTGAGGCCGCGACGACGCGGGCGAGGCGGGTGCCCGCGCGCGATCCGTTGGTCTACGACCTCGACTGTGACGAGGACGAACGCCTCGCTGAGTGGCGTGACGTCGTCGACAGGACCCGCGCCTTGCCGCCGACGTTGGCCGCGGCGCTTGCAACCGACGCCTGGTCCGCGATCGAGCCGCTGCAGCATGCGCCATGGCTCGGCCGGCTGCTGGCCGCCGCGCTGCTGCGCGAGCGCGGCAAGGCGCGGGCGCATCTGCCGTGCCTGCACGACGGCCTGAAAGCCATCCCGGTTGAGCGGCGGCGGCCGCGCGACAGGGCAGGGCGCCTTGCCGTCCAGCTCGAGGCGATTGCGGCCGCGGCCGAGGCCGGCCTGAAGGACCACGACCGCTGGCTGACCGCACGCTCTCTGCTGGCCCGCAAGCTCGCCGGCCGCCGCTCGACCTCCTCCCTGCCGGCGCTGCTCGACTACGTGCTCAGCCGGCCAATGGTCTCGGCCGGCATGATCGCGGGCGAATTGGAAATCACGCCGCGCGCGGCCCAGGACCTGGTCGCCGAGCTCGGGCTGCGGGAGGCGACCGGGCGAGGCCGGTATCGGGCATGGGGAATTCTGTGACAAGTCACAGATGCAGATCGCAGGCCGCATTTAAAAGCGCCAGCGACTAAGCGATCGGCGGCGGTAAGATGAGAAGTCGGGTCGCCCGTCCACGTCTTGGACGCAAGCCACATAAACTGTCATTTGGATCGCAATCCGCTAGGCTATTCCGAATACAAAGTGGTGATAAGAATGATTGATCTTGCCTCGTTTTGAATATTCGGGATTGGAAAAATGTCTCTTCCTCCACTTTATAAGTACCTGAACCTTGACGGAGCAATAAAAACTCTTGCCAACCGATGCTTCCGTTTCGCAAAGCCGTGCGAGTACTCCGATCTGGAAGACATGACGACACAAAGCCTCTTCCCGGACGAGATCGAATCGGCGCTGAAGATCCTTCAGGACAAGTTTGTCGATGTGATCGTCGAGAACGCCGACGCGGCGCCGACGTGTTCGGACAAATTGAAGCCGAAAGTCTCCGAGCTTCAGAAGATATTCCGCGAAAACCCCAAGGCGGCCGGGATTGTCAGGGAAGGCCTTAAGAAGGACCCTGACGGAAGCGGCCTCGGCATCGAACATTGGCGCGCGCTTGCCGAGGGCTTCGTGAAGGAGATAAACGAATTCATGCAAGGGCACCGCGTGCTCTGCGTCACGACCGACAAGGCTTCCAACCGCATGTGGGAAGAATATGCCCAGGCTTCGCAAGGCATCGTCCTGCGGATCGAGCCCAGCGTGCCGAAGGATTCCAAATTCCAGAAGTTCTCGCCCGTGACCTACCAGGAAAAGCGGCCCGCGATTTTTCCGCGCACGCTCGACTATGCGAGAGAAGCGCTTTTCGGCGATCAGCAAGCGCGGGCGCGCGCGAGCATGGACGGCATCATCTACGCCAAGACGAAGGCCTATGCGTTCGAGTCGGAATACCGGCTCGCCATTCCGCGTGGCGAAGGCGAGGAAGATTACCGCGTGTTGGCATATCATCCCGAGGAAATCACCGAGCTTTATCTCGGCACGGCAATGACGGCTGCTGACAAGGCCGAAATCATCGCGCTGGCGAAGGCGGTCAATCCGGGCATCAAAGTCTTTCAGGCGAAACGCGATTCCGCCGGGACCATCACGTTCTATATGGTCTGAAGCCGGCCCATATACGCCAGGGCTTCTTCTCAAGGCATGTCTTCCGGAAATGCTTGCATTGCTCGCGGGCCTGCGGTGGACTGCAGCCTATTGTAATAAGCGAAATTATTGATTGGCCGGGTGCCTATGGCGACCATCCAGGAAATGATTGTCGAAAAGCTCGTTGCGGAACTGTCCGAAAAGAAAACGCTGAGCGCGCCCAAGATCAGCGCTCTGCGCGAATTGCTCCGGAAAGACTCGAAGGTTCGTGCCGACGACCTCGTCGCAATCTTTACCGGCGACGATGGCGAGGTCGCATGATCAAGATCGTTGCGGCGCACATCGAGGAAGTCCGCGGCATTCGCAAGCTCGATATCAAGCTCGATCAGGCCACGTTCGCCATTTCCGGGCCGAACGGCTCTGGCAAGAGCGGGGTCATCGATGCGATTGAATTCGCGCTCACAGGCCAGATCGGCCGTCTCATGGGACCAGGCACGAAGGACCTCTCGGTCGGCGAGCACGGGCCGCACGTCGATAAGGCAAAATTTCCGGACGCGGCGGTCGTAAAGCTGGAGGTTTATTTCCCGGCCCTCAAGAAGGCGGCAACGATCACGCGCAAGGTGTCGTCGCCGAAGAAGCCGGCGATCGCACCAAAGAACTCCGACATCAAGGCGGCCTTCGACGACATCGCCGCGCATCCCGAGATCACGCTCTCCCGTCGCGACATTCTCCGGTTCATTCTCGTGGAGCCGACCAAGCGATCGGAAGAAATCCAGACCATCCTGAAGCTAGACGACGTCGGCCAGACGCGCAGCGCGCTCAATACGGCGCAAAACCGCTTGCAGACTGCGCTCAAGGCGGCGGAAGCGCACGCCAATGCAAGTCGAGATACCCTCGCGCGCCATCTCAATATCGCGGAGTTCAAGGCGGAAGAAATTCTGACCGCCATCAATCTCCGCCGAAAGACCTTGGATCTTGCCCCTATCGACAAGCTCGGCACGGATACCAGGCTCGACCAGGGGCTGATCGAAGCTGGCAAGGCTATCGAATTCAACAAGCAGGCCGCGCGTCGCGATCTGAAGGCGCTGACCGATGCGGTGGGTGGGGTGGACGCGGCGGGCAAGCCGGCGGTCGATGCCCTTCTGTCCGGTCTTTCAAGGCTGGAATCGGACCCCTCGCTGCTACAGGCCCTTCACCACCGGGCCTTGGTCGAGAAGGGCCTCGACCTTGTCGATGGTCCGCTATGCCCCTTGTGTGACCATGAATGGCCTGACCAAGAACATCTGCGGGCGCATCTCACCGCAAAGCTCGAAAAGTCCGAGGAAGCGGCCAAATTACAAGCCGCCTTGCTTTCGGCCGGAACTGACCTCGGCCGGGAATGCGCGCGATTGAGGGAATTGCTCGTTGCAGGATATCGCGTGGCCAACGCGCAGGACGATGCGCCGTCGAAGTCGGCAATCGAAGCCTGGGGCAAAGACATCGAAGGTCTGCGGGGCGAACTCGGCAAGATGGATGGGCTATTGGGCTTGAAGCCCCGTCTTTCGACGGGCTGGGCCGCCGTACCGAAGGGTGTTGCAAACGCGCTGGCAGCACTTGTGGCCATCGTCGAGGCCAAGCCAGATCAAACGGCTACTCTCGATGCGCAAACCTTTCTCTCTGCCGCACAGCTTCGACTGGAGGATCATCGCGAAGCGCTGCGCCGGCGCCAGCGCGCCGAAACGGCCAGCACGGAGGCGAAGGCGACTTACGATGCTTATTGCAAGGTGATGGAGGCCGAGCTGGAGGCGCTTTACGAGGATGTCCAGGATGATTTCAGCACCTTCTATCGCTTGATCAACGAGGGCGACGAAGAGAAGTTCACGGCGAAGTTAAGCCCGAGTGCGGGCAAGCTTGATTTCGCGGTCAATTTCTATGAGCGCGGGCTCTTTCCGCCGGCCGCCTTTCACAGCGAAGGCCATCAGGATGGGATGGGCGTGTGCCTGTATCTCGCCTTGATGAAGCGTCTCTTCGGCGATGGCTTCACGCTTGCGCTGCTGGACGACGTGGTCATGTCGGTGGATTCCGGGCATCGCTATCAATTCTGCAAGCTCCTCAAGACGCATTTCCCGAATACCCAATTCGTCATCACGACGCATGACCGGCTCTGGGCGGAGCAGATGCGGTCGGCGGGGCTCGTCACAGGCAAGACCTCCCTGTCGTTTCACGGGTGGACCGTCGAGACCGGCCCCCTCGTGGAATCGAATGTGGAAGTCTGGGACGACATCGCGGCGTCATTGGGGAAGAACAAGGTGCCTGAAGCGGCCGGCACGTTACGGCGGCATCTCGAATATGCCGCGCGGCGTCTTGCCGACAACCTCGGCGCCAGCCCGGTCTTCAAGTCGGACGGCAATTACGAGCTGGGTGAACTTCTGCCGAGCGTCCTGGCACGTCTGCGAGATTTATGCGGCAAGGCGGCCGATGCGGCGCAATCCTGGGGCAACGCGACGGAAAAAGACACGGCCCTCGATCGGAAAAAGATGCTCTCGACCTGCAATGGCGCCGCCAACGTCGAACAATGGGCAGTGAACAAGGCTCTCCATTACAATGAATGGGCGAATTTCGGGCGCAAGGATTTCGAGCCGGTGGTGGCCGCTTTTCGTGAACTGCTAGGCTGCTTCCGGTGCGATAGTTGTAAATCCTGGCTCTACATTGTACCGCGCGGAATACCGGATGCCGTGCGCTGCTCATGCAGTTGCGTCAACCTAAACCTCAAATCAAAGGGCAAGTGACCCGATGTCGATGGCGTTTTATACGACGTCATCGATTGAAATATTCTGCCACTACTTCAAGCGCCTTGATCGCATCACGTTCAGAAACGTCGTCCATGTGTATTTCTTGACCCAGTGCACGCATGACTTTGCTGGTAGGGTGGAGCGGCGGCCGGAAGTGTGCGTAAGCATTGCGGACGGTGCGCAGATCGTCGATGGCCTTAAACGCCTCATCATCAATGATGCCGGAGTCGCGTGCGGCAGCGAGCAGTTTTTCCAGGCTCCATCGAGCCGCGATGTCCGAGCCTCCTGCATAGAGGCTGCCGGCTAGTTCCTGCTCAAGGCAGGAAAGTGCCAGAACAACCGTCGCGAAATACAGCCCGTGAATGTACGCCAGGCGCATTTCGGAATACGCCTGTTGTGATCCCGCGCCACCTTTGAACATGACGTATTCGTGGGGCGAGTCGAAGATCGACAGCATGCGCTGAGGGCGTGCCGCGCGGAACGGGCGGCTCCTTGCCTCGTCGTTTGCGAGCCAATTTTCGAGGTCCGCTAGGTCCTGTTCTGGCAAAGTCGCCTCCACAACAATGGTCTCCATTTTTTTCGATTCGATATTCCATGGCTGCGGCCAGTCCCGGTAAATTCAGGTAAACGACATTTCTGCGAATCGGCAGGCCCTGACGGGCCGGCGACTTTCTCTTGGGGCTCAAATGCCGCGACTTTCAAAGCCGGCCCTTCTTGAAAAGGTCGAGGACGCTTACCGGCTTGGGGGCTGGAACGTCCTTTATTTGTCGGAACCCGGCGAGCATCCCGCGAGATACCGCGTCTATAAGGAAGACGTGTCTGAAACGGTCCGGGCTTACATCTGGAATATTAGCCATGGCGGGGGACCGCGCAGCGCGGCCGAGTACCGGATTCAAATTACGGGCCTGGGTAGCGACCGCTTCGAGCCGGAGATTGGCGGCAAAACGCTCATTCTGGGCTGGTGGCCCAACGAAGAGGTCTTCGCGGGCTTCGACTACCGGCGCCACAATGGCTTGCTCGGCGGCTCGCCTTCGATGCAAATCGGCCTGGCGGCACTTCAAGCCGCGATCGCCAACGGATTTGCGACGCACCGCAAGAACACCGGCGAACTGGCCATTGCCTTTCGGCCTGACTTCATTGGCACCTACACGCAAAATCTTGAGGCTCTGCACGACACGGGCGAGGCGCCGGAGGAAGTGGCGTTGCTTTCGCGGCTTGCGGCCGATCCCGACGAGGTGGGCGAGCCCGAGATTCAAGCGGGCGTGGCGAAGCCGCGCCAGTGGGCGGTGGTCCAGACTCGGCGGGCCCTCCGCGCGCTTGATTTCAGCGATCGGGTCCTGGGCGCGTATCGGCACCGCTGCGCGATGTGTGGCGTACAGCTCCGGCTTCTCGACGGCGCGCATATTCTACCCGTCGCAGAACCGGACAGTACCGATGAGACCGCCAACGGCGTGGCGCTGTGCGCGCTCCATCATCGCGCTTATGACACGGGCCTCGTCACGTTCGATGCGGAGTATCACGTCCATCTTCACGATGAGCGCATCGCGGAGTTGCGGCAGGCAAGATTGGACGGAAAATTGAACTTCTTCCAGGATGGATTACGCGATGTCATTCTGCTGCCGGCGGAACGGGCGAACCGGCCTCGCGGCGAGTTCGTCGAGAAAGCCAACCGCTTGCGGCGGTGGCATCTCCGAAGCTGAGCCGTGATCCCGTGGGAGCCAAAACTATTTCTTTGTTTTTCTGATGGCTTCGAACTGGTTGGCGAACCGCCTTTCAAGCACGTTGAGAAATTCCTTCAGCTTCACTAAATCGGTGCGGCCAATGGCTTCCCCGCCGGATGTCACGCCGCGATGGAGATTCTCGGTCTTCGTCTCATCCAGCCACGCGAGGGCATTGTCGATAGCGGTGCGCGTTGCGCGCCGCCGGTCTTCTACATGTTGGGGATCATTGCTGGTCAGGCCTAAAAAGGAAGCAGCGCCGACCCACATGCGAGGCTCCTCCGGGTCTCTGATGTGCTTGCGAAATATCGCCTGCTGATAAAGAGGAGCTACGGCGTCGTAAATCGGCTGCGGCGAGCGGTTTGATTTCTCCGTGGTGGCCTTGGTGTCGCTGAGATGCCCGACTTCGGAGCGCCCGACGTCGGTGATGCGGTAATGATTCGGCCGCGTCCGCTCAAACCAGCCGCGACGAAGAGGGTTGTCCTTCTTCGTCGTGCCCATGATTTCCATCATGACGCGCTTGTGGTCGGGATACTGATCTTCGTAGCCGCGCGCGCCGAAGCGGTTAGGATTCCGCTTCCAGGTTGCGACCGTCAAGTCCCACTCGCTGAACTCGCTCTTGCCCTGGCGATCGAGATCGCCTGCGCCCATCAGAATCTCCTGGGCTGCCGTGAGGCGACTATTCTCCCTGGCCACTTCCTGCCTCCGCTTTTAGCAATTCATCACTGATTTCCCACGCCGCGTCGATGAAGTCGGCACACTCCATCTCGGCGATCGTGGCGAGCTGAATGAACTCGTATTCGGTGATGGTCCGGCCGCGCAAGGCCTGGCGCACGTGAAGGCGCTTCAGCACATCAAAACATTTCAGGGCAATGAAATGCACAAAGTTCTGCGAGGCGATGCCACTCATGCCCGACGATCCGCCGCGCTGGCGGCGCACCCGCATCGCTTCCTTGCTTTCGGGGTTGATCCAGATGACGTTCGGAAACAGCGGGTCTTCAATGATCGTCGTGAACTGCTCGCCGCCCGGCAACGTCCGTTGCTCGACCGGCACATCCTCCATGCCGGGCGCGGTGTCGCCACAGAGGAGGATATCGGGAATGTCGCTGCCACGGTTGCCGTCGCCTTCCGGGGGCGGGATACGGTCGGCTCCGATCTGGATCGGAAAGGCGCGCACATGCTGCGCCGCTGCTCCATAGCGAACACGAAGCGTGGCCTGGCCTTCCTTGTAGCCAGCCGTGAAACGGCTGTTACGCCCGATAAGCCCCATGCCCGGTTCATCAATCGACGCGTCGATAAGCGCGTCGTCGCGCGGGCCTGCGGGGGTGGCAAAGGTGACGGTCAGCTTGAGACTTTGCCCTTGCAGGAACACTTCGGTCGGAACCGTCACGCTTACGTCGCTTGCCGCCAGCACCTCGCAGACGACATGGTTGGAAGCGATGCGGCCGTCCGCGGCCTCCAGCCAGAATTGCGTTTCACCGGCCTTGACCGCCGACAGCCGATGGTCGGATGCCTCGGTGACGACGCCTTCCGGCAGGGAACGTAGTACCACGCCGTCCGGCTTGACGGGCTTCGTCGAGCCGTCGCTGCTTTGCTCAAGGCACCGAAAGCGAAGGGGAATCGTCGTGCCCTCGATCAAGGCGACCTTATCCTGGTTGTTCTCGAGCACGATGGCGTCGATGCGCTTTCCTAATTTCTTGCGCTTGCGGCGCTCCTTGTCCCCTTGGCCGTCCGTGCCTTTCTTACCGTCGTTTTCATCGTCGTCGGTATCGCCGGCAGTAGCAGGATCGAGGTACTGGCGCATGAGATTGCGGATGCTGTCGAGGACGGATTTTGCCTTTTCGCGGTCGCGCGGCTTGTGGCTGCCGGCCATCGCCTTGTGAAGGGCTTCGGCCAGATCGGTAACGTGGTTACGGGTCCACTCCTCAAGCGCGCGGGTCAAGGGCGTGTCGTTGAGATGGATCCGCTCGGCCCCGGCCAGATGGTGATCGACCAGGGCGGGACAGCGGATTACGCCATAGATGAAGCTGACCGAAGTAAGGGGCACGCCAAGAGCCTGAAGCGGCCAGTTGGCGACGTTGTTGCGGGCATTCCAGAGGCGAATGACGTTGCGGCCCCGCGTTTCCTCGCTGACCTGAAGCTGGCGGAGCGATGTATGCAGCCGCAAAAACCGCTGGCCTGCGCCAGCCGTCATATCGACGAGGTCGCCCGTCTCGGGATCGGGCAGCACGTCCGGGATGGCAAATTCCCGCGGCTGTTCAAATCCGGGATAGGGATCGAGCGAGACCGGTCTGATGGGCCCCGCCACCGTCTTGCCATCGACAACGACCCATACATCACACGTCTCGATGGTCAACGCGGCTTGCCCGTGACTTGCGAGCAGCTCGGCAACCACCTCGCACGCGAGACGCCGCACCTTGTCGATGCGATAGTCCCAATCGACCACGCCGCTGAGAAGAACGCCGGAGAAGGCCTTGCGCTTCTCGAAAGCCGCCTGAGCGGGAGCAGGAAGCTGCTGAAATGTTGCGCCGACCTCAGCGAGGAATCGCTCAAGCTGCTTCTTGGCATTCGGCTCGTCCACGTTCCTCAAGGCAACGCCGTTTTCCCGTCCGAAGCCGGGTTTGTAACGGTCCGCCGCGCGCTCGTTCTTGAAACCCATGCGCGTCCGTTTCCCCTCGAAGCAGGATTCGAGATAAGCGCGCTCGGAGGCGCCGCGCACCATGAAGCCTTTGCCGCCGTTGCCATTGCCGCCCTCAATATCGTCGGCGTGGTCCTTACGGTTGGCGGTGCGGCTCGACCATGTCGTCCAGCCAGTGAAATCATCAAGGCGCGCTCCCGCGAAATCCAGAACGGCCAGGCGGCGCGCCGGCGTATCGGCAAGCACTACGATTTGGCGGAGTTCGAGCTCGACAATTCCAAGGCGCGAATACTGGTCCTTTGAGTTCTTCACCAGTTCCGGCAAGCCGTCGCGCACGCTCCGGAAGCGGCTCATCATCTGATCGAGAGTGTGACCGACATCGATCGGGATTTCGTCCGGCAACACGAAGTCGGTCGCTTCCACCGGGCCGGCTTTTGCGGGGCGCGCGGCGCTAGAGCTTGAAACGGGCATCGGCTTTTCCTTTTGGTGATGAAAAACGATTTTCGACTTCGCTGACCGCATCCTTCAGCGCCTTAATGACCTTGCGGACTTCCGCGTCCTCGAACTCGTAAAGCTGGCGGTTCGACAGGTTGCCGATGCGGCCGATAGCGACCAGCGCGTTGTTGGTCCGGTTTTCCGCCAACGCCCGGAATTTCTCCCGCTTGCCGCCGCTGGACTTGGCTCGCTTGGACGCATCGGCTGTCATGAGATTCCTGTTCTTCGCGCAAAACGCGCAATATGTGAAATGAGTTTATAGATAGTATTTCGGATAAATTTCGTCCACATATTTCGATAAGTATTTTCAATCATATTTTTAATCATAGCGATTCCAGTGGCTTATGGCGTGATGTCTGCTCTGGTTAGGCACGTGGGACGATGGAGGATTGCCGCCGCCGCACCTGCTCGGATAACGTGCTGATAAGATTCAACTTTCGTAGGTGGGGATCGTGTCGCGTTGGACGGGGGAGCCGGATATCGGCGCAGTACTGGAGGCGGCAGACGCCTGGGAAGATCGTTGTTTTGTTGGCGACGGTTCGCTGTTCACGGACAAGAGCCTTTGGACGCTGGCGCTTCTGAACGATGTCCTGAAGCGCTTTGCCGACAACCCGATCGAAGGCAGCAGCCGGGATTTCATCGACAAGTTGTCGGAGCAGATGAAGGGCGCGTCGAAGGAGACGATTCAGGTTGCGGCCGAGGTGATCTGGTTTCTTCTGCTCTTTCCCTCGCCGTCCTCCATGAAGGCCGAGACGAAACGCGAGGCCATCGCCACCGTCTGGTCCTGGTCCGGCGAGCCTTTGCCGGAATCAAAATTCCTCGACGATGCTCACCTTCGCGGCGTGGGGCATCCAGGCACGGCCTATCTCACGCAGCGCCCGGCGGAGTTCGAATATGTTTTGCGGATCGTGATCGCGTTCAAAAGCCTGCCTACCGCGCGGCGGCGCCAGCTGATTCAGGAGAACGCCCCTTGGGACTTCGGGGCATGGCTTGACGAGCAGCCGGGCTCGGACAAGCGTCTCGCGCGAAACGTCTTTCTCTATTTTCTTTTTCCCGACGATATCGAACGCAACACGTCGCGGCATCACCGCGAGCAGATTTACGAGGCGCTGAAAGGAAAACTGCCGCCCGATCAGCGCATTCGTTCGCGCAACAAAAGCCTTCTTGACTACGATCGCGCCATCAACGCCATCCGCAAGGTTCTCGAGAAGGAGCGCGGAACGCACGAAGTCGATTTCTACCAAGACGACATCAAGAACCAGTGGTTTTCGGCATACCGTGAGGGAAGCCGCAAGAATTTCGCCTCATGGCTCGATGCCTATCTCAAGGACCGGGGGTTGCGCCTGAACCAGTCGGGACGCGACACGACCATTCCGCGATTGCGTGACGATCACGCCGTGTCGGAAGCGACGGGCTACTGGAGCGAGGATAGCGGTCTCACCGCCAAGCCGCCGCGCTGGATTCTGCATTTCGATTTGACGAAGCCGGACCTCGCCGCAAGCGTTCCCGAGGGCCACCGCTCCCGTGTGATCGGCTTTGCCAACACCAAGGGCGGCGATTCCGGCGCGCTCGGCGTGCGTATCCTGCCGGTTGCCAAGCTTGGCGACGACGCCTTTCAGATCATCGAGACGTGGGAATGGCTGCTGCTGTTCTGTTTTCCGCATGGCCTCAAGATCGGATCGTCAGGGCAAGCCTTCGACGACTTTGATCCCGCGACCGGCATCCTCACCTACATGGGCGAAACGCAGCCCTATATTTTCGCGGGCTTGCTCTGCCTCAACAGCCCCGAAGAAAGCTTTTCCGCGAACATCAACGGCGCGACGAAGCACATCACCTACCGCGAGGCGACAGACGCCGTGGCGAGGCTCATCCACGTTGCGGAGGCCGCGCATGGCTGAGCCGATCCATGTTTTCAGCCTGATCGACGAAGCCGACCAGGATACGGTCAAGGCAGCCATTCAAACCGCCTATCAGCATGCCGGTCCGTCAAGCCGGCATACGGCGTCGCCCGCGCAACTGAAAGCGGAAGAAGAATCCGATACGGGCGGACTTGAGCCCGGCGAGCCGCTGAAACTGACGCCGTTCGAGGATCTGATCGGCATTGATCCAGGCGTCTATCGCCAGATCGAAGCCGCGGTCAATTCCGGCAAGCAGCATCTTATGTTCTATGGACCGCCGGGCACGGGAAAGACGACGCTCGCGCGATGGCTGGCCGGGGTCCTCAACGGCCGCAACTGGACCTTGATCACCGGGTCGGCGGACTGGAGTTCGCAGGACATCATCGGCGGCTATCAGCCGATGGCCGGCGGTACGGTTAAATTCTTTCCGGGCGTGCTGCTGCGGGATTTTGACCGGCCGCTGATCATCGACGAACTGAACCGCTGCGACATCGACAAGGTCATTGGTCCGCTTTTCACTGTCCTTTCGGGGCAATCGACCACGCTTCCGTACCGCCTCGACGCAGGCGACGCCGACAGCCCGCAATACACCATCCTGCCCGCGGCCAAATCCGATGCCGCGCCCCATGAATATGCTCCCGGCGCCGCGTGGAGGCTCATCGCCACGATCAACTCCATCGACAAGGCCTCGCTCTACCAGATGAGCTATGCCTTGAGCCGGCGCTTCGCATGGATTTACGTGGATGCGCCTTCGGATACGGCGGGATTCGTTCGGGATTACCTTGAGAAAGTGCTCGGACGAGAAACGCATGGCACCGGCGCGTCGCCTCTCGCCGCGATATGGAACGCGGTCAACGCGGTGCGCCTGCTCGGCGGCGCCCCGGTCATTGACGCCATTCATGCGATGGGACGCCTCGCTCCGAGCGCCGATCTTCTGGCCGCGCCCGAGGGCGAAGCCCAGCTGGCCTATCTTGACGTCTTCGACCTTTATTTCCTGCCGCTGCTCGACGGCATCCTGAGGCACGAGGCCGATAACATCGCCGCTGGCGTCATCGCCGCCCTTGGCCTAGCGGAAGATGCGCCTGAAGCCGCGCGGTTGAAGCGGCGGCTGCAAAGCGTGGCCGTCTAGGATGGACGCCGCGGCCTTCGACCGATCCGTGATCGACTACGCCGCGGCGGTTTTCCTGCGTTACTTTTCGGCGGCGCAACGTCTTTCCATGGATCAGCCATCCCTCGTGATGAGGCGCGACCGGGACCTGCTGCGCCTGCACTGGTCGCTCTCGAAGCCGGTATCCGAGCTTGTTTCCTACGTGCTTGCGAACCGGCACGAAGTCCAGTCGGTGCTGAATAGCGAAGCGCGAGTCGAGGACGGCGTTCTGCGGGGACGCCTCGATGCCATCAGGACCGTGCGGTTGCGAAGAGTGTCCGGTTTGGAAACCGCCGTTGTCGGCAACGAGCCGACCCGCTCCTACAGTTCGGGCGCCAATCAGGTGTTGGGCTGGGTTGTCATGGAAGCGTGGGCGCTCGCGTCCCGTTTCTCCGTGGTGACATTGGATAGCGCCGGCTACCGGGATCGCATCGACCAGGCGCGCCAGCATCTCGATCAGTGCCGAAGACTACAAAGCATCGCGCAACTTGCGGATAGCAAGGTCTTGAACCGACGGCCCACCGCCGCGGCTATCACGGAAGCAAGCCGTTCCCGGCGCCGGCTTTATCACAAGGCGACGGAGGCCTACCGCTATCTTCTCAAAGTCGAGAGCGGCGATCCGGAAACGATCACCGCCATGTTGCGCGAGACGATGCTTGGTCCGCTCGAGCCGTGGCGCTGCTTTGAACTAGCGGTCGGTTTGGGCGCGGCCGAGGCGCTTGCTGCCGCGCAACAAAAGCCCCTCACGTTAAACCTTCTCGTGGGCGACACACGGCGCTACCTCGCGCGGACCGGCGATTTTGGAATCCATTGGCAGTCCCGGACGGATTATTATCAGGCGCCCGAGCCCGAGCCTTCCGAAGCACGAGAGCGGAGCATTCTTGCGGCATACGGGATTTCGGAGGGCGCGGACCGTCCCGATCTGGTCATCATAGACCATGCACGAAACGCCGTGGCCGCGATCATCGAGGTCAAATACCTGACCGGCGAGGACGCGACCGACCGGCTAAAAAGCGCGGTCGGCCAGATCGTGCGCTATGCGCGGGGTTACGCGCAACCCGATGAACTTGACCGCCTGATCGGCAGCAGCGTCGCGGTGATGAGCCAGGGAATCGCGGGCCTCACGCTGTCCAAGCTTCCGCCAAACGTCCCGCGCGTCGCCGATTTCGCTGGCATCAGGCGGGAAGTTCTTGCTCCTTGGGCTGCGGCGCTTTGCGGCGGCGGGTCCCTTCCTTCCTTTTGATTTTCGGGGAGCGCTTGGCGCCGCCATCGGCAAACAACAGCTGCTTATCCTCGTCGATCGCCAGCGAGCAAGGGGCGGCGATTTCATAGGTGACTTCCTTCTCCTTGCTGGTCGGCATGATCGGTTTGGCGAAGCGGGCGACGGCGCCTTGCAGGTATTCTTCGGAAAGCTCGCAGCAAATCCAACGGCGCTTCGTGGCCTCGGCGACGGCGCCCGTGACGCATGAGCCTGCAAACGGGTCGAGTATCAGGTCGCCGGGATCGGTCAGCATGCGGATGAAATATTCCGGCAACTGGGCGGGAAAGCGCGCCGGGTGAATGGGAATATTGTTGTCGCGGCAGTATTCCTGATAGCGGCTGGTCGATTCCGTGTTGGCGATGGCGAGCAGATTGGGCGGCACCGATCCGCCGTTATCGACCTGAAACTTCTCCGAAATGTCATGGCCGGACGGACGAAGCTTAGCGACGTAGCCGTTCTTGAGCAGATCACGCATCGACTTGCTGTAGGGCTGCAGAATCCTTCGGTTATTCGCCTTCGGGAACGGCGTCTTGGAGAGCCACCACACGCAGTTCACGGCGTCCTTCACCCGCACGCGGCGCACGTTGACCCATTCGGCTGGGGTGGGAAGCTTGGATGGATTCCACCAGTAGTGCTCTTGACAGAGATGAAATCCAAACTCCTCGACCAACATGATAAGAAGCTTGAAATGATACAGGCTGCGGGTGGGTTGTCCCCGCACCCAGGCACCGCCGATATCAATGACGAGACTGCCATCATCTTTCAGGACGCGCTTGAAACCTTCAGCGAACGGCCGGAACCACTCGCAATACTGCTCGGCGTCCTCGTTGCCGTAGCTCTTCTTGCGGACCAGGCCGAACGGCGGACTGGTCATAATGAGATCGACGGAATTTTTCGGAGCGCTGAAGAGATAGGAGCGGCTATCCCCCCACATGACCTCGCCGAAGGAGGTGTGGTGAAAGGAGCGGATATTTTTCTTTGGAAATTTGCTTTCAAAATCCGACATCACGTTGATCGGCGGCGGCTGGCTGACGTTAGCCACCAACAACGAGCGAAGATATTCGGACACCGATTTATATCCTCGGGCCTCAGCATCCCGTTCGATCTGACGCCGTTCGCTGGTGGTGAGACGGACATTGGCGACGGCGGAACGGGGCTTATGAGCGCGTGGGCGAGGCATGGCATTCCTTACGTGTTACAGAGCGACGCTAGCTGACTCGTATTTGTATGACAACAACCAAATGAGCTAGAACGCGCGATTGCTAAAAAATGCATCACGAGGCGCCCCGGCGAACTCCTACTAAACTATTGATATATCATTATATTTATTCGCGAGCGCTTCTGCTTCTTTGCGCGGGCTGTGTTACAAATTGGATATTTCGTAATGACGCATCGCAGATTTGCGTGCCCGTCCGATCTGTCGATCGAATCCAGTCTGCAGGGAAACGGGCCATCACCGCACAGGGACCAGCAGACCAATGAGTTTCACACTCCACCCGCGAAAATCGTGGGATTACTTGGCAATCGAAATCGGAGCCAACTGAGGTGCGCTGGTTTATAACTTCGGCCGTAGACCTCGGCGACGCGCGCGGACAATGACCGCGTATCGATCAACCATCACAATGGGCGGGAAAGGAGTCGCGACATGCCCGTAGTTGAACTATCGGCCACACCAAAAGGCAATGGCTACCAGGCGACAGTGACATTTCCGGACGGAGTCTCGATGAGTTCGGCAGAGACCTATCCGACAGTCGGCGAAGCCATCGCCGCCGCGGCAATGAAGCTGCTCGACATGCCCGATCGCCTCGCGAGGCTGGATCAGCCTAGTGGTTGACCCGCCGAGGCCGTGCAGTCCCCACGCGTTTTGCAGGCCTGGTTTCGTGACGGTCGCGATACCGAGACTTCTGACGATCCCTACATGGTGATCGATCAGGCCAAGCCAACGAAACGACTTTGCAAGCAGTGCATGCCCGTTACTTCGCATCCACTCCCCATGGGCCATGATGACACGCTGACAATTCCAGCTGAGCGCTTTGGCTCGCGCCCGCCGTGCCGGCGCGCGGTTGATGAACGATAGTCTCCATTCGCGGGGCGCGCCGGCCTGGTCCTGCGTGAAGCCATCAAGGCGTGCGAGGAGGCGAAACCAACCCCAGTGCTTGCGGAGAAAGCGATCGCTGAAAGTCTGGACCAAGTCGGCGACGATCGCCGTGCCGGAGGGCCGGTGAAAGAACACGACCTCGTCCATGGCGAACGAGCCGCGAAACCAGGCCTAGTCGATGTCGGGAAGCCAGTCTTGCGGCGGATTGTCCGTGAGCGGCTCGCGGAACGATAAGTCGGACCGGTAGATGGTGGAGCCGAACACCCAAAGTCCCATCAGGTTCAAAGACAGGCCTTTGAACAGCGCGGCGGTCACGACCGCAAGGTCGTGGTGTTGCACTCGTCCGACTGGGCGCACCGGATCTATTTCACGCGCCCCGAGTCGGAGCTGCTGCGTCCGCCGCCTCCTGGATCTCTCGGCGTCGAAACGGTGCGAACCGGACGCAATGCCGCCGTCGGCTCATCGCCGCTCCCGGCGTTCTTCGTCGCTCGCGTGCTCGTCATATCTGGCCGTGCATCTAGATTTCGCCTGTAGTGCGAGCCCTTACGCCGTTTGCGACGGCGGATTAGCGAAACCATCTGGAACACGATCCAACAAGGGGTTATGAATCGTGCGGGGCAGTACGCGCTGCCCTGGGGCGTCGAAACCCCTCTGTTACCGGTTGGTGCCGGCCGACACGGCACCGCACTCCTTGACCTTATGGTCGGGGAGCCTGTGGCGTATGCAACAGGTTCATCCGAACTAAAGGCCACGGGGCCGTGTAACAGCGGTTTTCGAACTCCCCGATCACCAAGAGTCACCGAGTTTTGTTTGCGGGGGCGTACCGCAGACACTGTCTCGCCGGGAGAGTTCGAGTGGTCAGGGCTGGGGAGCTGCAGAACAGCTTGCTCGAGTCGCAGGCGGTCGCAGCCCACCGCGCCTACGTCGAGGCGCTGGCGGCATGGGAGCGCGCGTTCCACGCAGCGAGTTGTCTGGCCTGTCGGCCCGAAGGCACCACCGACCAGGAGCACGCGCTTCGCTGCGCGTCTGCCGAGGCCGAGAAGGAGCGCCGGCGCGTTGTCTTCCGCGACCTGTGCGACGGGCTCGGCTACGTGCCCGACGGCCACGGCGTCGCCCTTCCGCCTGAGGGCTGCCCATCGCCCTCCGGCGCCGGCTAGCCCCAAACCTGTCTTCGCAGTCCTTGGCACCACGCCTGCAATGTGGAACTCACGGTGGCAATGGTCTTTTCTGACCATACCGGCACCGCGTCATGCGTGGCCAACTCGGCTTTTCCAGCAAGCCGAGGAGTCGCCGATGCTCAAGGTCATTCCCGGCTCGGACGTCAGCCGCCACACGGCGCTGATGGACCGGGCCTTCCGTTTCCGCCATGCGGTCTTTGTCGAGAGAAGGGTTGGGAGGACCTGCGGCAGCCTGACGGGCGCGAGCGCGACAGGTTCGACGACGCACATGCGATCCACCAAGTCTGCATCCGCGGCGACAAGATCGTCGGCTACCAGCGACTGCCATCGACGTCGCGCCCGCACCTGCTCAACCACGTGCTGACGGACTGATGCCGTCGCCGCCCGCGCGTGTTCGAGTGGACGCGCTTCTGCGTCGCACACGGCCACCGCGAGATGCGGCCGCGCAGCGACAGTCCTTTCCTCGAGCTCGCGCAGGGCCTCGTCGAGTGAGGGATGGCGAGCAAGGTCGACACCGCCACGGTCGCGATCGACTGGCGACTGATGGTGCTCGCCATGCAGCTTCGCTTCTTCATCCGTCCCCTCGGGTTTCCGAAGCGCATCGGCCGAGACGAGGTGGTCGCGCTGCGCATGTCCTTCAACCGCGAGCCGCTTGAGGCCATCCAAGCCGTGCGGGCCACTGGCGAGCCCGTCTACGTGGACGCGCCCTTGCCCTCGGCGGCGTAACCAACCCGAATGCGAGAAAGAGGAAATGCCTGTGATACGGACTGCTGATACCAAGATCGTCGCGCACGAGCTGCACGCCCGCTACGACCATCTGAGAGCGCTCACCCTGATCGGCAGGACTTTGCAGAAAGCCCTGTTCGCCGGCCGCTCCGACGAGGTCGTGTTCTGGGCACTGGTGCACGCGCATTACCGCGGCGGTAACCTCTGCACGTCGACGGAAGAGCAACTGAACTTCTTCGCCCCCTTCATCGTCCGCGACCCGTCCGAGGTGAATTGACAGAGCGACCGCCTAGACGTCACTCGGATTGACGACGATCGATGCGCTCGCAGCGGTCGGCGGGTTGGCAGCGATGCCGGTCGAGGTCGGGAAGTCGCCTGGCCCGGAGGGGCCGCAGACGGCCTGGCCGTTCTGGCAGTTCGGATCCGCCATCGCGCGCGCATTGTTCGCCATCTTGCAAATGGTCGTGCCGTTGATGTCGGCGAATCCAGAGCATTTGCCTGAATTCAACATCTTCTGGCAATTGCCGGTGCCGAGTTGGATGCACGCCGCGATAAAGCTGGCGTCTACCTTCTGGCTATCGAAGGTTGATAACGAGGCGAGTTGCCGGACGGCAGGCGAGTTGTAGCCATCGTTGGTCAGCCTCGCCCAAGAGTCGACCTGCTTCTGCAACGACATGCATCCGTAGCCGGCTCGATCCGTTCCGGCGTACTTCTGGACGTTGGCATTGTTGAGCTGGAAGATGCCGGTGCAGCAGCTCCCGTTGTAGTTGCCTTTGTTGCCGCCCGACTCGAAGCGACCCAGACCGCCAAGCGAGCATGAAGTTCCCTTGAGGTCGTCCCGCAGCGGAGAGTTCCTCACGGCATCGGTGATATCCTGGGCGGAGTAGTGGGTGCGCTCGCAGTATTGCCCCGCCGTCGCCAGCTCGGATCCCAGCCAGAGAAGGCCCGCGCAAAAGACAAAGATGAACAGCAGGCTGACGAGACGCGTGCGCATGGTTTCCTCCGCATCCTGCTTCATTTGAGGGAGTAGGTCCGCGCGCAACCCGGCACCTCGCGGCCTCCGATGGTCGTGCGGAAGCTGATCGTGCCCGCGGCCGGGTCGTAACGCGTGTAGGAGTTGTCGTTGCGGTTTTTCGCTGAAAGGTCGGGGTCGGTGTGGTCTGTGTAGCAGCCAGTGTCTGACTTGACGGTCAGAACCTTGCCGTTCTCGATGGTGACGATGCGCAGAGGGCAGATCGACGGTTCGATCCCGGCGCCCTTGTCGTTGGCCCCGCTTTCGCAGGCACGCGAGAGCACCGTGCTGACGATGATCATGCGGTCGCCGTCGCGATAGGTCGACGTGAGCGCGGTGACCAGCGCGTTCCTGCCGCCGAGCGGTCGCTTCAGTTCATCGGTGACGTAGGCGTTGGCCTCGCGGATGACGTCGGGCCAGACGAGCGTCTGCAACGGGTCGGTCGGCGAGGGGACCTGGAAATCGTGGTAGCTCATAGCCTGCCACCGGCCGGCGGCTTGATCCTGCGCGCCCGCGACGCCTGGAATCGCGAACAGCGCGATAATCGAAAGGGTGAATCTGAATCGCATCGAAGCATCCTGACGCTGAGATGGCCGATCAGCATGGCACGGCCGCAGGCGCGGTCCAGGCCGCGCGCGAGCGCGCCCCGCAGGTCGCCTTGACGGCGCTGGAAGCGGGCGTGACACAAGGATGGACTGGCCAGCGGCATTTCATGGCGGATACAGCGCGATGTTTTGCGAGCAGCCATCGACGGCCTGATGATCGATGATGACGCCGGTTTTCACGATCTTGGCCGCAACGTCGTAGGACGCGTAAGACACAGCTTGGTTCGGCTCGCCGCTGTCGCCTCCGGCACGCGAAGCGAGCTCGAGAAAGCAGGCGCGACCACCGTCAAGGGTCCGGACCTGAAGCCCCTCGTAGATCGCGATCCGCAATGGACACAGTTTAACGGTCGCGCCAGCGGTCGCGCGCAACTCCTTGAGCGTGCAGCCGGTGACAGTGTTGAGGATGGAGAGCACGACGGATTTAGTGCGGCTCCAAATCACGAAATGGGCCTCTGTTGCGGGGGCGTTGCGATCCGAGAAGCGGAGATCGCCGCGCGCTTTGTAAGCGCGATTATTGACCTCAACGGCGTCCTTCCATATATCAAGATAAGTCGCGGTCTGCGGAGCGGGCGTCTGCAGGTTCACATACGACATCGGTCGCCAGGCTCCCGGGTCGGGCGTCAGGGATTGCGCATGAGCGCCAGCGGAAAAATCGACCATCATTAACCCCGCGACCAGGGCACATGCATAGCGCCGTCCGACCGGCCACCCTCTTGACGAATAATATCTAATATATTGTCTATTTGTTGTAGACGCCAGCTCTCGGCCCACCACCCGTCTCCTACTCGTAGCGGGGCCGGCCCGGGACCCACCACCAAAAGTCCTTCGGAGATCGCTCGCGGTTGCGCCAGGTAGCGGCAATGCGTGGTGGATGGACGGGCTGCATATTCCACACCGCGTCGTAATAGTAGAAGTTTGCCGTCTTGCGCCGCGCGCGCCGACCGGAACTGTCCAGAAAATCTGTCGCACAATGGACGACGGGGCCGCGATAGCGCGTCACACGCGCGGTTTGTTCATCAATCGCGCCCGGCTTGCAGCCGAATAGCCAAATCGAGGCGGGGTGGGTGCGATCCACCGGCGCTGTCGCGAGCAGACGACGATAGGCTGCGTTTGCCTCGGGCTGCGTCGGGTAGGCAAAGCGTTCCGTCAGCACCGGCGCGAAGGTCGACCTGTCCGGCGCGTACTCGAGCCGGCCCGGCTTCACCTGGTCGGGGTTGTAAAGCGGCTCCGGCCTCGGAGGACCGGTGTCCACAAAGGGTCGAGCCGGAGCGGCGCAGCCAGTCAGCGCGATCAGTAGTGGCGTCACCAGGCAATGACGTCGGCGGATCATGGCACCGCCTCATCACGAAACGTCGACAGCGTCTTGGCGTCATAGCTCTCGCGCCAGTCCCACGGCATCTGGAAGGTGCTCGACCACAGACCGTGGTAGGCCTTGCGCGCATCTTGCTCGGCCAGCGCGTAGCCGCGGACCCCCGGATCGTCCGGCGTTGCCGGCGTCGCCACGGCTACTCCTTCGCGCACCATGTCGGCGGCGATGTCCGGGTGGCCTGCGGACGCGCACCGCACAAGGTGTTCGCCTGCGTCATCGCGCACCGTCGTGCAGGCCAGCCACGTGTTGAGCGTCGCCGTCACGAGCCAGGCCGTCGCCATCGTACCGCAGGGCCAAGACTGGCGGCCGAGACGCGCCGACTGCTCCGGCGCGCAGGTGTCGATGCCGTAGAGCCGGTACACTTGGTGGGTCTCGATATCACGGAAGCGCGTGCCGTCGATCACCTCGACGCGCAGGGGCGGCGACTGAACAGCGGCCTTCGGCGAATAGACGCTGGGCGCGGGGACAGGCGCCTGCGCGACCCCTGCCGAACCGTTCAGCAAAATCAGACTCGACAGCATGCCGGGCACCAGGCTACGCGGCCGCATCGTCGCGCGATCCGAGATCGAGCTTGTGGAAGACGTTGGCTATGATGTCGGTCGTGTAGATGGTCTCACCGTCTTTCTTGTAGGAGCCGTCGGCGATCCGGCATTCCGCGTAGATGGCGTCGCCCTTGGCGACGTTCGCGATCGCCCATGCAGCCGCGTTCTCATTGAGGATGGTGACCGTCACCCAGTCCGTCTCCTCGCGCCGCTCGCCCTTGCCATCGGTCCACGCGCGGTCGGTCGCGACATTGATCTTGGCGGCCTTGTTGAACGCTTTCGGCGTCTGGCCGACCCGACCGCGCAGGATGAACAGGTTCGTGGTTCTCAAGGCTTCTCTCCTACTGTGGTGTGGGGATTCGAGGGTGTTGGCGACTGCGTCGTCGACGAGAGCGGGGCGGGTGACTGCGGCGGCGCCTGCTCGTGGAGCGCGCGCAGGATGATCGCGTTCGGGTCAGGGAGATCGGGGAACGCCCACAGGCCGGCCTTGGCGCGCTGTGCAACAAGCTGCGCGACGAAGTAGGGAGCGTGGACAGGCTGTCCGTCCGGCTTCAATGCGGCGAAGGCGAACCCGGTCGCGATCAACGCCGTCCCGAGATCGATGCGCGACCCTGCGCCTGCGCCGGCCACGCGAGTTGCAACGCAGAAGACGAAGATAGTCCTGGTCTCGGGTTGCTCTGCGGCGTCGTAGCACCGCGGACGCAGATCGCGCATGAGCGCGACCAGCATCGCGAGCGACGCCTCGCCGCAGTCACGCTGAAGGCCGTGTGCGTTGGTGAAGCTCGTGTCACGCAGGCAGGACTGGACGCCATAGAGACGATAGGTGACGCCGGCGTCAGACCAACTGTCGCCGGTGAGGTAGAAAGCGTTCGCCGGCACCGGAAACCAGCGGGAGGCCGGCGTTTCCGCGAACGCTGCGCTGAGCGTGAGCAGCGGCGCGACAATTCCGGCGAGAATGCGGGTCCGCCTCATCTCAATAGCCCTGCAGCGAGAAGTAGAAGCGTTGCGTGCCGTTCACGGTGCTGATGTCGACGTAATAGGGATCGCTGCGCGGATCCCGCGCCGTCGTGGAGTACGTCGTGTTGCATCCGCCGTCGCCGCAGCGCAGACCCTGTTGGGGCTTCGAGAGGTCAGCGCAGAAATTGCCGTTGGGCACCTCCGACACATCGCCTGCGCCATCGGGCCCTGACTGAACCGGCGCCAGCCCCGCAGGGCACGCTTGATAAGGCTCATAGCCAAGAGCACTGGCGTTGCCCTCGGAGCAGAACGGCCGACCTCCGCCCGTCGTCAACTGGTGAAACAATGCCTGCATGACCGGCACGCAATAGGGAATGCCCGACCAGCCGGACGCGCTGGCAGCTGCGCACAGCAGCACTTTGCACCCGAACGACGCATCTTGCGCGTATCCGCGCTCAACCGCACCGAGCGCGCGCAAGAGGCCGACGGCCACCGACCGGGGTGCACCGCGCTTCATCCAACCTCCGGAAGTGAGAGCAGGGGACGGAAGCGAATATCCTGTTGCCAATGTCATCGCGGCACGATATCAACATCTAATATATTGTCTATTGGATAATGAAGGCGAGGTGACATGTCGACTCGCATCACGGCGATCGGGTTCAGCATCCTGGCCGCTCTGGGCAGCGCGCACGCGCAGGATACAGCCAAGCCGGCCCGGCTCGCTGCCGTCGATGCCGCGGGCAAGGTGCTCCCCGCCGAAACGCCGCCGGCTTCGATCGAACGCATCGACAGCGCGTTTGCCGCCGTCGCGCCGTGTCCGGGCGTCAAGGCGATAGGGACGGACGACGCGCGCGCCCTCGTGCTGCGCATCGCGACCGAGGAGAACCTCTCACCGGGCTTTGTCCAGGCCGTCGCAAAAAACGAGAGCCACTTCAATTCGATCGCCCTCTCAGACAAAGGCGCATTCGGCTTGATGCAGTTGACACCGGAGACGGCCACACGCTTCAAAGTCAACCTCTGCGATCCCGCCGACAACGTCCGTGGCGGCGTTCGCTTTCTCCGCGCCTTGCACGAAAAATACCGGAATCCGTTCTTCATTCTCGCCGCCTACAACGCAGGCGAGGGTGCGGTGAAACAGAATCGCGGCGTCCCCCCGTTTCCCGAGACGGTCCGCTTCGTGGCGCAGGTCATCAACGATTTCTATGTCTGGCCGTCGCCGGCCGGAGCACGCGGTCTCAACGCGCGCGACCGAATGACCGGTCCTGCGGACGTGATCGAGCCGGGCGCGCCAAGTGCCGTCGCTTCGGTCAAGGCGGCTCCTCAGGCGTACTGGAACGACGGATTCGTCATGCATGTCGATTGAAACGGAGGATCGTATGAGGAAATCGTGGTCGCGCTGGCCCCTTGCCGGAACGCTGTTGGTGATGAGCATCACTGAGGCGGCGGCGCAGAGTGGCGGCACGCTGCAGCCGGTCCAGTCGACGCTGACCCAGTTGGTGTCGGCGCTGACTGGTCCGATCGCCACCGCGCTCGCGACGCTCGCCGTGATCGCGTGCGGCTTCTTCGCCTGGTCGGGCCGGCTGACTTGGGGCATCGCCGGCAGCGTCATCTTCGGAATCGTGCTGGTGTTCGGCTCCGCGCAGATCGTTCAGTTCTTCCAGTCGGCGGTCGGCCAATGACGGAGAACGAGCTCGAGGACCCGCTCATCACCCCACTCGTCAAAGCGCTCACGCGCGCGCCGACGCTGATGGGGGTCCCGTACATGTATTTCATGTTCAACGGCGTGGTCTCGAGCGTGTGCTTCCTCATTTCGCACAACTTGCTTCTGCTCCTGGCGGCGATCCCGCTGCACCTGTTCGGCTTCGTCATGACGCTGCGCGACGACCGCATCTTCGAGATCCTGTTCGTGAAGTCCACGAAATGCCCGCCCCGTTCGCGCGCCTTCTGGGCGGCGGACAGCTACGCGGCGTGAGGGAACGCCATGGTCGCGCGCGCACTGCTCGACGAATTGACATACGGGGCGGTGTCGCGGCGGGAGCGGCCGGTCGCCTCGCACCTGCCTTACACGCGGCACGTCGACGACCACGTCATCAGGACGCGCGACGGCCTCGTCCTCACCATCCTGAAGCTGGACGGCTACTCCTTTGAGACCTCCGACATGAGCGAGGTCAACTCGCGACTGCTCGGCCGCAACGACGTCGTCCGCACCCTCGCGAATTCGAGGTTCGCGCTCGCATGCCACATCGTGCGGCGGGAGGTTCAGCCCCGCATCGAGTCGACTTTCGACAATCCCCTTTGCCGAGAGCTCGCCGAGCGCTATGACGCGGCGCTCTCGAAGCGCCGAATGTTCGTCAACGACATCTACCTGACGATTGTCCGCAGGCCGCTGCAGGGGCAGGCCGGCACGTTCGACGCGATGCTGACCAAGGTCCTCGGCCGCAAGGACGAGTCCGGCTCATCGGTCGCCGGGCAGACGGCCCTGACCGAGCTGCGCGATGCCGCGACTGCTGTGCGCGAGAACCTCGCCGGCTACGGCGCCCGCCAGCTGGGCGTCGTGCGGCGGGACGGCGTGTGGTTCTCCGAGCCCTTGGAGTTCCTGGTCCAGCTCGTCAACGGCGGCATGCCTCGCTCGATGCACTTGCCGCGCATGGACCTGTCGGACGCGCTCTCGACGAAGCGCATCTTTTTCGGGCGCAACGCCATCGAGGTTCGCGGGGCAGGGCCGGACGACACGCGGTTCGGCGCGATGGTCTCGATCCGCGAGTACCCGTCGCAGACGGGGCCTGGCTCGTTCGACAACCTGCTGCGCGTTCCCCACGAGTTCATCGCGACGCAGACCTTCGCCATCGTGGACCGGCCGGAGGCGGCCAAGCAGATAGACCGCGTGTCGCGGCAGGTCGACATGTCGGACGAGGCCGGCTCCATCGTCGCCGAGCACCTCGACGACGCGCGCGACGAACTGCTCGCCTCGGAGGCGATCTACGGCGAGCACCACATGACGGTGATGTGCCTCGGCCGCGACCTCCCGGAGGTTGGGGCGGCGGTCACGGCTGTCGGCGCCGCGCTCACGGACAGGTCGGTGATCTGGACGCGCGAGGACCTCAATTGCGAGCCGGCATTCTGGGCGCAGCTCCCCGGCAATTTCCAATACATCGCGCGGAAGGGCGTGATCTCGTCGAAGAACTTCGCCGGCTTCACGTCGCTGCACAACTACCCGAGCGGCCGGACGGACGGCAACCACTGGGGGCCGGCGATCTCGGTGTTCGAGACGACGTCTCAGACGGCCTACTACTACAACCACCACGTCCGCGACATCGGCAACTTCACGGTCGTAGGGCCGACCGGGTCCGGGAAGACCGTCTTCCTGTCGTTCATCGCCGCCCAGACGCAGCGCGTCCTGCCGCGGCCGAAATTGCTGTTCGTCGACAAGGACCGCGGCGCCGAGATCTTCATTCGCGCCCTCGGCGGACAGTACGAGACACTGGTCCCCGGCGAGCCGACCGGCTTCAACCCGCTGTCACTGCCGGACAGTGCGCCCAACCGAGAGTTCCTCTACCAACTCTTCGCATTCATGCTGAAGCCCGCGAACGGCGCGGACCTCAGCGCGTCCGAGGAGCAGGTGATCCGCAACGCGATCGCGGCGGCGCTCACGGGCGGCCCCGCGGGCCGAACCCTCAAGGCCTTCTCGACGCTGCTGCGCGGCCGCATCAGGGCAGGTGAGGGCGACCTGCTTGCGCGGCTGGAGAGCTGGATGCGGCCAGACCAGCGCGGCTGGCTCTTCAACAACGACGAGGACCAGTTCTCGCTTTCGAGCGTGTTCGGCTTCGACATGACTCGCGTGCTCGACGACCCCGTCATCCGCACGGCGGCCCTGATGTACATCTTCCATCGGACGGAGGAGATGCTCACGGGCGACCCCGTGATGATATTCCTCGACGAGGGCTGGCGGCTCCTCGACGACGACGTCTTCGCGTTCTTCATCCGCGACAAGCTCAAAACGATCCGCAAGCAGAACGGCATCGTCGGCTTCGGCACGCAGTCCGCCGGCGACATCGTGCGCTCCAAGGCGTCGAACACGCTGATCGAGCAGACCAGCACCAACATCTTCTTCCCGAATCCGAAGGCCGACGACGAGAGCTACAGGCAAGCCTTCCGCCTGTCCGGCCGCGAGGTCGCGTGGATCCGAGGGACGGTGCCGGAAAGCCGTTCGTTCCTGATCAAGCACGGCCGCGACAGCGTCGTCGCGCGGCTCAACCTCGCCAGCATGCCCGACCTCATCAAAGTCTTGTCCGGACGCACCGAGACGGTCGCGGAGCTCGACGCGTTGCGCGCGCGTGTCGGCAACGACCCTTTGGTGTGGCTGCCGATCTTCATGGGGAGGAGCGAGGCATGAGGCTCGGGGTGGCGATCCTCACTGTGACACTGCTATGCGGCGCTGCGCCCGCGCTGGCGGACATTCCCGTCGGCGACGCCGCCCAGTTGACGCAGCGCTCTCAGACGGCGGCGACAACGGTCAAGCTCGTGCCGGTGACGACGCAGCGGCAGGGCGCGAACAGCGGCGTCAAGTGCGCGGTCACCACGGGCAAGAAGGCGAACATCACGGACCCCACCGTGCAGCCGCAGGCGGGGGCCGGCAGCCAGGCGATCAAATCCTACGCCCCCGACCAGCCGCCGGCGCCCGACCCGGCTGCGCAAGGCGCCGCCCTCAACAGCCAGACGCTTTTCAAGTCGAGCGGCGACGTCATGGCCGGTCTCGACGCCAGCCGCTCGACGATGTCGGCCACGTCGTCGACGCTTCAAGCCGCCGGCCAGCAGGTCGGGACGGCGCCGACCGTGATGGCTGCGATCGACATGAACAGCGCAGCGAGGCTGCAGAACAACCTCGCGTGGAACAGTGCGATCGGCTCGGCCAACCTCTGGGTGACGGCGCTGAACGCCCTGAACCTGGCGATGACGAGCGACATGAGCCGCTCGGCGCTCGGCATGCGCGCAACGACCGACGCCGTGCGGCCGACGTCCGGGTCGGCGTGCCCCGCCCGCATGGTCGGCTCCGGGACGGCCGCCGACCCCTGCCGGGCGCCGTCGGCCTGTTTGACAACCCCGCCGGGATCGCCGCCGGACCCTGCGTGTGTGAGCGCGCGCTACCTCGACACCGACGGCAACGTCGTCTTTTACCTTGCGAGAGCTCAGAGCGCCCTCGCCAGCAATACCGGCACCAACGCAGCGCTGACGGTCACTGAGGTGATAGCGGCCCTCGCCGCGATTTCCGCCAACAGCCGATAGGGAGGACGCGATGCGCCGGATTCTCATGCTCGCAGTATTCGCATCATCGTTGGCAGGCGCTGTGCCGGCGATGGCGCAGGTCCCAGTGATCGACAGCGCCAACCTCGCCAAGGCTCAGCAGATCGCGACCAGCACGCAGCAGATCCTCAGCGCCGACCAGCAGATCCTCCAGTATACGCAGAAGACACTGCAGGCCGTCACCGGCGACCGGTCCTCGCAGGCCCAAGGCACGCTCGCGAAGATGGCGCTCGGCGGCGGCTTCTCGATGGCCCAGGCGCCGTCGCTCGGATCGGTGATCTCAGGCGGAGCGCTGTCTTTCGCCGGCATGGGGTCGGCATCCCAGAACATCGTCTCCACGCTGATCAACGGCCTGCAGCTCGTGCAGACCATCACCGGCCTCGTGAACGGCCAGTCCCATCCGGCGGACACCGCCTACAAGAACTCCGTCAACGTGGCCGCAACCCTTTCGGGGCTCATCACCTCGACGCAGGGCGCGGTGCTGCTGCGGTCGTCAGCCTTCACCCAGGGTGGCCAGCAGATCGGCAAGGCCCAGGACCTGAAGGGCAGCGTCGACCAGAACACGCAAGTGCAGATCCAGACCGGGCAGACGATCAACGAGCTCAATGGCGTCGTCAACAACGCGGCGGCGGCAGCGAACCAGGCCAACCTCGACCGCATCGCGGCGGAGTCCTCCGCCGCCCGCGCGATGAAGTTCATGCAGCAGTAAAGCAGGGGAGGGGACATGTCGAAGCGTAGCCTCATTCTAGCCGCCGTCGCGGCGGCCATCGCCTACGCCGCCGGCCGCTACGCGCTCCTGCAGGGGCCGCGACAGTCAGCTGAAGTCGGCGCGCGCGCCCCGCAGGACGACGGGGCGAAGGCCGCCTCGCACGCGATGACGTTCACGCAGCCGAAGGCGCCCGCCCAGTGAAGAGGGGATACGCACTATTCATCCTGGCATTCACCGCCCTCGCGCTCGGCGGCTGCGCCTACAAGCCTTTGAAGGCACCCTGCTCCCCCGACGAGGGCGGGACGCCGCTCGCCTATTCCGACATGCAGCCGGCGCCCGCGCCGCCCCAGGCCTTCAAGGCGATCGACCACTGCGGTCCGATGCGGCCGATCTGAGAGGGGCGATGGCGAACAGCTTCAACATCACGACACTGCTCCAATCGGTCGACCAGTTGGGGCAGAACTACGTGTCGACGGCCTACCAGGCGCTGGCGAGCGCGGCGACGTCCGGCGGCGCGACGAGCGTCGCCGGCCTGCTGCTCACGCTCTACGTCATCTTCTGGGGCGTCGGGATCTGGCAGGGCACCTCGACGGGCGGTCCGGCCGACCACGCGTTTCGCCTGTTCCGCGCGGTGCTGATCTACGCGATGGCTACGAAGTGGGGCGAATTCCAGACGCTCGCCTACAATTTCCTCAACGACGGCCCCTCGGCCATCGGCAACGCGCTTCTCAGCGCAGTCACATCCGCCAACCACACCGGCACATCCGCGAACCTGAACTCGGTCAATGGGGTCCAGTCCGCCCTGCAGAACATGTGGGACACGACCAACAGCGCGACCGAGGCGTTTTTGCAGAACGCCGGCATCACCAACTGGGGTCCCTACATCTTCGCGGCGGTGTTCTACGTCGTGATGGCGATCCTGATTGGCTTTGCGATCTTTCTCATCGTCCTGTCGAAGATGTTCATGTGGCTGCTCCTTGCGCTCGCTCCGCTGTTCATCATCCTGCTGCTGTTTGCGGTCACCACGCGCTTTTTCAGCGGCTGGCTGAGCGCGCTCGTGCAGTATTTCCTGGTGCAGGTGCTCGTCTACGCTTTCCTCGCCTTCTACGTCTCGCTGATCCAGCAGACGATCGACACGCTCAACGGCGTCGCCAACTCCAAGTCGGCGACTTGGGCGACAATCGGCCCGGTCGTGCTGCTCGCGATCATCGGCATCCTGCTGCTGAGCCAAATCAACAACATGGCGGCCGCGATCGCCGGCGGCGTGCCGATTTTCTCGCCGCGCATCGGCTCGGTCATTGCGACCGCGACGGGGTATCGCCTTGGAGCCGCCACCAACCGGGCGCGCCTTGCATTCCGCAACCCGCTGAATCCGGCTTCGATGTCGCGTCGCGAGGAGCTGGCGTCACGCCAGCGCGCGCGCGTCGGCTTGCGCGCTGCCTCCTGGTCACAGTCGGCCGAGTTCCGGCGGCTGGCTGAGCAACTGCGCAATCCCGGCACCCCGCCGCCGCAAGCTGGAGGAGGTCGGCCATGACAGAGACCACCGCTTCGGAGCCGGCACGGGTCGACCCGCGCTACTACGTCGACGGGGTGACCTGGGAGCGCGACATCGCGCGGCGAAACCGAAATTCCCGCGCCCTCGCCTGGATCATTGCCACGGTGATGACCGTCGTTGCCGTCGGAGCCCTCTGCACCTTGGCACTGCTCGTCCCCCTCAAGACCTACGAGCCCTACATGGTCGTCGTCGACAAGACGACTGGCTTCGTCGAGGTGAAGCACCCGATGGCGGAGGGACCGCTCACCCAGGACGAAGCGGTCACGACCTTCAATGTCGTGCGCTACATCAAGGCGCGGGAGACCTACGACCCGAAAGCTTTGAAGGACAACTTCGACCTGGCCCAGTTGCTGGCTAGCGGAGACGCCGCACGCGAGCTCACCGAGATCTACTCGCCCGCCAATCCAAGCAATCCCGTCAAGGTCTACGGCACAAACACGGTCGTCGCCGTCACCATCAAGTCGGTGACGTTCCCGAACAACCGGACGGCCTTGGCTCGCTTTGCCACCGAGGAGAAGTCGTCGACCAACATCGTCACGCGCAACTGGGTCTCGCTCGTGCGTTTCCGCTACACATCCGCCCCCATGCGCAACGAGTGGCGTTTCGACAACCCACTCGGCTTCCAGGTGCTTGAGTATCGCCGCGATCAGGAAACGGCGCCGTCGCCGGGAACGATGGGTGCGCAGCAATGAGAATGCGGTGCGCCCTCGTCAGTGTTGCCCTCTGCATCGCGGCAAGCGCCGCCCACGCAGAAGCCTTGCCGCGGCCTGGCCGCACCGACTCGCGTGTGCGGGACGTCGCCTACAACAGGGACAACGTCACCGCGATCGACGCCAGCTACGGCACCTCGACGATGATCGAGCTGCAGCCCGATGAGAAGATCGAAACCCTGGCGCTCGGCGACTCGATCGCCTGGAAGGTCGAGCCGAACCGCACGGGTGACATCATCTTCGTCAAGCCGGTCGACAAGAATGCGATATCGAATCTCAACGTCGTCACCGACAAGCGCATCTATTTGTTTTTGCTGCGCTCGAACACGCGGCCGCCGTCAAGTCAAATCTACGCAGTGCGTTTCCGATTCCCCGACGATGAGGCAAGCGCCAAGCTTCTGGCCGAAGCCAAGCAGCGCGCCGCTAACCCCAATCTCAAAGACCTCAATATCGCGAACGCCAACAGCGACTACGGCTACAAGGGCTCATCCGCGAACAAGCCGGTCGCCGTCTTCGACGACGGGATTAAGACTTGGTTCCGCTTCGAGGGGGAGACGCCGGCGCTCTACATCGTCGACGCCGACCGCAATGAGAGCCTCGTCAACTTCCGCACCGAGGGGCCTTACGTCGTCGTCGACAAGGTCTCGCCGCAATGGACGCTGCGCAACGGCCAAGAATCGACCTGCATCTTCAATCGCCGCCTCACCAACCTGCATGAGCCGAACGGGCTTGAGCCTTACGCGCCGCAACGTGTGGGTGCGGCCATGACTGCGGGAGGCTGACGATGCCCACGCCAGACGACTACCGCTCATTCGAACTCGAAGCCGCGGCGGCGACCTCGGTGGCTCGGGACCGGACTGCGCTTGGAAATTTCCTCAAGTTCGGCATGCCGGTCGGCGCGCTCGTCGTCACGGGCTGGATGATCTACGGCACGGTGGGGCGGCGTTCACCAACCCTGATGACGCCGGATAAGGAAGAGTTCACGACCACGCAGTTTCCGGCGCCGTCGCTGTTCTCGCCGCGGACGCAGACCAACCAGGGCACGATCGTGATCCCGCAGGCGCCGGCCGAGCCGGTCCCGCCTCCTCCGGTCGCGCCGCCTCTCGCCTTGCCGGCACCGCCGCCCCCCGAGCCGCCGCTGGTGATCGCGCAGCCGAACGATGAAGCGCGCCGCCTTGCCGAACTGGAGCGGCAGCGGCAGGAGGAGGAGCGTCGCAGGTGGGAGCGGCTCCGCGCCCCGCAGGTCATCGACGACAACTCCGCGGCGGCTGCGAATACTGAGAACCCGGACGATTCAGGGAGGGCAGCGAGCGGCCCGGAGGAGGACCCCAACCGGCGGTTCCTGGCCTCGGTATCCGCCGCCGGGGTGGAGGTCTCACGTGCGACCAAGAACAACCGCACCGACGCGCTGGTGGCGCAGGGAACGATGATCCGCGGCGTGCTGGAGACAGCGCTCCAAAGCGATCTCCCGGGAATGGTGCGGGCGGTCGTCAGCGAGAATGTCTGGTCGTTCGATGGCCGCCGGGTGCTCATCCCAGCAGGCAGCCGCCTTGTCGGCGAATACAAGTCAGGCATCGCCCAGGGGCAGACCCGCGTCTTCGTGGTCTGGACGCGCATGCTGCGGTCGGATGGCATCTCGGTGCAGCTCGGGTCGAACGGTACGGACGATCTAGGCCGCGCCGGCAATTCCGGCTTCGTCGACAACCATTACCTCGAGCGCTTCGGCTCGGCTGTTGTGCTATCGCTCGTCGGCGGCGCGTCGCAGTTCCTCAGCGCTTACGGACAGAACACCAACGGCTACGGCAACGGCACGGTCATCACGACGACCGATCCTGTTACGGGCGCAGTGACGCAGACGCAGACCGGCGTGAACCAGAACCAGTTGGCCCGCCAGATCGCGGCGCAAAATGTCTCGCAAACATTGACCAACATTGCTCAGGAAGCGCTGAGAAACTCGATCAACATCCCACCGACGATCTACCTCGACCAGGGCACACGGATCATCGTCTTCGTGAGGCGCGACCTCGATTTCTCCGCGCTCTACCCGGACCCCGTCAAGGAAGCCCTGAGGGAGCTCAAGCGTGAACGCGCCCGCACGAAGCCTGACGGTCTTCATTGACCGCGCCCTCGATCCCATCCGGCCCTGGCTCGACGACGACCAGGTCGTCGAGATTTGCGCCAATGGCCCCGGCGGGGTCTGGGTGGAACGCTTCGGGCAGGCCGCGATGGAGCGCCATGAAGTGCCCAGCCTGACGGAGCAGGCCCTCCGGCACCTCGCCGAACGGGTTGCTGGGCATTCGGGGCAGAGCGTCAACGAGGAGCACCCACTGCTCTCGGCGGCGTTGCCGACGGGGGAGCGCTTCCAGGGCGTGATGCCACCGGCGACGACAACGGGAGGCGCGTTCGCTATCCGCAAGCAGGTTATCAAGGAGATGCGGCTCGACGACTATCGCAAGCTGGGGTCGTTCGAGAAGGTGACGACGGCGGGCGAGGGCACGCTGTCGGAGACTGACAGGCAGCTGTGCGAGCACCTCGACGCGGGCCGCATCGAAGACTTCATCAGGCTCGCGGTGGTCAGCCGTTACTCCATCCTTCTTTCAGGGGGGACTAGCTCCGGCAAGACCACGTTTCTCAACGCGATCCTCAAAGAAGTGCCCGTCGAGGAGCGCATCATCACCATCGAGGACACGAGAGAGGTCAACCCGCTGCAAAGGAACTACCTGCCGCTGGTCGCGTCCAAGGGCGACCAGGGCGAAGCGCGCGTCACGATCGAGACCTTGCTGCAAGCCTCGATGCGGCTGCGGCCGGACCGCATCTTCCTCGGCGAAATCCGTGGCGCCGAGGCCTACTCGTTCCTGCGCGCGATCAACACCGGCCACCCGGGCAGTATCACGACCATGCACGCCGACAGCCCGGCTGGCGCCTTCGAGCAGCTCGCCTTGATGGTCATGCAGGCTGGCCTCGGCCTGCGCCGCGACGAGATCGTCGGCTACATCAAGTCGGTGCTGCCGATCGTCGTCCAGCAAACCAAGGTCGGCGGCTGGCGCGGGACGTCGGCGGTCTATTTTTCCCGGATGGAGGAATGGCGCCAAGAGCGCGCCGGAGGGAAGGGCCGGCATGTCGCGCGTCGTCGCGTATAGGATCGGCGTCGCGATCCTCCTCTTGCTCGCCTTCTGGCTGCTGTGGAGCATGGCTTATGAGATCGCGGTCGCCTTGCGTTGGGCGCCGACGCGCTTCCCGAGCGAGGGCGCGTCGCGCTGGGCACTGTTTCGCATGCAGAACGCCGACCGCTCGGCCGACTTCTTCCTGGTCGCCTGGCGGCACTTCTACGATCGCCTCGTCTACACGCCAACTCGGGTAGAGGCTCTCATCCGCGCCGGCTACGCCGCTGCTGCGGTCGTGGCGCTCGGGTTCGGCGGGGCGCTGTTCGCCTACGTCAACCGGCGGCAGATGCCTTACGGGGCCGCGCGCTTCGGCAGCGTCATGGAGGCGGCGAAGCAAGGCCTGACGTCCAAGCACGGCATCGTGCTCGGCACGCTCGGCGGCGCGACGCTCCGCTCCAACGAGCCGGCCCACGTCCTCGTCGTGGGGCCGTCGCGTTCGGGCAAGGGCACCGGCTTCGTCCTACCGAACGGTTATCTTTGGGAGGGCTCGGCGGTTTTCTTCGACCCGAAGCGCGAGAACTTCGACGCGCTCGCGAACCATCGCGGGCGAAAAGGCAACAAGGTGTTCATGTTCTCGCCGGGCTCGAACGACACGCACCGCTACAATCCGCTCGATTTCGTGCGCCGCGACGAGCGCATGGCGACGGACTGCCTCGTCGTCGCATCGTTCGTGATTCCCGAGAAGGCAGACGACACCTGGGCGGGGGCAGGACGTCTCCTGCTATCCGCGTTGATCGGCTACGTGCTCGCCTCGCCGCTGATCGCTGGCGCGCAGCACATGCGCACCGTGGCTCGGATGACGACGACGGGCAAGGATATATCGTCCGTGCTGCGCGCGATCGTCAGGACCGAACGGCAGCATCTGCCGACCTGGGTCGTCGACAGCTTCAACCAGTACATCGCGCTCGAGCCGGAAACGCGCAACAGCGCCGTGTTCAACGTCAACATGGCGATGTCGCTGTGGAACAACGGTCTGATCTCGGCCGCCACGGAGACGTCGGACTTCGACATCCGCGAGCTGCGGCGCACACCGATGACGATCTTCATCGGCTGCACGATCGCCGAGCTGTCGATTTTCCGGCCGCTGATCCGGATTCTCTTTCAGCAGATCCACGATCTGATGATGGTGAAGATTCCCGGCGATGACGAACCGTACCAGGTCCTGCTCATGCTCGATGAATTCTACCACGTCGGGCGCATGAACTCCCTGATCTCCAAGATCACGATCAGCGCCGGCTACGGATTCCGCATGGCGATTGTCATGCAGGACCTCGCGCAGCTTGACGAGCTCTACGGCAAGAACACGCGCATCACCACGGTCTCCGGCTCGCAGATCAAGCTGTTCATTCAGATCAACGACCTCGAGACCTCGGAATTCGTCTCAGAGATGCTCGGCGAGATGACGCATGTCTACAAGACGCCGATCGAGCGGCCGGGGCAGGGCATCTTCGCACCCCGCGTCTGGGCGCCTCACTACACGCCGCGTCCGCTGCGCAGTCCGCTGGAGCTGCGGGAGATGTCGGCGCGCATCTCAATCCTGATGGTGAAGAACTCGACGTCGTTCGCGGTCACGAAGATCAGGCATTACTTGGATAAGCCCTACCGCGGCTACTTCGAGCAGGCGAAGGGCTCGCCCCCGGTCCTGCCCCGGCTGCGCGCCTGGCAAGACGAGGCCCTGCAGGGCGCGATCGATCCGGTGCCGGAACAGCAGAAGACTACGGAGGAAGCGGCGCCGTCGCCGCCGTCGCCCGCGCGCAAGCCCGCCGCCCGGCGTCAGCCGCAGCGCGCGCCGGCGAAAACTAAGGCCGAGCCGATGGCGTCGGCGAAAGCCGCACCGTTGGCTCTCAAGCCGCGACTACCCGCTGCTCGCCCGCCAGAACCCAAGCCAAGCAAGACGCTCTCGCTCGGCGAGCAGCCGTCCGCTCCCTCAGGGGAGAGCTGCGACGTGCGCGAGATCCTGGCCGCCGCGGCCCAAGAGCAGGACCACGGCTTCGACGCGATGAAGGCCATGCTGCGCGAGGCGTCGGATCCCAAGGTGCGGCAGGCAATCGAGACGCTCGGCGCCTTGCACAGCTCGTTCGGCGACGACGGGAAATAGTACCGGAGCCGCCGGAATGTCGCGCGGGCGCGAATACTCAGGCGCCGCTTTTGCTGCGGCGACGCGCCGCCGCGCCACGAGGAGCGCCGTTCCCGCGCGCTTTAGGCTTAGCGCGTGCGCGGGCGCTTCGCTTGTCCGTCAGTTCAACCCAGACAGGGGCGTGGTCGCTCGTCTTCTCCCAGCCCCTGACATTGGCATCGACCTGCGCGTCCGCCAGCCTCGCGGCGACCGACGGACTGAGCAGAAGGTGGTCGATGCGCAAGCCTGCGTTGCGCGTGTAGGCGTTACGGAAGTAGTCCCAGAACGTGTAGATCCGCTCGTCGGGGTGGAGGGTGCGTAGGGCGTCCGTCCAGCCCTGCTTCAGGAGCCGGAAATAGGCCGCGCGCGCCTCGGGCGCGAACAGCGCGTCGTCCAGCCAGCGCTCGGGCTTGTAGACGTCGAGGTCGGTCGGCATGACGTTGAAGTCGCCGGCGAGCACGGCGGGCTTCCCCGACTGCAAGAGCTCCGAAGCGTGGTCGATCAGCCTGTCGAACCAGCGCAGCTTGTAGTCGAATTTCGGGCCAGGCATGGGGTTGCCGTTGGGCAGGTAGAGGCCGCCGATGAGAATGCCGCCGACCGCGGCCTCGATGTATCGGCTGTGCGAGTCGTCGGGATCGCCGGGCAGGCCGCGCCTGGTCTCCTCGATCGGGCCGACGCGGCTCAGGATGGCGACGCCGTTCCAACTCTTCTGCCCGTGCCAGATCGCGTCGTAGCCGAGGTCGCGGATCGGCTTTTCGGGAAACTTCTCTTGCGGCGCCTTCAGCTCCTGCAGGCAGACGATGTCGGGCTGCGATTCCTCGAGCCAGCGCAGGAGGACCGGCAGCCTGCCGTTCACGCCGTTCACGTTGTAAGTCGCGACCCTCACGGCTTCCGCAGGTCCGGCAGGACCTGGTCCGCGCGCCCCCAGCCCGCGAGCGCCTTTGACGAGGCGCGCTTCAATAGCTCATTCGCGTCGCCGACGTGAAAGTGGGATGGCTTGTCGATCGTCTTCATCTCCCGCCACGTGATCGGGGCGGCGACAGGCGCTCCCGCGCGCGATCGCGCGCTGTAGGGCATGACGGCGGTGGCGCCGCGCTGGTTGCGCAGATAATCGACGAAGATGCGGCCCTTGCGCCGCGCCTTCGAGAGCGCCGCGGTGAAATGCTCCGGGTCGCTCTGCGCCACCGCTTCCGCGAGGCGGTGGGCGAAATCCTTCACCTGCGGCCATTCGGCTTTCGGCGTGAGCGGCGCGACGACGTGCACGCCCTTGCCTCCGGTCAGCATCGGGAAGGTCTCGAGGCCGATCGACTTCAGGATGTCCCTGAACTGGAATGCGGCGGCCCGCACCGCCTCGAAGGAGAGGCCTTCGTCGGGGTCGAGATCGAAGATCAGCCGGTCGGCCTTCTCGACGTCCTCAATGCGCGCCCCCCAGCCGTGGAATTCGATCGTCCCCATTTGCACGCAAGTCATCAGTCCGTCGGCGTCATCGACATACAGATACGGCTCCTCGTGGCCGTCCTTCTCGACAATGCCGACGTGGTGGACCGTCTCGCCGAAGCTGCCTGCGTCGTGCTTCTGGAAGAAGCACTTCTTCGCTCGGCCTTGCGGGCACCGGACGAGGCTGACAGGCCGGCTGCCGATCCACGGCAGCATGATCGGGCTCACCGCAGCGTAGTAGTCGGCGAGCTGGCCCTTGGTGATGTTTGATTCCGGGTAGACCACGCGGTCGCGGTTGGTGATCGCGACATTGCTCTTGGCAGCCGAGGGAACGTCGGCCGCGTGACGCTCGGTCTCGACCACGACGGCCTCAGGCCTCTTGTCTTCACGCAGGCCGAGGTAGCTCGGGTGCCTGAGCGTGCCGTCCTTGGTCATCTCCGTGTAGGCGATCTCGGCCACGAGCTCGGGGCGGAGCCAGTGCGCGCCCCGGACTTCCGCGCGCGGCGCGGGGACGGTCGGTGACTTCTGCTCGAGGGGAGCCATGATCTTCATCAGCCGGCCCAGCTCGGCCGTGTCGAAGCCGGTCCCGACCTTTCCGGCGTATCGCAGTTTGCCGCCGTCGTGAACGGCAAGGATCAGGGAGCGAAACGCGCGCCGTTTGTCCGACGGCGTCCATCCGGCGACTACGAACTCCTGGCGCTTGATGCATTTGGTCTTGACCCAACTGCCCGACCGCGCGCCGACGTATTTCGAGTTTCCCAGCTTCGAGACGACGCCCTCGAGGCCCGCTGCGCAGAAGCGCTCCAGCAGCTTCTCGCCGCTGCCCTCGATGTGGTCGGAGTAGCGGATGCGGTGAGCCTGGGCGGGGAGGATGGTCTTCAGTCGCGCCTTGCGATCGAGAAGCGGGAGGCGCGTGAGATCCTCCCCATTCACCTCGAGGAGGTCGAAAGCGAAATAGTCGATGTCCTCTCGAGCCGCTTTCAGTGCGTTCTGCAGCGCCTGGAAGTTGGACCGGCCGTCGGCGTCGAGCACCACTGCCTCGCCGTCTATCAGCGCCGACTTGACGCGGAGCTTGCTTGCCTCCGCGGCAATTCCGGGGAAGCGGTCGGACCAGTCGAGCCCTGACCGGGTGTAGCAGCGCACCTTGCCGCCCCCGACCGCGAGGAGGGTGCGGTAGCCGTCGTACTTCATTTCGTGGATCCAGTCCGTGTCCGCCGGGATGGCGTCGACGAGTGTGGCGAGCTGAACAGGCCGGAACGGAGGAGGCGCGTGCACCTTGACGTTTCTGCCGCTTTGAACCGGCTCGGCGGCGCGGGGTCTCTTCTTCGTTGCTATGCGCGCCATTCGCCAGACTAACCCTCTTTACAAGCCTGTTTGGACTTCGGCATACCTTGCGTCTCTGCGCGCCGCCGCTGAATCTGCCCCTCTCGCCGGAGAGGATTGTTTCCATTGGGTATTCTGCTTCCAGACTCAAGTATCGAAAGCGCTCAAAGTTTCAAGCGCTGCGGGAGACCAAAGGAAGGACATCCCTCGCGCTCTTCAAGGGGTTAACCGGGCGGATAGGGCGGACTACCTAATACGCGGACCATAATAGGAAGCCGGGCCAGAGACCGGTCCATGGTATACGAGCGCCAGCCTGCCGTCGCTGCTCGGAGACAACATCGGATAGGCAGACTCTTTAAAAGTTTGTTAGAGGTAGTCCATGACTGAAATTCGCCGGCGCCGACCCCAAATACGCAGACACGGCCAGGGAGCGCTCAGTTGCCGACTAGAAGGAATTTCGAGATTTCCGGCACCATAGGCGCATGGCTAGTACGCCATAACGGCAAGGCAGAGTACGTCACAAGGGAAGCCGCGTTCTAGCCGCAATCGCAGCGGCCTCACATGCGCGGGAAGGCCATGAAGTGACGGTGACGGCGCCTTCCAGCCAGACTACGGCCTGCGCCTGCCAATTAGGAACTCCTTGAGAGCCAGGAAGGTCAAACGCCCTCAGGACGCCGGGGTTCTGCCTCGGGCCCGGACAGTGCGCCCCCCGCGTTCCGCTGGCATGGGCCAGGGCGGCGACGGCGGCAAGCCAAGGGACTCACGCACGGGACCAAACGAGCGCCTGTGGGCAGCGCAGGCGCCGAGCCTAAAAAGAGCGTCGTAATGGGCGCGCACGGGATAACCTTTGTGCTCGGCAAATCCGTAGCCGGGATGACGCGACTCGAGCGTTCGCATCAGCGCATCGCGCGAGACCTTAGCCAAAATGGAAGCTGCGGCGATGCTGGCGGACTTGGCATCGCCCTTGATAATTGCCTGCTGCGGGATCGCTACCTCTTTCAAACATTTTGCGTCGATCAGCAGATGCTGCGGAGTTACGCCCAGCGCTTCAACAGCCCGCCGCATGGCGAGGATGCCGGCCCAGTAGATGTTGAGGGTGTCGATCTCCTCGACCTCGACAAATGCGACGGACCATGCCTCCGCCTTTTCCTTGATCTCAATCGCGAGAGCCTCCCGCGAACTCGCGTCCAGCTTTTTTGAATCGTCGATACCGATTATACGCGTGCCAGGCTTCAGGATCACCGCAGCAGCGGAAACTGGCCCGGCAAGCGGACTCATTCCGGCCTCATCGACGCCCGCGACCGCATCCAACCCCTGGTCCCAGAGAAGCGTTTCAAAGCGAAGTATCTTGCGAAGCCGCTGTCCTTCGGACCGATTTTCGAAGCGGCGCTTTTCAACCGATGCGAGGATCGCCCGCGCGCCCGCGCGGGTGTCGGCGCGCAGGATTTTCTCAAGGCTGACCTCGAGCGGCCTGCCTTCGACGACGTAGCGCTGACGGAGCTTGTCCAGTAAATACCTGGTCATGTCAGAGGTGTCGCCAAGCTTTGTGGCGAATATCTGAAATTCAGCGCCAGCGGCAATAAACATGGAGGCCGGGCGCAGCGACGCTTGAATCGAGTGTGAAATCTCAAAACGCTTCGGAATGTGTCAAGCGATCAGTGCCGCCCGCATCCCGCCGGCCGGCCTTACGTTATTGCCCTGCCTCTTGCGCCTGACCCGTGGACGGTCTTCAACGGTGGCCCGGCCTTGGCGGAAAGCTCATTATAGTTCGCCGTTTTTGATGGCGTCGCTGAAAGCAACCGACTGGCCGATATCACAGTCGTGATAGATTTTGCCAACCGCTCGGCTCATTCAGCCTGCGCACGAAAACAATACATCATTCTGCAATCTCGTTTTCGGAACAAGCTGAGGCAAATGACTTCGTTCCTGCAAGCTTAATGGGACGGCGATGTGCGGTTCAATCGCTAGCCCCGGTCCCAGGCACGCTTATGCTCACTTCGAAGCCTTGCTTGATCGCTAGCGATGCGACGGCGACGGCAGCTTCGAACGCTGCTTCCTTCGTGGCATATTCGTTGTCTGCTTGGCCGTCGTGAAGCACGGTCCATGACTTGCCTCTTTCCACGATTTCGTAATTAACTAAGCGCATGTTATCCTCCGGTGTTGCGATGATCGGAGCCAATTGCAAACGCTGCCTATCGTTCCCCGATCCCGACGGTCAAACACACTCTGGCTGGAACCGACGCGCTTGCGACGATCCACGCCAGCGCTCATGATAGGGATCGTTCAACAGGAGTTTCCGACAGTGGAATTGGTACTGTGAAGTGGTTCAACGGACAAAAAGGCTATGGCTTTATTGAGCCGGACGGCGGTGGCAAGGACGTGTTCGTCCATATCTCGGCGGTCGAAAGGGCTGGCCTCTCGCATCTGAACGAGGGACAGAAAGTCAGCTAAGACGTCGTCGCGAACCGCGGCAAAGAAAGCGCGGAAAACCTCCGGATCGATTGATCCTCCAGCCGCCGGTCACGGCCGGCGAAGTGTGATCCCGTACCCGGCCCCCTGAAGTCCGAACTCAGTGCTTGTCCGATGCTGCTTTGAAACCCCGGAAGAAGTCGTTTCAACAACATAAAAGTCCAACCTCCGCAGTCAACGGAGAAGCTTCGTTCGAATCGCCGTCGCGATGGCATGCGCTTTGCTGACTGCACCAAGTTTTTCGCGCGCCGCCATAATATGCTTAGTGACGGTTGAGGTTGAGATTCCAAGAATCGCTGAAATCTCCCAGTTCGTCTTTCCCTCGCCTGCCCACAGCAGACAATCCCATTCCCGTGGGGTCAGATTTTTACTGACCCGTTGCCAGGCCGCAAGTCGATGCAAATGCCGGCCTAAGGCGTAGCTGGCGGCAAAGTTCAGCACTGATAGATCGTCCAATGACGAAAGTATTTCCGGTCCGCCGAACGACAGAGAAACGATCTCACCATCTGTTGTATGAATCGGCACAACGTAACCGTCGCGCAATCCGAATTCCGTGCTTTCGCCTCGTATCAGGCTAACGTTGCTACGCTGAGAGCACCTCTTATAGGCCTTTCGCCAGGTGAACGGCGCCCGTTCGTGAAGAAGGTACTGAATGATCGGATCGCGAAATACGTACCCCTCCGTGCTATAGCGATCTATCCATTGGGCTGGAAAGCGCTGAAACAGTATTCGTGAGCGAAGTTCAGCCAATGGCGCTGGGCGTGTCGGCACGATGCCTGCAAAGAGACCGGTAAGGCCGAACCCGGCTGCGAGCCTCAAAAGGCAGTCTTCGATTTCGGCCGCAGTTCTCGTCTGCTCCATGGCCTCGATAAAGTGGACGGTTTGGCTTAAGCGGTCCGACATTCGTTAGGGTCTCACCCCATAACTTGCGGAGGTCGCCTCGACGTCAGGTCTGTCGAGCAACCCGTTACCTTCATCAACAACACCCGCGCGGTACTTCCGTCGAGATTCGATGAGGGCATTTTTAGGATAGGAGGTGCGTACCTCGCCATGTGACCCGAGAAACCAAAGATATATTAGGTCTATATCTTATACATGCAGGAATGCAATACAGTACAAAAACGCTTCGGCCGGTGCCGCGACGTTTTCACGTGAACGAAGCTAGAATTAGCTCGGGCTAAGGCGGGTTACACGAGTAACGCTTTTGATGCATCCGACGTTGCGAGCACAGATGCTTTCTGCGACAATTGTGGCCGCGGCTGCGACGAAATCAAGCAACTCATCGCCGCTTCGGACTAGGAATATATTCCATAATCGATCTTATGCGAATCTATAAAGTAGCGCTGAATTTCTTTCACAAATCGTACCGCTGCCGCGCTGCTTTACACGATAGGTTATGGGCACATTCGCTCGGTCTGGCGCTGGGAGCATTGTTCGTGGCTTCCTTCGTATTGCACTGGCTGGCGAGCGAGGCAGCAGCGAATGAAGAGGCCGTCCAGCACGGCGCCATGCCGGTTTCGATCATCGCTCATCTCGGGAGCTTCAGCGGCAAGGATTTCATCGTCGGACCCGGTGGGCAGTAAGTCCGTGCGACGCTGTTGCGAGGTCGCAAAACTGGCCTCAAGCGTTGCGATGTCGTATTTCGAGAGCGCGGCTTCAATGTCGGCGGCAGTGGCGGCGGCGGACGGAGTTTCCTTCGAGCGAGCAAGCATGTAAACTCTTTTAGATGATCTGGTCAATGCGTTGGCGACATCTCATTCGTGCCTTCGTTGCCGCTGCTCGAAGACTCCCGATACCGCTAGAGACTACGACGCAGGGATACTGCTCAGCCTTATAAGGCCAACCAGCGTCTGCCGGAATAGGGACGGCGCTGATTTCTAATGGCTCCCAATCAAGCACGTGCCACACATCATCGTCGTCTTCGTTCTCAGTCTTCTCAACTTTATGGATTGCGTATCCAACTGAGACGTTACGGATGATGCCGTCGAGAGATCATGGTCTTCCTGCACAGCAACGGCGTCGGCACCGCCCGGGCGGTGCGGATCTTTAAAACCTACGGCGCCGAAGCCGTGCAGATCATGTCGGAGAACCCATACCGACTGGCGCGGGATATCCGGGGCATCGGATTTAAAACAGCCGATGCGATCGCGATGAAGCTCGGCATTGAGAAAACCGCCATGATCCGGGTTCGGGCTGGCATTTCCTATGCACTGACCGAGGCGACGGACCAGGGACACTGTGGTCTGCCCGCGGAAGATCTGACTAAGCTAGCCGAGAAGTTGCTCGAGATTTCAGTGGATCTGGTGCGGACGGCACTAGCTTTGGAGTTGACCGAGGGAACGGTCATCGCAGATAGCGTGGACGAAACCCCTGGCGTATTCCTTGCCGGACTGTTCCGGGCGGAGCGCGCCATTTCCGAAAAGCTGACCCGGCTTGCAAATGGGACACTTCCCTGGAGCTGGATTGATCCCGATAAGGCATTGCCTTGGGTTGAAGAGCGAATTGGACTGGCGCTTGCCGAAACCCAGGTCACCGCGATTCGGCTCGCCCTCATGTCTAAGGTGCTGGTGATGACCGGCTGCCCAGGCGTAGGCAAAACCACCATCGTTAAAGGTGTTTTGCGGATCCTCACAGCAAAAGGAGTGCGCCTCCTATTGTGCGCTCCGACCGGACGAGCGGCAAAGCGCATGACCGAAGCGACCGGTTTCGAAGCCAAGACGATACACCGGCTGCTGGAGGTTGATTCTAAAGGTGGGGGTTGCAAGCGGGGGGACGACAACCCGCTCGACTGCGACCTCCTCGTTGTCGACGAGGCTTCGATGGTCGATGTGATGCTGATGAGGCTCTCACGAAGGCCCTGCCAAATGCCGCAGCATTGCTGATCGTCGGTGATATCGACCAACTTCCGTCGGTGGGACCGGGCCAAGTGCTTGCGGATATCATTTCTTCGGGGGCCTTACCCGTGGTGCGCCTAACTGAGGTCTTTCGACAGGCAGCTCAGAGCCGGATCATCACCACTGCACATCGCATCAATCAGGGCTTCATTCCCGATCTTACGCAGCCGGAAGGCGAAAGTGACTTTTACTTTGTTCCGGCAGAAGAACCGGAAACGGCAGTGCTGCGGATTGTCGAATTGGTAAAGACGCGCATCCCCAAGCGCTTCGGTCTCGACCCCATTCGCGACATTCAGGTGCTCTGCCCTATGAACCGAGGCGGGGTCGGCGCGCGGTCACTTAATATCGAACTGCAAGCTGCGCTCAATCCGGCAGGACCAAATAAGGTCGAGCGGTTTGGCTGCACATTTGCTCCCGGCGACGAGGTGATGCAGATCGAGAACGACTACGAATGCGATTTTGCGTTAGTCAAAGTCATGCCGTGGGGAGCGGTTCCTAAATCTCTGGGACGAGCGGCAACCACGTTCGTCCAGACTATCATGCTCCGTCGCGCAATTTCTGTTGTGAATTTGAGAAGGCGGATAAGGTCCACACCGTGAAGGACCTTTGAACAGGCTCCAAAAGCTGAGAGACGATGCTGATGATTGCCCTCCTCATAAGCAAGCTCGCAACCGACCCGCATAAGCGCAAGGCATTCCCAGCTCGCAGAAGACTTCAGAGCGATGATTGCAACGCTGGAAACGACCATCAAGGAAGCAACGGGCGATTCCTTCGCCTAAAGTTGAGCCGCATCTGCGCTAATGCCGCAGATACCGCGCACCGCCTCGTTCCCTCATAGGCTGCCTATCCGACGGTTTGTTAACGGCGGGCTTAACCGCGCTGCGCAAGCGCTTCATCGTAAACTCGATCTCGCCGCCGGGAAGTTCGCGCCATCGACGGCGCTCATGTACGCAGCGGCCGGCCAGCGATCCAAAAACGCCCTCGCCGTCTGACGGGCTTGGTCTTAAGGCTGGGTAAAGGTCTCGCGCGCGTAGCCGTCCTCGGCCTTCGCCTGCCGGCGCCGGGCGGCCATCCGATCGGCCAGATCTCTCGGTGTACGGTTGGCCATCGCGGTGCCTACCGAAAGTAGTCGGTACTATTTCCTATTCTCTGCGTGCACCTGGATGTGAAACAATGGATTGGCAAACTCGTCTGTGACTTCCAACTGCCACGTTTGGCCTGGTTCGAAATCGCCATCCATATCCTGAAGAATTTGGCCGGCCATTATCGTCGCTTCTTTCCAAGCTGCGTGCTTGTCGGCCAAGCTCCTCGCCAACGGGGTCTGAATGATTTTTCCACCTAAAATATTAAAGCAATAGCGCGGCACGGACAATCTTCTGCCCGCAAAGGCCGGGAGAGCCATTTCGGTTCCCTCTTTTTCAAGTTCCCGACGCGGCTGACGGGCCGAGCAGCTGGGCGTACTGCTCTTTGATCGTTTCGTAACACTCGCAGGCGCTCTCCCTTAGACCTTCAACGTCGAGGATTTGTATTTTTCCCGCCGTGTAACTGAGCATTCCAGCTTGTTGAAGCGTGTGGGCAACGGTCGTCACGCTCGTCCGCCGAACACCTAGCATTTCAGCTAGAAACTCTTGCGTGAATGGAAGGTGGTCGCTTCCCGACAAATCACGGGCTCGAAGTAGCCAACGGCAAAGCCGGGCCTCGACTTCATGATTTGCCATGCAAGCTGTTGACTGCTGCGCTTGCGCAAACAGCGTCTGCTCATGTCGCATGACCCTTGATATCAATTTCTCGGATTGTAGCGCCGTGCCTTTAAATGCCGCCGGATCACAAACCATGGCGTCGCCGCTCAATTGAACGATGGCACGACTTAGCGCAACCTTTCCATCCAGCGCGGACGCGATGCCAACGGCACCGTCCTTGCCCACCATTGCGGCCTCGGTGGTTTCGCCTGTTGCGAGGGTGACCACGAGAGAGATGACTGCATCAATTGGGAAATAGACCGCTTTGATCGTCTCGCCAACTTCATGCAGCACGGTCTTTTGAGTCAGATGGGTGGCTTTGAGATGAAGTCGTAAGGCTGCGACGTCACTGTCCGACAAAGACGCAAGGATCGCGTTGGATTGCAACATTTCTGCGCTCCAGTTCGCATTAAGGCGGGAGCGCAAGAACTCTCAGTTGCCAGAGCCCAATTGTCGTGGCTTGTCCGTCGTCAGAACATTTGGCGCAGATGGCTGCTTGATTTAGCGGAGTGTCCGCCTCTGGTTGGTGATGTTAAGCGACGAGCTTGCGGTGTTGCAAGCGCCTGAATTGGATTGTCTGTCGTTTGATCCTTTCGCGTTGTTCGATGATGGCAGAGGCCCTACCGAAGTAGGCGTCGGCCGGCGTGACGTTGCCGAGGCTCTCGTGATAGCGGCGATGATTGTAATGTTCGACGAAGGCCTCGATCTGGTGTTCGAGATCGCCGGGCAGGAAGTAGTTTTCCAGCAGGATGCGGTTCTTGAGCGTCTGGTGCCAGCGCTCGATCTTGCCCTGGGTCTGCGGGTGAAGCGGCGCTCCGCGAACATGACTCATACCGTTGGCGCCGATCCATTCAGCGAGTTCGGCCGCGATGTAAGACGGCCCGTTGTCGCTGAGCAGCTTTGGCTTGTGCGGCACCCTGGCGCTGTCGCAGCCTGATGCCGTGAGCGCCAGTTCCAGTGTGTCGGTGACATCCTCGGCCCGCATGGTCGTGCACAGCTTCCAGGCGATGATATAGCGGGAGAAGTCGTCGAGCACGGTCGACAGATAGACCCAGCCCCAGCCGATGATCTTGAAGTAAGTGAAGTCGGTCTGCCACATCTCGTTGGGCCGCGTCGTCTTGTCCTTGAACTCGTCGGCAGCCTTGATCACCACGAATGCCGGGCTAGGGATGAGATCGTAGGCCTTGAGCAGGCGATAGACGGTGGCTTCCGAGACGAAGTAGCGCTTCTCGTCGGTGAATCGCACCGCCAATTCGCGCGGCGACAGCTCGGATTGCTCCAGCGCCAATTCGATGATCTGAGCCTGGATGTTGTCGCCGATGCGGTTCCAGACCCGGCTCGGCCGGGAAGGACGATCCTCCAACGCTTCGGGCCCGCCTTCAAGGTAGCGGTCATACCAGCGGTAGAAGGTGCGCCGGGCAATGCCGAGCTGATCGAGCGTCTTCTTCGCGGGAAGATGCGACTGCTCAATCATCCTGATGATCTCGAGCTTCTCAGATGCGGGGTATCTCAT
>NZ_JBXASZ010000008.1:0-158497 GCF_058809865.1 Nitrobacter sp. MLSD-S21 | reverse complement strand
CCACACCAGTGTCGATCCGGCGACCAATCCCTAGACCTTCATCCCGGGTAACATTCCTTCCTGAGGCAATACGGGGGGTCAATTTTGGACGCCGATCCCCCGGCTCAGGGGGTCAATATTGCAGGCCGAATGACACTCGTAGGAGGCGAGCCGTCTGCGAGCGTCCACTAGCCGCCGGCTGAAGCGCTCACGCTCGCCCTCGAGGTCGTCGAGCGCGTGCTCGAGGCGGACGATCGCGCCGAGCGGCGTCACCGTCACCGGAAGCTCGATCTCGTATTCCGCACCGGTTCGCTGCAGCATCGTGGTGTAGCGGTAGCCGTCGCGCCCGAAGCGCTCGCCACTGTACTCGACGTCGAAGCCGCCGATCGAGGCGATCACCATCTCGCCCTCCTGCTGGAGCTGCACCAGCGTCAGGATCTCCTTCAGAAGCGCGCGGCCGGCGAGCTTTCGCTCGGCGTGGGATTCGCCCATCACCGTCATTGCGAAAGCGTCGCCCGAAGTTGGGGTTCGCCGCGCGATGTCCTTGGCGATCTCAGCGATCCGGCGGGTCGAGAATTCGATGTCACGCTCGGCATCGCGGATCTGCCGCCGAACGGCATGCTGATCGTCGATGTACGCGGCACGCAGCCGTTCGAGCCGGGCGATGTAGGCTTCGAGACCGGCCTTCTGCATTAGACGTGGATCGCCCGATGCAATCGCCTTGGCCATGGCGAACTGGTTGGCCTGGCTCTCGCCCATGTCTTCGAGCCGGCGGATCGAGGTGTCGCCCGAAAGTGCTGCGGCGATGAAGCGGGCCTTGCGCTCGTTGTTCTGCCACATCTGCGCATCGAGGCTGCCTTCGGTGGCGTAGGCGTAGATATCGACCTCGTCGTGCTGGTTGCCCTGCCGCACGATGCGGCCCTCGCGCTGTTCGATCTGTGACGGAAGCCACGGGACATCGAGGTGATGCAAGGCCTTTAGGCGCAACTGCGCATTCACGCCGGTCCCCATCGTGTCGGACGAGCCGATCAGGAAACGGATCTTGCCGGCGCGCATATCGCCGAACAGCCGCTGCTTCGCTTCCGACTTCTTGTAGTCCTGCATGAAGGCGATTTCCGAAGCGGGCACGCCCATGCTGACGAGCTCGTCGCGGATCCAGCGATAGGCAGAAAAGCTGCGCGATTTCTCGACGCTGATGGTGCCGAGGTCCGAGAAGATCATCTGCGCCGCGCCGGGCAGTTCGAACGGCTCGCCGTCGGAGCGGACATAGGTGTTCCCGGTCGTATCGCTCCAGATGCGGAAGGCGTTGCCGACGAGCTGGTTCAGCTTGTTCTCGGCTTCGTTGTCGTTGTCCGGGTCGACGAGGCGAAGGTCGATCGCGGCGTGCCGCCCGTCGGTGATGACCGACAAGAGGATGTCGTCGCCGGGCTCCGGTGCGCGGTCGCGCTCCTCGATCGCCTTGATCCGCTCCCCGAGCAGGGCTTGGTAACGCTTGAACGCGGCGGACGGCTTTGCGGTGAAGATCTGGCGCTTGCCGGTCGAGATCGCCGGCACCTTGACGTATCGACGCAGGTCTTCCGGCATCACCACGTCCGCGAAGGAGCGGAACATGGCGATGAGTTCGGGCACGTTGACGAAGGTGGCGAAGCGCGTCACCGGCTTGTACTTGCCGGAGGGCTGCAGTTCGAGCTCGGTCGAGACGTCGCCGAAGGTCGATGCCCACGCGTCGAACTCGTGCAGGCCGCGCTCGCTGAGCGCCGCGTAGCCGAGGTAGCGCTGCACCGAGAACATCTCGCCGAGCGTGTTGGTGATCGGCGTGCCCGAGGCGAGCACGAGCGCGCGCCCTGGGTTCTTCGTCTCGACGAAGCGGGACTTCACGTAGAGGTCCCAGGCGCGCTGCGAGCCGTTCGGGTCGACGCCCTTCAAAGTGGACATGTTGGTGGCGAAGGATAGCTTCCTGAACTCCTGCGCCTCGTCGACGATGATCTGGTCGACGCCGATCTCCGAGACGGTCAGCAGGTCGTCCTTGCGCGTCGACAGCGACTCCAGCCGTTCCTGCAAGCCCTCCTTCATGCGCTCGAGGCGCTTGCGCGAGACGCGGTCGTCGCTCTCCACTTTGGTGAGCAGCGTCTCGTAGAGCTCCAGCTCATCCTGGATCATCTGCTGCTCGAACGCGGACGGCACGGCGATGAAGCGGAACGCACTGTGCGTGATGATGATCGCGTCCCAGGTCGCGGTCGCCGCGCGCGACAGGAAGCGATGGCGTTTGTCCTTGGTGAAGTTCGTTTCGTCGGCGACCAGGATGCGTGCGTTCGGGTAGAGCGCCAGGAACTCGCGTGCGGCCTGCGCCAAACAATGGCCAGGTACGACCAGCATCGCCTTGGCTATCAGGCCGAGCCGGCGCTGCTCCATGACGGCCGCCGCCATCGTCATGGTTTTGCCGGCGCCGACGGCGTGCGCCAGGTAGGTCGAGCCGACCGACACGATACGCCAGATGCCGCGCTTCTGGTGCCCATAAAGAGAAAAGGCGCCAGAGGCGCCCGGAAGCTTCAGATGGGTGCCGTCGAAGGCTCGTGGCGCGATGTTGTTGAAGCGCTCGTTGTAGACGCGCGCCAGCCGGTCGGTGCGATCGGGATCGGACCAGATCCAGCGCTGGAATGCGTCCTTTATCTTCGAGAGCTTCGTCTTCGCCGCCTCGGTGTCGACGACGTTGAGGACGCGCCGCTCGCCGTCGCTGTCCTTGAGGGTGTCGAAGATCTGCGGCACCCGGCTGTTCAGCGCGTCGGCGAGAAGCTCGCCCGCGTGTCGGCGGTCCGTGCCCCATTCCGACGTGCCGGCCGCGGTCCAGCCGAGCTGGCGCGCCTCGACGGTCCACGACGCGAGCTCGGGCATGTGGTGGATCCTGATCTCGGCGCCCATCGTCTCCTTGACGAAGGCGACGACGTCGGCGGCCGGAATCCACGGCGCGCCGAGGCGCGCCGTGATATCGGACGGCTTGAGGTCGGCAGGCTGGACCGCCTGCAGCGCCGCGACGTTGCGCTCATACCCCGGGTCGAGCGCGGCCGCGCCCTCCGCCGCTTTCAGTTTCTCGCGGACGGAGCCGGACAGGTAGGCGTCGGCCGACTGCCACGAGCCGTCCGCCGGGTCGCGGAAGACGGCGCTGCCGAGCTCGGCGATCACGTCTTCCACGGGACGATGCAAGAGTTCTGCGATGTGGTCGACATCGACGTGGCCGCGCTCGTTGAGCACGACGGCGAGCGCGTCCGCCGCGTTGGTGATCGCCGGCGCCGCCGGCGGCGCGATGACGCGCTCGGTGAACAGCGGACCGGGCCTCGCGGTGTTGGTTTCGAGGTCGTAGTCCTCGATCGAGGCGACGAGCCAGCAGTCGGGGTCGTCGAGGAAGGGCTGGATGTTCGGCCGGCGGTGCGTCTCGCGAACTTCTCCCGTCTCTTCGTCCTCCGTCATCGAGACGGTCGTGAAATTGATCGGCCCGAAGTCGCGGACGAAGCTCGACCAGGCGATGCGCAGCCTGACCTGCGCGTCCTTCCACGGCCGGTCGAGCTCTTGGGCCTTCAACACCTCGCGCACTGCGTCGCGGATCGGGATCAGCTTGCGGATGATGCGGACGTGCTTCTCCGGGATGCCCTCGGCACTGCGGCCCTTGCGCTCTCTCACTGCAATGGCCTCCCCGTCGAGGACCTGCATCAGGCCCTGCGCCTTGTCGAAGTAGTAGCTGCCCTCGCGCACATGTCGGTCCGGAGGAAGGTCGACGTCACCGCGATCGACTGCATCATCGAGGTCGGGATCAATCGTTTCGGGCTCGCCGTCGTAGATCGCTGCCGGAAAGAGAGAGATCGCCGCGGACAGCGCCTGTCCGAGGTCTATGCTTGGATGCGGCAGACAGGTATAAGCCTCGCCGAACGGCCCGAAGGTCAGGTCGTGGGCGCCGAGCACAAAATCGGGATGGCGCGCGAACCATCGATTGACGCGAATGGCGCCCTCATCCTCACTCGCAGGACGCACCTCATCAAGGTCGAGCCACGACAGGTCGCCTTCCGGATCGCCGATCTTGCGCTTGCGGAAGAACAAGAGGTCGACGACGACGTCGGTGCCGGCGCTGGCGCGGAAGCTGCCCTCGGGCAGGCGGATCGCCGCGATCAGATCGGCCGACTCGGCGACGTACTCGCGCGCCGACGCGCCCGCCTTGTCCATCGTGCCAGAGCTCGTGACGAATGCGGCGAGCGCACCCGGCTTCAAGAGGTCGATCGCTCGCGCGATGAAGTAGTCATGCAGGCGGAGCCCCATCGACCGATACGCGCGGTCCGATCGCACGGTGCGGTCGGAGAACGGCGGGTTGCCGACGGCGAGGTCGAAGCTCGCCGGCAATTCGGTGCGGGCGAAGTCGCCGGTGACGATCCGCGCCCGCGGCTGCAACAGGCGCGCGATCCGCGCCGTGACCGGATCGAGCTCGATGCCGGTGAGGTGAGACGTCTCGCGCAATCCTTCCGGCATCAGCGCCGGAAACAGTCCCGTGCCGATGCCGGGCTCGAGCACGCGGCCGCCGCGCCAGCCGAGGCGCTGCAAGCCTGCCCAGATGGCGCGGACGATGAACTCCGGCGTGAAGTGCGCATACTGGGTGCAGCGCGCCAGCGAGGCGTGGTCGAGATCGCCGACGGCGTCCTGCAGGTCTTCGCCGATCGCTTCCCAGCCCTCGCGGAATTCTGTCTCGCCCGGCCTCTGGAAGACGGAGTTTGCGAGCTCGGAGGCGCCGAAGCCGGTGAAGCGGATCAACTGCTCCTGCTCCTCGGCGGTCGCCGCGCGCTCATCGGCTTCGATGGCGGCGGCGAGCCGGATTGCAGCGATGTTGTCGCGCGCGCGATCCTTCCAGCCGTTTGCCAGCATGCGGTCTTTCGCGAGATGGAAGTTCGTTCCGCGTTCGCGGTGCGCGGGCGACGGCGAACGGCTGACCGCCGGGAAGGGAATCGCGGGGGCTGGCGTCGACGGGTCGGGATCGTCATCATCGTCCGGCCCGACCGACATGCCGCCCGCGAAAGCGGTCACGCCGAGGCCAAGGCCAGACGACAGCGCCGTATTGCCGAAGAGGTCGAGGGTGAAGGGATCGTCGTGCGCCATTGGAAGTCTCCTTGTGATGAAGGCGCGCGCCATCGTCCCGCCGACGGGCAGGCTCTGGCAGTCGCAGTGAGGGAAGAGAAGCCGGACGGTCCGGCGCAGAAAACGCAAAGCCCGGTGCGTGGCCGGGCTTGTCGCAGAGGTCGCGCGGTCTTGCCGCCTATGACGTCTCTTGAGACGAAGAAGGCTGCGAAGCGGATGATTCCTTCGCTGTTTCGTTCCAAAACTCCTCGAGCACGTTGGCCGTGGAGCGGTAGCGGATGGCCTTGTCGGTGACGAGCATCACGCTCCCGCCGAAGCCATCGGGCCGCATCTTCGTGCAGGTAAACGACGTCGTGACAACGATTTCGTCGATCGTGGCCGACCGGCGCACGATGTCCTGAAACATCCGGTCGAACCCGGCATCAGAGTCGGTGAGGTCGACGCCGATGTCATCAGGCGGGTCGTCGCCGGCTTCGGCGTCGTGTCGCGCCAGCAGCGCCGACACATGCTTGACGATGCCGCTTTCACTGTATTCACGCGAGGCCTCGAGCGCCGCACGCAGATCGTCGACCGACAAAGTGACGATGTCGCTCGGGCCGCACCATGAATGAAAGTAGATGCCCTCGTTCTCGCCCTCGGCGTCGAAAGCGAGGCCGAGGACCAGCCGCTCCAGCGGCGTCATGTCCGCTGCCGGGATACTAGGCTGCACGACCGGGGGGAAGTGATAGTCTGTCATGACATCCTCCTCACGCCGCGATTGCGTCGGGGGGTAGCGCAGATGCACGGGCAGCTGGGCCAGAATCTCCGCGTCGGTAAGCTGGTCGAGGAGCTTCAGCACCGGCCCGCGCTGGCCGCGCAAATGCTCGCCCCAGCGCTCACCGGCGTAGCCGCGATAGTCCTCAAGCGTGCTCGACCAGATATGATCGATGCGCTCTTCGCGCGTCATCGTTTTCTTCGGCCGCGATTCACGTGCGATAATCGCATCCCTCATACGCTCGGCCGAACCCTTCTCCGAGAGGTCGCAATAACCGTGGAAGAAGCGCTTGCGGCCATCGATGAACAACGAGAAAAAGATGCTGGTGACATCGTCCGTCATGAATTCGCGCAACGCGAACATCTCGGCACGCATCCACAGCGGCGGCAGGAGTTCGAGCATATAATCGTGCTCGCGCTCGGCAATCTCGAACCACTCGCCAGCAAACAAGTGCGAGGCCTCGCCTGCGAAATAGGCGGGCTCGCCGCGATGTCGGTTGAACATGCGGTACATCTCATGGCGCGTCGCGACGCCTTCGAAGACTTTACGGATGGTGGGCTGGGTGTGCATCGGCGGCTCCTCTCGGCCTGGTTGGACGGAAGCGCGGGCGATCCACTCGAGCACCTCATCACTTCAGTCCTTCATCACACCTTCCCGGCGGCCGCCTCTCCGGTCCGGCGGGTCAGGGGCCGCGGCACGCGGGCGAAGCTTCACCCTTGACGCGCCGGCCGAGCATGCGGCAGCGCGCGCTCATTCATTTTCCTCTCCTTTCTCCCGTCTTTTCTTCCTCTTCGTCGGCGTTTCGCTGACGATCGCGTCCCTGCATTTCAATGAGCGGATCCACGCTCGACGCAAGCCTCGTTGCGCAGCCACTCATTCCAATCATCGGCCGAGGGCCGAAGTCGCTCGAACGCGCAACCCGCCTCGAGCGCAATCGCCGCGAGGCGGCGCGCGTATATCTCGCCCTGTCTGTTATTGTCGGTCGCGGCGATGAGCCTCGCGCCAGGACGCGCGCTCAGACGGTAAATCGCCGCGACCGTTAACGGCGCCCAGCCGCCGCCGGTGCTGAGATAGAGACTGTCACGTCTCAAATCTTCGATCGCCGCGAGACTCATGGCGTCGATCGCGGCTTCAGTGACGCACACGCGATCGGCCTTTGCCGACCCGAGACGGAACAGAACCTTCGCGCCTCCGGTCGAAAAGCCGCGCCATTGCGGTCCGCGCTCCTCCCAGCCAGTGACCGCGCCGTCATCACTTAGATGGACCGCCCACATGCTGCCGTGAGGTCCTTCGCAAAGGCGATCCTGCGAGATCGCAGCACGCATCACGGAGTCGGGGATTGCGCGTTCGTCGCGAAGATAGCGCCAGGTCAGAGACTCACGCCACGGCTTGCGCCGTGCCCGCCAACGGTCGGCAATGCAAAGGTCGGGATTATTCGCGCGCGAGGCTCGCGTCCAGACCGGCTCACTCGGCGCGAAGCCAACGAGATCGGAGACCCGTTGGAGAACGTCAGCGAAACCAATACCGTCGAGATGCTTGACAAGCGAAAACACGTCGCCCTTGGCGTCGGAGAGCGCGTCAAACCAACCCTTGCCGTCGTGAATGACAATGATGACGTCGTTGCCGCGCCGATATTTGACGGCCTTGCGGGTGCTCTCCTTTATATCGATCGCAAATCCGGCCGGCTCCAGCACGGCGGCACAGGGCACGCGATTTTTCAGCTCCTCGATGTCCTTCTTTTCCATTTCCGTATCCCGGCGCTCCCGCGCCGGACCTTTCCAGTTTGCGGTTCCTTTCCCACGCCTTGCGGGAGACACACGCGGCTGCCGCGAAGAGCGAAGGGGGCAAGGGCGCGGCTGGCAATTGGTGAATCAACGGGGGCGCGTAGCGCCATCGCCGCCTGACGCGGCGCAGCCTCCCTTGCCGCCGCCCGCTCGCAAGCGGCAAAGGAGGTGAACCCGGCTCAGTGAGCCGGGCCGACCAGGTACGGGTCGTATTCGTAAACGACGAGGACATCGGCATCGTCGAGTTCATCGCTGGGCATGATGCCGTATTCGCCATCGATTTCGAAGAGCGTGACCGGGACCATCAGGGTGCGGGCGAGCTCGAATGCGTTGGACTGGGCGAGGGCAAGATTGTGCGACATAAGTGGGCTCCATCGTTGAGCGAGGCCGATCCCCGCTCCATGGCGTCCGTTGGTCTCCTCAACCGGCCGCGATCACCGCGAAGCCGAAGGCGCAGCGGCGGCATGCTCGCATAGCCGACCCTTTATGGGTTGAACGTGGAAGGCCGGGCGGAGGAGTAGGAAAGCCATCCAAGGAGAGCGGGATCGGACTTGCGCTGAGATGGTCAGCTCCCCCGCACGCTCTTTTTCCCGATCGCGGACTTTTCGCATCGTCCTCGCGCATACAGGGCCCGCATGGTTGCCGCGCCACGATCACGCGCGTCCGCGTTGCGCCGTGTCTCGTCGTCGAGGATGGCGGCCTCTCCGCCATGAAGATGCGCCGCGCCGCTCACGTCGATGACAAGTCCATCCGGTGGATCGGCGGCGACGATCGGCGCGTAACGCTTGAGTGCCCACAACGCGAGACGATCGGCTTTCGCGACGTGATCGCAAGCATCGAAGCGCTCGAACACCATCTGAATATGGCGCTCACCAAAGCCCGTCAGGGCAGCGCCGCGGGTCCGTCGCCAAAACCGGGCAGAACCCGGCCGGCATGACATATAAGTGATCACATGGCTGAGATTTCGGAAAATGCTTCCACCAAACTGCCTGACCATGCCTCGGTCGAGGCCGTCCTGTCGCGCCTGCCGGCGGGAGCTGGCGAGACCGTTTTGGCGGCGGCATTAACTCAAGCATTCCCTGGCTTCGCTTTTTCGGCGGCGAACCTCGACGATCAGTATTGGCGCGACACGCGCTCGGTGCTGGCCGCTGACGGGACGCGGATCGCTGAGTATCGGCCGTGGATGGAAGCCGACCTCGCGAAGGACAATGGAGACATCCCGACGGTTTGGCGGCGGTTGCAGGACACCTGATCTCCGAATGGCACGGCAGTAGCGTTTATGCCTTCGCGCCGACAGGAACGGGCGCGGCGGACTACGTGCAGATTTCACTTGGTCGCAAGACCAAGTGGCGCGCAGGTCCGATCGTCAACCCATCACACCGTCCTTGGGCAAAGGAGAACTGCTCGACCCGTCATGGATAACGCACGACGATATGGCTGACGACAAAGTGCTCGCGGGTCCGCTTTATCGTTTGTTGAAGCCAGTAGGCAGCAGTGTCGTGCATGTTCGCACTTTCCGTTGCGCGGTGCGCGCGGCTCGAACGTGACAAGCGGGAGGCGCGGCGACCGGACTTGGAGCGGCACGTCTGGGTCGGCTCCGATGGCACGCGGACACCGTTTCTTGACTTGCAGCCCAACTACTTCGATTTCGCGCCGCGCGAGGTGCGTTTTTTCAGGATGTCTTCGCGGCCATAACCCGGCTCTTGCAATCGGCGCTAACCATGTCGCGGATCACCTCGGCGCCGGCCAGCCCGGTAACCAGGCGACCATCCGCGTAGAGCTGTGCTTCGTCGCGTGGACCGTCCTTCCCGGATTCGTTGCTACGACCATCTGTCAGTTAAGGATTGCAGCATACACAGTGATCCTGATGTCAGACATGAAGTACGGCCTCTCCGGATCGCAACGCTTCATCCTCGATCTGGATCGTGACGTGGTCAATTCCAAATTCTTCCTTCATAATTTGGCGGGCTTCCTGCAGCACCTTGCGATCCATCGAAAGGTCTGCCACCACGAGATGGCAGCTCATGGCATCGAATCCCGACGTGATCGTCCAGATGTGCAGATCATGGATCGCCGTGACACCCAAAATGCTCGCTAGTTTCCGCTCGAGCATACCGACATCGACGTTCGGCGGCACGCCTTCCATGAGGATATGCGTGATCTGCTTCAGCAACAGCCACGTCCGGGGTACGATGAACAGGCCAATGCCGGCCCCGATGATCGGGTCGGCGAGCCGCCATCCCTTCCACATCATGAGAAGCGCCGCAACGATGACCCCGATCGAGCCGAGCATGTCGCTGAGGACTTCGAAATAGGCGCCCTTGACGTTGACGCTTTCTGAGGACCCTCCAACCAACAGGCGCATGCTGACGAGATTGACAATCAGTCCGATCGCGGCAACCACCAGCATTGGGCCGCTCAGGATTTCCGGCGGCGACAGGAATCGCTGATAAGCTTCGTACAGAATATAGACAGTCAACAGCAGCAGGACGACGGCATTGGTCAAAGCCGACAGCACCTCCATCCGTAAATAGCCGTATGTCCGCTGCGGCGTGGCCTCACGCGCCGCGAAGCGGATCGCCAACAGCGCAAGGGCCAATCCGCCGACATCGGTCAACATATGGGCGGCGTCGGCCAAAAGGGCCAAGCTACCTGTGATCAGACCACCAACGACCTCCGCGATCACGTAGGTGGCCGTCAAGGCCAAAGCCCAGCCCAATTTTTTCGCATATTGTGCGGTCGCGGTTCCCGTGCTCTCTCCACCGTGCATCTCAAGCCTCCGAAAGGCGAGCCGGACCCGGATCGGCCTCGGCATTCTGCCCTACCGCGCCTCGCAGCTTGGTTTCGAGTTCATTTAACAGAAAGAAGCTCACATCATCGACGGAGCCATGGCCCTTTGCAAAGGGCTATTCGAGCAGGCGAACCAGATACAGCGCATAGACGAACATGTAGGTGATGAAGCCGAACATGATCGCGGAGGCGGGATCGCCCTCAGTCTTCAGTAGGAGCAGCATCTCCACATCCCCACGATTGACAGCACCAGAGTCTGGACCAGCACGTGCACCGACGGGACGAATTCGACGCGCTGGATATGATAGATGCGCAGCATGGCGCGTCGAATGACATCTTGTGTGGTGCGCAGTCGCACGATGAAGTTTGCAGCCATGCCCATTTTCTCCAGACGTCCGAAGATTGGCGTCAATCGAGTAACCTCGTCCAAAGCGAGCGGGATATCCCGATGGTCCTTGGTGTGGTCCAAACCTCGGCGAAGCTTATCGATAATTCCAATAAGAATCCCGCGGCATTCTCCGAGGTTGAAGTCTGGATTATCGACGGCAAACGACGCTAAGTCTCCGTCAGTCGCCTCAATTGCGGTCCGGATATCGGCCGGAATGAGCTCCGCCTCCTTGTAGTCCGCCAGGATACTCGACAGCCGATGATGAAGATGGCGCCGCCAATGCCACTCGTCAGCAATCGGTTGAGTTCAAGGAACTCAAAACCATAATAATGGATTGCCGTCTTGATGCACCCAAGGAGCAGCACCACGACACCGACAGTAAAGAACAGTCGAAACTTCTTTCGGAAACTGATATCCGCTCCGTCGAAATGAAAGTGTTTTATGATCGATGGCACCATCTGTCCGTCATTCTTTCCTTGTTGATATTCTTACGAAACGTCCGCCGCTCCATTGGTATCGACCGTGTGCCGAGCCCCCGGTGACGTCCAAGCCAATGGTACCATCAACCTCGACCATCCTTAGATCTCGTGCATGGACGCTGAAGACGAGCCGGTGCCTGCCTCGTGACCTCAGGTATACTTCGTGAAGGCAAAAATCACCCTTGCAGAGGGTTGTTCGCACGCGGCAGGAAAACTCCTCAAAATGAAGCGAGAGGAATTGCTCCCCGTTTGTTCCGATGATGACCGAGAAGTAGTGCGCCGCCGCCGCCCTGTTTCCGCATGCGCTGGCGCGCGCCGACAATTTGTGTTGGATCTCAGGAGGAAGGGCTTCAATATGCTCGGCCGCAAATGGATTCTCCGATGCAAAACCGCCTCGTGCATAAGCCGCCGAGGTCGCGGACAACGGCCAAGCAAACAACAGCGCGCTCGTCATCGGCATAAATCGGAACATCGCGGTGCCTTTCCCGATAGTGCCTCACTTGCATCGCGCGGACGTTCGAATACGCGCGACATCAGGTACTTTGTCGGCTCGAAGGCCGCTAGCGAGTTCGCTACGGGTTGCGAACATTAACTATTGCCGGCGCCGCATGATCGTAGCAAATCAGTCAAGTAATGGTAATCGCGCTTAAATGAGCCGTGCGGGTTATCCTTCGGCTGGCATCATAGGAGACTGCCCCGGTCGCATGCTTTCTCGCGAGATGTAATGAGGTCATTCTACAAAGATGCCGATGTGAGCCAATTGGTCTGGGATTCCAGACTTGGCGACGGATGCTCCTGCGAAAATCCGGACGTGGGACTCGGACGCCGAAAACAACTGGTTATCGTCGCCCGCCGCGCCGGTTCCGCTGGATATCTCGGCATGAACTCCTCAGGTGCCGCGGCGACCGCATTAGCCTTCATTAAAGCTTCGACGGCGAAGTTCGCAGGCCTGACAGAAGAGCCCGAACGCCGACCCTGCGTCAACTGAACAAGCGACATCAAATCCCACGAAACGCCCGGTTTTTCAGCAACCATTGTTGTGCTTGCAAACGAGCAGGAAACGTTCAAAGCCCGCGGGCGAGGGAACAAGCATGCGGGAAGGCAGACTGCCCGGCCGAAGGGAAGCGCCACGGCGACACTGAGGAACGCCTCAGGCGAGCTCGGGAAGGCTCGGTACAGCCTTGACTTCCCCGGGCGGAAAGCCCACGTCAGATAGTCATGAGGCGTTCGGATTTGCAGACGCTCGCTCACGGCTGCCTTTGGCGGGCAGCGTTGGCGCGCGCTCTTGCGCTCGTGATCCTGCTAACGGCTGCCGTTCCGCTTCCTGTGTTTGCGGGCGCGGCGGCTCGCTCACCCTTTTTGGCTGCCGTCACCGTTGTAACGAGCGAGACAGGCACGGCCTCGTCCGAGCCGGGAGAAAGCGGGGTTGTTCATCACGCGCATTGCCCGTGCCACGGCGCGGCGTGCTTGTCATCACAGCTTGCTCTACCGGACGCTCCAGCTCGCGGCAAAAGCTATCTAGTTCTTACGACGTCAGAGACGCCGACCGCCCTCCACCTACTCCCGTTTGAACCACCACGCGCCTGAGATGCCGGCTTGAGGCGTTCGTAGGAACGACCTCGGTAAACCCGTTCCTCCGAAAGGGGACCAGGAGTCGGAGCTTTAGCGCGCGCCACCGAAATGGTGGCGAGCTCTGTCCGGAGCGACGCCAGTCTGCGTCGCATTGGAGAAGGTGGATGGGTATCCGCGTCATTATCATTGCTGCCATTGTGGCTTTCGGGATCGCCCTGGGCAGCCTTGTGCTCACGGTCGCGAACGCGGTCCGCTCTATCGCGAGCTACATCTCCTTTGCGAATTTCGGGCAGCTTCAGGCGCAGGATCCCGGCAACAGTGCCGTAAAGCCGGCCGCGAGCAAGCAAGGTCACGACAGGACTGAAGGACGCCATGACGATGGAAAAGAAGCGCCAGAAGGCGTCATCAAGATGCGCCCCGAGCAGATCGAGGCCGCTAAGATCGAGGTCGCGCCGGTCGGAAAGGGCGTGCTCACTCAAAGGCTGACCGTTCCAGGGACGATCGGACCGGATACGAATCGCATTGCGCGCATTGCCGCCAAGGTCGTGGGCACGGTCTCCGAGCTCAAGAAGCAGCTCGGAGACACCGTTTCCAAAGGAGAGGTGGTAGCGATTTTGGAAAGCCGCGAGGTTGCAGAAGCGAAGAGCGAGTACATTTCAGCGAAGGTCAACTTCGATCTGCAAAGCACGCTGTTCGAACGCGAGCAGGCGCTTTTCGAGAAGAAGATCAAGGCGGAAAATCAATTCCTGCGTGCTCGCATGACGTTCGCCGAGGCGCAGCTTCGCTTCGATCTCGCACGACAAAAGCTGTCGGCGCTCAACGTCGACGAAACAGGCCTGTCACGGCAGTCAACAGGACTACAGCGGTACGAAATCCGAACTCCTATCGCCGGTCGCGTGGTCGAGCGCCTTGTCGACCTCGGAGCCCCGGTGGGGGGCGAAGGGCAGGCGAAGGAACTCTACGTAATCGCCGACCTGTCCAGCGTCTGGATCGAGCTCACCATCTCCACAGTGGATCTCAACCAGATCAAGGAGGGCCAAAATCTTCGCATCTCGGCAGCTGGAGCCGGAAAATCGTCGGAAGGTCAGGTGGTTTTCATCAGTCCTATGCTGAACCAGGAGACACGGTCGGCGCGAGTCATCGCAAGCGTTGACAACAAGGATCTCACTTGGCGACCAGGTTCCTACGTCAGCGCGCAAATCCTCGTTGACGAGCAGCCGGTCGATTTGCGCCTGCCCCGCAAAGCACTCCAGACGATCGGGGGCAAGCAGGTTGTTTTCGTTCGGACGCCTGAGGGCTTCGAGAAGCGCGAGGTCGCGCTCGGTAAAAGCGATGAAGAGGGCATCGAGGTCGTGTTCGGGCTGGATCCCGGAGAAACCGTCGCGGTCACGAACACGTTCGTCCTCAAGGCCGAGCTGGGCAAGGCGGAAGCCGAGCACGCACACTAATCCAGACAGAAGACAACGCTTATGATCAATCGTGTTCTCGGGTTCTCGGTTCGCCAGCGTTGGCTGGTCGTTCTCTTGACCCTCGCTGCCGCCGCGTTCGGTGTGTGGTCTCTTTCCAAGCTGCCGATCGACGCTGTTCCGGACATCACCAATAACCAGGTTCAAATCAACACGGTGGCGCCGTCGCTCTCGCCCTACGACGTCGAAAAGCAGGTCACATATCCTTTGGAAACAGCGTTGGCGGGCATTCCGGGTCTGGAATACACGCGCTCTCTGTCCCGGAACGGCTTCTCACAGGTCACCGCTGTTTTCAACGAGAGGCTCGACATCTATTTCGCCCGACAGCAAGTGAATGAGCGTCTGAGCGAGGCCAAAGCGAATCTGCCGCCGGGCACTGAGACTCGTATGGGGCCGATCTCAACCGGCCTCGGCGAGATCTACATGTGGACCGTTCACTACAAGCCTGCTGGGGAGGTTGTACCTGTTCGGAACGGGCAAGCCGGTTGGCAGAGCGACGGAAGTTACCTGACGCCCGAAGGTCAGCGCCTCAGTACGGAAATGGAGCGGGCCGCCTATCTGCGGACAGTTCAAGACTGGATCATTCGTCCGCAGCTCAAGACCGTGCCGGGGGTCGCCGGGGTCGACGTCATCGGCGGCTTCGAAAAACAGTATCACGTCCAGCCGGACCCGGCGAAGCTCATTGGGCTCGGGATCTCCTTCGCTGATCTTGGCGAAGCGCTGGAGCGTAACAACACGAACCGCGGCGCGGGTTATCTCGAGCGTAACGGCGAACGTTACGTGGTTCGCTCGGCGGGTCGCCTCGAAAGCATGGAGGAGATCGGAAACATCGTGGTCACCACCCGCGGCGGCGTCCCGGTGCGCGTGAATGATGTCGCCGAGGTCAAGATCGGGCGCGAGCTCCGGACCGGCAGCGCGAGCGAGAACGGACAGGAGGTTGTGGTCGGAACTGCGCTGATGTTGATCGGCGGGAACAGCCGCACTGTCTCGGCAGCAGTCGATGCCAAGATGCAGGTCATCAACAAATCGCTGCCGCCCAGCGTCGAAGCGAAGACGGTTCTTAATCGCACGCTGCTCGTCGATGCAACCGTGAAAACCGTCTCGAAGAACCTGATCGAGGGTGCCGCGCTGGTGATCCTGGTCCTCTTCCTGCTGCTCGGCAATATACGGGCGGCGATCATCACCGCTCTCGTGATTCCGATCGCCATGCTCCTCACCATAACCGGCATGGTGCAGGGGAAGATCAGCGCCAACCTGATGAGCTTAGGGGCGCTCGACTTCGGTCTCATCGTGGACGGGGCTGTTATTATCGCCGAGAACAGCTTGCGGCACTTGGCGGAGAGACAGAACGAACTCGGGCGCCAGCTCAACTTAGAGGAGCGTCTCACCACGGTTCATCGCTCTGCCGAGGAGATGATCAAGCCTTCCGTCTATGGGCAGGCCATCATCATTTTGGTCTACGTGCCCCTTCTGACCTTCACGGGCGTGGAAGGCAAGATGTTCGAGCCGATGGCGCTGACCGTCATCATCGCTCTGGCCGCGGCCTTTGTGCTCTCATTGACATTCGTGCCGGCGCTGATCGCGATCGCAATCACGGGCCGCGTGCAAGAGAAGGAAAACATCTTCGTCCGGAGCTTGAAGGCGGTTTATCGCCCGGCGCTTGCCTCGGCGATTCGACGCCCCATGCCCTTCATTCTGGGCTCGGTGCTTCTTTTCGTCGGTGCGGCCATTCTCTTCGGCGGCCTTGGGCAGGAGTTCATCCCGACGCTGGACGAAAAGAATATCGCAATGCACGCGCTGCGGATTCCCTCGACGGCGTTGTCGCAATCACAACACATGCAGCTCCAGGTCGAACACGCGGTGAGCCGTTTCCCGCAGGTGGCTCACGTCTTCTCCAAAACCGGAACCGCTGAAGTCGCGGCCGATCCGATGCCGCCCAACGCGTCGGATACGTTTATCATGCTGAAGCCGCAAGAGGAGTGGCCCGATCCGAGCCTCCCGAAGGACCAGCTGATCAAGCAGATCCAGAAGGTCGTCGAAGTTCTTCCCGGGAACAATTACGCGTTCACGCAGCCAATCCAGATGCGCTTCAACGAACTTCTCGCTGGGACCCGGGGCGATCTTGCCGTGAAGGTCTTCGGTGAGGAGTTCGAGACCATGCTGCCGGTCGCAAACCGGATCGCCAGCATTCTGCGTAGCGTTGAAGGCGCGCAGGACGTGAAGGTCGAGCAAGCGACCGGTCTTCCGTTTCTTGAGATCAAGGTCGACAAAGCCGAGATCGCGCGAGTTGGCTTGAGCCTATCGGCGGTCCAAGACGTCATCGGAGCCGCCATCGGTGGCCGGGAGGCGGGAGTTCTATTCGAGGGCGACCGGCGCTTCCCCGTCTTGATCCGACTGCCGGATGCGGTGCGCGATGACATCGAGGCCCTTAAGCACCTACCCGTGCCGATGCCGGGCTCCGGCTCGTCTGGCCGAATACCATCGGTGCTTCTGGAACAGGTCGCGAGCTTCTCTTTCTCGGAGGGGCCGAACCAGATCTCTCGCGAAAATGGCAAGCGACGCGTCGTCGTAACGGCAAACGTGCGAGGACGCGACATCGCGTCTGTCGTGGCCGAAGCGCAAGCAAAGGTGAGGAGTGAGGTCCAGCTTCCGGCCGGATACTGGATCACTTGGGGCGGACAATTCGAGAATCTTGCCGCCGCGCGTCAGCGATTGTTGATCGTAGTACCAGGGTGCTTCTTTCTCATTTTCTTACTGCTCTACTCGGCACTGGGAAGCCCGCGTGACGCGGTGCTCGTATTCAGCGCGGTGCCCTTGGCTTTAACGGGAGGTATTGCGGCGCTGTGGCTTCGCGACATGCCGTTCTCCGTCTCAGCCGCCGTGGGCTTCATCGCTCTCTCAGGCGTCGCCGTTCTCAATGGCTTGGTGATGCTCTCGTTTGTGAAGCAGCTAATGGATGAGGGTCGATCGAAGCGCGACGCCATCATGGAAGGGGCTCTTACGAGGTTGCGACCTGTCGCGATGACCGCGCTCGTCGCATCGCTCGGCTTTGTGCCCATGGCACTCGCGACCGGAACAGGAGCTGAGGTGCAGAAGCCTTTGGCGACTGTCGTCATCGGCGGCTTGATCAGCGCGACTCTGCTGACGCTTCTTGTTTTGCCTGCGCTCTATGCGAGGTTCGCGTCGCGTCGGGATGCCCCAAGCTCCAGCTTCGATCCGGTCAACGCTCCTGGTCGGGGTGGTAAGCCGAATGAGGTGCGTACGGCCACGTTCCTGCGTGATGTCACTGATTGAGATGAGCTTACACCAGCAGAAGTCACAACCATGGAGAGCAGAAAGATCCGCAGCGTGCGGACGGACGCCAGCAGCCCCGCCCGTGGGCGGAGGAGTTGAGGCGCGGACAAGCTATGAACGCCGCCTACGATCATGGCGTACGCTATGGCAAATCCGCGCTGCTTGGGCGGGAGTACGGATCGCAGATGGCCTCTGAGAGTATCGGGCAAAGCCACGATATCAATCAGCATCTCTGCAAACCGAGGAGCTACGCCGATGCCAACCCAAGAGCACGCTTTAGGAACAGCATATGCCCGAAGACGCCAAACCTCAGCGACGTGCTGTGTAACTCCGCAAATCCGCCTGGCCTCCGGCGCCACCGCCTCGACCAGCTTCTGAATGGCCGGTCGAGACTCGGTGTTGCCGGACGACGGCCGAGCCGGACTTCCGCGTGGCGCGAGCTCCGATGTTCGTGACCCGGCCCCTGGTGTTCTGTCACCGCTCCCGATACGCCTTCCTGCCTTCCCCGCAGCAAACCCACTCCAGCAATACCGGGACCACCATCACAGGCGCTAGGTGTTTAGTCCCAGCATGTCATGGCTTGGCTGACGGGTGCACAACTGAGGCTTTTCGGCGCTGATTTGTTTGATAGCTTCGAGCGGGCTCTTGAAGCGGAGGGCCTTGAGCCGAGCTGCGCTAAGAGCCTGTTTGAGAATTGGGATAGTTTGGGATTCCGGTCTGGCTGCGAATATGATTCACACTTGGGATGTGGACACGCAAGCAGCGGAGCCGGATGGCCAGGATCGCCCGAAAGACCAAGCGCTATCGGTCTGACCTGACGAACGAGGAATGGGAGCGGATCGCGCCGCTGATGCCGAAACCCGGACGCCGAGGCCGGCCCCGTGAAGTCGAATTTCGCGAAGTTATCAACGCGGTGCGCTATCTCGTGCGCTCGGGCTGCGGCTGGCGGATGCTACCTGTGCATTTCGGTCACTGGCGGACGGTCTACGGCTGGTTCCGCGAGTTGGCGCGGCGTTTCCTGTTTCAGACAATCCATGATGTCGAACTGATGCTCGATCGGGAACGGCAAGGGCGTGAAGCGAGCCCGTCGGCTGCCGTGATCGACAGCCAGTCGGTCAAAGCCCCGCATAGCGGAGCGCGCGGCTATGACGCTGGCAAGAAAATCGTCGGCCGAAAGCGTCATATCGCGGTCGACACGGACGGGCGGCTGTTGATGGTCAATCTGACGACCGCCGACCTCTCCGACAGCGCCGGCGTGCAAGCGATCCTCGATGCGATCCGCAAACGCTGGCCGTGGATAAAACATCTGTTCGCCGACGCCGCCTACGACCGGCTGAAACTGATGGACAAGGCCGCCTATTTGAAGTTCGTACTCGAAATCATCCGACGCCGAGAGGGACAGAAGGGCTTCGAAGTCCTGCCACGCCGCTGGGTCGTCGAACGGACTTTCGGCTGGATGATCCGCTGGCGCAGGCTCGTCCGTGACTACGAACGTCGCATCGACGTCTCAACCGCAATGATCCACGTCGCCAGGGCGGCGTTCTCATCCGCAGAAACGCTCATCCCTGATTTTTCAAACAGGCTCTAAGAAGGCGGCAAGGCCTATCTCCGGCGCGCACCATATCGCCTTCATGCACCCGTATTTGTTCGGCGCTTTATGTTGCTCGAACTTGCTGCTCACCAGTAACGCGCGCGGCGCAATGATGGCAAGAGAGCTGTGGTTTGCCTTGTTATGACTGGGGCATCGGATAGTTCCCGCGCACCGCGGAACACTGGCTCGGGCGCGAAAATGCGATTGACACGCATAGGGTACCCCCTATGCGTCGATTATGTCGCACACGACTAAGCAGAAATCTAAGCTGCTCGGCAGGGTTCGCCGCATCAAAGAACACCTCGGTGCAATCGAGCGCGCCTTGGAAGCGGAGATCGGCTGTGCAGACGTCCTGATGCTGGTGGCTTCGGTGCGTGGTGCAGTCACAGGACTCACCACAGAATTGCTCGAGGAACACATCCGCCACCACGTCGTCGATCCGGCGCACGAGAAGGATACCGAAAAGGCCAAAGGCGCGGCGGACCTCATTGACGTGGTCCGCAGTACCTCAAATGACCGAGCTTTCCCAACTGCTTCAGCAAAGCACCGCCCATGCGTAGCTGTTCGTGCCCAGCGCAATCCTGCTTGGAGCCTGCATGGACTAGAACCGGGTCATTCCAAAACGATGATGGCGGCGTTCATCACAGCCATTCGGGGGACAGTTCTTCAGGCCACCTTCCTCGGTTTGTCAGCTACCGTTTCGCATACCGCGGTCGTCTGGGCGGTGGCACTAAGCGGACTCTAATTTGGAGGCCAGTGGAATGGAGAACAGAGCGAAGCCTATCTCTAGATCGCTTCAGCCGCAGTCATCATCGGCCTCGCCGTCTGGATGGCCTGGCGAACCTGGCGAGAACAGAATGCGGATGAACATCATCACCACGATGAGCGACGCGAAATAGAGATCGGCGGAAGATCGTTCACGCAGGAGATTTTCGAAGACGGCGCACTTCCACGATGGTGCATCCGAAATCCATCTGACGACCATTCGTTCCGGCGGGACCGAGCAATCATTTGGCTTCGTCGCCAGGTCCGGCTTCCTCGAAAGCGTCGAAGAAATGCCGGAGCCTCACGCCTTCAAGGTTTGCCTGTCACTGCGAGGGCAAGGGACGGTCGAGACTATGTTGGAGGAACACGACCATTCGCACATGAACTTGGGGGACGAAGACGACGCTCACGCTCGAGCGCATGCAGCGGATATCCGCAAACGTTTCGAAGGACGCAGTGTCACGACTTGGCAGATCGTCCTGTTTGGCCTGACGGGCGGTCTTATGCCCTGCCGCCATCACCGTTCTTCTGTTGTGCATCCAAATCAAGCAGTTTGGCCTCGGATTCACGCTTGTGCTCTGCTTCGGTATCGGACTTGCGATCACGATGGTGTCGGCAGGCGTCCTTGCGGCACTAAGCATGCGGCACATCGAACGTCGTTGGCGGGGTTTAGCAATTTCGTCCGCAAGGCGCCGCCTCCGCGGTTTTGATCGTTTTCGTCGGGCTCTATACGGGTTAAATGGTTGGAGGGCCATCTGATCCTGGGTTCCCTGCTCCCTTGTTAGATCGTTTGAACTCCCATAGTTAGGTTTTCATGCAGCGTCCGCCGTACCTTCGGGTCCGACCCCTCGCCAGAACGATCATGTTCCTGGCGATTTCGGCGTTTCTGCTGCAGAACGTGGTGATTTCGGTGTCTCAAGCTGCCGCGCTGTCCGGCGTATTGCCCGAACCTGCCGTCATCCTGAACGGTTCCATGCACTACCACGGCCACCTCGCAGGTCATGTACACGATCATGGTGGTGACAGTGTCGAGGGGCACGTTCACGGCAAGTCGGCACCAGATCACGATGACGATGGCGGCTTTGCCCCGTCGTTCTCCGCGCTATTCGGTGTCTTCATGGCGATCCCGGAATTCGCTGCCCTGGCTCATCCGTCCGATTTCACCGGCCTGTTGCAGTTGCCACGGTCAGAGAAAGCCGACGGAATCGACCCCGGCGCTCTGATCCGCCCCCCAAGTACCCCCAGCATCGCGTAGTCCAGGAGGCCCTTTCGGCCGCCGCTTAATCGCGTGCCTGGAGGGGTTTTTAATGTTTGTGGGTCAACGCTGCCTGCGTGGGCAGCTCGCAAGGCTTGGTGCATAGGCTTCGGCTGCTTGGCGGGCCTGCTGCTTGGTTTATCCGTTTCGCTCGCCCATGAAGGCCATGATCATGGCGACGATGAGAAATCAGCCGTCGCCTCGTCCGCCTTTCCACGGGTGACGGCGCGGTCCGATCTCTATGAGGTCGTCGGCATCCTGAAGAACGGCGAGCTTTCCGTCTTCATCGACGATGCGGTGTCCAACGAACCGGTCACGGATGCCAAATTGCAGGTCACGATCGGTGACGCGGCCGCTATCGAGGCCAAGCGCGCTTCGAACGGATACACCGTGGCCCTCCCCGATCCGACCCGCGCCGGATCGGTCGAGGTCATCTTCTCCATCAACGGGGGAAAGGGCGACGACCTGCTGGTCGATTCCTTCACGCTCCCCGGCCGACTGAGCCGACGTTACGGCAGAACCACGAATGGCCCTCGGCGGGCCGGATCGCAGCGTTTCTCGTTTTAGCGGGGGTGGTCCTTGGTTTGCTGTTCTGGCATCTGAAACGTCGAGGACGTCGTAGCGCATCTTACGTGGCGGCCCTGGCGTCCGGGGCTTGCGTGCTGCTGGCGGCCGCCGCATTCGGCGGCTGGCGAAACGCAGGCCCTCCTTCGGCGGGGATGCCGCAGCCGCAGGTCCAAGCGATGCTCCGCGACGGCTGCCAGACGGCACCGCGTTTGCTGCCAAGCCGACGCAGCGCCTACTGGATATCCGCACGGCCACCGCCGAGCCTCAAACCGCCCGGCCAGCATTCAGCCTGATCGGCCGCATCATCGGCGATCCAAACCGCAGCAGCATTGTCCAAAGCATTTACGGGGGACGCATCGTCCCCAGCGAGGGAGCGTTGCCTCGGATCGGGAAAAAAGGTCACCAAGGGGGAAACGCTTCTCCGGATCGAGCCTTATCTGCCCGTGGCGGACCGCACGACGATTTCCGAGAAGATGGGGGAAATCGAGCAGCTCATCGCGGTGGCGGAAACCAGGATCAACCGACTCCGACCGTTAGCTAAACGTGGCGCGACCCCGATGGGACAACTCAACGATCTCGAGAGCGAACTGGCGGGGTTGCGCGCGCGTCGCGACACCGTGCGTGACTCGCGCGCTGGATATGAGCTTTTGCGGGCATCGACCGATGGCGTCATCACGGCGGCCAAGGCCGTGCCGGGCCAAGTCGTTCGGCCGCAGGATGTCTTGTTTGAGATCGCTGATCCGGAAGGTCTCTGGGTCGAAGCGCTGGCCTATGACGGGTTTGATCTCACCGGTCCCATCGAGGCAACCGCGGCGGATTCGGACGGATCGGCGTTTCCGCTATCCTACCTTGGAACCAGCCGCGCCTTGAGACAGCACGCGACGGTGGTTCACTTCTCCATTCCGGAGCCTTCGTCGGACCTCCGGATCGGCCAGCCGCTCACCGTACTCGTCCAGGGCGGCGCGGCGAAGCAGGGGTTGATCTTTCCGCGCGATGCCGTCGTGAGGAGCATCCATGAGCTCGATGTTGCCCGGGATGATGTCGAGTCCCGAAAAGTATGTGAGACGAATTATGTCGCTCGTCTCTGGCTGTGGGCCTTTGCCCTCGAGCGAGAGCTGTCGGAGGTAGCCGTCGTTGACGCCGATGAGCTTGGCTGCCTCTCCTGAGGAGAATGGCCGAAGCTTCTTCCTAGCTTTTGGGGGAAACAGCTTGAGTCGATGAGCCTGCAGTTTTGCAGATAGCTCTCGTGCGTCCGCCGCGATAAGCTCGTGGATCGCAGGTGATGCGCCACGTATTTCAGGGCCAGGCTTTCCGGCGCCGGCCACGGCAGCGGCGCCCCGGTGGCCGCTTGCGCCCAACCCTCAAGGTAGGCCAGATCGGAGGCGAGCGCCCGCAGCGTGTTCTCGCCCTCGGCCGGCATGATTGCGGAGGAGCTGGAGATCACGCCGCGCGCCGCCCAGGACATGGTCGCGGAACTCGGCTTGCGCGAGGCGACGGGCAGGGACGATATCGGGCGTGGGGGGTTTTATAGCCGATGGCCATCCAACAGCCATTTGCGTTGTTTAAATCGGCTAGGAACCCCATCGTGAAACGCTGCATTTGCGGTTATGATTCGCGGAGCAGGAGAAAGTAAAGCACAGCCATGGCCCGCGGGGAGTTGATGAAAAAATTGCTGGCCAGTTACGGTCGGGACGATGAGTTCCGCGCCGTGGCGGAGCAAATCATCGGCGAAGAGGAAAAGAAGAACAACCGCGTGCTGGCGCGCAGCCTGCGTAAGACCCTCGAGGCTGGCCCGAGCCGCCCGACCGGTCCGAAGGCGCTCGCGCCCCTGCTTCCGTTCCCCGAAGCGGCCGCCGACTTCATCGAGCGGATCGAACCGCGGCACACGCGCAATGATATTGTGCTCGGGGCGACGAACGTGCGGGTGCTGCTCGGCCTCGTCAAAGAGTTTCGCCGCGCCGAGGACGTCCGGCGGCACGGACTAAAAGTTCGCTCCAAGCTTCTGTTCTGCGGTCCGCCGGGATGCGGCAAGACGCTGTGCGCGGAGATTTTTGCAGCCGAGCTCGGACTGCCGCTATTCCTCGTCAAACTCGATCGGCTGATCTCGTCCTACCTCGGCGAGACGGCGGGCAATGTCCGCAAGATTTTCGAGTTCGCCCGCAAACAGCCCTGCGTCCTGTTCTTTGACGAGTTCGACGCGCTGGCGCGCTCGCGCGACGACAGCAGTGAGCACAACGAGTTGCGCCGGGTCGTCAACAGCCTGCTGCTGTTCATCGACCACATTCAGCCGAAAGGCTTCCTGATCGCCGCGACCAACCTCGATCAATCCCTCGATCCGGCGGTCTGGCGGCGCTTCGACGAAGTCGTCTGGTTCGACAAGCCAGATCGGGCGATGATTGCCCGGTTCCTGCGGCTCAAATTCAAGAACGTCGCGACCGCGTTCGATCCGCTGCAGCATGCCCCGGCGTTGGAGGGCTATTCCTACGCCGAGATCGAACGTGTCTGCACCCAGGCGGTCAAGGCGATGATCATCGATCGGCGTAAGCAGGTGCAGGCACGCGACTTCAACCGCGCCTTGGAAGACGAGGCGCGCCGCCGGGCAGGTCAGTCTCGCCTCGCGCCGCCGAGCTAGGCGCGCCTTGGCCCGATACGATCACCTCAAGCTCGTCCGGCTCCCCGAGCAATTCGAGCGCCGCAAGCACGGCGGCGGCGGTCCGCCGCCGGCGCGCGATCGCGACCAGCACAGCACGAAGCTGCGCGACGAGCTCGACGCCGCGACCCAGGAGCAAAGGCGGCGCCGCAAGCCGGAATTCGTCGACCCCTCCCTGATCTTGCGCGTGCAGATGACGGGCGCTCTGCTCGAGGAGGAGTGGGAGCGGCTCGGGCTCACGGTGCTGTCGAGCGACGCGGACCGCACGCTCGTGCTGTTCGCATCGAGTGAAGACATGCTGGATTTTCGCGCGCGGCTTGATGCCTATCAGGGCGGCCCGCCCCCCGGGCAGAAGCACGCGCCTTACATCAACTTCGTCTCTGGGATCGAAAGCATTGGATCGGTCGAGCCGCGCGATCGGATCGGTCCACGTTTGCGGGAAGAAGGATTCGCTGATGTGGATGATTTCGTCGCGCAGACATCCTATCTGGTCGATATCGAGCTTTGGGATCTGGGCGAACGTCGCCTGCGCGAGCGCAAGATCGAGGATGTCATCCGCTACGTCGAGGCACGAGGTGGCGATGTCTTCGATCGCTATGTCGGCCCCTCGATCAGCATGTTCCGCATGCGCCTGACGGGCGAACTGTTGCGCACGCTGCTGACGATCGAAGAGATTGCGGCGATCGATCTGCCGCCGGCGCCGGATGTGACGACGGCAGAGGCGCTCGACCTGGTGCTGGCAGATGCGCCACCACTGAACGCCGTCGCCGATGATGCCCCGCTGATCGGCATCATCGATAGCGGAGTCAACGATCACCCCTTCCTCGCGGACATTCTCGTCGGTGCAATTGGCGTTCCCGCCGAGCTCGGCACCGCAGACGTCTGGGGCCACGGCACCCGCGTGGCCGGCGTCGCCGTGTTCGGCGATCTTCGCGAGCAGCTCGACGCCGGCGCGCTACAACGCGGCGCGCGCCTCTGTGCGGCGAAGGTGGTGAACGATGAAGGAGGATTCGACGATCGGCGCCTCGTGCCCTCGCAGATGCGCGAGGCGACCACGACCCTGAACCAGCGCTTTGGCTGTCGGGTCTTCGTGATCGCGCTGGCCGATCGCCGTCGCGTCTTCGACGGCGGCAAGGTCGGGACATGGGCGGCCACGCTTGACGAATTGGCGCGGGAGCTCGACATCGTCATCGTCGTCTCGTCTGGCAATCGCAGTCCGCGCGGCGGGAATCGGCTCGAACAGGCGCTGACCGAATATCCGCGCTATCTTCTGGAGGACGCCAACCGGTTGTTCGAGCCCGCCGGCGCCTTGAACGTGATTACCGTTGGCGCGCTCGCGCACGGCGAAGGTCTCGATCCTGATCGCGCCGACGACGTCCGCGTCCGCGCCATCACGCGCCTGCATGAGCCGGCGCCGTTCTCGCGAATCGGGCCAGGACCGGGCGGCGCAACGAAACCGGATGTCGTGGAGATTGGTGGCACGTTGATCTTCGATGCTGTCGTCGCGCGGCTGCGGGGAGGAGAGGATGTTGGCAGCGCCGGCGTTCTGACACTGCATCACAGCTATCTCGACCAGCTCTTCACCGCGGGTTCGGGCACGTCCTACGCCGCTCCGCGGGTCGCCTTTAGCGCCGCTCAGATTCTGACGCGCTTCCCCAAGGCCTCAGCCAATCTCGTCCGGGCGCTCATTGTCGGATCTGCGGAAATCCCGCCGCCCGCCAGCGAGCGGCTTCAGCTGCTTGGTGGAGACGCGACCCGGGCGATTGTCGGTCATGGCCTGGTGGATCTCGAACGCGCCGCATTCTCGGACGACGCGCGCGTGACCCTCTACGCGGAGGATGAGCTCGCCCTCGATCATTTTGCGGTCTACCGGATTCCGATCCCGGAAGCGTTTCAGGCAGGAAACGGCGAGCGCTGCATCCGCGTGACGCTGGCATTCGATCCGCCGGTGCGTCACACCCGGAACGACTACGCCGGCGTCGGCATGAGCTTTCGGTTGGTTCGCGGATGCGAGCCCGACTTGATCTTCGATCATTATCGCAAGCGCGAACAGGACGACGGTCCGTTCCCCGAACTTGCAGCGCGATACAATTGCAATCTCGTTCCCGGACCGCAATTGCGTGAGAAGGGGACCGTTCAGCGCGCGACCGTCACGTTCAAACGCGGTGTCGAAGAATACGGCGACAGTTACTATCTTGTCGTGCGCTGCGAAAGCGGCTGGGCGACCCATGTCGATCGGCAACAATTCGCGATCGTTGTCGAACTCCTTCATAAGGCGGAAGTGCAGCTCTACGAGCGAGTGCGCCAGCAGGTTCGCGTCCAGGCGTAGCGCCGCGCGCAGCGTGGCCGACATCCAGCTCTCCTCGTAAGATGCAATCCGTCAGGAGACGCCGTGATATGCTCACCATCCAGCTTTCTGCCCCACCGAAAGGCAAGGGCTATCAAGCGACCGTGATATTTCTCGATGGGGTGTCGATCAGCAGAGAGGAAACTTATCCGACGTCGCCGAGGCCATCACCGCCGCGGCGATGAAGCTGCTGGACATGTCCGACCGGCTGTCGAGATTAGATCGACCAAAGGAATGATCAGCGCCTGTTGGCGAGGTCGACCAGCACGTCGCCATGGCACGCGAGCGGCGCGCACCAGCAGACGATGTCGTTCCGCGCAGTTCGTCGAGTGCGCCCATCAGTCCAGGCTGTGCGACGATCCACGCACGATATTTCGCGATGACCTCGGCGCGAGAACCGTCGCGCCCGATAACGAACGGGTTGCCCCATTTGCTCGGGCGCCCGATGTAAACCTGCGTCGCACTCGTGCGCTTGCCGACAGCGCCCGCATTCAAGACCTTGCACATGATCGTTCTCCTTTCCGCTCACGCGGGAAGGCCCCACCTTGCGGCGAGACCTTCTACGCGGGCGTCTCAGTCGCGGTTCGGACGAGACCAGATGAGCGAGTGGCCTTCTTCCCCTTCCACCTCGACCAGCGTGGCGTAGATCGGAGCCGGGAAGCTCGGGTCGTCCAACTTAACCGAGAGATAATCGCGGTTCTGCTCCTGGGACTTTTTCTTCCAAGCTGCCCCGAATTCGATGGTGCCCGCGAAGATCCGGTAGTCGGGGGCCTTGTCCGAGGTCCGCTCGGCCGGGACGATCTTGGCCTTCACGGTGCCGAGGGCGAGGGTCTTGACGGTGCCCAAGAAGCCGTTGCCGTTGACGGTGAAGTTGCCGATGGTAGCCATGTTCGTGTCCTCTTTCGTTTCTCGGGCCGCGACCACCGCGACCTCGATGGCGGTCGTTGACCGGAGGCGATCGGACCGCACCCGAAGGGCCGCCACGCAGTAGAGGGCGGCCAAGGCAAGGCTTTCTTGTCTCGCGAGGAATGGGCGCGCAGCGAACAGGGGAAGAAAGCCGAGCGGCCGTTGCGGTCTTGGGATCGAGGCGGAGCGCAGCGACGACGGCCTGCGGTTAGACATGCCAAATCGAGGACGCACTGGGCGCGCCAGGCCGAACGATGAGGAGACAAGTCAGCGACAGGCACCGCACCGCTCGACAATGGCAAAGGCACGGTTGATGCAAGGGACTCGCACACGCAATGTAGGCATTTCTCCGGCCATCGGCTTCGGCCACGATCCGGGCCATCGCATCGTGGTACACCCGTCTTCCGCCGCTGCCGGAAGGCTCTCCCAGGAGTAGGCCAGCATCTCGGACACGCAGGGGCGTCGCCCGCTTCATCTTGCCGATTTGGCTTGCTCAGACGATGGGCGGCACGGCCATCCCGGTCGCCGGCTACGATGCACAATGACGCACGCAAGAAAGGCCCCGCCGCGAGGCGAGGCCTTCGTCTTTCTGAGCCGCGGGTGGCTGGGCCTCATGCCGCTTGATCGATCTCGGCCGGCTTGGGCTGAAGATCATGAAGATAGGTTACCGCGCGCTGCGCGTGCGCGGCTGCCGAGAAGATGAAACGCTTGTCGTTGGCGAGGACTTCGAGCCACGATGCGAGGTAGCTGGCATGGTCCGGCCTCGGCTCGAGTTCGGGCACGATACCGAGATCCGCACTGAGGAACACGCGCCAAGCTCGGCGATCAGTTCTTCACGCGCGCGTTCGCTGCGATCCTTCGCGTAGCGGCTGAGGTCGCGATTGACGCGATGCGCCGGCGCCGTCCAATGCACACATTCATGCGCCAGCGTGGCGGCGTAACTTTCTGCGTCACGGAAGCTCTCAAACGGCGGCATCTGAATGATGTCGAGCGCCGGCGCGAAGAACGCCTTGTCGCCGCCATGCCGGATCGTTGCGCCGGTGTTGGCGAAGAACGCGTCGACATGCGCGATGCGCTGCGCCGGCGCGATGGTCTCCTGCGGGCGTCCGTAATAGTGATCCGGCAAGTCGTCGATCTGGTCGACGCAAAACACCGTGTAGGCGCGCAGGAACGGAACGGCCCGTTCGACTTCGTCGCCATGCTCGTCCGTCTCGGTTCTGGTGATCTTGTTGGCGTAGACCACCATCGTTCCGCTCTCGCCTTTGCGGATGTGGCCACCAAGTTCGAGCGACTGCTTGAACGTCATCCAGATCGGCGACGTGAAGCCGCGCGACGGCTTCCGACCAAAGCAGCACGACATTGATGCCCTGATAGGGCATGCCGTTGTGGCGCAACGGGCGCGTGATGCGTCCAGCCGCGTTGGTCCCATTCCAGGGCTTGACCCACGGGCGCACGCCGCGCTCAAGATCCGCGACGATGCGATCGGTGATGCGCGCATAGACGTCGGCGCGGGGTTTGGTTTCCTTACCTATCATGATCCTAACCTCCGTAGGAGGCCGCGCCCATCGCGGCCCGTCACGGCGGTCCGCTGCGAAGGCCGGCGGGGCCGCGCATCCGGTGACGCTGGTGGTCGGGGTGACAGCAGAGGTGCCGGATCGGAACGCGGTGGAGGACGGGCAAAGCCGTTGCGCTGCCGCGCCGGCCGGAGCATCGACCGAAAGCCGGTACGGGCCGCGACGGCGCTCCATTCCGAGTCATTTCTGTTTGCTCTCTTTTGCCGGCGCGCCGTGCGACATGAAAAAGGGCCGGTCCCGAAGGACCGGCCGATATCGGATCGCGAGCGAGAGGCGGGGCCGAAGCCCCGCCGGCGGCGTCAACCGAACGCCGCCATCTGAACCTCGACCGCCTTGCGGCTGACGGTCTCGCCGGGTTGTTCGGGCTGGCGTTCGAACGGCTTCCAGCTCTCGCCGACGACGTGCTCGTAGGCTGCGGCGGCGCCTTCGGCCGCCATGCGCAGTGCGTGCGCCTGAACGGCGACCTCTGCGGCGAATTCGCGCTTGCGCTGGGCCGCGGATTCGAACCCGACGGGTCCGTCGAGGTCCTCGTCGCGCGTGTCATTGGCGGGCTTTGGCGACGAGCAGGTTCAGCTTGTTGGCCGGCTCGTTGTCGTTGTCCGGATCGACCAGACGCAGGTCGATCGCGGCATGGCGGTCGTCGGTGATGACGGAAAGCAGGATGTCGTCGCCGGGCTCCGGCGGCCGATCGCGCACCTCGATCGCCTTGATCCGCGCATCGAGCACGAGCTGGTAGCGCTTGAAGGCGGGCGGCGGCTTCGCGGTCAGGATCTGCCGCTTGCCGGTCGAGATCGCCGGGATTTTGACGTTCTCGCGCAGGTCCTCCGGCATCACCACGTCGGCGAACGACCGGAACATGGCGATCAATTCAGGGACGTTGACGAAGGTCGCGAACCGCGTGACCGGCTTGTACTTGCCGTTGGGCTGGAGCTCGAGCTCGGTCGAGACGTCGCCGAAGGTCGAGGCCCAGGCGTCGAACTCGTGCAGGCCGCGATCCAGAAGCGCCGCGTAGCCGAGGTAGCGTTGGACCGAGAACATCTCGCCGAGCGTGTTGGTGATCGGCGTGCCGGAGGCGAGGACGAGTGCGCGGCCCGGGTTCTTCGTCTCGATGAAGCGGGCCTTTACATAAAGGTCCCAGGCGCGCTGCGAACCGTTGGGATCGACGCCCTTCAACGTCGGCATGTTGGTGGCGAAGGAGAGTTTTCTGAACTCCTGCGCCTCGTCGACGATGATCTGGTCGACACCGATCTCCGAGATGGTCAGGAGGTCGTCCTTGCGAGTGGCGAGCGCTTAGCCGCTCCTTCAATCCCTCCTTCAGCCGTTCGAGCCGCTTGCGCGAGACACGGTCGTCGCTTTCGACCTTGGTCAGCAACGTCTCATAAAGCTCCAGCTCGTCCTGGATCATCTGCTGTTCGAACGCCGACGGAACGCCGATGAGACGGAACGCCGAGTGCGTGATGATGATCGCGTCCCAGCTGGCGGTCGCCGCGCGCGACAGGAAGCGATCCGCTTGTCCTTGGTAAAGTTGGTCTCGTCGGCGACGAGGATGCGGGCGCCCGGATAGAGCGCCAGGAATTCGCGCGCGGCCTGCGCGAGACAATGACCGGGCACGACGAGCATCGCCTTGGCGATTAGGCCGAGCCGGCGCTGCTCCATGATAGCGGCCGCCATCGTCATGGTCTTGCCGGCGCCGACGGCATGGGCGAGGTAGGTCGCGCCCGAAGCGATGATACGCCAGATCCCGCGCTTCTGGTGTCCGTACAGGACAAAGGCGCCCGAGGCGCCGGGCAGTTTCAGATGCGAGCCGTCGAAGGCGCGGGGCACGATGTTGTTGAAGCGGTCGTTATAGACCCGCGCCAGGCGATCGGTCCGGTCAGGATCGGACCAGATCCAGTTCTGGAAGGCGGTCTTGATCTTTTGCAGCTTCTCCTTCGCCGCCTCGGTGTCGACCACGTTGAGGACGCGGCGCTCGGCTTGGCCGTCCTTGATGGTGTCGAAGATCTGCGGCACCAAGGAATTGAGCGCATCCGACAGAAGCTGGCCGGCGTGCCGCCGCACGGTGCCCCATTCCGACGTGCCCGCGGCCATCCAGCCGTGCTGCCGGGCCTCGACAGTCCATAACGCTAACTCCGGCACGTGATGGATCTTGATCTCCACGCCCATCGTCTCGTGAACGAAGGCGACGATGCCGGCGGCGGGAATCCACGGTGCGCCGAGCCGCGCGGTGATGTCGGATGGCCGCAGGTCGGCGGGCTGCACGCGCTGCAACGCCGTGACGTTGCGCGCATAGGCGGGGTCGAGGGCGGCGACAGCTTCAGCCGCCACAAGCTTCGAGCGGACCGCTCCGGAGAGATAGGCGTCAGCCATCTGCCAGCAGCCGTCGCTCGGATCACGGAAGATGGCGCAAGGCCCTGATTTGGCGATTCGAGACTAGCGGTAATATCACCGGCCGCTCGCATGTGCCGGCAGGTGCATGTCGCCCGGATCATCCCCACAGCTTGCGTTCGGTTCTGGCCGCGAGCCGACCTGCACCGCGGTCCACTGACCACCGCGAGCCGTTGCTACACTGGGAGCGTTAAGAGCTCGAGAAATGGCACATGCAATGCGCGCCAATGACCACCCTTGGACCAAAGGATGCCGCTGGCGTCACCGCCGATGCGCTCGTCGCGCTCGGTTGCGCCGCGGAGGCCAAGGCATGCGGGAGAAATGGCCTCGCGTATGATTGCCTGCCGGCGCGGCCACGTTGAGCCTTAGGCGCCGCCTAGCATTGAGGCCGCTTTGGCAAAGGCGGGCCTTGCGCGGCCGGCCTCGGCGCTACCATGGCGTCGCTGTACTCTGCTGGCTTCCATCTGATCGCTGGTAGTGGGGACGGCAAGAAGCCGTTTCTGCGGGGTTGGCATGAGAGCAAGCTGTTAGGCGATGCCTTAAGTCAATTGAAGCCGGCGCCGCCGCTGCATTGAATGCCGGGACGTAGGACTGCGGGATGTCAGCCTCTTCCGTCTTCAAGGCGTCCAACACCTTGAGGTCCTTCCAACTCTTTTTCTGACGGCTTTGACGCCCTCCTCCCATCTCAGCGATCTGGACAACGCCCGGCAGTGCCTTTGCCGTCGCGAACGTCAGTGTCACCGACGCGATATATCGCCGGCCGTCCCACAACACTCCTCCCCTAAGATGTCGGCTCTGCCTCTCATGTTCGCGCCGCTGTTAAGGCCATCATCGCCTTATCCTCGGAGCCCTCTATGCGGTCAAAATCGCCGCGCAAAGCCTTAAGCGCCGTACGTTCGGTGTCGATCTCGCGGGCGGTGCGGAAACCCATCCGGCGTAGGATCGGGAGCGGCGGACACCATCCCTGGACTGCATGCTGGAACAGGAAAGCTGTGACGATCGCTGGCAGAGCGATCCAGCGCCGGTCCAGCGTGGCGCCCAGCACGACACCTGTGAAGGCTAGCGCCGAGGCGTTCGCCTCAAGCGTCCGCTCGACGTCCCATTCGGCATCCAACTCGCGAAGCCGAGAGGGGATCTCTTCAGGATGCTCTGCATGCCACCGAATGCTGTCGCGGATGTCAGTTTGGATAGCGCGGTTAACCGCATCAGCAGTGCTGCGCGTCACACGTTCTGCGGTGCCGAGTATCATTGTGCGCTCCTTGATTGCGTGTGGGAACCCGATAGAGCTTCGCTGATTAGCAAAACTAACGGCAGCAGACCGTGGGCTGTTCCTGGCTAAAGGTGCAAGAATTGGAGCAGAGTGCGGAGCGAAGCGAAGGTGACTTACTCGACCACAAGATCATCGCCTACAGGCGAGGGCCCGATGCTCTGGTACCGGACCGTCGACCACGTGTCGAAAGCTATCGCGATGCTGCACGAGTTGTTCTACCGACCGCAGAAGGCGGACGGCGATCGCGCACCAGAAATGAAGAGCCCAATGAGCGTTTTCACCCCGGTTTCGTCCCTTATTGGCGGCGCTCTCATTGGCGGAGCGGCTGCGTGGTTTTTGATTATGAACGGTCGTATCGCCGGGATCAGCGGGGTTCTTGGCGAGATGCTTCAGCCCTCGAGGAGCGAGGTCGGCTGGCGCGTGGCTTTTCTGTCCGGGATGCTGCTTGCCCCGCTTCTGTTCGTGGCGGCCGGCGGCGCTTGGCCCGCCGTCGAGATCGACGCCTCGCCCGGGCTGCTTGTCATTGCCGGTCTCCTTGTCGGGTTCGGCACGCGCCTCGGCGCCGGTTGCACGAGCGGCCATGGGGTCTGCGGGATAGGGCGCGCCTCGCCGCGTTCCATTGCCGCCACGCTCGCTTTCATCGCGACCGCCATGGCCACCGTATTCATCACCCGGCACCTGATAGGAGCGTGAGACAGTGGCCCTCATTCTCTCGTCTTTCGTGGCGGGACTCCTTTTTGGCCTCGGCCTCGTCATTTCGCAGATGGTGAACCCTGCGAAGGTGCTGGCCTTTCTCGATATCTTCGGTTCCTGGGACCCGTCGCTCGCCTTGGTTATGGGTGCGGCTGTCGCAGTGTCGGCCCTCGGCTATGCCGTGGCGAGACAGCGGGGCCGGCCAGTTCTCGCGCCCCGGCTTGAGATCCCGACCAGGCGTGACCTCGATCCCCGTCTTCTAAGTGGTGCGGCCATATTCGGCCTCGGCTGGGGTTTGGCTGGCCTTTGTCCTGGGCCAGCACTGACATTACTGCCGCTCGCTTTGCCGAAACCTTTCATCTTCGTGGCCGCCATGCTGGTGGGATGGTGCTTTTCCGGTTCGTGCCGGACGACTGGCCCCAATCCACCTTCCGGCGCGAAACGCGGTCGGTCGAGTGATGATGCCGGATTCAACGACGAGCCTTCTTGCGGCATGCTCGGGCTCGATTGTCGGACTTGTCCTCGGGCTTGTCGGCGGTGGTGGCTCGATCCTCGCGGTGCCCCTCCTTGTTTACGTCGTCGGGGTGTCCTCCCCTCATGTCGCCATTGGCACGAGTGCCCTGGCGGTCTCGGTGAGTGCGCTCAGCAATCTTGGCTCTCACTGGCGGGCCGGACACGTAAAGTGGCGCTGCGCAGCGGTGTTCGCCGGGGCTGGCGTGCTTGGCGCTGCAGCCGGCTCAACGGCGGCGAAGGCACTCGACGGTGAGAAGCTCCTCGCCCTGTTTGGAATTGTCATGGTTATCGTCGGGGTGCTCATGCTTCGGGAACGGCAAGCAACCGAGGATCCGGATGTTCGCCTGTCCAACGAAACGGCCCGAGAGCTACTGCCCTTGCTGCTCGGAATTGGTTTCAGCGTCGGCCTCTTCTCGGGGTTCTTCGGGATCGGCGGCGGATTCCTCATCGTTCCCGGCCTCATTCTCGCGACGGACATGCCTTTGATCTTCGCGATAGGCACATCCCTGGTGGCCGTTGCGACCTTCGGCGCGGCGACGGCGGCGAGCTACGCGATCTCAGGACTCGTCAATTGGCCTCTCGCGGCGCTCTTCGTATTGGGTGGTATCGTGGGCGGAGTTGCAGGCGTTTCGCTCGGCAATGCGCTGGCGGGGCGGAAGGAAGCCTTGGGCCGCGTTTATGCAATCTTGGTGATCGCCGTCGGTCTTTACATCGTATCGCGCGGCGTCATCGCGCTTACCGCGTGAGGAGGAGCACGGAAAAAATGGCTGATCGAGCGTTACCGAGGCTTTCGGGACGGCCCCTCGTCAAAGGGTTCTTCGAGAACCACACTTCGAGCGTTCAGTACGTTGTCGCCGACCCCGAAACCAAGAGCTGCGCGATCATCGATCCGGTGCTCGATTTCGACCCGAAGTCCGGCGCAACGGCGACGCACTCTGCCGATGCCTTGCTGAGCTATGTCGATGATCAGGGCTTTAGGCTTCAATGGATCCTCGACACCCATCCTCATGCGGACCACTTCTCAGCAGCTGGCTATTTGAAGGACAGGACAGACGTGCCGACCGCGATCGGTGAAAAGGTCGTCGAGGTCCAGAAGCTCTGGCAGGGCATCTACAACGTTTTGGACTGCTGCCCGGCGGACGGATCGCAATGGGACCGGCGCTTCACTGATGGCGAGCGGTTCAAGATCGGCAACATGGACGTGGAGGTGCTGTTCACCCCCGGCCACACCCTGGCGTCCATAGCCTACCTGGTCGGCGACGCTGCCTTCATCCACGATACCATCTTCATGCCAGACGGCGGAACGGCACGCGCCGATTTCCCGGGCGGCAGCGCTCGCGCGCTCTGGAAGAGCATAGAGCATATCATGACATTGCCTGACGAGACGCGCCTGTTCACCGGCCATGATTACTGCCCCGGCGGCAGGAAGCCCGCTTGGGAAAGCACCGTAGCCCAGCAGAGGGCAGAGAACAGCCATCTTACGGAGGTAAGGAATGAGGAGGAGTTCGTTGCGCTCCGCGAAGCACGGGACCGCGAGCTGCCTATGCCCAAGCTGATCCTGCATTCACTGCAAGTAAACATCCGGGGTGGCCGACTTCCCGAACCTGAGAACAATGGCAAGCGCTATCTCAAGATCCCGTTAGACGCTCTGGAAGGGGCGCCTTGGGACTGAACCAGGAGGATACCGATGGAGAAAAAGAGCGCGAAGGACCTGGTGGCGGAAGCCAGCCGGGAGGTGGAGACCCTCTCGGGCAAGGATGCCCTGAAGCTCGTTGACGATCCGGGCGTGGTGTTTGTCGACGTGCGCGAGGGCGACGAATTGCAGAAGACGGGGAAGCTGAAGGGCGCCGTGCACGTCCCGCGCGGTCTCCTGGAGTTCCAGATCGACCCAACGAGCCCCACACACAAGCCTCAGTTGGGCGGTAACAAGAAGCTGGTGCTCTATTGCGGGTCCGGCAACCGCTCGGTTCTTGGTGCAAAGACGCTGAAAAATATGGGCATCACCAATGTTGCCCATGTCGCCGGTGGGTTTCCAGCACTTCAGCAAGCCGGCTGTCCTACCGAGCCGTGAGCCTCTACACCGATCGTGTCCTGCCGCATTTTTGACCTTTATGCGAGACAAAGAGATGCGTTTAGGTTGCAGGACTGCGTTCATTCAGCAGTACCCATAATCCTGCATAGTTTCCTCTGCTTGAAATTGGCGTTGTTCCGGAGTCCAAAGCGTCTTCAGATACGTGATGACGGCACGGATTTGCTCGGGCGAGAGCACGTCGGCGAAGGCAGGCATGGTCAACCGTGTGGTCTTGTTGAACGGATCGCGCAGACCTTTGCTGATCATGTCGTAGAGCATTGCATCTGAGTGCCGCCACGTGTGCCCTTCCGCATTGTGCGGAGGGGCGGGGAGTTCTCCACGCTCGTCACGCTTTTGCCAGTTCGGTGTCCCCTCTGCTTTGGCGCCATGACACGAGGCGCAATACTGCTGGTAAACCTCGCGGCCGAAGTTGACGACGTGAGGATCGAGCGGCGGCAAATCGTCTGCCGCCCGGGCTATTGCAATGTGACCTGCGGCACTTCGGCGGCGGTGGCCTGCTTCCCGCTCATCGGGCGACGAACTCTATATTTGCGGGCTCGTCCCACTCCCGCGGGTCCGATGAGCCGGCCGATTTCACGACCCTCGCGATCGATAATGAGCGTGGTCGGAAGCCCGACGACGCTCAGCTTGCGCGTCGCGACTTCCGAAGCGTCGAGATATATTTCAAGCTTCTTGATCCCGATCTCGGCGAAGAAGTTGCGCACCACATCCGCTCCGCCGCGGTCGACCGACAGCGGCACCACCTGGAAATTGGGCCCGCCCAAGGCGGCCTGCAGATGGTCGAGCGCCGGGCATCTCCTTGCGGCACGGGACGCACAGGTCGCCCAGATGTTGAGGAGAACGGATTTGCCGCGGGAATCCGAGAGGCCGCGCGACTTTCCTTCTCCGTCCGCAAACTGGAACGCTTGAACGGGCTTCGGCTTGTCACGCAGAATGATCTTCTCTGCCAGAGGCTTCGCAGCGGCCGTCGTCGAAACCGCAGCAATCGCCGCGATTATGGCGATCCGGCACCGGATGCGTCGGGAAATTTGTTCTTTTGTTCGTGTCATTGACGTTGCAGCTTTCGGATCAACGGGAGAATTTTTTCATCAAGAGCTCCCGGCATCACCGCGCAGATTTGCTTGTACGCAATGCGGCCGTCCTTGGTGACCACGAAGGTCTCGGGCACGCCGTAGACACCCCCAATCGATCGCCACGCGGCCATTCATATCGGCGCCCGTGCGAGTGTAGGGATCGCCCATCGTGTTGAGCCAGCGCGCCGCGTTATCAGGCAGGTCTTTGTAGTTGAGACCGCGAATGGGCACGACGTTATCGGCTTTCATTTGCATCAATACCGGGTGTTCCTCGCGGCATGCGACGCACCACGAGGCAAAAACATTTATGAGCGAGACTTGGCCGTTGAGGTCGGCGCTCGACAGTCCCAGTGTGCGTCCCTTGACCGGCGGCAGGCTGAACTGTGGCACGGCCTTCCCGATCAGCGCAGACGGGATCGCCGTCGGATTGCGCGACATGCCCCAGGCAAGCGCGAGCGCGAGGCCCAGGAACCCAATCAGAGGGACGACGAGGATCAACCGACGCGTCCACGGCATCGCTTCGCCAACAACGGAACTAGGTCTTGCGACGACCGGTTCGGCACTCGTCATAGTTGAACTCTCGCATCGGCATCATGCCGCCCGGCCCCTATTCGACTGCAAAGACCTTCTCCGGAACAGATCCGCTTGCGATCTCATAAATCGTGAACGGTCCCACTTTCGGACCTATCATGCCCGGCGTGCCCGTTGGCATGCCCGGCAAGGAGATGCCGATGATGTTCGGTTTTTCGGTAAGCAGCTTGTTGAGCGTGTGGACCGGAACGTGTCCTTCGACCGCATAATGGCCGATGACCATCACGTGGCAGCCTTCGTATTTTTCAGAAATGTGCATCTGCTTTCTGATCAAAGCGAGATCTTGCTTCGCATCCACCGTCACGTCGAAGCCGTTGCTGCGGAGATATTTGGCGTATTCCAGGCAGCAATCGCAGTTCGGATTCCGGTAGAGAGTGGCGGCGGGTTTGCTGTCGGCGAATGCCCGATCACTCAGCGCTGTGAGCGTGAGCAAAGCCGTCGAGATCATCATCGTCCTGCGGTTCATGTGCATTCTCCACTTGAATAGGTGAGTTCCATTTGTCACGTGCTCATCGCTGGACCAATCTCAGACGGATCGGAAAAAATGATCGTTGCTCTGTCGCCTTGCATGCCGGTCCGCAGCAACACCGGCCGGCCTTTAACGGGTCCGCGTTCGCTTGAATCGGTTTTGAAATGCAGATTGAATTCCGAGAGCGAGACCGTTGCGCCGGAAGCCATCGTCAGGCGATATCCGTTGTTCGATGATCGGATCGATACCACTTCGTGCATCGGGCCAATCGTTTTGAGATTCAAAGATGGGGCGCCTCTTTGTCCCAAGGATGCTTCTGGCTGAGAACGTGTTGCAGCCAACTCGCTTGCTTGAGCCCGGCGAGCAAACGATAGAGCCCCTACCAGACCCACCGTCGTGACCAGGAACGAGCGGCGATGAACACTGCGTCGTCGCACAAAAGACATTGGCAGTTATCCTTTCGTTGGGCTTGCGGCGAATTAACGCGGCCTTCTGTTTTGACCTATTGCTCCGGGCACGTTTGCTTAATCAAATTTCCGATCTCGGCGACCGTGGAGAAGACGAGCGAAGCGCGGTCTCCTTGCATGCCCGCTGGTAAGAGCACGGGCTTGCCGCCCAGCGGACCGGTCGCGCTGGAATCCACTTTGAGGCGCAGGTTCATCTCCCAGAAAGGCCGTTCCTTTCCGTCCGCCGTTGTCACGAAGAAGGTGTTCTTGCAGTGCCGTATCGCCGTGACCCGCTCATCGGGTGCGGCAATTTTGAGCGGTTCGGGCGCCTGACCGCGCGCTTCTTCGGCGGGAACCAATCCCTGCGCAACGACCGTCTTGGCCCCGTCTGGCACCAAAGCGATTTTTAGAAACGCGATGACATCGCCTCGCGCCTTGTCGTCACGGATTCCACGAAACGTCATGTAGGTGCCGCGAACGAATGCGCTCGGATCCGCGAGCCAGGCATAAAGCGTGTTCTCGTCCCAGACAAAATCCTTCGCCTTGAGAGCGCTCGAATATCTAGGGAAGTCCGGTACCGAAGCCGCCTTCTTGCCCCACAGACCGGCAAGGCTCGGCCCGGTCAGATTCATATTGGGTTCAAGCGAATGGCAGGCGGCGCAAGCACCATAGATCTTAGCGCCGCGTCGAGGATCGCCGCCCGCATGCGCCGCACTAAGAGCCGCCGAGACGAAAATCACGGCGGCGGCAAGTCCAAAGAATTGTGAGATTATCTTCATCTGATTCCCGCTCACGCAATACGAATGACGGCCATCAGTCCTGAGACCTGATGATCGGTGATGTGCCAGTGGATCATCCGGTCGCCGTAGGCACCGCTTGACCTGCAGGCCGTGTCTTTCGAGCTTCCAAGCGAGTATCTCTTGAAGTGGTTCCGGCATAACTCTCCGCCGCAGCTGATACGAGCAAGAACGACGAAAGGACCAAGGGACTTAATCTGCGGATCATCTTGCACACAGCTAACGAGGCAGCCTCCTTTGGCGGTGTCTCACAACGTCAGTTCGAGGGAGAGGCCACGCCGGTTACACGTTCACGGCTACGTGAACGATCGTGCGGGATGCGAGCGGAAACTGAAGGCGCCTACGAGCAAGCGTCCTTATCGGTACCCTAATTTAAATTATTCGGCGCCGTTCACGTAGCCGTGAACGTGCAACCGGGAGTGCCCTGCCTGCGAAGTAACGTTGAGGCAAATGAATGAGCAGGCTGAACTTAGAGCGCTGATGATTGCCGGCTCAAGGGCGACGCTACGGCGCACCGGGTGCTGCTTGGAGCGTTAGCCGGGGCATTGCGGGCCTACTACAGGAGCAGCTGGTGCGTGCCGGCCGCAAAGCCGACGAAACCGAGGATCTCGTGCATGAAGCGTTGATGGCCGTCCATATGCAGCGGCACACTTACGATCCGGGCGAACCACTGACGCCTCGGCGACGCTAAAAGCTCATCGATTATCTGCGCCGCACACGTGCCTCCATGGCTGACGTTCCGATCGAGGATGCCGGACACTTCATTGCGCGCGACGATCATGTCGCGGCTGAAAGCGCTCTCGATTGGCGCGCTTACCTGAAGCTGAACGTCAACGTTTGCGCTTCCCCGCAGCGACCGTATAGGAGTCGCGCCGATTTTCACGTGTCCGTGAACATGTAACCCACGAAGGGCAGCTGACGAAATTATCATTAGGAGCTTCTCGAATAGCGGAGTCAGCCACTTGCAGCCGCGGCAATTCGCTTTGGCGCAACCGCTGGCCGTGGTTGGTCTTGAGAGCCGTTTCGTTGATCGGGTTGGAGTTGGCTCGTCGCTGCGGGAGTGCTCCCCATTCTTTTCGCTTCGCCTCCATGCGTGGCAATGTGCGCCCTGCATCTTTGCATCCGGAAAGATGGGTCAGGGCGACGGGCGGAATACGAAGCCGACGGCGTGAATTGCCGAGGCACCACGGGACCGGCCGCACTCGGCAATTAACGAAGCTGGCGGCCGGCAGGATTTCGGTCCACCTCTCGGCGCGTAAACTCAGTTCGGTATGCCCCACCGAGATTACGCGCCCGGCCGTCGGGTATCCTCCGCCCGACGGCCATCGTCATCTCGCCGCCGCAGAGTTGGTTGTTATTGCTACAACTCATCTGAGAATGGCGCGCACCAGAGCTTGCTTGGATGTGGTCCGCCGCAATAATGAATCGAAAAATACCGAGCGTGGGATCGGGTTAAAATGGAAACTGGCTTCCAGGAATGGCTCGGGTTATGGCCCTACGCCCTGTTGATGATCGTGATCGCTTCGTGGGCGTTCTATCATTTCCTCGCTCCCGCGAGCTGGCGCGAATGGACTGGCGCGGGACTGTTGCAGGCCTTCATCATTGCCCCGTACGCGGAGATGTATGGATTTCCGCTCACCATCTATCTTTTGACGTCAGCGCTGCCTCTCAACATTCCGCTCGTGCATTCAACCGGTCACCTCTGGGCCACGCTGCTGGGCTATGGGCCGGTCGGTGCGGTCGTCGAGATGGCAATCGGCTCAGTGTCCATCGTCATAGGGCTGCTTCTCGTCATCAAGGGATGGACCAGAATCTATTTTACGGCGACCGCCTTCAGACCGGCGGTCTCTGCGGCATAGTTCGTCATCCCCAATACACCGGGATATTTCTAGTTATCTTTGGCCAGCTTGTGCATTGGCCGACCATTCTGACACTCTCGCTCGCACCAGTGATCGTCCTGACCTATGTGCGCCTCGCGCGGCGCGAGGAGGCGCGGCTGATCAAGCAGTTCGGTGAGGCATACCGAAAATACATGCAGCGGGTGCCGATGTTCTTACCTCGTTGGCGCGACATGCGCAGAGCGCGAGCGCGGACTATTTCATGTTGTGCGACGGGAAAGCGGCCTGGACGGATTGTCGCGCTGTCGATTAGTTAGCTTTGCCGTGACTACATAACCAACGTTGGCATGCCCGATCTTAGGGCGAATCACCGTACGGCGGAGTCCGGCTGCCATCTCAGTGCTGCGCGCGAGTGGAGGTAGATGATGACTGGGATCACTTCGTCGACTGCCGAACGCAAGCAGGAGTAGAAATCGTTGCTACGCGAGCTGCTGCAGGCCGAGCGCTATTATCCCAGTGACCGGCGTGTGTGGATGGTGCTTGCAATTGTCGTTCATAACCGGTGGCGTTGCACTCAACTGGGGCTGGCTAGTCGCGGCTGGCCTCGCGCCGAGACTCGTCTTGCTGCTGCCTTGCGCCATCAAGTGCGCTCTCCCCTTCTGCATGAAACTGTACGGCGAAGCAGACTGCGGGAAACGAGAAGGGCCCGGCCAAACAGATGGGCGGCCGCCGTCTATCGCCAAAAATCAGGGCGCGGATCGACAGCATCGCAAGCGAACAATTGGGAGCTGGCCCGCGGTAGCGAAGAACAAAGAGCGGGTGCGCAAAATGACAGCGGTTTCCTGGACGCATACCAATAGACGCGACTTCCTTTATATTGCCACGGGTGCCGTCGGTGCGGTGGGCGTCACCGCGGCGGCGGTGCCCTTGATCTCACAGATGAATCCCGACGCCTCGACCATCGCCGCCGGCGCCCCCATCGATGTCGATCTCGCCCCGATCGCCGAAGGCCAAGTGATCAAGGTGTTCTGGCGCAGCAAACCGATCTTCATCAGCCACCGCACCAAGAAGGAGATCGACGACGCACGTTCCATCAACTGGCACAATCTAATCGACCCGGAGTCCGATCAGGCGCGGGTAAAGGAGGGGCGTGATCAATGGCTCGTGGTTATTGGTATTTGCACCCACCTCGGCTGCATTCCGCTTCCTCATCAAGGCGACTATGGCGGTTGGTTCTGCCCCTGCCATGGCTCGCAATATGATACAGCGGGTCGGGTACGCCGCGGGCCGGCGCCAGCCAATTTGTATTTGCCGCCGTACGAGTTTCTCTCGGAGACAAAGATCCGAATCGGCTGATGAGTCCGAATGATGGACGCGCCTGGCAGGATCTCTTCCCGACCTTTTCACCAAAAGGGATTTGCTATCAACGGCCTCGGTTCGGGAGCCGAGTTGCGTCATCGTGCTGAGCGCTGTCGCGCCGGCTTCGTTGCTTCTGTCAGTTCCGAGCGGTATCGGCGAGCGCCACGTGACTGAACACGTGCGGGAAGTTGCCCAACTGACGCCGATGACGCGGATCGTATTCTTCGGCCAAGAGACCGACATCGTTGCGCACTTCAAGCAAGCGCTCGAAAAGTCTTTGGGCATCGTCATGGCGCCCAAGCAGGACTAAATTGTCGGCGAGCCAAAAACTGCAAGCGAGAAACGCTCCTTCGCCGGGTGACAATCCATCCTCTGTAGCCGAAGAATCATAGCGAAGGACAAAGCCATCGACCATGAGCTGGCGCTCGAAGGTCTCGACAGTGGCTCCGCGGGTCACCGGCGGGAAGAAACCCGACGAGAGGGATCAGGAGCAGACTGGCGTCCAGGGTTTTCCCGCCGTAGCACAAAGAGCCAATTTTAGCCTTGAATCCTCTTCGACAAACCTCCTCGTGAATTTGGCTACGTATGGCGCGCCAGCGCTCCAGCGGGGCTTCGAGGTGAAACTGCTCGGCGCTGCGAATGGCGCGGTCGAACGCCACCCAGGCCATGACTTTGGAGTGCGTGAAGTGGCGGCTCCCGCTGCGCATTTCCCAGATGCCTTCGTCGGGCCGCTGCCAAATCGTCTCCAGATGCGAAACGAGCGCGCGCTGTAGCCCCCAACCGCTTCGCTGTGTTCCAATCCGCCCCGCCGGGCATGATGGAAGGTATCCATGACCTCACCATACACGCCAGCTGAAGCTGGCGATGCGCCGCATTGCCGATGTGCACCGGCAGCGAGCGTTAGTAGCCCGGTAGCCAGGCGAGCTCCCGTTCCGTCAGGTCACGTTCGCCGGCGAGCCCGTATATGATCTGGTGCGGCTCGGGCTGCCGGCACTGCGCGCAGCAGCCAATCGCGCCAAGCCCGCGCCTCATCGAAGTAACCGGCGTTCATCAGCGAGAGGAGGGAAAATGTGGAGTCGCGTAACCAGAAAAAGCGGTAATCCCAGTTGCGCGGGCCACCCGGCAGCTCAGGCAACGAGGTCGTAGGCGCCGCGACGATGCCCCCGGTCGGCTCATAGGTCAACGCCTTGAGAACGAGATGCGAGCGGACGACCGCGTCGGCCCAGGGACCTTCATAACGACAGCGCTCTGCCCACTCTGTCCAGAACGCCTCAGTCTTGGCGAGTGTCGCATCAGTATCAATCGGCTTCGGCAATGGGAGGTGTGACGCGGCGTAGCTCAACACAAACGGGACTGTCTCGCCGTCGCTGACCGTGAATTCGGAAATTGTTTTGAAATCCTCTCCGCGAAGAGGTGCGGTCGTCCGCAGCGCCAGTGGGCCGGTCCTGCGATGGCGCGCAGGGTTCCGTCTTCCAGCCGATTCACCCAGGGAATCACGTGGCCGTAGCCGAACCGGATGACCAGCTCCGATCGCATTGCGACCCGGCCGCTTCTTCCCACAACCACGCGGATCAGATCCTGGCGTTCCCCGTCCATGGACATGAAATCAATCAACGTCACGGCGCCATTCGCGAAATCGGTCTCAAGGATGAACGTCTTGCCGCGATAGCGCCGCCGCGTCGCGATCTTGCCGCTTGCGGGCTCGATCAGCCAGCGGCCGTGGTCGGGCGTACCAAGCAGCGCAGCGAAGCAAGCCTGTGAATCGAACCGTGGCCAACACAACCAATCGATCGAGCCGTCGCGCCCGACGAGCGCCGCGCTCCGGCAATCGCCGATCAGCGCATAATCTTCGATACGACCGCCCATGCATGCTCCCGGCGAGATCCGACCGCTATCCGCCTTCCGGGAAGGCCGGATAAAGCGTCATGCCTCCATCCACCACAAGCGTCGTTCCGGTGACGTAGTCGGATTGATCGGACGCCAGTCCGGGCTACCTCAGCGACATCCGCCGGCTCTCCAATGCGTCCATAGGGAATGAGCCGCAGAAGCTTGCTCTCCGCCTCCGGCGTATCCCAGGCGGCACGATTGATCGGCGTTTTGATCGCGCCGGGAGCAATGGCATTGACGCGGATGCGCTTCTACGCAACCTCCTACGCCAAGCTCTTCATCATCAACATGACTCCGCCTTTCGAGGCCGCATGGTTGACGTGGCCCTTCCAAGGAATGACCTGATGCACCGAGCTCATGCAGACGATCTTGCCAACGGCCTGGAATAAGGACTCGCCTCTTGTTCCGAGAAGCAGCGGATCGCCTCCCGCGCGCAGAGAAACTGTCCGGTCAGGTTCACATCGATCACGCGCCGCCATTGTTCGAGGGTCATATTGCTTGCGGCCGGCGTCCATCTGAATTCCAGGATTCGCGACTAGAATGTCAATATGGCCGAAGGCGTCATGGAAGATGCGGAACATAGACTGCACTTCCGGCTCGCTCGCCACATCCGCCTGTAGCGGTATGGCTTCGGCGCCCGTCGCCCGGATCTCTTCGACAACTTTCCGTGCCGCATCGGTACCGGAGCGATAGTTCACGCCGACTGCTGCGCCCCAGCGGCGAATCGCCGGGCGATGGCTTCACCAATACCAGAACTCGCGCCGGTGATCAGACCTTTCTGTCCTTGCAAAAGAACGCGGGCATCAAAGGCGAGCGCATCTTCCATGATCAGACCACGAACCGATCCCAGCCCGCGTAATGATCCCGGCTGCGGGTGCCACGCGGCAGGCTCAGGCCGATCAAGACAATCCCGATAGCGGCGTCCGACCAGCGCGCCGTGGGCGACGCGCCATCGAGGAACCAGGCAGCAAGCACCAGCCAAGCGCCGAACAGCACGTTCACAAAACGCAGCGGTCGCCCAACCTCCGCCATCGCGATCACCGCCGTCGTCACTATTAGCGCACCGACGAGATGATCGCTGTCCGCCATCGGCGGGATAGTGCCGAACGTCAGGCGCGTGAACATCAGCCAGATGCCCATAACGACACTGACGACAAGCGTCCACGGCAGCGTCACGCCTGGCAGCATCGCCGTTAGGGCGGATCGGAACGAATCCATCTCGACGCCCTTGTCTTCCTTCCCGCCCTCGACGAGAGCTCCTCCCATGAAGAACATGCGCAATAGGGACTTGCCGGCGCGCCGGCTCCAGACCAGGAACTGGCCCATGGCCACGAGTTCGTCGAGTGCGAACGGGATCATGATTAGCATCGCGAGCGCGGCCAGAAGACACAGCGTGCACCAGGTCCCGATTGCGATCGGTTGGATGATGATGAAGTAGATGCTCACTACGCCCAGCGGCACGACCAGGATCCCGAAGAATGTCACCATCCACGGCATGGTCCGCCAGCGGCGCTTGTCGCCCATGGCGCCCATCAGGATTTCCAGCATGTAGGCGACGGCACCGAGGCCGCCGTCCGGGATCGGCCAAGCTTTCGAAACGTCCGAGGTGATGATCGTCTCGGTCCCGTTGCGGTCACCGGTGCCGCCGAAGAACGGATCCCAAACTGAGTCAACGTGGCCCATCTGATAGGCCGCGAGATAGCGCGCGATCAGAAATCCCACTGCCCCCATAACGATGATGGGGAGGCGTTGCGCCCACGTCGATGGACAATAGGTCCATCCCGGCGGTATATCCGGCCCGCCCATCATTCCCTCCATGCTCATGCCCGGCATCATGGGCACGAGAACGGCGAATATAATCACAAGCGCGCCAACGAGCGTATCGTTTGCATAAGAGGCCGCACTTGGCGCCCAAAACAGCAGGGGTGCGAACAGCAGCCACAACCCGACGGACGTGTTGGCCCATTGAGCCCAGCTGGTCCGGCGCGAAAGCGAGAGCAGGCCGAAGAGCATGATCAGCGCGCCCGCGCCGACGTCGCTCCAGCCGAGCGCCCAGTTCCGCCATTCCGGCGAGGGAAGTCCCCGCTCCGCCGTGACCCGAAGGATCGCTTCGCTGAAGAAAGCAGGTTCGAACAATCCGAAAATTGTCGGGCTGGTGGCTAGCCAAGCTCCGAGAGCGATGTTCGCGAAATGCGTCCAGGCGGTCTGCCGATGTTCGGCAAGCATCAATTCGTCGTGCCCGCGCAGCATCCGCTTTTCCGCCAGCATCTCCTCGGTCCTTTGTCGGGAATCGCCGGCCTGCTTGTGCTCCGGAGGGGAAGCTGCTTCTCCCGCGACAAGCGCCGGATTGAGCTTGTTGTCGCGGTACCAGGCGACCGGATCTGACTTTAGGGCATCGATGATGACGGGCAGTGTGGCCCGCAGCAAGTGTTTGGGTTCCCACCCCACCAAGGTTCGCGCCCGAGTGAGGTCGAGCTCGTAGTGATCGTCCGCAAAATCCACCATCCATGGCTTGATGAACGGCTCTTCCTGCAAAAGATCGCCTTGAATCCATGCTCCCGTTTTCGCCGCAGCCTTCGGGATTTCGTGCGTTTCCCATTCCTCACCATGCAACAGGCGGCCGCTGGTGCGTTGTACTTCGTCGTAGCTCAGCGTCTCCGGCTCCCCGACTAGCAATGAGAGCTCAGGAGGCAATTCGTTTCGCTTCTCTATGATGCGGAAAAGCGCCTCGCCTACATCGTCGAGGTGCACGAATGCCTGACCGCGCTTGAGGTCGCCGGGATAGAGGTGACTCAGAATTTGCCGTTCATAAATTCGCGCGATCTGCTGCGACAAAAATGCATTGCGACATCTGTCGTCGTACACGCCGGCGAGACGAAGCAGAACAATAGGGATCTCGCCGTGTTGCTTTCGGATTAGCGACTCGGTTTCGACCTTCGACAATGGATAAGGCCATTTCGGATCAATCGGCGAATCCTCATTAATGCGTTGCCCCGGCTCGACCGGCGCATGGACTAGCATCGTACTGGTGAAAATGAATTGTTCGACCTGGAATTCTTGGAGGTGTTGCAAGAGCCGTTCGGTGCCGCGCACAGTGATCTGTTCGTACAGCGGGCTTGGTTCGCCCGAGAGATCGTAATAAGCGGCGAGATGGATCACAGAGGCAATGCGGTTTCCGTACGCAATTCGGATGCGCTCGAATGCGCCTTTGGCACCGGGTTCCGAGGTGAGGTCGATGCACACGCATTCCGCAGCAGGCGGCGGCGCGTGAGACGCCATCCGATCGAAGCCGACCAACGAAAATTGGCCCGCGAAACTGTTTATCAGGGCGGAGCCAATAAAGCCGCTGCTGCCGGTGATAATCACCACGTCACGTTGAGCCATTCGGATCTCCCGCGAGAAATTTTCCCTGCATCGTTAATTCCCAGGCATAAGGGTGCCTCTGCGAGATAGCGCTTGCCGTTTCCTTCCGGTTCTGGGAGTCGGCCACCCCACCACGGATATTCACTTGCAGCTAATGCAAGATGGGCATCGGCAGTTCCCGATCGCGCTCTTCGCGAAGCTTCACGAACGCGTCTTCCGTCTTTAGCCTTTGCAGATGGATATTTTCGGCGCGTTGCTGAGCAACGGTGCTTTCCCACAGGGGGTTTTTACGTCCAGCAGAGCAGTAATCGTGCCCGGTGAACAGGCGAGTGCCATCAGGAAGCGCCATGATCCGTTGGATGCTGTTCCAGAGAACGCGTGCGCTGCCGCCCGGAAAGTCGGTGCGAGCCGTGCCGCCGTCCGGCATTAATATGGTGTCGTGAATGAAAACAGCATCGCCCACGAGAAAGGCAATGGATGCCAGCGTATGTCCTGGTGTGAGCACGACTTCGACACTCATATTGCCGGTCGGGAAAGCATCCCGAGGTTATAGATGTCCTTCCAGAGCTTCTGAACCTCGATCACTTTCTCGCCAATGCCTGTGGGTACTCCGGTCTTAATTCCTTAAGGTAGCCAGCCGCCGAGAAATGATCGGCGTGGGGGGGGGTGTCGAGAATCCACTGCAGTTGACATTTTTCCTGCTTGATATGGTCCAGCAACTCATCAGCGGAATGCGTTGCCGTGGCTCCGGAGTTCGGATCAAAGTCCAGAACAGGATCGATGATCGCGCACTTCTTGATCTTAGGATCTGACACAACGTACTGAACTCTTGAGGTGTGCTTTTCGAAGAACCCGGCGACGATGGGCGTACCTTGGCTGATCCGGATCTTCGTCAGGCGCTGGACCCGGCCAGCGCTGTCGTATTGCGAGCCGTAGCACGGCAGAACCAGCCGTCATAGTCACCCTGACGGAGAGCGGAATGCAGCCGAGATGCGTAAGTCCAATCCAAAATGGCTAAGTTGCATATTCGATGCCTCGTTCCGTCTTAAAAGCCGTCCAGAGCGCCTGGTTTAGGCCGATTTTTCGCGAGGAGAAGTGGCCTCAGCGAACGCATTCGCAGGAGGTTCAATGACCAAACCAGACGTTGAAGCTGCAGCCGCATAGGCGACGTGCGTTGGTCAACGCGAGCCCGGACGCCGTGTGGTTGTAGACGCGCATGATAAGCACGTAGCACAATGTCAACGCCGGATTGCGCAGAACGCACGCCCTGCCCGGTCTTAAAGCGGCTTGAGGAAAGTGGGTTCATGCAATCCTCGCAAACGACACTCGGATCGCGCGTTCACGAGACACGACGCCTTCTCTCCGGACCGACAGCCACAATTTTACCTGGCAACGTTTTTCCTGAGCCTCAGGGTCAATGTCGGTCGTCAGAATCGGTTTTGTGAACACCAGTTTTGACATTTGAACTGCCCGTGTCGTTCTGATTGCCACCCATATTTTTCATGCACATGAACATCATGATTGCACACGGCAGCAAGAACAGCAGTGGCAGCAGTTTTCCAGTGCTCTGCGTGCCGAACGCGCCACCGAACACAAGGATCGCACCGACGAAAGCGACCGCGCAGACCGCAGGCCCGGTCCATCGACTGAGCCAACCTCGCTTTCTGCCGGCCGCCGGAGAGCCGGAAGATCGGGTCGTCAGATTTCTATTCAGTTCCATTGTTTCATCTCCTTTCAAGAGGACAATGTAATCTCTCCAACAATTGGAAGGTCAGGGTGCTGGTTCTCGGCCTCGACGCTCCATTGGACGACAACACTGGTCAGATTGAGCGGTCCTTTGCCCCCATCAAAGCATCCGTCGAAACGAGTAGTTTCTAAAGGCTACGCGCCAACCGCGGTGATCCGGCCAGAACATCGGCACCCGTCTTTGGTAGCTCCGATATTTATCACCGTACTGTTGGATCATCTGCTTCTCCTCCATTCTGGCCAGGAGCCAGTACGCGCCGACGATGATAGGAAAGGCCGTCAGTGAGAATAGCGTTGGCCAATGCACAACACTTTCGCCAAACAGCGCCAGAAAGATGCCAGCGTATTGTGGATGGCGCATCAAACTGTAAGGGCCACCCCTGGCGAGCCGCCCTCTCGCTCTCGCTCGATACACTTCACGCCAGCCGGCGATGATCAGAGCGGCTCCAAAAAAGACAACTGTGTAACCGAGAGCCATGGAAGCTGGCATTACCCACCAACTGCCCGTCAGATAAACCCAGAGATTGCCATCCCAAAGATTTCCCGCGACGTCCAGATTGAAGACTCGGGCTAATAGGTAAATCGTGAGGGGAAATCCATACATCTCGGCATAAAATGCGATGACGAATGCCTGCACGATTCCAGCGCGAGTCCACTCCCACCAGCCCTTCGGCACGACAAGGCGGTAGAAACACCACGATACGACAACGATTGAAATCGTGGCACCTCCCCAAAGTATCCTTTCGTTCATTTGTTTGCCTCGTACCGATACTTGATCGGCCAAAACGCCTGCGTCTCCTGACGCGCGCGTTTGTCTCTGCAATCGCCGCGTTTGTGGACGGCCATCCGATGGCCTCAACGCGATGCTCGACCTCGCGCTTCAATCAATGAGGTCGGAACAATAGAAACAGTGCATATCGTTTCTTTTCTCGGCTGCCGCCCGAAACGACAAAGCTATGCGCCCTCACCGCTCGGGGCCGCGTCTTTTCGCGAACCTCGATCTCTCCTCGCGCGCCTGTTATTAAGTTAGTTCGAACAGAGCGAACGCATGGTTACAGGCCGTCGTCGGATTCTTGAACATCGGCTTCAAACCCGTCATCGCAGGAACCCCCGCACTGGAGCAGCCACATGGCGTTGTCCTCTGGACTCCCAAGCAGAACCGCTGGCACATTTCCGTCGAACGAGACTATACGTCGTTACAATAGTGTGGTCTGGCCTTCACGAAGCGAGGTCGCCATGTTCCAGCGAAACCGGAAAACCGAAGCCGTCGATTTCATCATCAATCTCGCATTGGGCGGGTTTCTGGTCTTGTCGCCCTGGTTATTCGGATTCAAATCGCAACTCGGATGGCATACATCCTGGATGGCCGGCAACGCCATCAGCATAGTCGCGATCTTTTCGATCGCCGACCTTTTCGACTCCGTTTCAGTTCCGGCCTTCTTCGAATCGGAAGGATGGATCAATCTGACGATCGGTACCTGGTTGGCAATATGACGACGATACCATGGCGATGCAGGTGCATCTCGTGGTGGGGCCGTCGTCGCAACCGTTGCCGCGGTCGAACTCTGGGTGATGCATCGCCACCCCGCATAAAAGTGGCCTGATACGGCTTTGACGAATTCCAAGACAGGACGAAATTGCAAGCAGTAGTTGCGCGGGGGCCTACAATGCGGAAGGGCGTACTGTTCGGACTGGTCGTTTTGGTTTTTTCGGTCGGCGGCGCGGCGGCTGCAGATTTGACTACGAAGGTGCGCAATCCCGCGCCGGCGTTGCCGTCCTGGTGGGATACCGTCACCATAACCGGCCATGTGCAAGCGGGGATCACCTTTCAACGAGGGCCTTCCGGCGGCACTAACTTTGGCCACCTCTTCACCGATAAGGCCAATTCCTCGTTGATGAACCAGACGCTGCTGACGGTTCCCGTCCGCTCGATCCCAAAGCGAGCGGATACGATTTCGGCTTCAAGTTCCAGGCGATGTACGGCTCGGATGCACGGTACACGCACTTTCTGGGTGAGTTCGATCAGTCGATCAGCGGTCGCAATCAGTTTGACATCGTCGAGGCCCACGCTCTGTTTCATTTGCCGTGGCTCACCTCGGGCGGCGTGGATGTCAAGGTCGAACAATACGTAACCTTGGAGGTGCCGAAATTATTTACGCGCCGGACAATGCGCTCTACTCGCACTCCTACATCTTCAATTTCATTCCGTTCAAGCACACCGGGATCATGACGACTACCCATCTAACCCCCCTCCTCGATGTTTATGCTGGCGTCGACACCGACGTGAATACGACCTTCGGCAACAGGTTCGACCGCTTCAATGGCGGCGATAACAACGCGGCTGCGGCGTTCCACGGTGGGATTGGACTCAATTTGATGGACGGCGCGCTGACCGTGCTGGCGACGACCCACATGAGCCCGGAAAATCCCAATGTCTCGTCGGTCGTGCTTGCGGGTGTCAATCCGAATAGCTCTGCGTTATCTCAACGATGTGACAGTCGTCTGGAAGGCAACCGACAAGCTCACGCTCACCACCGACCTGAACTATATTCGTGAGGAAGGCTTCAATGCGGTCGGGGGCGGCGTCGCGCAATACGTCACCTATGCCCTCAACGATTGGCTCAAGATCACCGGACGCGGAGAAGTCTGGCGCAACAACAGTGGTTTTTTCGTTGCTGCATTCTCCGGCAACCTGGACTTTGTCAGGGTCGAGCATGGTAATCCGTTGGGGACGGCGATCGGCGGCAGAGCGACAACCTACGGCGCACTGCCGGTCGGACTCGCGATCAAGCCCCTCGTACCCAAAGAACTCGACGGCCTGGTTGTCAGGCCCGAAGTTCGTTACGATACTTCGTTGAACGGAACGACGCGATTCGGCGCCGGAACGAAGCGTTCGCAATTCACGTTCGGCGGCGACATCATCATCCGTTCAAAATCAGATGATTGCGACACGAGTGGTTGCGCGAAAGAGCGGATATTGAATCAGATTCTCGATCGTTAAGACCCGAGTGCGATGATCCCATCGCATTGGTTTGATGCCCTGCGCGGTGTTGCCGCATGTTCTCAAAAAGGACGCGCGTCTTTTGGTCGGGATCGCACCGAATAACAACGACGACAATGCAACCAAGCTCGATCTGCGCATTTTTAACTCCCACGATTCCTCAGCCATCCGATCCTGAATGGACCGGACATGAATGAATTCGGAAACGAAGCTGCGCCGGTTACAGGTCACGACTATGTGAGCGCGGTTGAGTTCCTCGCCGCGAAGACGGAAGTTGCGGGAAAGGAAAGACGTTGGGAGATCGGACGGAACGGTATCATTCCCGGCCGACTTCGCATCCACACCTGCATTCAACACGCCGTCCCGACTGACGCCGGATTAGCAGCTTTCGCTCGGTGCGAAGTCGGTCGGTGCGTCACCTAGAGACTAGTGGCTGTTAGGGACTGATTAACGGTAGCTTCTGAGGCTTGCGTGATGAGCGAATCACGCAAGCTGTATCCGTCCGATGTATCGGACGACGAGTGGGCATTGGTGGCGCCCTATCTGACGTTGTTGCCAGAGAGCGCCGGACAGCGGAGCTATCCGCTTCGTGAGGTCTTCAACGGGCTGGGCTACATTGTGAAGACAGGCGCGCCATGGCGATGGATGCCTAACGATTTGCCGCCGTGGGAGATCGTTTATCAGCAGGCGCAGCGCTGGCTTCGCGCGGGATGCTTTGAAGCGCTCGCGGAGGATTTGCGGGTGCTGCTGCGTCTGTCGGCCGGGCATGAAGCGCAGCCAAGGGCGGCGATCATCGACAGCCGAACCTTGCGTTCCACGCCCGAGAGCGGAGCCCGCGCCGGTTACGACGGCGCCAAGCGCAAGAAGGGATCCAAACTGCATCTGGCCGTGGATACGCTCGGCCACATGCTCGCGCTCCACGTCACGCCCGCAAGCGTTGGAGATCGAGACGCTGTCGGCCAAATGGCCCGGGATATCCAGGCCGCAACGGACGAGAGCGTCGAGATCGCTTTCGTCGATCAAGGCTACACAGGCGAACGTGCCGCGGCGGCCGCAGCCGGCCCCGGCATCGAACTGAGCGTTGTCAAACTGCCGCAAGCCAAGCGCGGCTTCGTCTTGCTGCCCAGACGCTGGGTGGTCGAGCGCACCTTCGCATGGGCGACGCGTTTCCGCCGCCTCGCCAGAGATTATGAGCGATGCGCATCGACCCTCGCCGATATCTACATCATCGCATTCGTCTGCATCATGCTCAAAAACGCAGCTCAACTCGCCGCAAATTCCTAACAGCCTCTAGTCGCCTGACTTGGTCTGTGAGATGGAAGATGGTGTTAACGTAGGTCGGTTCTTTGACGGACAGAGACATTGCGAATCCGCAACCCCCGCGCAGTCAGATGCAAGCTATACTCGCATCTGACTTTTCGAAGTCCGGAACGGTTTGATCAATGGACGCATTTCCATTCGACCCCCACTTCGCGATTGGGCATGGCTTTCGCGCCGCGCGGACCTCACGATCTCGTGAGCGTGTAACCGTGGGCATTCTTCATTCGAATTCAAAGAGGGAGAAATGACGAAGGAGTCCGACCTCAAAGCGCTCATGACGGCGAGTCTCCAAGGCGACTCCAACGCGCATCGATCGCTGCTGACGGCTTTGAGCGGACATCTGCGGAGCTACTACAAGAGCAGACTTTTGCGACCTGGACGCCCGGCAGAGGAAACTGAAGACCTCGTGCAGGAGGCCCTAATTGTCATCCATACGCAGCGGCATACTTACGATCCGGAGCAGCCGCTGACGCCTTGGGTTTACGCCATTGCACGCTACAAGCTTATCGACCATTTGCGGCGCACCAGGACCACGACGGCGGACGTGCCCTTGGAAAACGCCGAATACATCCTGGCATCCGACGACAACGCCGCCGCCGAAAGCCAACTCGATCTCGCCAAGCTCTTTGAAAGGTTACCGGAACGAATGAGACTTTCGCTCCAATACGTGAAGCTCGACGGCCTGAGCGTGGCCGAGGCCGCCGATCGTAGCGGGATGTCGCCATCCGCCGTCAAGGTCAACATTCACCGTGGGCTGAAGATCCTCACCGCATTGATTGCACGGGAGACCAAAGCGTGAAAACCAATGAATTGATTTCCATGCTCAGTTCGCAGGTCGACCCGGTCGATACGCGGGAAGTTGTCCGGAACGTCCGGATTGCAATCTTGGTTGGCGCAGCGGCGTCCCTGTTGGCGGTCGTCTTTGTTTTCGGCGTTCGCACTGACCTTAACGAAATACATGCCCAGGTCTTCTTGATCGCGAAACTCGCCTTCAGCTTGTCGGTCGTGATTTTGGCCTCGCATTACCTGGTCAAGTACATCCGTCCCGGCGGCGAATTTCGGGTCCGGTTCGCCCTCACTGTCCTACCATTTCTCGCGATCATGATCATCGCGGCCATCAGCCTGGCCACGGCACCGCGGTCGCACTGGGAAACCATCGTGTTCGGCAGCTATTGGCTTGAGTGTCTGATCGCCATCCCAACGGTCGCGGTCGTGCCGTTCGCCGCCGTCATGTCGGCGATCCGCCTTGCCGCGCCTACGGACCTGGTCCGCACCGGCGCGCTTGCAGGACTCGTCGCGGGCGGCGTCAGTGCAACCGCCTACGCTTTGCATTGCATGGATGACCTGTTTCCCTTCATTGCGCTCTGGTACGGTGGCACAATCGTTTTATGTACGGTCGCCGGCGCCGTACTCGGGCCCAAATTGCTGCATTGGTAAACCGACTGACCACCCGCCAGATCGCGGAACTCGCGAATGAAGGCGCGAATCCGACCCGCGGAAACCTTCGACAAGATCGGCCGCGTGTTTGGAGATTCCAGCTTGGCTTCATCTCGAGACGAAAAGCCGTGCCATCGGCGGACGTAAGTGCGGAAGACGATACCTGACCTCGGGTTCGTTGACGCCGATGGACTTTTCCTGTCGACCGCCTGATTTCACGAAATCGTGAGCTTGTAACCGAACATACTCTCTTTCCGAACTAACAGATGACGCTCGCTTTCCTGGTGAGCGCCCAAGCGTCGCAGTCTGCTCCAAACCGCACCGCAGCACGCGTTGACCACCGACGCGCGCCATTCTTTGAAAGGCAACCAAATGAAGATCACCACTCTCATCCCGCTCGCATTGATTGCGTCGTTAGCGGCTTCCGCCGCCGTCCAGGCGGACGAAACGTCCACGCCACCGAAGACGCCGACGGAAACCAATCAACCCATGATGAGCAACGGCTCACAAGGCATGCAGGAAATGATGGGCATGATGCGTCAAATGAAGCAGATGATGGAAAGCTGCAATCAAATGATGGAGGCCAGCAACGAGCGTCACGACAAGCAAAATGCACCGAAACAATAAAGACCGTCACGGCTGAAACAGCCACCGTCCGATCATCATGCCGATCGATGAACTTTGCGCATTCGGAAGGGCGTCCATGAATCGTGCGGCTCGGCATCAATCGGCTTTCGGGACATCGAACGACCACTCAAGTGGGTTTTTCACATCGGCGTGAGCCTGTAACCGGTCCGCCGTCCGGTGCGAACTAATCGGTGGTTCGTCTGCAAGTAGGATCTTCGACCGGTGGACTGATGTGCCCGGCTGAGCACGGCTCGGTCGGGTACGGAGGGATCGCCAGAAACGGGCGACCCACTTGCGATCGCTTCCCAGACTGACATCGGTTCTGCCGGAAAGACATAATCCGGTTCAGTTGCGGCAGTCCGCAGCAGCGCCAGGGGTACACCGATGGATAAGTTGACTGAACACCGTCCATTCGAGGATGGACGCGTGGGGCCCCGCGCCCGAACCGGAAGATCTACCGCGAGACGGATCGTTCTCGTTGCGTTTGCTACAAGCGCACTCGTCGCAATGCTGGGAGTTGGCTATCGACTCGGCCACTCCAATCAAACGTTGCCCGACTGGGTCCCGCTTCGTGTCGCAGCCCTCCTCGGATCACAGCCCGCCAAGCCTACGGCAACCGGTCCGGTCATTTACTACCGCGATCCCGACGGCAAACTGCTCTATTCAACCGATGCCAAGACAACGCCGGACGGGCGTCCGTATACCGCAGTCCATGCCAGCGAAGACGTCAGCTTCGACAATTTTCCAGAAAGTGCGGCGCCAGCCCAGGACGCCAACTCCGGAGCCAAACGAATTCTCTTCTATCGCAATCCGATGGGCCTGCCCGACACCTCTCCCGTCCCGAAAAAGGATTCGATGGGGATGGATTACATTCCGGTCTACGAAGGCGAGGATGCCGCCTCAACAATCCAGATTTCACCGGGCAAGCTGCAGCGCACCGGTGTGCGCTCCGAGCCCGCCGCTCTGCGCACCGTGACGCGGCCGATCCGCGCGCCCGGAACGATCAAGCTCGATGAGCGGCGCGTGGCTGTGATTTCCTTGCGGGCCCAGTCATTCATCGAAAGCGTCGAGAACGTCACGACAGGCGATCATGTCACTAAGGGACAACCCTTGTTCAAGCTTTATTCGCCTGACATTGCATCGGCGAGCGCCCAGTATCTGTCCACTGTCGGGGACAGTGCGCGCGTGGCCAATCTGGTGGGACGCAAACAACTGCTCGACGGCGCGCGGCGACGGCTCGAGAATCTGGCGGTGCCCGCCGACGTAATCGCCGACATCGATCGTACCAAAACGGTCCCGCTGACCATCACCTGGACGGCCCCGCGCGACGGCGTGATTCTGGAGCGAACCGCCGTCGAGGGCATGCGGGCGATGTTGGGCGACGTGTTGTTTCGGCTGGCCGATACCTCCGTGATCTGGGTGATCGCCGACGTCGCCGAACAGGATATCGACGTAGTGAAGGTCGGCTCGGCGGCAACCATCAAGGTCCGCAGCCTGCCGGGGCGTGAATTCAAGGGATCCGTCGCCTTGATCTATCCCCAGGTGAATACCGAGACGCGCACCACCAAGGTACGTATCGAACTACCCAATCCGGACGACGTGCTTCTTCCCGACATGTTTGCCGATGTTGAAATTGCGTTCGGTGCGGAAAAGTCCGTGATCGCGGTACCCAACGGCGCGGTGATCGATACCGGAGCGCGGCAGATCGTCTTCATCGACAAAGGTGAAGGCCGGTTCGAGCCGCGTGAAGTCAAGCTCGGCACGCACGGCGAAGACTACACTGAGATCCGCGAAGGCGTCGGGGAAGGCGAGCTCGTCGTTGTTGCCGCCAACTTCCTGATCGATGCCGAAAGCAACCTGAAATCCGCGTTGCGGGCGTTTAGGGACGGAGAGAAGGCCAAATGATCGCCCGCCTGATCGCATGGTCGGCGCGGAATCTGATTTTGGTCCTGATCGGGACGGTGTTCGCGGTCACGGCGGGCATCTACGCATTGCGCACCCTGCCGCTCGACGCCATCCCCGATCTCTCCGACGTGCAGGTCATCGTCTACACCGAATATCCCGGACAAGCGCCCCAGGTCGTCGAGGATCAGGTGACCTATCCGTTGACCACGGCGATGCTGACGGTTCCGAAATCGAAGGTCGTGCGCGGCTTCTCGTTCTTCGGCGTGTCCTTCGTCTACGTCATCTTCGAAGACGGCACGGATCCCTACTGGGCGCGAAGCCGCGTGCTGGAATATCTCAACACCGCTGCGCGACGATTGCCCACGGGGGTCACGCCAAGCCTTGGGCCCGATGCCACCGGTGTCGGCTGGGTCTACCAGTACGCCGTCGTGGCCAAGAACATGACCCTCGCCGAACTCCGCTCGGTGCAGGACTGGATTGTGCGGTACGGCATTTCCAAAGCCGGAGGCGTTGCGGAAGTGGCCAGCGTCGGCGGCTTCGTCAAGCAGTACAACATCGTCGTCAATCCGCAGAAATTGCGCGCCCAAGGAATCTCGCTGGACAAGCTCCGCAGTGCCGTCCGGGCGAGCAACACGGACGTCGGCGGACGCACCGTGGAGCTGTCCGAGTTTGAATTCGTCGTCCGCGGCCGCGGCTATCTCAGGGGCATCGAGGACATCGAGAACATCGTTCTGAAGACCGACGCGGGGGCTCCGCTTCGATTGCGGGACGTTGCTCGCGTCGAACTCGGTCCGGACGAGCGGCGAGGAATTACCGAACTCAACGGCGACGGCGAGGTCGTCAGCGGCATCGCGCTGCAGCGGTTCGGCGCCAACGCCCTCACCGTTATCGACAACGTCAAGGCGCGCCTCGCGGAGATCGCATCGAGCCTGCCCAAAGGCGTCGAGATCATCTCAGTCTATGATCGCTCCGAACTGATCAAGGCGGCCATCGAGACCCTCAAGGGCACCCTGCTCGAAGAGAGCATCATCGTTGCCTTCGTCTGTTTCATCTTCTTGCTTCATCTGCGCAGCGCCCTCGTCGCCATACTGATGCTCCCCGTCGGCATCCTGATGGCCTTCGCCGCCATGAAATTCATGGGGCTCGGCGCCAACATCATGAGCCTTGGCGGCATCGCCATCGCGGTCGGCGCCATGATCGACGCGGCGATCGTCATGATCGAAAATGCGCACAAGCACCTGGAGCGCGCGAAGCCAGGGACACCACGGAGGCAGACCTTGATCAATGCGGCGAGCGAGGTTGGACCGTCGCTGTTCTTCAGTTTGCTGGTGATCACCGTCTCGTTCTTGCCGATCTTTACCCTGGAGGCGCAGGAAGGACGCATGTTCGGGCCGCTCGCCTACACCAAAACATTCTCGATGGCCGCGGCCGCCCTGCTCTCGATCACGCTTGTGCCTGCCCTGATGGTCATCTTCGTCCGCGGGCGCATTATCTCAGAACACAAGAACCCCGTGAACCGGTTCCTGATCTGGGTATATCGACCGGTGATCCGGTGGGTTCTTAACACCAAGACATTAACGATCATGTTTGCGCTTGTGGCGCTTGCGGTGACGATCTGGCCTGCCCGCCAGCTCGGCAGCGAGTTCATGCCGAGCCTCAATGAAGGCACGTTGATGTACATGCCGACGACGCTGCCCGGCCTGTCCATCACCAAAGCGGCGGAGCTGTTGCAAACTCAGGATCGCATCATCAAGTCGTTCCCCGAAGTCTCATCGGTCTATGGCAAAGCGGGCCGCGCCTCGACCGCGACCGATCCGGCGCCGACCGAGATGTTCGAGACCATCATCAATTTGAAGCCAAAATCAGAATGGCGGTCCGGCGTGACGATCGACAACCTCAAGGCCGAGATGGACAAGGCGCTCCAGTTTCCGGGCGTCTCGAACGCCTGGACGATGCCGATCCGCGCCCGCATCGACATGCTGTCGACCGGAATCCGTACCCCCATCGGGATCAAGATTTTCGGCCAGGATCTTGGGGAAATGGAGCAGATCGCCCGCGAAGTCGAACGGGTGGTTAGATCCGTGCCCGGCACCTCAAGCGCCTACGCGGAGCGCGTGATTGGCGGATACTATTTGGAGATCATCCCCGATCGTTTGGCGTTGGGCCGCTACGGACTCACGATCAGCGATATCCAGGACGTGATCTCCATGGCACTCGGCGGAGAAACGGTCACGACAACGGTCGAAGGCCGGGAGCGTTATGCCGTCAATATCCGGTATCCGCGCGCGCTCCGCTCCAGCCCGCAAACGATCAGCACCGATGTCCAGGTGCCGTTAGCGTCCGGCGGGAGCGTCCCGCTCGGCCAGGTCGCCAGCGTGAAATTGACCCGCGGCGCCACGTCAATTCGCACCGAGAACGGCCAACTCGCGGTTTACATCTACGTCGACATTACCGGTCGCGACCTCGGGGGCTACGTCGCCGAGGCGCAGCAGGCGGTCGCGCAGAAGGTCACGTTTCCGCCGGGATATTACGTGTCCTGGAGCGGACAGTTCGAGTATCTGCAGCGCGCCGAGGCGCGGCTCAAGATCGTCGTCCCGGTCACCTTGCTGATCATCTTTTTATTGCTCTACCTGAATTTTCAAAAGCTGGCCGAAACCTTGATCGTGATGCTGTCGCTGCCGTTCTCGCTGGTCGGCGGCATCTGGCTGATGTGGTGGCTCGGATTCAACATGTCGGTCGCCGTCGCCGTCGGCTTCATCGCGCTGGCCGGCGTCGCGGCCGAGACCGGCGTCGTCATGCTGATCTACCTCGAACAGGCCATGGCCGAATTGAAGGCTGAACGCGCGGCCACGGGCGAGCCTTTCACGCGCGCCGATCTTTACAAGGCGATCATGGTCGGCGCGGTGGACCGGGTGCGGCCCAAGATGATGACCGTGGTCGCGATCATGGCGGGCCTGGTGCCGATTCTCTGGAGCACGGGAACCGGCTCGGAGGTCATGCAGCGAATTGCCGTGCCGATGATCGGCGGCATGGTTTCGTCGACGGTACTGACGCTCGTTGTCATTCCCGCGATCTTCGCGGTGGTCAAAGGAATCGGATTGCCCGACTCGCCGTGGGACCGGGAAGAGAAAGACGGCAAGCATCGGAATTTGACGCCGACGTTCGACCTGCATCGTGCGGAGAACGTGCAGTGACGCCGAGCGGCCACACAAGGATTGCGGGTCGGAAACGGCGGCTGTGGCGCGAGGGCGATTTAGCCCCTCCCGTTCAATCGTTCATCACCCAGCCATCCACGCCCGCCGTGGTATTGCCAACCATCATGCCAAACAGGAGAATATCTATGCACTTTGTCGATAACTATCGCCGGGCCCAGCGTGCCGGAGTTCTTGCTGCCACGCTGCTCGGCGCGGCATTGACGCTGCAGGCGGGCACCGCGCTCGCTCAGGGAGGCGCGGACATGTCCGACATGAAGGACATGAAGAAGGTGCCGCCAATGAGCGAGAAGAAGGCTGCGAAGACGGCGACCGCGTCCGGTACTGTTACGGCGCTGAACGCGGCGGATCACAAGATCACCTTCGATCACGGTCCAATTCCCGCCATCAACTGGCCCGCCATGAAGATGGAGTTCGCCGTTGCGCCGTCCGTCGATCTCGCCAAGGTGAAGACTGGCGACAAGGTCAATTTCACCCTGAGCAGCTCCGGCGGCACCTATACCGTCCAGTCGATCACGCCGGCGCCTTGACGCACGCGGCGAACGGAATCTGATCGTACACGTGCCCTGGCCGCAAAAGAGGAGACGTAATCGAGAAACCGCGGCCATGGCTGCGGTGCTTCGATCAGAGGCAGCAAATTGTGACAATCGCATGAAGCCAGGAACGACGCTGGGGCTGGAAAGCCCAAAGTGAATATTTGGCAAATGACTGCCTGGACAGGCGTGCCTCCAATTCAACTTTCAGAAATGCCTGTCGGGTAAGGTTTGAGGGCGCTCGGTCGTCGCCTTTCCGATGAGAAAAGTCGGCGACCCGCTTCCGATCCGGTCTCTTAGCCTCGCTCGGTTCCCCGCAGGACTCATACCGTTGGCGCGTTCCTTGCTGATGATTGAAACTGCAGTTCATGTCGTAACAATCCGGCACATGACGCCGTTCTTCAAATAGGTGGGAAGATGGCACTAACCCGACTCGGAGACATTCTTGATCCGAAACAGAACAACTTTACCCTATTACGTCTACTGGCCGCCTCGGCCGTCGTCATTTCTCATGCCGTCTTCTTACACTCTGGTCACAAGGCCGATGAAATCCTTTCCAGCATTACCTACTTCAATCTCGGTGATCACGCCGTCAATGTGTTTTTCGTTCTATCCGGCTTAACGGTTGCCGGAAGTCTCGCTAAATCGCCCTCTACCACTGAGTTTATGGTTGCGCGCGGTCTCAGAATATTTCCTGCACTCGGAGCCTGCGCACTTCTCCTGGTCCTCGTAGGAGCGATCATTACGACTTGCACACTGACGCAATTCCTTTCGGACACCCGTGTTTGGCGATACGGCGTGAGCACCCTGCTTCTGAGCTCCGCGGCCACCGGATTGCCCGGCGTGTTCGACGGAAACCCTCATCCTTCCGTGATGAATGCGTCAATCTGGACACTGAAGTATGAAGCCGCATGCTATTTGTTACTCGCATTTGTCGCGTGGTTTGGATTTGTAACCAAACGTCGGTTTACTTGGCTGTTCGGCCCCTCTTGGACCATTGCGGGAGGAATTCTGCTCGTTCGTTTTGGACACGACACAACCCCACTCGATCAAACGGCGCGCTTTTTGTTGTGTTTTTCTCTAGGCGTCGGATTTTATGTTTTCCGGAACCAGATCGTTTTGTCTATCTTCGGCGTGGCCGCAGTATCCGTTTTGTTTTGGTTCACGATTGGATCTCCTCTCGAGCGCATCGTTTCGCTTTTTGCGACAGGGTACGCAATTGTCTGGCTTGGCAAGCTTCGCACCGGTCATCTGCGCAGTCTCACCAATCGCATCGATCTTTCCTATGGCATTTACATATTCGGCTGGCCAATCACACAAACATTGATGTTAGTGCAACCAAGCATCAGCGTTTGGTCGCTAACACTGCTTTCGCTTGTGTTGGCCATCGCTGTCGCGCTTCCATCGTGGCTGTTAATTGAGCGGCCTGCCATGCGCGCGCGCAAAACCATCTCGGTCTCGATTGAAGCGCGGATTGACCGTCTGCGTCAGCGATTCAAATCAAAATACATGCATGAGATGGCACAACATACAAGGTCAATGCAGCCAAGTACCGACCAGTAGGTCAGCTGGGTTTTTGACTGCTCCCACCACTTCAGCCGACGGGACGCATGCCTTAGAATTCCATGTCCGCGCGCCGACCGTTCGGGCCGAACAAAATGACAGCATACTTTTCGGGCATGCCGCCCTTCTTGCCGGGCGACCCCACTGGCTTCCTGGAACCGCCACGCCTGTCGCAAGGGGGCGCTCTTTCAATAGGCGCTGAATGGCCGGCGCCGGAACGTGTTCCTCGATCACGTGCCCGCCCGCCTCGGCGGTATGGCATGCGACGAGATCCGTCGGGACGCTCAAGCGCTTTCGAACGTCCTGAAGGTTTCTCTCTTCTTGAACCGCGACGCCGAACCCGCAGCTTCCAGATGCCGCACCCACTCCGAGCAGCAACCGCAACGCAGATTTTTGTGAACACGAATGGCGGGGGTCTGAGCAGCCTCGGAAACCGTCGAAGCGTTCAACGCCGCCGCGACAGTTCCCAGTGCACTCCGCCGCGATAAATTACCTGTGTTCATCTTGAACCTCCTTCCAAACCGGTCATCCCTTTGCGCGATTCCATTGTCACTGCCCCGCGGCCGGCTGCATTGTGCCGAGAATGCTGACTGCCAGGAGAACCATCTATCCCAAGACCTGCTCCCCGAGCACATTGGTGGACCGGAATATCCTGGGATTTTGCAAGAGCTTCAGCGGCTTTATCGTTGGCGGCGGCTTGCTCAGCAGGATCACCTGAAAGTGCCGCACGTACAGAGGAGGCTGCCGCATCACGGAGTGCAGCAGGATCTTGACCACCAGATGTGCTTCGAATCTGATTCTCGATCCTCGCCATCGGATCGTTCATATTATTCAACGAGGGAGCAGCAGTCTGCACGGCGGTTTGGACTGAACTGCCGATCGCATTTCCGGCTCCGCTCAACGCACTCGACATAGTGCTAAGCGAACCACCAATAAGACCGCTCGCTGCCGACGATAGCTGATCAGGATGTCCGCGCCCTCTCGCGCATATGCGATGGCCACGGCCCGGCCGATGCCGCTGTCCCTCCGGCACCGCCGCCCGCCCGGTGAGCTTGTCGCAGCCCCGATAGCTGTCCTCGCCGTGGTCGGCCTGGGGCGTCATTTTGGCTTCAGTGCCGGGCGGCTCTATCTGATCCTGATCGGACTGGCTCTCGGCGCTCCTTCTCCGGAACGCAACAAGCGCGTCGCTCGCGGGAGGTTCCAATTCCTCGGCAGATACGCGATGGAGCGCGAAGTGGCCTATCAGTAACCGCGACCCGCGCCCGCTGACAATTCCGTTTTACCGGAACGATAGTGCTGCGGACGGCTTATTGCTGCTCCAACAGGGCGTGATTTTTTATGGTGGATCGTAACGCCGGCACGGAAGCTGAGGATGCACTTCAAACCGCGGCAGGCCAAGTCAAGGACGCCGCACGAAGCATGGCTGACAATGTGACGACCGCGAGCTCAGCGGCTTACGATCAGGGCTCCGAGCTTGTCGCCAAAGCCCCCGGAAGTGCCCTTATCATGGCTGGAATTGTCGGCTTCGCGCTGGGCGTGATCTTGACCAAAGGGTCTCAGTCGCCGCGCAACAGTCTTCGACAATACTACGATCGATACAGCCGTTAGATCTAGCCGGGCGTATGACCTGTGCTCGGGAGGTTGGTTCAGGAGATGTACGCACTGTTTGATGGCAACAGGCAAATCGGACAGCCATTCCCGACCGAAATGGAGGTCTGGGAAAATGCTGTGAAAGAAGGCTTGGTAAAAGACATCCCCGTTGCTGACGAAGCGGGCGATCAGGTCCTCCCCAAGGGATATCGCGCTGAGAAAACGTAGACGCGCTTTCGATCAACCAAATAGTTTCCATGAGCGATCCAGGAACGCTTTGGCCTGCTGACGCCGTGCCGCCATCCGATCGGCAAGATCTCGGGAACGCGGGGCATTAACTGCGCTAGCTTTGCCGGCGAAAAATGCCGCGAGTGCTCCGAGCATCAGCGCGAGCGCACCGAAAAGCGCCCCGCGCGATAAGGTTTTAGCTGTTGCATCGGCGGCTTGCTTGGCTTGCTCCTTTGCCTTCGCCACAGTGTCCTTGTACTGCCGCTGATACTGAGCAACTTGCGAATGCCTTGGTTGCGCAGCCTTGCGGACGACCTCGCTCGTTAATCCTTCGGCCGCATCCGTTCGAATCCTGCCCATCGACGGAACGAGGCAGAACCGGTTCGCCGCGAGCATTCCACCTGACAGGGCATAGCAATCGCGAGCACAAACCAGACGATCAAAAAGTAGTCATAAGGAAGGGCAATCATGAAGACCTCGCTGAAGCCCTGTGCAACTGATTCGCGTCGCCGCAGGCTTATTTCTGGCGGCGGCCAAACGGGTAGGCAAGCGGTGCACGAGCAAACTGGCGACGCTGACGCTACCCAGTCTTCCCAATCTATGTTTGGAAACGCAGCTGGTAGATTCTTCGCCCGTCGAAGGAACGTTGATTGATTGCGAAGGTTGCCCGGTGGGCCGTTGGGGTGCCGCTCGCATTTTGGAGTAAACAATGAACAACACACGGCATATGCACCATCACGGTATTCGCCACACTGATGGCCTCACTTATCAATCGTTTGACGAGTATCAGTTGTTCGTCGGCAATGATCGTTCCAATCACGATCGGGAATCGCACGCGGCGATGGACATCGCCTTTGGTCGTGCCGGCAATGATCATTTGTCCGGCGGCGGCATGGGCGACGACCTCATGGGGGGTGCAGGGAATGACCAGTTGGCCGGATCTGCTGGAGCGGATCACCTTGTCGGTGGTTCCGGCAATGATCGGCTAACGGGGGGGAGCGAAGCCGACACCCTGATGGGGGAGGACGGCAATGACTATCTCAACGAGGGCGCCGGTCACGGCGATATCGATGGCGGCCTCGGGAACGACATCCTCGTTGGCGGCCTCGGAGCCGATGCATTCATGATTGCGCCGGACAGCGGTCACGACATCATCAAGGATTTCGTGGCCGGACCCGGCATATTCGACCACCTTGCCGTGATGGACATCGAACCCGAGCAGCTTCGGTTGCACGATACGGCAGCCGGCGTTCTCATCGGCTGGAATACCGACAAAGGAGATGGGTCGGTCCTGCTGGAGGGCGTTTACAAGGACGACCTTTACCAGAACGACTTCATGTTCGCTGACGACCGGCACCTCATAAACCCCACTGATCCGACAGCCGATCGGGTCACGGCAGAGCATTTCGTGAAAGATGGAGGGAACGAGGCATCTCCGGCTACTCCCGGCCAAACCGCCGCACAGTTTCAGACCTCATTCGATGACAATCACGTTGCCTTCGGCACCGACGCTCAGAGCGACACGTTGCAAGCGACCGACAAGAACGACTTCTACTTTGGACTCGGAGGTGATGACCAACTTCATGGCGGCGATGGCCGGGACCATCTCGCTGGCGATGCGGGAAATGATCTACTCGACGGAGGCAATGCCCAGGATGATCTTCGCGGCGGCGCCGGCGACGATAAGCTCTACGGCGGGCTCATGAACGACAATCTGATGGGTGAGGACGGCAAGGACTATCTGAGTGCCGGCGCCGGGCACGACATGCTCGACGGAGGTCCCGGAAACGACGTCTACAATGGCGGCGACGGAGCCGACGCTTTCATTGTCGCGCACGGAAGCGGCAATGATGTCGTTGTCGGCGGTTTCGATGCTGGCCCAGGTGCTTTTGATCACATCGCATTCAGCGACGTCTTGCCTAACGAAGTGACGGTGGCGGACTCCTTCTCCACGCACGGTGATGATCACACCGGCGTTCTCGTCAGTTGGGGGGACGGCTCCCTCTTTCTTGAAGATCTTACGAAAGCACAGATGACGCAGGACGATTTCATGTTCAACGCCGTGGAAGGCGGTGCGTTCGTGCCCGATCCGCAAATCAGTACCGGAGGAAGCAGTCCGATCTTCCAAGGCCCGCATCCCGAGTGGCAGATGGCATGAGTGGCGGCGCATTTGCCGTAGCTTTGGAACATTGTGGTGAGGCGCGAGCATGACACTCCGAGCGGAGTCACGCCTCGACGGTTCGTCCCGCACAACTCCGATCGGATATACGACCGGAATTGGCGCACTTATTGCAGTGGGCCTGCTGAGTGCACTTGTCAGTCTCCTCTATTTGACTGGTTCGCTCTTTATGCTCGAAGTCTACGATCGGGTGTTACCCAGCCGTAGTTTGCCGACGTTGGCCGGGCTAGGTGTCCTCGTGCTCGGCCTTTATGTCTTTCAGGGATTCTTCGGATTTGGTAATCGATGCCGCTCGCGGAGCTGGAGTCCACGACTCATTTGTTCTGCTTGATGGTTATGATACGCAGATCGGAGACGGTGGAGCCTCACTCTCGGCGGGACAGCGACAGCGCATAGCACTTGCCCGGGCCCTTTACCGCCAGCCATTCTTCATCGTTCTCGACGAACCCAACTCTTCTTCCCGGAATGCCTGCCGACGTTTACGCCCAGACCAGTTCACGAACAGTGTTATCATACTTGATAAAGCCTGTGACAGACCAGATTGCACGCGCTTTCAGGGAGGATTAAAGCAGGCAATCAGGCCCACCACAAGAAACGGTGGTCCGCAGGCATTCCGCTCTCTGAGCGTGGTTGCGGCTGAGCGCTGACATTTTGTTGCACAGGTGAACTTTCCATCCAACGCCGCATTGACGGTCATCGTCCGCCGCAACTGGAGAACGGCAATGCAAGCTCAGCAAATGATCAGCACTCACCCTGACGCGCGTGCGCGCCCCAATGACGCCCTGATCCGTTGTATCGAGGAATGTTACTCTTGTGCCCAGACCTGCACGTCTTGTGCGGATGCGTGCCTCGCGGAGCCCAAGGTGCGTGACCTAACGCAGTGCATACGAATGAACCTGGACTGCGCCGACATCTGCAACATCACCGGACGCATCGCGACAAGGCGAACCGGGTCCGATGAAGAAATCATCAGGCGGATGCTCGACGCCTGCGGTGCAGCGTGCCGACTCTGCGGCGATGAATGCCAACGACATGCCAGCATGCACGAACATTGCCGTGTTTGCGCCGATGCCTGTCAGCGCTGCATGCGGACCTGCGAAGAGGCCGGTCACAGCATGGCACACTGAGTGGCTGGGATCGGCGCCTTAGCTCGAATTTGCTGCTCGCCAGTGCCGCGCGTGGCGCAATGACGGCAAGAGAGGTATGAATCGCGGGCACAAAGTGTAGCAGAAAGGCTTCTCGACGTTGATCGCGCTTCGTGCAGGCGGCAACTTCATGACGCCTCTTCCTGTCGCGGAAAGTTTCGACGCCGGACATAGCCAACCAGGCCCTCCACCTTGTCGTTGCCCTTGCCAGGTTTGCCGAAGCGCCGCCATCAAGGCGGGCGACTAAGCCCGGTTCAGTGATCGGCGTGCGCATGACGGCCCGGTGACCGCTCTGTAAAGCGACGCGGGCCAAAATTTGAATATCAACCAAGGCTTCCTCTAAGGTCGGTTCCGCGATCTACTTGGCATGGCTCGTCACTCGATTGCCATGCAGTCGATAGGCAACCCCTTACATAACGGCCGACCGCAGCGTTAAAGCCTAAGGCTACTTCACCACCCTGAGCTCGGTGTATCCCGCCTGTATTCTCTTGGCAGCACCAACAGCACCTGCCTTGTCCATAATGAGCAAGATCTGATCGTGTAATGGTCGTGTGCTTCGAGGCTTTCCGAAGTCTAAGTCATCCGCAAGCGCCTTCTCAATTTCCAAAATAATCTTGATATCCAAGATTACCTTGGCGAGCACATCGGCGTTGGTATTCGGTGATCCTTCAGCCGTAGACCGAGTTAATACCGCGTTTCGATAACTCTGCCCGCTGATGTCCGGTGACACTCCAACGTCCTGCTTTTCAGTCTGGTTGATTGAATATCGCTGCATCTTACCGTCCCGCTTTATTCCGGTTGTCGACACGATAAGTCGCTAGATCATGAAAAGTTTGACACTCCTCATTAGGAAACCATTGATGGTTTCCGCGGCGTTAACGGGGACGATCGGCAGCAGCAAAAATCCCGCTCTGATGCTGGTGGATTGGACCACCGCTAGGAAAAGTAACTCACAGTCAGCGTTTTGTTCGGGGCAAAAGCAGAGGCCAGGCCGGGAAGGCCTAAAGCGAGTCGGACGGCGCCCCTGGCGAGGGACCCCCAACGGTCAGGATTATTGGATCAGTTTCCTCAGTCGAATTTCCCTGGTCCGGATTGTTTAAGGCTTTCCGGAGGGTTAAGGTGCTCGCATTTGTTGGCCAAGGCCGCTTTCTGTATCGTGGCCATAGTCACAGCTGCCGCGACGGGGTATATGGTGGAGTTGATCGTGGACGCCTTTCAGAGTGGATCTCCGCACGGCTGGAAGCCTGGAGGCGTCCATGGAGCTCCAGAGCCCTTGCTGGGCGCGGCGGGGCTTCCCCTGCTCGTTGCTTATGGCGTTTGCCGACTTGTCAACCGTCGTCTAAAGCCGACTGAGTAGTTCCGGTACTCCCAGTCGAGCCGGGAGGTTGCCGACTGCGTCGTCGATCGGGCTGAAAGTCGGCGAGAGCGCGGGCCCGTAATCATTTCCGCGGTTGAAGCTCCGGCGAGCTGATCCAATTGTAAGGTTTTGGTCTTGGTCGGCCTGAGCGATTTTCTTGAATAACGCGTCTTGTTCCGGCCCGGACGGCATCGTCTCTGTCTGCTCTCGAACCTCGTCGACCCTGCCGAAAGGAATCCTGCAAGGTGGTGCGTTGCATAAGGCTCGCTAAGTGGGAACGCATCTTAATGCCCCTGACCTGCACCGCGCGAGGCTAAATAAACGAACCACTTGCGAGGTGGCTAGAACCGGAGCGCGCCAACGCTCCGAACCAACGGGTCAGTATCGCCCGCCCGCCCAACGCAAATTATTCACCGCGGCCACTCAAGCCATTTTGCCGAGCGGTAGTGTGTCAGTCTTGCTTCCTCGCACCGAGCGCGACAAAAGCTGCACCCGCAAATAGGCAATGGGCGCTATCAGCCCGAGAAGAACGCCGGGAATTCCCCTTCTTCGTATAACATTTGTTTTCCTGTTTGCGGTGAAGCGGAAGCTTATTTCACGTCGAGAACGAGCATCAGACCTCCGCCGCCCTTCTGCTCGACATTGTTGTTCGCCGTGTGATGCGGGATGTGGCAACGCACCAACCATTTGCCGGGCTTGCGGGCCGTCCAGATGACGTCATAACGCTGGCCAGGTCCGACGTTGACAGTGTCCGCCTGATATCGGGCGCCTTCGTTCAGGGTTACGCCATCGACGGCAACGACTTCGAACGGCCCGCCGTGGACATGCATCGGGTGCACGAAATTGTTGTTGGTGCCGATGAATCGCAATTTGATCGTCTGGCCGGCTTTCATGGCGACGGAATCGGTCGAGGGATAGGCCTTGCCGTTGATGGTGAAACCCCTCCATCAGCATGGCCGGATAGGTCAGCCATTCGCGTTTCAGCCATTCCTGCAGCTGAATCGTATAGTCGAGGTCAGCCGTGACCTCCGCGCCGGAGTCCTTCCGGTAGAACGAGTAACCACAATCACCGCAAGCGCCAGAAATGAACAATCCTGTAGGATGCAAGGTTGGTTTTCTGTAAGCGGTGTTTTCAGGCCACTTTCCTGGTATCCAGCGCAGCGGTATAGGCCCAAGGCAGCAGGTCGTCGATCTGGCTGTTGGGATGGCCGTTGACGATCCTGGTGATGACGTCGGCCAGATAGTTATGCGGTTCGATGCTACAGAGCTTGCAGGTCTCGATCAGCGAGGCGATGATGGCCCAGTGCTCGCCGCCGCCGTCGGAGCCGGCGAACAACGCGTTTTTGCGGTTGAGCGCAATCGGCCGGATTGAGCGTTCGACGATGTTGCTGTCGATCTCGATGCGGCCGTCATCGAGGTATCGCGTGAGCCCCTTCCAGCGCGACAGCGCGTAGTGGATCGCCTCGGCGAGTTTGGTCTTCTGGCTGATCAGGTCGAGCTTGGCACGCAGCCAGGGTTCGAGGGCTTCCAGAACGGGGCGGCTCTTCTCCTGCCGAAGCGCGCGCCGCTCATCGGCACAGCGGCCCCGGCATTCGGTCTCGACGGCATAGAGATCGACGATGCGTTTGAGCGCCTCGCAGGCGATCGGCGCCGGACCGGCGACGGCAAGCTCGTAGAAGCGCCCGCGCACGTGGGCCGAGCAGAACGCGAGCCGCACGTCGCCGCGTTCAGCGAGGGCGCGATAGCCGACATAGCCGTCTACCTGCAGGATGTCGGTGAAGCCGGCGAGATGAGCGATCGGCCGCTCCGCCTTGCGGTCGGGCGCATAGAGGTAAGCTACGCCCGGCGGATCGGCCCCGCCCCAAGGGCGATCATCGCGTGCGTAGGCCCAGAGCTGGCCGATCTTGGTACGCCCGCGGCCGGGATCGAGCACCGGCGCCGTGGTCTCGTCGGCGAACAGCTTGGTCGAGGTCTTCAAAGTAGCGAGCAGGCGCTCATGCACCGGCCGCAGCAACCAGGCGGCGCGGCCGACCCAGTCGGCCAATGTCGAGCGGTCGAGTATGATGCCCTGCCGGGCGTAGATCTGGGATTGGCGGTAGAGCGGCAAGTGATCGGCGTATTTGGAGACGAGGACCTGCGCCACTGTCGCTTCGGTCGGCAATCCGCCCTCGATCAGCCGTGCCGGAGCCGGAGCCTGCACCACCACCTCTTCGCAGGCCCGACAGGCATACTTCGGCCGGCGCACGACGAGCACGCGCAGCTGCGCGGGGATCATGTCGAGTCTCTCGCTCCGGTCTTCGTCAATCCGATGCAGCGCGTTACGACAGCATGGACAGCTGTGGTCCTCGATATCGGCCACCATCTCGATGCGCGGCAGATGTGCCGGAAGCGATCCGCGGTTCATGCGGCGCCTGACGGCATAACGTGCTCGCTCGGCCGGAGCGACGGCTTCACCTGCCGCCTCGCTGCTCGCAGCAGCCTGCTCGACCTCTTCAAGCCCGAGCAGAAGTTGATCTTCCGGCAGCGTCTCGGCGCGCCGGCCAAAGCAATGGCGGCGCAACTCTCTGATGATTTGTTCCAACCGTTCGGCGCGTGCCCGTTCCGCCAGCAGCATCGCCTTCAGCGTGCCGGAATCATCGGGAAGCGCGTCTGCCAGAGCCGTCATGGAAGCAATTAAATCACGAACCTCAATGCGTCGCGAGCGATCCGATGAAGACGATTCACTGTGTCGCAGATCAACTGGCCTGCGTCGGCACCGTCGTCTCGCGCGCGACGTGGACACGGCGCCAGTCGAGACCTTCCAATAACGCCGAGAGCTGCGCCGCAGTCAGATGCATGACGCCGTCCTGTACATTGGGCCAGCGGAATGCGCCATCTTCGAGCCGCTTGGCAAACAGGCAGACACCAGTGCCATCCCAGAAGATCAGCTTCACACGGTCCGCCCGCTTGGCGCGGAACACGTAGACAGCACCGGAGAACGGATCGGTCTTCATCCCGTCTCGCACCAGAGCCGCGAGACCCTCGGCGCCCTTCCGGAAGTCGACCGGCTTGGTCGCCATCATAACCCGAACTGCGCCGGTCGGACCGATCACGCGCTGGCCTTTAGTGCGCGGATCACCGCCGCGACCGTCCTGGCGTCGGCCCCGCGGCCGACGCGCACCGTCACGCTGCTGCCAATCTCAACCTCGATCATTCCGGCAACACGATCCGCATCGAGCGGACGGTTGCGACCGCGGCGGCGAACCGCGCGCTCCGGCAATGTAGCTTCCACGAGCGCCGGAACAAAAAGCGGCGCTGCCATCTCGGTGCTCGTCGATGCAGGCTGCCGTGCTTGACGGCGCCAGCCGAACAACTGTTGCGGCGATAACCCATGACGGCGCGCAATCTCCGAAACTACAGCGCCCGGAACAAGTGTCTCTTCTATAATGCGGGCCTTGTCATCATCCGAGAACCGACGCCGACGCCCAGTGCCCGCGATCACCTCAAGCCGGTGCAAAGCCTGCGGCTTAAGCGTATGGTGCTTAGACACAAGACGATCTCCCCTTCAGAGATCATCACCCTCGCTGATCAGCGGCGTCAGAAAAAGGTGGGACCACCACAGCGCTTACGGTTTTCTCACTGGACACCGGTTACAACGTCGACAGGCCAAGGCGAGCGTCGACGGTCACGACGAATGCGACAACCACGAAAGCAACGCTCGGAATCAGGAGCGTTCGGGACCGAGTGCTTGCGCGCATGAGGCGCCGCCCAACGCCGCCCAAGCGCTCATCGTGAACAGAAGCTGCCATGCGAACGGATTGAAGTACTACCTGCCGAAGGAATACGCAGGGAAATTCCAGGCATTATTAACGCCAGCACATAAACCATGATCGCCGCGGCGAGCGCCGGGTCCGGAATCCTCATCATCGGTAACGGGGCAAAGCCCGCCATCAGCACTATGTGTAATGGCAGAACGTCCAGGTTGAAGCGGCTAGAGGAGGAGTTCCTGCGTAAGCGTTGCCACCGGTTGCTCGGTCAGTGCGTCCACGTTGAACTCGTCCAGCAAATGGGAATGACCGTAGTCTTGCGCCACGTAACCATGGCCGCGACGTAGAACACGAACAACAAAACATGCGCCGCATCGAGCTGCCAAACCGGCGGATCAGCAGGAGCCGTTCCCGCGAGGTATCTCTGCGCGACCATCCAGCGTGGGTAGATGAACGCTGCGGTATAACCGGAAATGAACAACGAAACGTCCGCGGCATCGCTGAAGCCGGTTTCGTGGTTATCCAGGCACCCACGTATTCAGGAAGATCGCCGAGTTCGCCAAGCCAACCGGAGGTCGCGGCTGGCGCGACCTTTCTTTGCGATCGGTCTCTCCGTTGACATCGATACGGGTGGACGGGCCAATGGCAGGGCTCATCGCGTCCTCCGGCCTGTCGCGACTGCATTCTGTTTCAGCCGCCCTCGCCGCAGAGAACGCACAGAACAATGCTGTCTCAGTAATCATCACAGGTTCAATCTGAAGAGGAGGCTTCCACCGACGTGAGGAAGTTCGGGATGCCACTGTATCATTGCGCTACCATCGATCCGGAAGCCACGCTCCTGATAGAACGGGATCGCATCGGCATTGTCCGCCCAGACATGAAGTGTTATCGAAGAAAAGTACTGCTGCCGTGCCTCCTCAACAACGGCTTCGAGAAGTCGAGTGCCGACGCCTCTCCTATGATATGCAGGATCCACGGCGATGTTGTTAAGCAAATAGCTGTGAGGGTCGTTCAAACGGGTTCGTGCCTCAAGGTATTCCTCGCGCGCCGTCAATTTTATTCCGATCCTTTCATTCTCAATGGCTTTCGCCGGAAACCCGTTTGCAAGGCCGACGATGCTGCCATCCAACTCAGCGACAAAGCAGTTCTGGTACGAAAAGAGTCCTGCGGAGCTTGCGATCATGTCGCGATAAATTAAGCGAGCGTCCGCGGTCGGATCGATTCCCTTCGCAATGAACGAAAGCGTGTCTCCGCCCGCGAGATTCGCCAAATCGGCAAGCTCATTGTAATCCGCCGCAGTGGCCTTTCGGACAACAAAACCCCGTACGTTGCGCTGCGCGCTACCTTCAGATTGATCTCCACTGGCTAGCGGATCGTCCAGTTCATGCGATGAGTTTCTATCCATCATCGGTAGGTCCACCTCGTCGAATAAGAGGCGCGCCTCCAAAGCGGGCCTTTCGTGACGAAAACATTCTGACCAATCGAACGATACTTCAGTTGATCCAATGCTTTAAGATCCAAATCAAGACGGGGCAAGTCGTCAAAGCCAGTCTAATCTTCATAGCTTTGCGGCAACGCCCTGGCAGATCGATTGCAGTCGATCCTCGGATGCTCGGACGCAAATGCGAGCGCAGCGTCATAAATGACTGACCTCCGATGGTCCGTCAACAACGTCTGGCGTCGGCTCCGACGCCTATTCAAAGTTCAGCGGCGGACAGTTTAAGGCCTAGCCGTCACATCAGCCCCAAACCGACCTGCGTGACAACGCTCGGTTGCTCATCTCTGGTCGACGAGCACTAGCGAGAATGATCAGGCGGCCGTTGCGCATCCTCTGAAGACTCGGCGCCGTGCTGATGTGGCTCGTTAACGTGCTGATGTTTGTGGCCTGCGCCGTCTTGATCCATAGATTCCATCTGTTCGTCCGGTGGTGCCTTGGCCACAATTTCCTTGTACTTCTGCGGCGACATATCCGGCAATTTCTGAACGAAGGCAACAATGCTCCAGATCGTTTCATCATCATGCCCCAACCCCCATGCCGGCATTCCGCTCATCTTCAAGCCGTGCTTCGTCACCCAAAAGGTCCTCTGCGGATCAATCTTAACCCGCGATAGATTTGGCGGCTGCGGATAAAGACCGGATCGGATCTCTGAATCCTTTCTGCCAGGTGCAAGATGGCAACCCACACACATCGCGGCATACTGTCCCGCTCCCTTCAGAATTAGCCGATCGCCGGTCAGATCGGGCACCTTGATTTCCCGTGCACGAACCATGATGGCCCTGTCGCGGGCAACTTCCAGGATTTTGCTGGTCAGATTCCAATGCGGAACATCGGCGCCAATGTCGTAAGCTCCGGAGAAGATGAATGCACCGCCTCCGAGAAGCAGTATCATGCCGAGAAAGACAGCCCCGAGTATCATTCGGTTCATTTATGGATCTCCATACGCCCTGCTTTGCACATCAGTTATGATTGAGCTCAAGAACAGCTTGTCGGGGCTTGTCAGTCGGAGGAGCTTTTCAATGTTTGCTTCACACGGCTGTGCCAAGTCGATTGTCAGAATTGGACCATGAAAATTCTCGCGTAGGCAGATTTTCCGGGTCAACTGACCACGACTAATCCGGGTCACGATTGTCATCAGCACTATTCCGCCGACGCTGGCCCCGATCTGCATCCTCGATCAACTCAACCAACAAAGTGAGCGATAAACGAAGGGAAACAATCATACTGAACACCTCAAGCGAAAGGCGGCAGCCAACATTCTGGCTTAAAACTTCACGACCTTTGCCAACGCTGATCCGCTCTCACGAGGCTCCTCGTAAGGATGGCAGGAAGAATGTCGAATCTGCTACATTCCTCGTATCTTTTCATTCTTTCATTTTCATTCCTTTCATGCCTTCCATATCGTGGGGCATTGCCTTGGGCTTTGACGACGGAGGAATGGGATCGCCCGTCGCATCGACCTCGTAAGCAACCGTGCCTTCGGGGTTGTTGTATGGCCCTGGATCACGATAGTCATCGCGCGCCATCCCTTTGCGGATTTTCATCACTGTGAACATACCACCCATCTCGATGGGGCCGAATTGGCCGGATCCCGTCATCATCATCAGTGTGTTGTCAGGCATCGGCATTTCCATTGCACCCATCGCCATTCCGGTCGAACCCATCACCATTGCGTCCGGGGCGAGTTTGCCGACCGCCTTCGCCAAATCCTTCTTGGATACTCCGATCAAATTTTGGACCTCGTGACCCATCGAGTTCATAGCATGATGCGTCTTGTGACAATGGAATGCCCAGTCACCCGGATTGTCGGCGATGAGGTCGAAGGCGCGGATGGCCCCGACCGGGACATCAATCGTGGTTTCGGGCCACTGCGCGCTCTCCGGCACCCAGCCGCCATCAGTGCAACTCACCGCGAAGTGGTGGCCGTGCAGATGAATCGGATGATTGGTCATGGTGAGATTGCCCATGCGAACGCGCACCTTGTCGCCAAGCCGCACCGGCATTGGATCTATACCCGGAAACACGCGACTATTCCAAGTCCACATATTGAAGTCGGTCATCTCGCTGACCTGAGGAAGGTAAGTGCCGGGATCGATCAGGTACGAACTCATGACGAAGACGAAATCGCGATCGACCGGGCGGAAGGACGGGTCGCGCGGGTGCACCACGAACATCCCCATCATGCCCATCGCCATCTGCACCATCTCATCTGAGTGCGGATGGTACATAAACGTTCCGCTCGTCTTCAATTCAAACTCGTATACGAAGGTTTTCCCGGGAGGAATATGAGGCTGAGTCACTCCCCCCACTCCGTCCATACCATTAGGTACCAACATGCCATGCCAATGAACCGTGGTGTGTTCGGGAAGCTTGTTGGTGACGAAGATGCGAACCTTGTCGCCTTCCACAGCCTCAATCGTCGGACCCGGGGCCTGGCCGTTGTAACCCCATAAATTTGCCCTCATGCCTTCGGCGAATTCGCGAACCACCGGTTCGGCGACAAGGTGAAACTCCTTCCAGTCGCCGTTCGTCCGCCATGGCAAGGTCCAGCCGTTGAGCGTCACGACAGGCCGATAGTCCGGTCCGCTGGTCGGGTGCAGCGGCGGCTGCATCGTCACCTTGTCCATGAGCGGTGCTTCCGGAATGCTGGCCGCCTGCACGCGGCCGCTGACGGCACTCGCGCTGACCAGCGCCGCCGTTCCGAGGAATCCTCTTCGCGATAGCATGCCTCTCTCCTTCACTGGCCACCGCCACCGCCCACCTGGGCGGTCGCGGTCAGACCGGTTTCATTTTGGGCGTCTGCGGTGCCGCCACCGTTGACGGCCGATTGCAGGTCCGATTGCGCCAGCCAAAAGGCGCGCTTGGCCGCGATTGATGCGCGCAGAGCGGCGATTCGCTGCCGTGTCTCGATCAACAGAGCGAAGACGCTCGCTTGCATGCTGGAGAACCGCAGCTGCATTTCCTCGATGATGATCTTGCGCAGCGGCAGGACTTCACGTTGGTATTGGGTGGCGATGTCATAAGTGGAGCGATAGACGCGGTAGGCGTTTCTTGCCTCCGAACGGACGTTAACTGCCTTTTCGGTCAGGCGATTGAACGCTTGATGGTAGATTTCGGTCGCTTGCCGCACCCGGACCTCGCCGCCGCCGAAGATCGGAATTTGAAATTGGATGTCGAAACCGCGTTCCCGAAATGGCGCGCCTTGCGGATCGCGCGTTTTGCGGTCAATACCGGCCACGTCGAGCAGCGTGACGAAACGGCTTGCTTTCGTGAGGTCGAGCGCTTTCGCCAACGCATCCAGTTCGATGCGAGCGATCTGAAGATCGATCCGGTGCGTTACCGCATCCACTTCGATCGACGGCAACGCAGAGGGACGCCGAGGCAGCGCAGGGAGCGTTTTCGGAAGGCGGAACGTGAGGTCGCCATCCCAAAGACCCATCAACCGTGCGAGGCGTTCACGCGAGCTCATCGCCTCCTGCCGCGCAGAGGCCAGATCGGCTGTCGTCTCCGCGTAGAAGACTTGCTCACGAGCCTGATCGAGCTTGTTGAGCGAACCGGTTTCACCCAGCTTCGCAGCCAATTTCGCGGTCGCTTGCGCCATGGACTTGGTGTCTGTCAGAAGCCCGACCATTTCGTTGGCGCCGACAGCGCGGTAGTAGGATCGCCGCACATCGGACGCGAGTCTCAAGGTCTCCAATGCCGCCCGCAATTGCGCCTGACGGAATCGCCTCCGCGCGATCTCGGAGCGGAAGGGCAACGTCGCCAGCGCCAGAATGTCCCCGACGACCTGACGCTCGATTTCGACCGCGCCGCCACCCGCGATTCTGGAAATAGAAAAAATCGGATTGGGCGGAAGGCTTTCCTGGACGAGGTCTGTTTCCGCCAACGCCAATTCGTTGTAAGCGGCTTGCAAGCCACGATTGTTGAGCAGCGCGACCTGGACGGCGGTATCAACGTTGAGAGCGCGGCGCAGTAGTCGCTTGACGGCATCGTCCGCATGCTGGGCTTCATCCACAAAGCGGATCGCGACCACGTCTTTCTTAATCGTATGGCCGGCGATATCGGACACGACGCCCATTCCTCGATCCGGCGAAAACGTCGCACAACCGGAAAGAAGAATGGAAACGGTGAGCGCCAAAGCCGACCGATGGTGTCGGAAGCGGCTCCGACGCGACCACACGCCACTGATGATTTTCATGACGTGCTCCTAATGCTCATGCCCCGATTTGGGTGGCCGCGCGACGCTCTGGTTCTGCTCCTTCCAGCCGGAGGGTGTCGTCGGACGAAGGCTGTCGTAAGGGGCGATGGTCGACCGGTAGCTGACACCCGCGACCTTTGCCCCGGGATCAGCGGGGTCCGCGCTGCCGAGCGGCGCCAGCGGTACCGAGCAGCCACCCAGGATCATGGCCGTCAAAGCCATACCTGCGAATGTCCTAAACCTTCTTCCGAATATCCCGCGCACCACCGAACCGACGGTGACGACACTCGCCCCAATTTGCGCCGACATAAAAATTCCCTAAACTGACGATGGACCACAGGCTCACGTGCCCCGCACGGCACGCACCGCGTCATGCTGTTGTCAGGTCAGGAATTTGGGGGGCGATAAAGCCGCGGAGGCGGGTTATCTGCCAGTTTCCGATGGATGTCAGATACGCGAACGGCGTGCAGCACCGATGGCTTTGCCACCGTGACGAGGATTGCGGGAAGAGCGGTGACGCTCTTCAGTCCGCAGCACTTGCCGTCCGCCGAATGCGGCGCTTTTGCCGGATCGGCGTCACTCTTCAGCGCGACAGACTTTGCATCATGATCCGCGGATGAATCCGCGTGGGTCTGAACGCCGGAATGATGATGGTCATGTCCGCCCTTGTGGATATGCATCACGCCTTCATGATGCATATGGACCATGCCCGGCACATGATCCTCGTCGGTCAGGCAATAAGGAGCGGCCTGACTGCCGGGCAAGGCGAAGGACAGCGTCGGCGCCAGCACGCAGAACAGATAAGCCAAGGCGACGAACCACCCTGCTCTCCGCCGTTGCATCCTGGCAAGTCCGACCAACATAAACGCGTCAATGCTTTCGATTTGCCGTACCCGAATTCGGAATCATAAACGCGAAATCTCGTGCCGCCAAGACGGAACCGAGAGGTTCATCGTTCCGCCCGTCCGACCGCCGCCATCAATTCCGCGATCTTGCGGCGCTGATCCGCCTTGTCGCCGCTCGCGATCGCATGCTCGACGCAATGGGCGACATGGTCCTTCAACACCTCTTCCTCGACGCGGCGCAGGGCGGCACGAACGGCGGAGATCTGCGTTACGATATCGATGCAATAGCGATCCTCCTCCACCATCTTGGCGAGGCCGCGCACCTGCCCCTCGATTCGGCTGAGGCGTTTCTGGCATGACGTCTTGATGTCTTTTCGCATTCGTTTTATATACCCATACCGGGTACCTGTTACAAGTCGAGAGGAGGCCTAAATGACCGGGTCGCAAAACGCAAGTCCCACGGGCCAGCCGGCTCCCTCCTCGATGGCAACACACCAGCATGGCGGCGACGCCCACGGCAATCACGGGCATCATCAACCTCCCGCGGAAAAGGGGAAAATCCTCGACCCGGTTTGCGGGATGACCGTCGACCCGGCGACCAGCAAGCACCGGTTCGATTACCACGGTCGCACCTATCATTTCTGTTCGGTAGGCTGTCGCACCAAGTTCACGACCGCCCCGGAAACCTACCTCGACAAGTCCAAGGCCGCGCCGAAAGAGCCTGTTCCGGAAGGCACCGTTTACACATGCCCGATGCATCCAGAGATCCGGCAGATCGGACCCGGCAGTTGCCCTATCTGCGGAATGGCGCTGGAGCCCGAAGTGGCAACCCTGGACGCCGCGCCGAACCCCGAACTGGCGGACATGACCTGGCGGTTCTGGATCGGTCTCGTGCTGGCGCTGCCCGCCGTCGTCCTCGAGATGGGCGGGCATTTGGTCGGCGGCCACAGCTGGGTCGACCAAACGTTGTCGAACTGGATTCAGCTCGTCTCGGCGACACCGGTCGTGATCTGGGCGGGTTGGCCGTTCTTCGTGCGCGGCTGGCAATCGCTGGTGACCCGCAATCTCAACATGTTCACCCTGATCGCGATGGGGACCGGTGTGGCTTACATATATAGCCTGGTCGCCACGGTCGCCCCGCAGGGCTTTCCGCCCGCGTTCCGCGGCCATGACGGCGCGGTCGCTGTCTATTTCGAAGCGGCGGCCGTGATCACCGTCCTGGTGCTGCTAGGCCAGGTGCTCGAATTGCGTGCCCGCGAGGCAACGTCGGGCGCGATCAAGGCCCTGCTCGATCTCGCGCCGAAGACGGCGCGTCTCGTTGCGGAGGACGGCACCGATCACGAAGTCCCGTTCGATGGCCTGAACGTCGGCGACAGATTGCGCGTGCGTCCCGGCGAAAAGGTCCCGGTCGACGGTGTCATTCTGGAGGGGCGTTCATCAGTCGATGAATCCCTGGTGACGGGAGAATCCATGCCCGTCACCAAGGAAACCAACGCCAAGGTGATCGCCGGTACGCTCAATCAATCCGGAAGTTTCGTGATGCAAGCCGAGAAGGTCGGCCGCGATACGGTGTTGTCGCAGATCGTGCAGATGGTCGCGCAGGCGCAGCGGTCGCGGGCGCCGATCCAGCGCCTCGCCGATCAGGTCGCGGGCTGGTTCGTGCCTGCGGTGATCGTGGCCGCGCTCGTCGCCTTCGTGGTCTGGGCCATGGTTGGTCCCGAGCCTCGCCTGGCGTTTGGTCTGGTAGCCGCCGTCAGCGTGCTGATCATCGCCTGTCCGTGCGCCCTCGGCCTGGCAACCCCGATGTCGATCATGGTCGGCGTCGGACGCGGCGCGCAGGTCGGCGTTCTCATCAAGAACGCCGAAGCGCTCGAGCGGATGGAAAAGGTCGACACGCTCGTCGTCGACAAGACGGGCACCCTGACCGAAGGCAAACCCAAGGTCATCTCCATCGTGACTTCTCCCGGATTCGAGGAGGACGACCTGCTGCGTCTCGCAGCCAGCGTCGAGCGCGCCAGCGAGCACCCGCTGGCCGACGCCATCATTCGCGCGGCCAAGGAGCGCGATCTGGCGTTGGCAAACGTGGAGGAATTCGATTCCCCCACAGGCAAGGGCGTGACCGGCAAGATCGACGGCAGGAATGTATTGCTCGGCAACGTCGGCTACCTGCAGTCGCTGGGCGTCGAAACCGGATCGATGGAAGCGCAGGCTGAAGCGCTCCGCGGCGACGGCGCCACCGTCATCAACGTCGCGGTCGACGGAAAGCTCGCCGGACTCTTCGCCATCGCCGATCCCATCAAACCATCGACGCCCGACGCCTTGAAGGCGCTAGCCGCGGACGGCATCAAGGTCATCATGCTGACCGGAGACAACAGGACGACGGCCAATGCGGTCGCAAAGCGGCTCGGCATCTCGGAGGTTGAGGCGGAAGTTCTTCCCGACCAGAAGAGTGCCGTCGTGAGCAAGCTGCAAAAGGCTGGCCGTATCGTTGCCATGGCGGGTGACGGCGTCAACGATGCCCCTGCCCTTGCCGCGGCCGAAGTCGGGATCGCGATGGGCACTGGCACCGACGTCGCCATGGAAAGTGCGGGCGTAACCCTGTTGAAGGGCGATCTCGGCGGCATCGTCCGCGCGCGCCTCCTCTCGGAAGCGACGATGGCCAACATCCGTCAGAACCTGTTCTTCGCCTTCATCTATAACGCCGCCGGAATACCGATCGCGGCGGGCGTGCTGTATCCGGTGTTCGGCCTGTTGCTGTCGCCGATCATTGCCGCCGCGGCCATGGCGCTCTCGTCGGTAAGCGTGGTCGGAAACGCGCTGCGCTTGCGGATGGCCAAGCTTTGATTCGTCGGTCGACCGCAAGGCGGAGCCGACCGTGACGATTGCCGGACAAGCATACGACACGGACTCAATTTCTTTGTAAAATGCTGAATTGAAAATGCTGCGTATTGCCGCCCGGCGTCAGATGATCGTGCCGCGGACAATCGACCAATGTGAATTCCGTCCCCACCACGGCGGCAGGAGCATTGGCGTCGTAGCGCATGATCGGCAGTCCGCTGCACCGCTCCGGACCGTCCGGCGCAAACGTGCCGATGACGACATGCCCGCCTGGGCCGACGGCCTTTTTGAGGCACGCAACGTAAGCCTCACAATCAGTCGGGTCTGTCAGGAAATGGAACGCAGCCCGGTCGTGCCAGAGCGTAGGTACGCGTTAGGTGCCATCGCGTAACATCCGCGACAACCCACTCTACCCCGGCGCCGGCGAGGCCAAGACGTGTTTTTCGCGCCGGCAAGAGCGGCGGCCGAGAGATCGAGCACAGTGATGCGACGAAACCGTCGGTCGTGAGACCATCAACCAGGCGTGAGGCGCCGCCACCGATGTCGATGATCTCCGCTTCGGTGGACAAGCCGGCACGTGCGATAAGCTCAAGGTTACGGCGCCGGGTCCTCCTGAAACCAGCTGACTTCGTGGTCACGCTTGGTGCGGTACAGGTTTTCCCAGTGGGCCTGCCGATCGATCTCGTCCATGAATTGCCTTCCTTCTAAAGTCGACTAAGGTGCGACCAATGGCGACGTCCCCGATCCTTGACAATAAGAACACCTCCGCGCCTTCCGTTTTCCTGCCGTTGGCTCTGCTGCGTGAATCGAGGCGACAAAAGACTCTTCCTGTTCAGACTCTTCCTGTTCCCAGGTCCCGCCCGTCTGCCTGCTGATCCCGACGGAGACCTCGTTGGCAAACTTCGGCCTACGGGTCAGGCCAAGCGCTTCGCTTCTTGGCCATGTTATCACACCGAGCTGGATACGTTCATGCTCGCCGGCCGTGAAATCGGGATCATTGGACGCGTGGTCGGCGCATCCTTTGCCGTTCTGGTAGCGGAAGAGCTGTTCGCAAGTGGTTGCCGCGTGCTGATCAGTCTGACTTCGGCCGGACAGATCGTCCCCTGCGGGCCGATGCCCTATTTCATCATCATCGATCGCGCGCTGCGTGATGAAGGGACGAGCTGGACAACCGATGCACCGTTTTCGCGAGACCGCCGAAGCGATCAGAGCGGCAAAGCTGAAAGGAATATTGGCCGTTGAGATGAAGGCGGCCGCGCTCTACGCTTTCGCCCAGGCGGCAGGCGCAAAGCTTCTCTGTCTCGCCCATGTCACAAATACGATGGGACAAGGCGGATCCGATTTCGAAAAGGGCGAGGCCGATGGCACGACGGACGCCATCAAAATGCTTGAACGCGTGGTCGAGGCTGTTTCGCATACAATCCATACACCTGCGGCGTAACTTGCGCGTGACCGTTGCTGTACATTCCGTATCGCAACGCCGGTCCTGAAGCTCTCAACTGGATGACCGTTTCCGTTTGCTGTCCCTTCGAGAGGGGAGCGATGATTCACGCAGTTGGACCTCGAGGGTCCCCTGCGGCAAACCGCGATCTAACGGATCATCGTGTTCTTTAGTATTCACAAAGCGGCAAGAGAATTTCCGGCACCAACGAAATGATCGCAAAATCCAGCCGCTTGACCTGAGCTTTACCGATATAGCGTAAATTAAGCTGGAGCCGCGTGCCTGTTTGTTGAAATTGCTTCGACCTTAAAATCGCCGCCGTACTCGTGCCCCTGGTATTTGGGAATGTGCAGGCGAACGAGATCGGCCTTATCTGAAGTCACCGGCTGCTCCATTTTGAAGACTTCCAGGAGCGCCTCGTTGAATGCATGAGCGGTATGTTACAACGAGCGTCCATTTTGTCCGCTCTTGTAGGCACAGGAGGTGCAAATTTCGCATTGATCCGTTACGCTAACCAGCGGATGCATGGTTGCTCACCTCGATCGTGAGGTGGGATAGGTCGCCGAACTTGCCAAGATTGCGGCGATAATATTCGGCCCCGCGGTGTTTCTCGGTCGTGATGGCGACGATTGCTCCGAGATGTCCGGGCCCCAGCCGCCAGAGATGAAGGTCGGTCACCCGATCTCCCTCGCTCTCGATCGTCTGCCTGATCTTTTCCGCCATCCGCGGGTCCGGATTGCGGTCGAGCAGGATGCCACCAGTGTCGCGCAACAGACCGAACGACCAGTTGGCGATAACGACGGCGCCGATCAGACCGGCAAGCGGATCCATCCACAGCCATCCGAATGTCCGCGCGAGGAGAAGTCCGACAATCACAAGCACTGAAACTGCCGCATCGGCCGCGACGTGGACAATTGCGGCCCGCATGTTGTTGTCGCGATGGTGGGCGCTCCCGGACGCTTCGTGACCGTGCTCTTCGAAACTTTCTTCGAATTCCTTGAACTGTTCGTCCTGTTTCAGACGGAGTTTGACTACGAACTCATGAGGTTCCGGAATCTCGTCGAGCGATTCCAGATATCCTTCGCGATCTGCGAACGTGAACATCTGTCTGCCGCCAGCAGGTCTTATGATTTCAATGGCGGCGTGCGAAGCATGCAACCCTAAGCTATCCAAAGGCCGCAATCGGAAACGAGGCGGCACACCGTTTTCAAAAACCTCAAGTTCGATCACGCCAGCTCCCACGTCGATCCGCCGAACATCCTCGCCGTGATAGTGAGGATGTTCGTGACCGAGTGAATGACCATGGCCATGGCCATGGCCATGATGACCGCCGGACAGCAGCCACGCGCTTACCAGATTGACCGCGAGACCGAGCACGGCAATCGGAATCGCCTCGTTGAAACTGATGGCGACCGGGGACAGAAAACGCGATACCGCCTCATAACCGATCAGCAACGCGATCATCGCCAATATGATGGCGCTGCTATATCCGGCGAGATCCCCGAACTTTCCGGTGCCGAAGGTGAAATTCCGGTCGTTGGCATGCTTGCGCGCGTATGCATAAGCCAATGCCGCCAACAGAAGCGCTCCGGCATGGGTCGACATGTGCAGACCATCTGCGATCAGGGCCAACGATCCGAACAGTGCCCCGCCGACGATCTCTGCGATCATCATGGCGACACACAGCACGATGACCGCCCAGGTCCGGCGCGCGGCCTTGTCATGATCTTCGCCCAGGAAAACGTGATCATGTGCGGCAAAACGATCGATCGTTCGGTCGACGGTCATGGCATGTCCTTACTTGAGGTAGGTGTGAACGACCTCGATTAGTTGATCCGCCGCATCGGCGTTGAGTGCACCGGGGTTCTTCTGAGGATCGACCAAATGGGTGCGGATGTGATCCTCGACCACCTCGGCCATCAGACCCGCGACGCTACCCCGGATGCCGGCGATCATGTGCATGATGCGCTCGCACTCGGCCTCCTCGCTCAAAGCGCGCTCGATGGCCTCGACCTGGCCTCGGATACGACGGACGCGCGCGAGCAGCTTCTTTTTCTCTCGGAGGGTATGGCTCATGCGACAATATAGCCTACCCCCCTAGCCTTATCAACCTCGGTTTAGGTTGGTTTATCCCCCCAGGGAGGATAAGTTCAAAGGATGGCAAAAGTTCACATTCACGAATCCCATCCCAAAATCGTCAAACGGTTGAAGCGAGCCGAGGGCCATCTTCGTCGCGTCATGCTCGGTGAGGCTTACCCATCAGGACGCCTTCGCAGCGCGCCTTCGACAAGCGCGTTCCAGTCGGGGCGAGCCTCAGCCATGTCTGCTTGTCGAGCTCATATTTGGCCTACTCGGCGCAGGCGCGGCACTCGTCCGCCATCGCGCGGTATCGTCCGATGTTCTGGTCGGACATCCATTTGAGACTGTCTACGCCCTCCATTGCCTCAACCCATGTTTTCGGAGTCGATTGCGGGGCTCTCGATACTTTGGAGATGGTCGTCGCCTGTTAGGTGAAGCTCTCGCAATCCTCTCGCCAACTTCCGACGGTCGTTCCTTGCCGCGCCGGCGGGGAGCTTGCGGGCGCGCCGAAGGGCGTCGGCCGCGTGCAATATGATCGGAGACTGGGGTTGGTCGGTCATGTCGGCCGCCGCAGTTCGGGTGACGCGAGCCATTTCTCCACGCGCGAAGCCTCTTCGAGCTTGCTGACGCGGCGCATGAGGAGGTCCCGGTAGGCTTCGGAAGGGGTTTCCGCGGCCTCCCGTAGGAGGCGCTGCGCCTGCTCGTCGAGGTGCTCTGGAAGCGTCTTACCGCGCTTGACGCGGATACGCGGCTTCATAACGCTGTTTCTTTCCGTTAGAGGAAGCGGAGCCTGATGCAGGCGTTTTCGCCCTTTTAAAATATTGTTGGTTGTAATCTGACAATGCGCGAGTCAATTTTCTAGGCACGGGTGATCATTTTTAGGCTGGAACGCCCTGACCGGGCCAGTTCGTTCCCATCACTTCCGCCGCTTCAATTCGGGCGAGCTGAGCCAGCGGTCCAGTTTCGCCGTAGCATCGGCTTGGTCGGCTTTCGCAAACTTGTCTGCTCTTTCGGGGCCAGGAGGCATCAATTCAGCCCGCTTCCGCATGAGCCGGGCGAATACCCTGAGACGGTTTTCCAATGATTCGGTCTGCTTGAAACGGCGCCGCTTCTGCATGGCGCGCTTCTTTCTGTGAAAAGAAAGCGGGAGCGCAATCAAGCGTTCTCATCACCGATGGTTGCCAAGGGCTGCGCGGTGATGGGTTCAAACGCAAGGCGCGGCGCCCGGTTCCGGATAAGGCCGGTTAGGAGGAATCCAGCGGTCCTTGGACTTTGGCCGGTGATCATCCCATCACCGATAGGAGCCACGCGGTGAGGGTGGGAGGTGACATTGTAATTCGGATTATTGATAAGCGGTGCTGATCACCTCCCTGCCCGCATTCGATCGTGCAGGGCGCGGCCAGGGGGTTAACGCGGCACCGTCAGAGAAGCTTCTCCACTTTGATGCTACAAGCCCAGGGCGACCGGGCGGCGGCGCGACCACGTTGAAGCATTAAGCGCCTAGCATTGAAGCCACTGACGCCGCTGAAAACTCTTTGCCGTTGACGTTGACGTAGCCGCGGGCCGCCAAGTCGGCAGCGATGGCCCGCAGGGAATTGCCGCGCTTGCGCCGGCGCAGTCCCTTAGCGATCTGCACCATTTCCGGGTTAATCTCGGCATGGCTCTTACGGCCTTAGCACTTGCCCGTGGTGAGCCGCTTGCGTTCGCGCGCGGCCTTGAGCTTTGCAATGAGCCTGGCCTTTTCATACTCGGCGAACGAACCGGCGATCTGCCGCATCCTCTTGCGCGAGGGGTCGCTACTGTCGGTAAGGTCATCGCCGTTGGCAGTGAGCACACGCGGACCGCGCTTGATTAGCGCCAGGATGCCCAGCTCCTGCGTCACCAGCTCGCGAACGAACCGCGATGCGCCCTCGACAATTACCGTCCTGACGCCGTTGCCCTCAATCCGGTCCAGCAAGGCTGCGAAACCGGGGCGGATTTCAATAGGGTCCGCGCCGCTAACTGCGGCATCGTTGAACTCATCGATTAGGACGAACCCTGCCCGCTTGGCGTAACCCTCAATGGCGGCCCGCTGTCGCTTGTCGCTGCCCTTGTCGGCGTCGACATTTGCGGATATAAGCGACTGCTTCAACATTTTTTCCGTTTATGGCCACGCCGCCTATTTCGGGATATCGGTGAGGAAAGAGAGTAACGAGTGAAGCGTCGCGATTTTTAAACTGGCGGAGCCGCGCTGGGAATGATGACTGCAACTAGAACCGAAGCAAGGGCAATGATGCAATTTACAGAATTTCGTGCAGGCGACACCGGGGCGTGGCGTATCGAGCAGATAAAAGGGGTGATAGGGGAAACACTTCCGAACGCGGAGCGACTGGAGGTTTTGGAAGGCGAGGGCTTCTCAAATACGTTTCAAAAAGGTTGGAGGTTGAAGGGTTTCACCAGCAACACCCGCTACACCAGCCGCCGGGAAGCAGACTCCATGGCCGCCCTGCAGGAGGGCCTCGGCCGTCCAAATGCGACGCGCGCGGCGCTTATCCCGATTCGAAAGAACGAAGCCTGGTGGGCGCTAGCTCAGGACGAGCGTCGCGCTATCTTCGAAGAGCAATCCCACCACATAGACATTGGACTTAAGTACTTGCCGGCGATCGCGCGGCGTCTTTATCATTGCCGCGATCTCGGCGAGCCGTTCGATTTTCTCACATGGTTCGAATACACCCCCGAAGACGCAGCCGCGTTCGAGGTCCTCGTAGCTCAGCTACGCTCTATCCCAGAATGGCGCTTCGTCGAGCGAGAGGTCGACATCCGCCTGAGCCGATAAAGCGTCTCGAAGAAGGCTCTGGAGGCCAGTAGGGCCTTTTTAAGCCCTCCGGCAATCGCCCTGTCGGGAAGCCCGGCGCATTCACGGAAGGAAGTTTTTGTCATCCTTTTAGGCGGTTTGGGTATCCACAATTTCTATCTTGGCCGCGTGGGATAAGGGATACTTTATTTGTTGTTCTCTTTGATTCTGCCCGGCAGTGGCGGGACAAACCCGCTAGTTTCTGGCGGGTTTCAGACGAAAGCGGCAAGCGACGCGAAAGCTGGCCAACGGTTGACCGAGCCATCGCTGCCGATCTAGCAGCCTGCGGCTACGTTAGTCGAAACCGCTCCGGCCGGTGAACCCCCGCGGTCAGGCCGCCGAATACGATTGCCGTATCGATCGGCCCCATACAGGAACAGAGTGGCAAAGGCGGTGATGACAAGTTCGGACATGATCGCTGAGCTCTGTTGGGTCCTGAAATCGCACTAGAGCATTTTCCGACCGGAATGAATCGGTTGGGATTCCCAAAACGGCGCGAGTCAGATTCAAGCTGGATGCTGGCGAGGGAGGTCAGCATGCATGACCAGGGCGCTTTCCGTTGATCTTCGCCAAAGGGTGGTCGCCGCGATTGACGATGGCTTGTCCTGTCGGCGGGCCGCCGAGCGTTTTGGTATCAGTGCGGCCAGCGCGATCCGCTGGCGCAGTCGTCTCAAGGAAGCTGGCGACGTCGTTCCTAAACGACCGGGCGGTGACCGCAGATCGCAGCGGATCGAAGCACATTCACAATTGATTTTGGACGCGGTGACGGTGAAGGCGGATATCACGCTCGCCGAGTTGCAAGAGTTGTTGAAACGTCGTGGAATATCGGCCGGCATCGCTTCGCTCTGGCGTTTCTTCCAGCGCAGAAAGATCACACTTAAAAAAAGACAGCGCACGCCGCCGAGCAACGGCGCGGCGATATAAATGCCGCGCGTGAGGAGTGGTTCGAAGGGCAAGTCGATCTTGACCCTGAGCGCCTCGTCTTTATCGACGAAACCAGCGCCAATACCAAAATGGCGCGACTTTACGGACGTTCGCCGCGCGGCGAGCGATGTCGTGCTGCTGTCCCTCACGGACATTGGAAGACCACGACATTCACCGCTGGATTGCGTTCCAGCGGCCTGATCGCACCGCTTGTCCTGGACGGTCCCATGGATGGCGAAGTCTTCTTGGCCTACGTCGAACAATTACTCGCCCCATCGTTGCAACCGGGCGACACCGTCATCATGGACATGTGTGGACGCCCCCGTTGGTGCAAGAAGAATCTTTTCGAACAGCACAGAGCGTGGTCGGGTGCTGACATGTGTCCGGCCTCTGATGCAGCTATCACATGCCGCGGGCCCGTATGGGAGTTCGCGGAACGGGTCCAATTCAACTTGGCGCGCTCGAGGCGCATGTCCATGATCTGGTTCTCCCGCTCCCGTCTCGTGACCGTAGCGCCATACTCTCCGTTCGACCTTCTCACACCTTGGCAGCCTGCTCGAGGAGCAGACTATCCTGCTACGGCCGGCATTCGATAAGTTCCGCCTTTAGCCATCAATGCCCACACGATGCGTGCGGTCTTGTTGGCCAGGGCGACGATTACCAGCATGGGTGGCTTGCGCTCAAGCATTCGAGAGAGCCAGGAATCTCTTGTCGATCCCTTCCGCATGGCCCAGCGAACGGCGGCGCTCGCCCCGATGATTAGCAGCCGACGCAGGGTTCGTTCACCCATGCGGGACGTCTCACCGAGCTTCTGCTTGCCGCCTGAGGAGCGTTGCAGCGGCGTGAGGCCGAGCCACGCCGCGAAGTCGCGACCTCTCTTAAAGGTTGTCGCCGACGGGGCCAGCGCAGCAAGTGCCGTTGCCGTGATCGGTCCTATGCCGGGAATGGTCATCAATCGCCTGGCTTCTGCATCCTCCCTGGCGCGCCGGGCGATCTCGCGGTCGAGCACGGCCACTTTCTCGCCCAGCGACCGCAACTGCGCAACGAGCAGGGACAGGATCGGGCGCGCGGCTTCAGGGACGGCGTTATCTTCGTCCTCAATCGCCGCGACAAGCCTGGCGGCATGGAAGAGACCCTGTGCAGCCACGAGTCCGAATTCGGCAAGATGACCCCGTATTGCATTGATCGTCTGGGTCCGCTGACGAACCATAAGATCGCGAACGCGGAACACCATTGCCGCGGCCTGCTGCTCTTCGCTCTTTGCCGCTACGAACCGCATAGTAGGCCTCTGGGCTGCTTCACAGATCGCTTCGGCGTCAGCGGCATCGTTCTTCTGCCGCTTCACGAAAGGCTTGACGTATCCCGGAGCGATTAGCCGGACATCGTGCCCCAGCTTCGCAATCTCCCGCGCCCAATAATGGCCGCCGGCGCATGCTTCCATGGCAACCGTGCAGGCCGGCTGAGCAGCAAGAAACCGAAGTACATGATCGCGGCGAAGCTTCTTCCTGAACAGTACAGCTCCCGACGCATCCGAACCGTGCGCCTGGAACATGTTCTTCGCCAGATCCAATCCGATTGTGTTAACTTCCAACATGGACGCCTCCGTTCCAGTGATGATCAACGACATCACCTTGGCACAGCGATGCCGTCAGGGGCGTCCACCCCATCAACTTGCCCGCTCACACAAGGTCCACGGCGTTCGAGAGGTCATTCAGGCGGCCGGAGCAAGCCTGCTCTATCTCCCGCCCTACAGTCCGGACTTTAACCCGATCGAGATGGCCTTCTCTAAATTGAAGGCGCTGTTGCGCGCCGCTGCCGCGCGCACCATGCCAGATCTCTGGCAAGCAATCGCCAACGCTCTCAAACGCTTCTCACCCGATGAATGTCAGAATTATCTCGCCGCCGCTGGATACGACGCAACCTGATCGGAAAATGCTCTAGCTTCAGGGGCCCAGCATTGAGGCCACCGACGCCGCTGAGAACGTTCTTCCGTTGGCGTTGACATAACCGCGGGCTGCCAAGTCGGCAGCGATGGCTCGCAGGGAATTGCCGCGCTTGCGCCGGCGCAGCCCCTTGGCGATCTTCACCATCTCCGGATTGATCTCGGCATGGCTCTTGCGGCCCTCACACTTGCCAGTCGTGAGCCGTTTGCGTTCGCGCGCTGCCTTGAGTTTTGCAACGAGCCTGGCCTTTTCGTACTCGGCGAAATGAGCCGGCGATCTGGCGCATCATCTTGCGCGACGGGTCGCTACTGTCGGTCAGGTCATCGCCGTTGGCAGTGAGCACGCGGACCCCGCGCTTGATCAGCGCCAGGATGCCCAGCTCCTGCATCACCAGCTCGCGGGCGAACCGCGATGCGTCCTCGACAATGACCGTCCTGACGCCATTGTCCTCGATCCGGTCCAGCAAGGCGGCGAAACCGGGACGAATCTCAATCGTGTCCGCGCCGCTCACAGCGGCATCGTTGAACTCATCGATCAGAACGAACCCTGCCCGTTTGGCGTAGCCCTCGATAGCGGCCCGCTGTCGTTTCTCGCTGTCTTTGTCGGCGCCGACATTTGCGGCTGATGAGGTGCGGATATAGGCGACAGCTTCTATCTTTTTACCTTTTCCTGCCAAAGCCTTGATCCTTAGTTCTGTATGATTTCTTGAGAAAAGCATACAACGTAGGACGTCTTTGCAAGGGCCGCGCCTACGTCGTGGATTGTGTTTTCCTGATTATTTTCGCGCGGGCGTGACTCAGGCGGCCTTCTCGACCTCGATAGTCACATGCGAAAGCTCGTGAATATGGGCCAGCTTTTCCCGATAAATAGATGGCTCTTGCGGGGCAGCAGAGCGGATTGACACGATAGCCCCATGATGGCCGGGGCCAAGCTGCCAGACATGCAGATCGGTAATCCTGTCACCCTCGCTCTCGATGACCTCACGGATTTCCTCCGGCAATTCCTCGTCGGCCGGAACATAGTCGAGCAGCACCCGGCCTGCATCGCGGATGAGGCCCCAAGACCACCGGGCGATAACCAGACCGCCGACAAGGCCCATGGCAGGGTCCATCCAGTTCCAGCCGTAGAGGCTTCCAAGCACCAAGGCGACAATTGCCAGCACAGAGGTTAGGGCGTCCGCCAACACATGGAGATAGGCCGCTCGCAGATTGTTGTCGCCTGCATGTCCGTGATGATCGTGCGAATGCCCATGGTGATGGCTATGTCCATGATGCGAGTGGTCATCACGCAATAGCCATGCGCAAAGTAGGTTCACCCCTAGGCCAATGACGGCAACGTTGATCGCCTGCGGGAAATTGATCGCCACCGGGCTGGAGAAGCGCAGCAGGCTTTCCCATCCGATCAGCAGGGCAATAAGAGCCAACACAACGGCACTGGCAAAGGCGGCCAGTTCGCCAAGCTTGCCCGTTCCAAAGGTGAAGCGTGGATTCCTCGCGTTCTTGCGGGCATAGAGATAGGCGAGCGCGGCAATAAGCATCGCGGCGGCATGGGTGGACATGTGCCAGCCATCAGCCACAAGGGCCATAGAGCCGTATATCGACCCGGCCGCGATCTCGGCCACCATCATCGTTGCCGTGATCGCAATGACAATCCATGTCCTGCGCTCGTTGCGCTCGTGATTGTCGCCCAAGAAAATATGCTCGTGTGGGCTCGAAAGCCGCGCGGAATGATCGGTCATTTTAGATACGCCCTAACGACCTCGATCAACTCGGCCGCACCTTGCGCCCGCGCTGCATTACCGTCTTTGTCGGGGTTGGAAACATGCTCGCGGATATGATCCTCGATCAACTCGGCCGTCAGGCCGCTGACTGCGCCGCGCACCGAAGCCGCGAGGTTTAGAATCTCGCCGCAGGAGGCGTCGGCCTCCAAGGATCGCTCGATAGCTTCGATCTGCCCTTTGAGGCGGCGCACACGTGCGAGAAGCTTGGTTTTGTTCTTCGTAGTATGAGACATGATATAGGGGGGTACCCTATTATCGGTTAGAAGGCAAACTTCCATTACGGGCGATCTAAGCGTGGCTTGATGCAATTTGAAGGCAAGAACTTGAGATATGTCCGTTGTCCCGCACGGCATTTGGGACCATCCGCAGCAATGCGAGCTCGCCGGTCGTAAACCTTGCAGCTAGGTGCGGTGGCAAGGGACCAGATGCCCAAGCTCACAGTCTGGTCATCTGTTTTCATTCAAAAAAATCATGCTCAAGCCGCCTTAGGTATGTCTTGCGGCGTGGCCTTCGGCAGCGCGTCGGCGGCCTTGCCGTCGCGGGGCAATCCGCGCCCCTTCGCGAGGCCGAAGATGGCCGGTATTACGATGAGGGTGAGGAGCGTCGATGAGGTCATCCCGCTGATCCATCGGCACTGCGATGCGCTGCATGATCTCAGATCCGTTGCCGGTGCTCCACACGTGACAAGCCACAAGGTCAGCGTTGCCTGGATCGACCCGCACTCCTATGGCGCGCCGCCTTTCGCGCTTATTGCGACCGCGCGGCAGGGAAACTAAGGTCAATGGTGCGCTTACAACTCATCCGACGTACTGACAAGTTTTTGCCAGCGATGGCGAGTGGCATGAGGATACGAAAGGAACGATGGAGCCAACACTCGTTGCTGAATATCGAGCGGGCGCTTGGGGGCGAAGCATCGACGGGGACAGCGGTGGTGGACAAAATTGAACTGAGGTTGTGGCGCCTTGAGCGGCATACCATTGATACAACATGCCCGTTCTGCAGGCAGACCCACGATAAGACAAAAGTAAGTGAAGCCATCTGTCCTCAAGATGGCGACCTGACGCTATGCTTCTGCTGCGGTCAGTTCTCCGCCTTTGACAGCGAGGCCATCTTACGCAAGCCGACCCAGAAGAGCTGCACAGGCTTCACTAGGCTCTCTTGCGCAAGGCGTATTGACCGCGTGGAAGGCGGCTAAGCAGCAATGACTTTTGATACAACCTGTCCGTTCTGTGGCCAACACCACGACGCCAACACCGCACTGTCGCAGCCTGACTTTCGTTCCGAAGACGGTGCCATCGCCCTATGCACCGCTTGCGGCCAGTTCGGCGTGTTTGACAGCAAGAAGCGGGGCGGGCTGCGCAAGCCAACGAGAAGGGAACGGCGGACCATTTCCGACGACCCTAACGCCCAAGAAGTGCGCACAGCCTGGGAGATAGTTAAGCGGCAATTATAATTTAGACGGGCAACGGCGCAATGGCGCAGGGTGCGGCGTTAACAGCCGCATCGACACCCCTGCCGGGAATTACCGTGACGGTCCGAGCCCGATCGTGCGGCACAAACAGATGCCTGTACGAACGACCGACGCGCGTCGCCCGCGCAACGACCGTCCAGAATCCACGAGCGCGCGCCAGAACCGCAACCAGCCCCCGTCGCCGCAGCCCCCAGCCGTGCCAAAAATTTAACAAGAGCAATTGGATGAAGCGTGCCGCAACACAGATACTGCTAGGAGCGGTGCAAGGCACCCGGTGACTAGGCTCACAGCCTGGTCATCTGTTTTCATTCAATGCTCAAGCCGCCTTAGGTATGTCTTCTAGCATGGCCTTCGACAGCGCGTCAGCGGCCTTGCCGCCGCGGGGCAATCCGCGCCCCTTCGCGAGGCCGAAGATGGCCGGTATTACGATGAGGGTGAGGAGCGTGGACGAGGTCATCCCGCCGATCATCGGCACTGCGATGCGCTGCATGATCTCAGATCCATTGCCGGTGCTCCACATGATGGGCAGAAGACCCGCCATGATCGCAACCACCGTCATCATCTTGGGACGGACGCGGTCGACAGCGCCCACGATGATGGCCTCGTGGAGATCTCGCTTGGTGAGGGCGCGGCCATGGCCGCTGCATTTAGCTTTCATCTCAGCTAGAGCATGGTCGAGATAGATCAGCATTACGACGCCGGTCTCGGCGGCGACGCCCGCGAGCGCAATGAACCCGACCACCGCGGCTACGGACAGGTTGAAGCCAAGCCACCACATCATCCAGATTCCGCCGACCAGCGCAAAGGGCAGCGAGAGCATGACGATCAAGGTCTCAGTCATGGCCCTGAAGTTTAGGTACAGCAGCAGGAAGATGATCGCGAGCGTGACGGGGACCACGATTTTCAAGCGAGCGGCAGCCCTCTGCAAATATTCGTACTGGCCGCTCCAGACCACGTAGTAGCCGGACGGGAACTGGATGGCCTCGGTGACGGCGCGCTGAGCGTCGGCGACGTAGCTGCCTAAATCCCGATCACGGATGTCGACGTAGATGTAGGTCGCGAGCTGCCCGTTCTCGCTTCGGATGGACGTAGGTCCACGCGCCGGCTCGACCTTGGCGACTTCGCCCAACGGGACGGCACCGCCCGCCGGCATCGGCACCAGGATGTCGCTGGCGATGGCCTTTGGATTGTCCCTGAGATCGCGCGGATAGCGCATGTTTACCGTAAAGCGTTGCCGGCCCTCGACGGTCGTCGTGACCATCTGGCCGCCGAGCGCGGCCGCAATGGTGTCCTGCACGTCCTGGACCAGGATCCCGTAGCGGGCGAGTGCCTCGCGGTCTGGCACGATCTCGAGATAGTACCCGCCGATCGCGCGCTCCGCGTAGGCCGAGGACGTGCCGGGCACGGTTTTGATGGCGCTCTCGATTTGCTTGGCTAGGCGATCTATCTCGACCAGATCTGTGCCCATAACCTTGACGCCGACCGGCGTGCGAATGCCGGTTGATAGCATGTCGATGCGGGCCTTGATCGGCATCGTCCAAGCATTGGAGACGCCGGGGAATTGCAGCGCCCTGTCCATCTCCGCGACCAGGCTGTCGATGGTCACGCCGGGGCGCCACTGCTCTTTCGGCTTCAGGTTGACCACCGTCTCGAACATCTCGATCGGCGCCGGGTCGGTCGCGGTCGCAGCCCGTCCCGCCTTGCCATAGACGGAGGCGACCTCTGGGAACGACTTAATGATCCGGTCCTGCGTCTGCATCAGTTCGGCCGCCTTGGTGACAGAGATGCCGGGCAGCGTCGTCGGCATGTACAGCAGCGTGCCCTCGTTAAGCGTCGGCATGAATTCGGTGCCGAGCTGCCGCGCGGGCCAGATCGTGACGGCCAGTACCGCTACGGCGGCGAGGATCACCACGATCTTCATCCGCAGCACGGCTTTGATCACGGGCCGGTAGGTCCAGATCAGGAAACGGTTGATGAAATTCCTGTGCTCCGGGACGATCCTGCCTCGGACAAAGATCACCATCAGCGCCGGCACCAGGGTGACTGACAGCAGGGCCGCAGCGGCCATCGCGAATGTCTTGGTGAACGCTAGCGGGCTGAACAGCCGCCCCTCCTGCGATTCCAGCGCGAAGATCGGCATAAACGATACGGTGATGATGAGCAGGCTGAAGAACAGCGCGGGCCCGACCTCGGAGGCCGCATCGATCAGAATCTGCACACGCGACTGATCTGGTTTGGCCCGTTCGAGGTGCTTGTGCGCGTTCTCGATCATGACGATGGCGGCGTCCACCATCGCGCCGATCGCGATCGCAATGCCGCCTAGGCTCATGATGTTGGACCCGAGCCCAAGCAGCTTCATGGCGCCGAACGCCATCAGGACGCCGACCGGCAGCATCAGGATCGCTACCAGCGCGCTGCGGACGTGCAGTAAGAACACGATGCAGACAAGCCCGACGACGATGCTTTCTTCGAGCAGGGTGTGCTTGAGCGTGTCGATGGCCGCATAGATAAGGCTGGATCGGTCGTAGACGGGCACGATTTCGACGGACCTGGGTAGGCTGCTCGCGATTTCCTTGAACCGCTTCTTCACATTCTCAATCACGTTGAGGGCATCGACCCCAAAACGCTGGAGCACGATCCCGCTTGCGACCTCTCCCTCGCCGTTCAGTTCGGCGATTCCGCGTCGCTCGTCCGGGCCCAATTCAACGTGGGCGACGTGCCGCAGCAGCACGGGCGTGCCGTTGGCGGTCTTCAGGACGATGTTGCCAAGATCGTTGATGCTTTTGACGTAGCCTTTGCCGCGGATGACGTACTCGAACTCAGACAACTCCACCGTGCGCCCGCCGACGTCGGCGTTGCTGGCGCGGATGGCGTCGCGGATCTTTTGCAAGCTGATGCCGCGGTCCCGCATCCGCTGAGGATCGAGAACCACGTTGTACTGCTTGACGAAGCCCCCGATGCTGGCAACCTCGGCGACGCCTTCGGCCTTGGCCAACGCGAACTTCAAATTCCAGTCTTGGATTGTCCGGGTGTCCGCCAAGTCCAATTCCTTGGACATGACGGCGTACTGGTATACCCAGCCAACGCCGGTCGCGTCGGGCCCGATTGTCGGTCTAACGGCGGTCGGAAGTCTCGAGGCAGCGCCGTTCAGGAACTCCATAACGCGCGAGCGCGCCCAATAGATGTCGGTGCCGTCTTCGAAGATCACGTAGACGAATGACACGCCGAAGAAGGAGAAGCCCCGCACCACCTTGGACTTCGGCACGGTCAGCATCGCAGTCGTCAGCGGGTAAGTGACCTGATCTTCGATCACCTGAGGCGCCTGCCCGGGGTACTCGGTGTAGACGATGACCTGCGTGTCGGACAGATCGGGGATTGCGTCCAGCGGAAGATGGACGAGTGCGTAAAGGCCGGCGGCGGCCGCGAAACCGGTGCCGAACAGCACCAGCAGCAGGTTGCGGGCCGACCATGCGATGACGCGGGCGATCATTTGTGATCTCCCATCGCGTAACCTGACGCGCCGTCCGACGGCTGCTGCGTCGCCTCAGCGAAACCTTTGAGCGCGGCCTTCAGATTGCTTTCCGCGTCGATGAGAAAGTTGGCCGAGGTGACCACCGCCTCACCGGCGGTTAGGCCGTCTCTGATCTCGATGAAGCCGCCGCCGCGACGGCCGACCTTCACTGCCCGCGGTTCGAAACGCCCCTCGCCCTTATCGACGAGAACGGCCTGGCGCCTGCCGGTGTCGAGCACCGAGCTCTCCGGCACCGCCAGCACCGGCGCACCATCCGCGGTGTCGATGTTGGCATCGACGTACATGTCGGGCAGCAGCGCGAAGTCGGGGTTGGCCAATTCGATCCGGACGCGGGCCGTGCGGGTGTCGCGGTTCACCTGAGGATAGATGACCGAGATCTTTCCCGAGAAGGTCCGACCCGAGAAGCTGCGGGGGCGTATCGAGACCGGCTGGCCGACCGTGATGCTACCGAGATCACGTTCGGCCACGTCCACCAAAGCCCAGACCATCGAGATGTCGGCGATCCGAAACAGCACGTCGCCCGGATTGGCCCGCATCCCCTCGATGGCGTTGCGCTCCAGCACGATGCCGTCGCGCGGCGCCGACCACTGCACGGTAACGGGCGCAACATGAGACTTGTCAATCTCGGAGATGACCTGCTCTGGCACGGCCAGATTTGTCAGCCGTTGTCGCGACCCGCGCCTGTACCTCTCTACACCGCCCACCGTATTTGAAGTGATCGTCGCCAGATAATCCGCCGCGGCGGAGGCAACCGCCGAACTGTAGATCTCCATCAGCGGCTGCCCCGCCTTCACGCGGGTGCCGGTGGTCACGTCGGCGACCTTCTGTAAGAAGCTTTCGGCGCGCATCGCGATCACCGACACCCGGCGCTCGTCGAGCTGGATGGTGCCGGGAGCCTTGACTGAGACATGGATCGGGAGCCGTTCGGTAGGCTCCGACTTCACTCCGGTGCGTTGGATCTTGCCGGGCGATAGCTTCACCGTGCCGTCGTCAACTTCGTCACCTTCGTAGACGGCGACGTAGTCCATCCCCATCGAATCCTTCTTCGGTACTGGGGACGTGTCCGGCAGGCCCATGGGATTGCGGTAATACATAATCTTTCGCGAGGGAACCGCCTGCTGCTTCGGCTTGAGGGGGTCTGGTGTGGCCTTCTCGTCGTCGTAGACCGGCAGGTAGTCCCGCCGGCTGTCGTTCTTCTTAGGACCTGCCGACCAGAGCGGCGCCCCGTCCGGATCGCGATAATAGAGCGGAGTTCGGTCCGTGGCCGCCGCGGTGGTCGGCTCGGCGTGAACGGACCGGCGTTCGCCGGCCCAGTACCCGAAGCCGCCGAAGGCAAGACCGCCCGTCAGTGCGAGTGCCGTCAGAAGACGCTGCGTGTTCATGGCGTTATCCAGCGCGCTGGGCGCGCATCATGTGAATTGAAAGAGGAGTGCGGGCACCGTCCAGCGGCGCCCGCAGGCTCACTTGGTCGCGTTGACGATCACCTTGCCGGTGACGGTCTCGGACTCGCCCTGCACCTTCGCGGAGAGCGTTACCTGATATCGGCCGGCCATCGGCAGGTCGGTCTTGAAGGCGTAGACACCCGGCTCCTTCGAGGGCAGCGGTGCGACCGCCGACTCCATCTCAGCCATACCGTCGGGAGCCATATCGACGCGGGTCCTGAAGATGACTGCGTCCGACACCGGCTTGCCGGTCTGCTTATTGGTCAGGCGGACGGCGAGCGTGACGTCGTCGCCCTTCTTCATCTCCGGATTGACCGGCTCGAAAGCGTAATCGCCGACGCCTGCCATGGCGGCAGAAGCGGCAAGTAAAAGGGTGGCGACAACAGCCGCGGTCGTGAACTTCGAAAGCATGGTCTTGTCCTCATGAATTGATCTTCCGCCATGGCGCTTCTGGCGCGCGCACGTCAGTCGTCGGCGCGAGCAAGCGTGCGCGCGCCGAATTTTGCGAGATCAGCTTCGAGGAGGTCGGAAGGGAGGACTGCTGCCGCAGTAGGAGAGGACCTGGTCGGCTGGAATTGCGATCTTGTCCGCGGCGACAGCGAAGAGCGCGAGTGCACCGGGCCGAACGTCACCTAGCGCGAGGGCTCCGCCGATGCAGCAGAAACCCATCCCGCACTTGCCGTCCTTGTGCGACTTCGTTCCCTTCATGGCGTCCGGACAGCAATCGTCCATCGACATGTCGCCGTGATCCGCCATGTGCATGGCGGTCTGCATGTCGTCCGACGGCATCGCGTGACCAACGGCGGCCGATGCGCCGAGCGGCAGCATCGCCAGCGAAACGGCAATTGCGAGTGCTAGAATGGTACGGACGAGCCGCATTCAATCTACCTACCTTTCGGGCGCCAACGGAGCTTGAGTAACATATCTGGGCGCAGAAACAGTCTTTGATCCCGCTCAAGCATTCGTGACCACCGAGTGGTTACCTATCCACCCGACCCACGACGTCCATCAGTTCCGCGATCTTGCGACGCTGGACCTCGCACTTAGAATGCCTACTGGGCGAAAGGCCGCTCGATAGCCTTCTTGGATCGAGTGTTCGGTACCTGTGACCTGCCAGGAACCCTCTAAGGGACTCAATAATAGTTGCGTCAAAATTACCTATATCGATTGAGTTTCAATTAGTTATCTGCATCGCGCCCATGTATTTTTAAACTGAGCATTAATTCAGACGACCAAAGAGAAACCGCAGCGCCCGAGCAGCACGCCGGTGACGGAGAAGCCGCTGCCGTAATCAGGCTGGGCCTTTAGGTCCAAGTTCGATATGATGCCGTGAAACGCGCGGGAGAGGCTCAATGACCAACGACCTGAAAGAACTTGTTGAGCGCACTCGAAAAATCGAGATGACGCCCGCTCAGTTGGGTGAGCAGCGCCGCAGCTTCGCCTACGGCAACACCCACATCGAGAACAAAGACATAACTCGTGAGATGGTCGCCGATCTGGATAAGAAGCTGCACGCCAGCGAATAGTTGTCACGGTGTCCGACGACCGGCATAGCATTGCCGAGACAGCATCACTTCTCAAAGACCCCGTCGAAATTGCACTGCGCGAAGCCGAGAATGGCATCAAGCAGTTCGATCTCGCACTCGAAATGATCCGGTCTTTTGTCAAGGACAAGGATCGGCCATTTCGATTGCGCGCAAGTCTGATCCTCTACTGCATAAAGCAGCACTTGAAGGCATTCATCCGCTGGCTGGGACGTGGCGCAATACCAAGGTGACCATCGGCAAAAGCGATCATGTACCACCGGAGACCCCATTCGTTTCCGACGAAATCCAGTACCTATGCGATTACGTATGAAAATTGGTCTAAGCCCGCCGATCACCTCGGCGCCTACGTGCTCTGGAAGCTGAACTGGATCCATCCGTTTGCTGATGGCAACGGCCGCACCGCACGCGCGGTGGCCTATGTCGTGATGAGCATCAAGCTCGACAGCTTGCTGTTGGCCGTCGTGAAGCCTGCGAGCTTCAATCCGAATCGTCCAATGCTCTGTCGGCTGGTTTCCAAGGTTTAAGGGAAGTAAGGATAAGGCCTAAGGGAGAGGGGTTTTATTTTCTCTTTACTGTCCGTTTCTGGACACCCCTCCCAGCACTGTATTTGCTTCCAAGCCGGACACAGCATCAACAGCGGCGAGCGCGATCCTCTCGGCGGGATAAACTTGATCGAATCTGTCGCTCTGCCTGCATCAAGCAGCCGCCGGCGGAGATATCCAGTCGATAAACTTTGGCAGCTATGATTGATGTTTCCCCCTTGGTTGAACCCGCACACGCCGGTTCGGATGAAATTATAAAGGCCATTAAGCCCTACGATGCCTGTCAAAATTAAGTAAACCGGCGTGGCTTCATGGTCGCCAGCACCACCTTATCGGTGACAGGTCAGGCGACAGCTAGGTCTCCTTCTTCGCCTTAAGAGCCTCCTCTTCTTCGCAAACGCGAACGAACTCTTTGTCATCAACCTCAATCTCAGCCTCGGGATCGCTTGGGAAGCGTTCGTGGTACTCCTCTTCCAGTTTCCGTAACGTTTCATCCAGCACATCATTAACCAGCGACCACTGCAGGCTTGATGTGTCGGGCCTGAGATACTTGTCGATTAACTCGGTCAGCTCGCGCTCGAAATTCATTTTGAAGATCAGATTTTCGCTGGGCATGTCTTTCCTCTTTATACGCCCTCGATGAACGCGCCTTTCCGTAGGCCGTGCCACGGGCACCCGCCAGAAGTGGCCTAGCAATAGGAGCGCGCCGCAGGGCCACATATCCAGCCGCGCTACGGGCCTCTATGGGGCGGTCACGGTGGGCCATCGCGGCTGATAGCAGTCGGCCCCCGAGGGGTATCGAGGGCCGTGTGCTTACCTGCCGTGGGGGCTTCGGCAGACAGCTTGCCGACCAAATTCTGGGCCGGCGAGGCATCCACCTAAGCATCCAGTTTCAGGCTTGCTACTGTGCTCTAGTATTTGTGATCTGGCCGCCAGCGGGCTCGCCACGTAATCTTGACTGGCCAGCCCGAGTCCCGACTATCTCGCCATCATGCACCCGTTTCCACCTTGCCTCCCTACCCGCGCAACCAAAGTCCCGGATCGGCCGGAATGGATTCACGAGTGACGGCAAGCGCGTGCGACTGTTCACGCGCAACGGTCATGACTGGACAGCTCGCTATCCGCGAATTGTCGCGGCGGCGCTGCGCAATCGAAACAGCTCGTTCGTCATCGATGGCGAGGCGGTGCTGCTGGACGCCGACGGCCACAGCGACTTCAACGGGCTGCACTCACGCAAGCACGACGCTGAAATCGAACTCTACGCTTTCGACTGCCTGGCGCTCGCCGGCGACGATCTCCGAGGGTTGCCGCTGCACCTGCGCAAGGCCAAGCTGGCCCGGCTACTCGCTCGGCGTGTGGATGGCATCCATCCGGCGTCCTTTGAGCAAGGCGAGATCGGCCCCAATCTATTTCAGCACGCCTGCCTGTTGGGGCTCGAAGGCCTGGTCTCTAATCAGGCTCCACGTGTCGCTCGTGCGCTACTCCAAATCCGACGGGCAAACTAGCTCGCTCCGCTGCGCCTCTCCACGGGCTCGCCAGCGGCCCATAGGCTGGCTTCCTCGATGACGCGCCGCCGATAATCAGAGAGAGGCTTGTTTTGCTCTGCCGCGAGACGGCGCTCGTCATGATTATGGCAGGGCACGATGCCGACGGTGTCGTCGGTGTCAACCAACTTGAAATAACCCCCCTCGAACAGCGTCCATATTTCCTCGTGCGCAGCTTCCATGCCCGTGCTGCCGGCTATGCCTACAGCGACGCTACAGAACAGCGCGTCGACGGTTTCGAGGATCGCGCCCAAATCATTGGCATCCATCATCTTGCACCCCCTGCGCTCTCCGCGCCATAAGTATTGGTTGACCGCGAGAAATTTCCCCGATCTCTCATTGCCAAGCCGCCGCGAAGCGGCGTCTGCTCTAATCTTAGAGTCTGGCGCGACCAGCGCCGGTCCGATTCCCCCTCTCCTCGACCTTATCCACACCGCCGATATCGGCTCTTTTGAAAATCTGTGCCCGTGGGGTGACAATTTTTTCCCCCTGTAGCTGACGAGATCGTGGCCCCCGCTTCAGCCAGGCCAACCATTCCACCGACACGATCCGGACGACGTTGGTCAGATTCTTCCGGCCGGGACGGGGGCGCTGCTCGGTCACTAATCCACCCCGAGACGCCATCCGGAGAACCCGCTGCGCCAGCTTCCTGCAGCACCCAGCACGAGCCGCCAGCTCGGCAAGGGACCGATCACAGACGCCATGCTGCAATACCTCATCGCCGACGATCCGGAGAACCGCCAGTTCAGATACCGTGAACCGGGCCGCCATCGCCGGCGGAAGAGGTCCGGAAGCGGCAAGCCGACGCCGGCGCTCGATCGACGCCTGACGATCTGGAGAACGCTGCTCTCATCACCGTCGCCATCTTCGGTATCGTCGGGCAGTCATCCAAAGCAGCGGTGTTTGTCCGGATGCTCGATGGCATCGAACCCGTCATCACCGACGAGATTAGGTATGCCGCATGTGAAAGGCGTCCGCCAAATTCTTGACGTCAAGACGCGCTGGCATCGACATCGCGTGCTCGGTGCCTCGGATGCAGTGCCGAATGCGGCCGATGTGCCCGGACCATCAAGACGATTATCACGGAAGCGCTCGGCACCCGTGCGTGGGAATGCTGCACGCCAGCAATCCTGAAATCGTAGCTATCAGCAAATCTGGATGCCCGGCCGGCGCCGCGTGCCGTCGCACTCATTTCGTATTCGGCTCATTTGCCCTTCAGCGCTATCTCGCCAAGACGGCGGATGGCTTTTGGCCTGGATGCCTTTGTCTCAGGCCTTTTCTCAGTCCACCCATCGGCGCTTTTACTGATCCGCGGCCGGCACTTTCCCGTCCAGCCAGTCTTGCTCCTCGGCCAAGGCCAGCCAAGCCGCCTCCGTGCGTTTGTAGCGGTTCTTCGAAGGCAAGTCCTTCGCCTCAGCGGCGAGTTCATCGCAGTTGCGGGCGTTCTCTCTGTATTCTTCCGACTTACTCAACATGCGTCGCTCCGGCGGATTCTATGACTGCTTTTTGGGCGGCAAAACCATTTCAGTGATTGTCAGGATCGTCTCTAAATCGCGCTTCATGCGAGTCTGGTCGCCGCTCCGTAAGGCGAAGCTGGCCAGAGTCTGGATATCAACCAACGCTCCCTCTAATGTAGGTTTTGCGGTCGGCTTGGTGTCACTCATTAAAACCCCTGTCGTGATCCTTTGATGATCACCTATGCGTCCCAGCGGCCATTCGATGATCCGCCAAACCATCTCGGCTTCTGCCGTTCGGCAAGACGAATGACGGATCAGGCGAAGATCGCTCTCAGAAAATTCGTAATCACCCATGCGATGGCGCCCGCGCTAAATGCCAGCATTGGGTCTGGCAATCCATCCGGCGCGATCTCGCCTCTCAGCCACTGCCAGAACTGGTGCATGTCACCCTCTTTGTGGGCACGCAGACAGATCATATTGCAGCTTGCAGACACGCGAAAGGACCCCAAGAAGAATTGACGAGGGGTCCGACTATTTAATCAGGCGCTTCATTCCTCCTTAGTCACCATGGCCATGTCGTTATGCAGGATCTTTTGTTGCTGTCGGTTGTCTCATTTTTATGGTAACGCCAGCCCAATCCCTTTCGGTCACGTGCCTCCGTCTTTGCTGTCGCCGCTCCAAACTACACGGTCGCCCTTATCGAGCTGTCTCGATTCACGTCCCGTCATTGTCAGTCTATGAATTCGCCGCTACCGCAGTAGCGGCTCGCCATCATTCATCGTGATCAACCCGCGCTGTTCGAGTAACGAAAGATCGTCACTACTGGGCGCCATAAGTTCGGTTCGTCGCGAACGGATGTCGCGCAGCACCCACCGAAGTCTAATCGTGGTCTCGAAGTCTAGATCATGCAGCGAGTTTGTCTCACTCATCGCAACAAGTCCCGGAAGGCTCGACGAACCAAGTATCCGACGCGCGGCCGGCCGACTTGGAGCTGGTCCCGCAAATGTCAGACGTGCTTTTGTGGGTTAGCATGGGGATGCATGGTCTTAAAAAAAAGATAATATAATCATGTGTGTTAGCCCTCTAATCTAGCGGTTGCAGCCGCCGTGTGCGGCCCGGAATTCAACCTCATGGACCGGCGCGCCGCGCGGTCGCTCGTCGCGCAGATCGGGTTGCTCACCGACTCGGACGGGGATCATCCGGAAATACGGGAGAGAGCTCACAGGCCAGGCGGTGGCCCAGCCCGAGCTGCCGCATCTCGCATGCCGGCGCACCATGACGTGCCCTCCAGCGACGTCTTCACGCGCCGTCTGCACGGAACGCTCGCGGCCGCAGCCGAGCAAGGTTCGGTGGATTTCCCCGAATTGCTTCTCACGCCGCGCATCGCCGCTCGCAAGGTGCAATATATTGCAATGGTCGCGGAGGTCGTCCACGGCGCCGTTTCGTTTTCGGGACCCCGCGCGGTTTTCGCTGGCTCACGGCGGCAAGGATCGCCAACCCTATCCAGTGCCGATCAAAGTTACGACGAAACCATTCGTCATTCGACGCATTTGTGGCCAAGCGAGAAATAAAACGGTTTCCCTCAGCGGACGCTCTGTGTTCGGATGGGAAGGTGATGAGGTCGCGAGCGGACTGCGAGCTGTGCGGTCGGATCGGTTGAAGTGAACTTCAGAAGGGTTCGGATGTTTCATTCTGGATATCCGGGGGGGATCTATAATATGGCCGAATCTGCTTCAGAAACCGACCTTGCCCTCATCAACCGTTATTGGCACGCCGCAAACTATCTGTCGGTCGGACAGATCTATCTTCTGGACAATCCGCTGCTCCGTGAGCCTTTGCAGCCTGAGCAAATCAAACCACGCCTGCTCGGGCATTGGGGCACGACGCCAGGACTGAACTTCATTTACGCCCATCTCAATCGCGTGATCAAATCGCGTGATCTGGACATGATCTACGTCTGCGGACCCGGTCACGGTGGGCGGGGCATGGTGGCAAATACCTATCTTGAAGGAACCTACACGGAAATTTACTCCGAAATCGGCCGCGACACGGATGGCCTGCGAAAGCTGTTCCGTCAGTTCTCGTTTCCGGGGGGCATTCCCAGCCACGCCGCGCCGGAGACGCCCGGCTCAATCCACGAAGGTGGCGAACTTGGCTATGCTCTCGTACATGCCTATGGTGCCGCCTTCGACAATCCAAATCTCGTGGTCGCCTGCGTTATCGGTGACGGTGAGGCGGAAAGCGGTCCGCTCGCGGCGTCCTGGCACTCGAACAAATTCCTCAATCCGATCCATGACGGCGCCGTCCTGCCGATCCTGCATCTCAACGGGTACAAGATCGCCAACCCGACTATCCTCGGACGTCTCGATGACGATGAATTGTTCAATCTGCTGAGAGGTTATGGCCACGAGCCAATGGCCGTCGAGGGCGATGATCCGGCCGGGATGCATCAGCGGATGGCATCGGTGGTCGACGAGGCGCTCGATCGGATCGCGGAAATCCAGCACGCTGCCAGAAACGCAGGGAAAACAGAGCGTCCGCGCTGGCCCATGATTGTGCTTCGTAGTCCGAAGGGCTGGACTGGCCCAAAGGAGGTCGACGGCAAAAAGATCGAAGGATTCTGGCGGGCCCACCAGGTGCCTGTCGACCAAGTGAGGACCAATTCCGCTCACCTGAATATCCTCGAAACCTGGATGCGCAGCTATCGGCCCGAAACGCTATTTGATGCCGATGGGCGTCTGGTCCCCGATCTGCAGGCACTAGCCCCGGTCGGCGCCCGCCGTATGGGCGCCAATCCACATGCGAATGGCGGAACGCTGAAGCGCAAGCTCGAACTGCCCGACTATCGCGCGCACGCGGTCGAGGTATCGGCAGCCGGCGCTCGTATGTCGGAAGCGACGCGGGTCATGGGCAGCTTTCTACGAGACGTGATCCGGCTCAACGCGGAAGCGAGAACGTTCCGGCTGATGGGCCCGACGAGACCAGCTCAAATCGGTTGGATGACGTATTCGAGGCGACCGACCGGGTCTGGATGGAGCCGATCGAGCCTTACGACGTCCATCTCGCGCAAGACGGTCGCGTCATGGAAGTGCTGAGTGAGCACCTGTGCCAGGGCTGGCTCGAAGGTTATCTCCTAACCGGACGGCACGGCCTGTTCAATTGCTACGAGGCCTTCGTTCACATCATCGATTCGATGTTCAACCAGCATGCGAAATGGCTGGAGGTGTCACGACGGTTGCCGTGGCGGCGGCCGATTGCCTCGCTGAACTACCTTCTGAGCTCGCATGTCTGGCGCCAGGATCACAACGGCTTCAGTCATCAGGATCCCGGCTTCGTCGATCTCGTCGCCAACAAGGATGCCGATATCGTCCGCATCTACTTTCCACCCGATGCCAATACCCTCTTGTGGGTGACCGATCACTGCCTGCGGACCTACGATCGCATCAATGTCATTGTTGCCGGCAAGCAGCCGGTGCCGCAATGGCTATCGATGCCGGAAGCCGAGGCTCATTGCGCCGCCGGCATCGGCATCTGGCCTTGGGCGGGAACCGAGAAAACCAATAAGCCCGACGTGGTGTTGGCTTGCGCCGGCGATGTGCCAACGCTGGAGATGCTGGCCGCCGTCACGCTGCTGCGAGAAGCCTTTCCAGATCTCGGCATCCGCGTTGCGAACGTCGTGGATCTGATGGCGCTGCAACCGCAGGAGCAGCATCCGCATGGGCTATCCGACAAGGAGTACGACCGGATATTTCAACCCGACACGCCGGTGATCTTCGCCTACCACGGCTATCCCTACATGATCCATCGCCTGACCTATAACCGAGCCAACCACGACCACATGCACGTCCACGGCTTTCGCGAAAAGGGTACGACGACAACGCCGTTCGATATGGTCGTCCTGAACGAGCTTGACCGATATCATCTGGCGATAGCGGCGATAGAACGTATTCCGGCGCTTGCTCGCGATGGGACGTCAGCGCGGCAGGCGTTTCACGCCAAGCTGATCGAGCACCACCGCTATATTCGTGAGCACGGCCAAGACATGCCCGAGGTCCAGGACTGGCAGTGGCAGGGCAAGGAAACAATCGACTGAGGGCGCGAAAGATGAAAGCCATTCTGGCGCTCAATTCCGGCTCTTCGAGCGTCAAGTTTGCTCTGTATGGAACGCAATCATCAGGACTCGTCCTTCTCTTTCGCGGCCTGCTGGATTTGGACGCAAACGTTGGCCAGTTCGCGATCAAGGATGCGGCTGGAAAGCTGGTTCAGGACGCCGGCTCGCCGGTGGTCGATTCCCAGGCCGATCTCGCCACATCCCTGTTAGACCGGGTGGAGCAACTTCTGTACGGTCAAGAACTCCTGGCCGTTGGTCATCGGATCGTTCACGGCGGCCCGAAGTATGCAGCGCCCGTCCTGATCGACGCCAAAATCATCGAAGGACTTGCGCAATTGACGCCGCTGGCGCCGCTTCACCAGCCGGCATGTCTCGGTCCGGTTCGCAGTATCATGGTGTCGCGACCCAAGTTGCGCCAGATCGCATGCTTCGACACTGCCTTCCATCACGATCTCGCGCCGATTTATCGCCGCTTTGCACTGCCGCTCGAATACGAAGCGAGAGGCATCCGCCGCTACGGCTTTCATGGACTTTCGTTCGAGTATATCGCGCGGCAATTCAATCAGCCCGACCTGCGCCTGGTTGTCGCTCATCTTGGGAGCGGAAGCAGCCTCTGTGCGATCCACGATGGAAAAAGCGTCAACACCACGATGAGCCTTACGCCGCTTGACGGCCTGATGATGGCGACACGAAGCGGCTCCATCGACCCCGGCGTTTTGCTTTATCTTCAACAGTCCGAGCGCATGTTCGCGGCGGAGATCGAAGACCTACTATATCATAAATCTGGGCTGCTTGGAGTATCCGGTCTTTCCGCCGATATGAGGACGCTGCTTACGAGCAAAGACCCGAGAGCGAAGGAGGCTGTCGACCAGTTCTGCGCCCGCGTAGCCGAGCAGATCGCCGTCATGGCGACGGCTATGAACGGGATGGACATGCTGGTCTTCACTGGCGGGATTGGCGAACACAGCCAGGAAATTCGCGACAACGTTTGCGCTCGGCTAAAATGGATCGGCCTCTCAAGGGAGGGCGAAAGCGCCAGTGCTGATCATCGCATCGCGGTTCGTGCAATTCCCGCCGACGAAGAATACGTGATCGCTCTTCACACCATCCGCGCCCTGAGCTGAACTGGCCTAGATAATTGCTTTGAATAATCGATGCGCATCGTCACAGCGGCGTCCGGTTCAACGCACTGTAGTCTGTTCTAACTTGGTGTCTTTCGCCTTCGGTGGAATCAGCTGCCCCCGATTAGCGCGCAGACCGCGAAAAAACTTCTCAAGTATCGCAAGAATTCGAAAAGCACGATGAGCGTCATGATGCAGCCAACATAAAGCACAGAGAGGGGCTGAGATTTCCAACCGAGATCAGTCTGCAAGGGCTCCGGTCCGATGCCGAATGTCCCCAATGGAGTGAGACAATGATGACGATCGCCATCAACGAAATCATTTCGAGAAAGCTATGGACGTGTCGTTCGATCGGCGTGACCGTTCGCGCTGTCGTCGCATAACTTACATCCCATATGCGGTTGCCTCATACACAAAGAAGATCAGGGTCGTCGCGGCGATGATGATGGCGTTGATATTCAAGAACATCGCCGCCAGCAGAGGCAGACCGACCTCCGCGAACATGAGAAGATGAATCAAGGATTCGTTTGCGCCGGCGGTCGTCTCGATGTGACGGGCACGATGGCATAAGGCTATCGGCAAAGCCGGCCGCCGACCAATGCGGCACTATGAAATACGAATCGGCCCAAGAAAAACTGGCTGGCCGATGTCTTAATGGCAGATTGCTGGCGCCCGACAGATTTTATTGAGGCGGTAAGCACAACAAATCCAGCACGGAGGCGCTGTGCGTGGGGCCGCCACCCTCACGCGAGAGCTGCTGTGGCCGCCGAACGGTCCGAACAAAAAGGCAAGCCACCCACCATGTGATCCTTGCGGATAATCAAGAAAAATGGGCCGGTCCGCAGGTCGGTCGCCAGGTGCGGACAGACATCATGCACGAAACCTTTGGCCTCCGCCGGGAGAGCTTGCTGCGTGCGACGACTGCTGACATTGCCGCCGGTCGTCTTGTAGAAGCTGACGAGTCCGAGGTCATGAAGGCGGTCGCGAATTACTGGTGCGCTTCGAGTCGAAAATGGCACGTCCGGCCCGGGATCGCAATCGAATAACCAGCCGCCCTGGCGTGTCCGGCTGATGAAGCTTGCAATTCGAGGGATGGCAGTTCGACCGCGCTTGACCCGACCACGGGCGTGCCTTCAGCACGGTCGATCTGCCAATTGGGTTTCTGACGCCGAAGAGGTGACCACTCCAAGAATTTATGTAGCAGGCTGGCCTGGCGCTGGAAGAACGGTCACCGGAGCTGCATCGCCGTGCCGACCGCGCTCATCTATATCTCAAGCGGGACCTTCCCGTCACAATCAGGTCGGCCACGTAATTATGAGCGACCATGTAGTTGCAACTGTCTCGTGCACGCGCATGTGCGCCGAAGAAAATGCGGGCACGGCTTTTCAGGGCTGCCCCTGACCGCCTCCAGACCCGTAAATATTGCCGGTGGCGAAGCTTGCATCGGCGGCCGCGAGTTGGACATAGATCGAGGCGAGTTCAGCCGGCTGGCCCGGTCGGCCGAAAACGGTCGTGCTACCGAACTTCTTGTATTTCTCCTGCGAAGCGCCGCCGCTAATCTGCAAAGGCGTCCAGATCGGTCCCGGGGCCACGCCGTTCACGCGAATTCCCTTTGGGCCAAACTGCTTGGCCAGCGACTTCACATAGTTCATGGTCGCCGCTTTGGTCTGCGCGTAGTCATAAAGTTCGGCAGAAGGATCATAGGCTTGCTCGGAGGCTGTGCCAATGATGCAGGAGCCGGGCTTCAGATGCGGCAACGCAGCCTTGATGATCCAGAAGGGCGCGTAGATGTTGGTCTTCATCGTCGCGTCAAAATCCTCGGTCGTGATGTCGAGGATTGAGGGCTTCGCCTGCTGGCGACCGGCATTGCTTTGCACCGCATCCTCGACCAGCTTTTTGCAGAAGGCCTCGTCGCGCAGGTCACCGGGGATGGCGGCTCCGGTTCGGCCGGCCTCTTCGATCAGCCGGATTACTTCCTGCGCGTCCGGCTCTTCGGAAGGAAAGTAGTTGATCGCTACATCTGCGCCTTCGCGCGCGTAGGCGATAGCGGCGGCCCGTCCCATTCCGGAATCGCCGCCCGTGATGAGAGCCTTGCGGCCAGCGAGACGGCCAGAACCGCTATAGCTGGTTTCGCCATGGTCCGGCTTGGGGTCCATATCGCGGGCTAGACCGGGCCACGGTTGCGTCTGCTCCTTGAAGGGCGGTTTCGGGTAGTTAGAACGCGGATCCTGCATTGTCGCCTCGCTGCGTTGATTGCCGGTAGGCTGCGTGTGCTCCTGAGCGCGCACCGCGCCGGCAGCGCTCGCCATTCCCAATCCAACAGCACCGACCAGCTGCCGACGGGACATTGCGAAACCTTGATCCTCGTCCATTTGCAAGCTCCCGTCGTGGTTTCGGTACGAACCATGGGGGAGGGACTTTGTTCCCGAAGAGCGCGAACAGCCGCGTTTCCTCACAGGAGACCACGGGCGGGATACAAACAGCCAGCATCTTGAATCATATTCGCTGCTGAACCGGAATCCCTCCAGATTCAGTAAATTCGAGAAACGCTCTAGGCCGCTGGCCCCTGGTTACAAACATCCGCTTGCGGACCTCCGGCTGCCTGCCGGACTTAAGGGCGGAAGGGGAGCGTGTGGCCTTGGCCTAAGATCATTTTGGAGCACCCCGTCAGAATCGACCCGGTGTGATAAATAAAGCCGGACGGGCAGAAATCTCGTTTAGGGATTGTTCACCCGAATACGCTGTCGTCTCGGATGGCCATTCTCTTCCGAACTAGGGCAGTGGCGATCCTAGCAATCGAGCGTAACACTACATAAGCGGCCGCCCGCTGCGCGTGGGCCGCCGCGGAGAAGATCGCCCGCTTGTCGTTGGAAAGGACCTCGAGCCAGCTTGCCAGATAAGCGGCGTGATCCGGTCTCGGCTCAAGCTCGGGCACGATGCCAAGATCGGCGCAAATCAGCGAAGACCCAATTTCCGCACCGAGCTTCTTCCCGCGCTCGTTCACTCCGATCCTCCGCATAGCGGCTGAGATCGCCGCCGACGTTCCGGCGGCCGGAACGATGAAGCCGAAACCGAATCGGCAAGGATGCGCGATGACTTTTCACCAGGGCGGCGAACATAGAGGCCCTCGAGCAGTACCTAAATGTCGCAGCTGGCACGTAGCGCAACACATAGAGAGGTCGCGAGAAAAACGAACAGGACTCGAAAGGCCACCGTGATAGGATCATGCTATGGGTGAAACTCCGGAGAACATCCCAGTCCGCTGCCCGATCCCGCCTCGATCGAGGCGGTTCTCGCGCGTCTTCCAGTCGGCGCTGATAAGGCGGCATTGGCGGCCGCGCTTACAGAAGCGTTTCAGGGATTTCCGTTTTCGACGGCGACGCCGGCGAGGCCTCGGTTCATATTCTGATGGATCGCGTTGAAACCATCGACCGTGGGGTCGGCGCCCCATTTGGTTGGTTTTTCTTGATGACTCATGGCAAACGAGTTGAGCCGGAGGTCGGTCAAGCGGTCATAAAGGGAATCCGCGACGAGCGCGTGCGATTGCCTATCGAGATGCGCGTGTGTTACTGCGCTGGGCCGAACGGCCCTACGGATTTTGACGCGACATACTCCGCCCGCTGAGCTTCTCTTCCGGCAGATGCAGCCGGCGCGTTACGAATCCCACCTCGCGCGTGCCTTTATCGTCGTAGTCACAGAGGTCGAGAGCCCAGCGCCCGTGGACACGCCGGACCGAGGCGCTCTTCCTCCCAATCCTGGAAGAAACGCTTCTCCCGGCACAAACTCGAACCAGTCCGCAGTCGGCGTGCTACGGTTTCAAATGGAACACCTTGAGACAATCGCGACGCTCCTTAGCCCCATCTCGACGGGGCTTGCGGACCTCGTCAGCAATCCGCAGGCTTAGTGTCGCCGAGTTGAGCGCTCAAGCGCGGGCGATCAGTTCTCGTCCTTCGCCTTCGCCATTGATGAGCCGGGATGAACTGATGAGGGTCGTATTCGTGCAAGACGACGTCTGTCGAAGAACGAAAAAACGATCAAGCGCGGCGGCCGCGCGGGCGCGAGAATCGGGCGGCTTCGCAAGGAGAAACCTTAGAGTTCGACTCTTGGGTATCCCGGAGAAGCGCGCCCAATTGCAACGCGCTGAGAAGGTCCGGATCAGGCCAGCCCGCTTAGCCATACCGAGGTATGGTCAGGTGATGGGCTCATTCTCGCCAAGATCGCCTCGCAACATCGATGGCAGATTGGAAACGGACGCGAGTTGGTTCTCTCAGCCGACCCAATTGAAAGTGGTTTGCCATCCTGTACAGAATGTCCTCGTCCGAGAAACGAACGCAGATTAACGGCAATGCCAGGCTCGCAAGCTTTGCAACGGGCGTGTCCGCATGGGACCGGACTTTTGGTCGGCTCTCCCGATAGCTGACCAAACAGGGTTCATGCGAATCTTCGGCCCAAATCACAGCGCGTCCGTCCTCATGAGTCTTGCGGTAACTTCTGCCGAGGACCCTCAAGACCGCGTTCTGTATGCGATCGCCAAATCGCTGAAATCCATGCGCACGCGCGATGCGAACGACGAGCACGTCCTCGTAAATCGGAGCCCCTTGCTTCAGCGCGGATTCCAACATGTTCCTGATAATTGGCTCATATTCTAGCTAGGCGGCACTCTAAACAAAAAAAGTGCGCTGCTTGACAGAGCGCGAGGTGCTGACGGTCTGCGTCGCTGGTTGTTCGAACGTCGCGGCGAGCTGCGACAGGAGGGAAGGTGAGTGTCCCGCACTTCTAGGATCTGTATTGCCCCGAAGTCAGAAAGTAGGCGCTCGCCAACGCCGCTCGGGGACGGATTGCGTCCGACATGCCCGGATTTTTAGCTATTTTGCTGTCGCGAATGCTCGGGCAAACTCATACTGACGCGCCGCCGCGTCCAAGCGGTGCAATCGCGCCGTCGGACACACGCGTCGGACAATCTCGCACAGGTGCTGGTGATGGGTAAGGTAGATGACCTGTCCGGCCTGCGCCATCTCGGCGAACAGGCGGAAGGCTTCCTCGGCGCGAAAATCGTCAAAGGTCTCCATGATATCGTCGGCGACAAACGGCACCGCGCTGCGGGCACGCGTGAACTCATCATATCCGGCAACCCGAAGCGCGAGGTAAAGCTGGAAGCGCGTACCCTTTGAGAGTACGTCTGCCGCTTTCGAGCCACCCGCAGCGGAAAGCGCGATGAGCGTCTCCCCGTCCTTGTTGGGTTGGGCAGCAAGTCCCGTATAAGCGCCGCGGCTAATGGTGCGAAACGCCGCCGAGGCGCGCATCATCATCGAGCTGCGATGGCGCTCGCGATAACTGGCGATCGCCTGCTCCGTCGCCGCAATGCCGGCGCGGAGCTGCAGATGGCGCATCGCGCCGTCCTCTATCTCCAGCAGCGTCGTGCGGCGGCGCTCTTCAATGGCGGCGACAGTAGCATCACCTCCGATCGCCTCTACCTGGTCTCTCGTCGCCGAGCATGCCGCGAAGAGCTCGTGGCAACGCACATCCTGGTCTTCGAAGCGCGCCTTCAGCTCAATCAGCTCCGCCTCCAGCGCCAACCGATCCGCTGCGTCGAGCGCCGCCTCGGCGGCGACGAGATCGGGCGTCCGTACTGCTTCGAGGATTTCGCGCTCTGCATCTTCGGCCTGTCCGCAAAGTTCGGCACGCCGCGCGACGTCGGACAGCTTATCCGCCACCGCCGCCAGCGAGGTCACACCGAAGAAGGCGATCATTTGGTGCTTCTGCTCATTATGGATCGCCAATCTCTCGACGAGAGAGCGCTGCCGTCCTTTCGCCTCCTCCAGCCGTTCAGTCGCCCCTTTTCGGCGATCACTGTCGGCATCTGCCTCACGCATCTTTTCGCCGATGCGCTGCGCCAGTTCGAGCGCAAACGCCGAACCGACCGGGACGCCCATCAGGCCCGCGAGGGCCACCACCTCGTCGCGAAACGCCGCTTGGTCCTTCTCCATCTTCTCGACACGATCGACGAGCCCTGCCCGCTTCTCAAGCGCCGGCGCAAGATCAGCTGTCGCAGCGAGGACCTCGCGGACCACACCGATGGCCGGCACCTCGGGCGCCTCGCCGAGCCAGCAGCCACGGCAGGTCGCGGACCATGCCTTGGCCCAGGTCCGCTCCTCGGCTTCAGCCAGCTCGGCCGCACGCTTGCGTAAGTCGACGTCACGCTGGCGCTCCTTCAATTCGGTGCGGAGGCGGCGCAGCTCGGCCTCACGGTCGAGCGCCGCCTGAGCACTGACGAGCAGCGCGTTGAAATCCGCGTCGGCCTCCTGCGGCCGGCCGGCCCGACCGAGCGCGGCACGCAGCCGCTCCGTCGCCGTGCCGGCATCCGACTGCGCGGCGTGAAGATCCCGCTCGGCGCTCTGGACAGCTTCCCGTGCCTCAAGCGCTCTTTCCCGGTGGATGAGCCAATCCTCGAGCTCCGGCAGGGATGGCGCCGAAACGAAGGAGGTTGTCATTGTGTGGACAGCTTCCGCTACTTCCACGTCGATGCGTGCCAGCACCGCGGCGGCGCCGTCCTTCAGCTCGACGGCGCGCTCAAGGTCGGCCCGCGTCACGGCGAGCGCCTGCCCGCTCTGGTGCAACTTCGCCAGCTCGGACACATGCGAGAAACGGCCGGCGCTAATGATGTCGTCGTGACGCATCGCCGCCTCGAAGGTGTCGGCCGATGTCAGGTCGAGAGCGTGCCGATGCGCGGCCCAAGCCTGCTCGCGCTGCCTGCGAATCTCGGCAGCCTCCTGATCAGTCACAACGCCCGTTACGGAAGCGAGGCCCGCCCGTTCCGCCTCGAGGCGGCGGAGCTGAGTCGTCAGCCGCTCAATCTCGCTTTGGTGACGGACGAGCACGGCCTCCGCATTGCCACGGGCAGCCTTCCAGCGCTGCACAGCGTCAGGACCGGGGCACAGCATGCCAACGAGGTCATCCGCCGTCCCTTGCCAGGGGCGCAGCGCTGACAGGCGATCCGTGAGCGCCTCAGACGCGGCGGCGCGGGTGCGTTCGGCCAGGCGATACCGAACATGATGATCGGCGGAACGTAGCGTCTCGACGGTGATAGCGAGCTCCGCTATTGAGCGGTCCCTCTCCCGCGCGGACTGCGGATCGCCGCGGGTTACGGGCGCCCTGTCCGCAATCTCGCCGAGACGACGGCGCGCCTCGGCGAGCTCCGTGGCGGCATTGCGGTTCGCGGCGTCGATGCCCGAGCGGGCTTCGATCAGCTCACCCAGTCGGCCGACCGTGCCCGCCGTCAGCACGAGGCGGCGGGGCTCCGTCTCCCCTTCGCGCTCGACCCGCTGCAGGATCACCGAAATGACGCGGTCGATCTCCCGGAGTTGCAGCCGCCTCTCGGGAACGTCCTTCTCCGCGGTCACATGGCGTGCGCGCAGTTCCGCGAGCCGATCTACGCGGTCAGCGAGCCGCAGGGCAGCTTCGTCCACCGCGATCGCCGCGATCTCGTCTGCAAGACGGTCGACTTCGTCGCCGATGGCGTTCGTCTGGACGCCGAGCTCGATCTCCTCCTTCTGCAACCCGGTAACCTCATTCGCCCAGCCGAGCGGGGCCTCAGGTACATCCGCAAGCGGAGCGAGGCGTTCGTGGATACTGCGCAGCGCCACAAGCCGTGGCAGTGCGGCGAGATGGCGCTGGATCTCGTCGATGCGTTCATGAGTGCGGGTGCGTTCGGTGACAACCTCATCATAGTGGGTCTTAGACCGATCCCGAGTTTCAACGAGCCGGGCGTGATCCGAGGCCAGAGTGTCGAATTTTTCCCGCTCTGCCTTTAGATACACGAGCCGCGTCTTGAGATCCACGAGTGCGCCGCTGCGTGCCCGGAATTTGTAGAAGCCATCTGCCTCGACCCTGAGATCGATGAGCCTTTGGCTGAGATGGGAAAGGCCTGCGCTCGCAGAAAACAGCAATTGTCCGAGATCGCCCTTACTTGCCAGGATGCTTTCGCCACCTTTCTCAAGCGTCTCGTCGTCGAGCGAGAACATGGTGCGATAGGCGTCACGCTCGATGCCGGTGAGTTCCGCGCGAATTGCGCTTTCCGGGATAGGGCGATCATCGGCGTCAAGCAGGCTGTTCTGCGGCCGCTTGATGCGCGCGAACTCCCGCTTTTCGGCGCCGAACTCCAGCGCTCCGCCAATCCGCATGGTAGAATACGGATGGAGGAAATCGAACGGACTCTGCGTTGCAATTCCGAACAGCAAGTCGAGAAACGCGGTAAAGGCGGTCGATTTGCCGGCTTCGTTCGGCCCGTAAATGACGTGCAGGTCCGGCTGATCGATGGGCCGCTCGCCGAAATCGATACTGTGGTCGGTGAATTTCCCGTACCGGGTAAGGTCGAGGCGACGCAGGCGCATGTCTTAGCCACTCTCCCCGGTAGGCTCAAGGCGCGCCATCACGCTTTCCGCTCCGTCACGCGCCAAGCGGGTGAGCGCCTCCCGGAACGACACCTCGTCAACGCCGAAGGCGTCGCGGCTTTCTGGCGGGAGCTGCGCTCTTATCTCCTCAGCCATGCCGACAAGTTCGTTCTGGAAGGCGTCGGAGGCGAGTATATTCTCCTCAATCACGCGGTGGAGCTCGAAGAGCGGATCCTCCGATGGCTCCTCCCGCTGCTCGGCCGAACGGCAGACGATCTCCAGCTTCTCAACCCAGCAGGCCCCGATGACCGAGGCTCTGTCGTCCGCCTCCGCCTTCAGCAGATCCGTGTCCCGGCGAATTCGCCAAGCCAACGGGGTTGTTCCCTCTATCCTAACCCGCGCGACGAGATGATCGGAAACCACCCCAGTGCGTTTCCTTTCCAATGCGCGCGATACGGCAGACACCAGCTCACGCCAGTCTTCTATTCCGGTTGCATCCACCAGAACACGCTCGAACTGCGCGATGCTGGTGGTGCGGTTTTCGATGTGGACCGAGCGATCGTCATCGATGGTCACGACCGTCGCGGATTTCGGACCAGCCTCGTTGATGTCCCGGCCCTGCGGCATACCCGGCATCACGATGGCGCACGCTCCTTCGACGATCGAACGCTTGTGTACATGGCCGAGCGCCCAATAGCGAAAGCCCGTGGCAGTAAGATCAGCAATGGTACAGGGAGAATAGAGGTCGTGCCCCGGCGCACCGCCGAGGCTGGTGTGCAACATGCCGATGTTGACCGCCTCGTCGATAGCCGGCTTGTACCTGCCAAGCAGGCTCTCGGGTGCATGCGGCTGGGCAAAGCTCAACCCGTGTATTACGACTGGGGCACCCCCGAGCGCGCGATCGATCTCCACAGCCTCAGCGCGTCCAGTGAAGACTTTCACCGAATCCGGCAACACCAATTCCTTCGTGATCTTTGACATGGCGTCGTGATTGCCGCGGACGATGAACGCCCGAATACCGGTCACATGTAGGCGCCGAAGCTGCTCGGCGAGGAAGCGCGCCGTCTTCATCGACGTTTGCTCGCCATCATAGAGATCGCCGGCGATCAGTAGCGCATCGGCCTGTTCCTCAAGACATAGATCGATGATCCGCACAAAGGCCCGGCGCGTCGCATTGCCGATGAACTCCGCGAGCTTCGCATCACGAAGCGCGAGCGACCGCAAGGGAGAGTCCAGATGAATGTCTGCCGTGTGAACGAAGCGGAACATTAGTTGTCACCCCCCACCACGTCCGCGTTCAGGAGTGGATCGATCAGTATGTTCAAGCCTGCCCTCAATGATACTTCTGACCTCTGTTATCGAACGCGATCTTCGTACCCTCGAGCACGTCAACCACCGCTCGATTTATGATGCCGTCCTCGATTGAACCCGAATAGTAGGAGATGTGCGCCCCATTCCTCCTATCAAATGTCGCGTGGATGATTTGCTCGGCGTCGCACACCACCGCCAAATTGGGATTGTGCGTCACCATGATGATCTGACGGGATTTCTTTGCCTCATTAAGCACCGGCACGAGCAAGCTCACTACAGTCTCGTTATCGAGGTTCTCCTCGGGCTGATCGAGCACGATCGGATTACGGCCCTTGTCGACAAGTAGGTAGAAGATCAAAAGGAGAGCGCCGCGCTGCCCCGGCGACAGTTGCTCGATCTGTGCATCTTGGAACAGCAAAGTGTATTTCGGCTCGAGATATTGAAGACCAAAAATATAGCTATGAACATCGACCGGGTCCTTGTCCTTACGCATGAGCGAGCGGATATTGGGAATGGTGCTTGCGGACTCCGCGCTCTCGGCCAGTAGAGTGGAGATGTCTTCGGCAAACCCGATCGCGTCCACCGCACTCTCAAACCGATATTTTTCAAAACGGCTCCGTACGGCGGCAAAGCTTTCGTCCTCTCCACGAAGCTCCCCTTTGCTCTGCTTGATCGCGCTGAATAGGTTCGTCGCGATAGCTTCAGGAGAGCCCAAAAGCCTCGCCTGGAACTGAAGCTTGTACTCGTCTCGGATCAGTGAGTTGCTTTGTATCAGGTGCTGCAACGGGGCAAACAACGCTTCACGAGCAGCACGCTGTTCCTCGAGAACCGCGAAAATCTGACTGGTGATCTGCTGCCGCGATTCTCGCCTCTGAGTGAGAAGATTCGGCAGCCCATTGATCTGGGCCACACGACGCTGCAGGCCTTTGAGGCTTTCGGGCTCGGTATCCGACCCTTCGATTGTCTCCAGCGCCGTTTCCCACTCCTTCAGAGCCTGCGCATACGCCTGATACCTCTGTTGTGGTTCGTTCAGCTTCTCCGACAGGAGTTCCTGTTCCTCGACGAGCGCAGCCTGCGTGGTCGCAGCGTTTTCGGCCTTCTTCACGACGTCGCCTTCGCCCGCTGTAAGCGACTCTTGATGCTCCTTCAACAAAGAGCGGTCTACAGTCAGCGTGATCAGATCTCCCGCCTTCAGTCCGACCAAGGCGAGGTCGTCAGTGACCTCTGTGACAAAGGTCGCAAACTGCTTTTCGAACAAGGTAATGCGTTCATTTATGTTTCGGAGCGACCGCTGCTTCCTCCCGATGAGTTGCCGGTCCTCTCCGGTTTTCTTGCTCTCAGCCGCAAGCGTCTGCAAGTTCTCGGCGATCTCCGCGAGCCGGTCACTTGCCTGCTTCTGATCTGAGGAAGGCTCCTCCGTAGGAGGCTCGACCGCGGCCGGCTTGATTGCGTTGTGCTCTTCGATCTGCTTCGCTTTTAGCTTGATTTGCTCCTCGATGTTCTTTCGGACATTGGGATGAAGCTGGTCCTCAGTATTGACGATCTGCTCGTTGAGCGCGCGCAGCGATTTGCGAAGCTCATTCACCCGGGCTCGGAAGACGCTTTCCTGTTTTTCGATGAGCTGATCAAAATCAAGGGCGTCGAGGCGAACGTCGGTTGGCACGTGTGAGAAAATGACGGCCCTCAGCTCTTTCTCGAACTCATCGGTCTTGCCCGAGACATGATCATTGCAGAGGGCCTCGAAACGACCCTGCGGTATGTACCGAACAAGTTCGACACGTTCGGCCGACGGATCGTCGGCAAGGCCCATCACGCTCGGGTCGCCCGCGAGCCAGGATAGTTCCCCCGCGAACTGACGGGCTGGCTCGCCTGCCTTGCCTCGGAAGCGATCCCGCTTCAGGAAGGAAAAATGCGCGCTCTGTTGGGAATTGCCAAGCAACGCGATGATGTCGGCCAGCGCACTTTTTCCGCTTCCCTTGTTGCCGATGACCGCAATCAGATCAGGATTCAAAGGAATTTCCGTTCCGTGCAGCCAAGCTTCGGCGAGAACGCTGCCCTCGGCTTTGCTAATGCGAACCCGGTCGATGTAAAATGTCCTGTTCTGATTGATGCGATCCAGCTTTGGCGGCCGCTCTCCTAGGAATGAGCGCTTGGCGGGCTCTTTCAAAGCTTGCAGCAACCCTTTCCAGGTTGGATCGGCCTTGATCCAGGTGCGCTTCCCGGATGGAAAGCCGCCATAGCCGCGCTTGTTGTTGGTGCCATCTCCACGAAAGCAGTGAGCGTCGCTGCCAGAGACGGCCAGCCGCGGAACCCCTTTCAGCGCAGCTTGAAAATTTGTGAGCCACTTCTTGTTGCCATCTGTCTCAACGCCGCAGAAGGCCGCCCACTCATCGGGCTTTCGCGTCTCAAAAATCGGCGAGGATTCAAACAGACCCAGTACATAGGCATAGTGGTCCGACCACTTGACTGAGGCGAGCCCATCATAGGTAGAGAAGGGGATGAAGCCCACCGCGTGGTCCCCGGGCACCTGGCGGATCGCCTCCTTGTAGGAGTCCACCTTTACCTCCGCGATCGTGCATCCGGCCCGTAACGCTTCGTCTCGATCCGACGCGACCTTGCCCTTATCAAAACCATGGTTAGCGAGCTTGTCGGCGCCGACATATCTGGCATACGCAATAAGCGCGTCAGGTGAGAGAGGCTGGTTGATGAGTTCGAGCTCCAGACGCGACAGAAAATCCCGAAGATGCTGGTCGCTAATCTCATCAGAAAAAAGGACGTGGGCATTAAGACGGCCCTCCATGGGAGCCGACAGGCGCAGCTCTATGCCGGGGAACACCGTTTTCTCGAGTGATGGCGCACCATGCTGGGTTTGTCGGGATTTTAATGCGAACCAGCCGTCGAACGACCAGTAGTCCATGAGACCAAACGCGATTGGCGCGGCCTCGTTTAACACACGAATCATTTCATCGACGAGCTGGTTGTTTCTATCCGCGTCGGACCCTAGCCGTTCACCGTTCCAGTGAAATGACGCTGGCGAGTGGATATGCAAGTCCCACTCGCGCCATTCTGACCCCCTCGAATACATCCTTCGCCCCGCACAACCTGCAATTCAAAGCCAATGCGATACTGCCTATTTCTCCTTCGTTCAACCTTTGCCGAGCAAAGCCGGCGAGCAACCAAGCCAATCGACTAAGCTGTGGTTTTCCGGGCAGCGAGCTGAAACCCATTGCATTCATACCGCGAATCACCTCGAGAACTCTGGATTTCCGTCAGCGCTGAGCGCGATAGAGCCCTTCCGCGCCAAGCCAGTCTCGCGCGCAACCTGGCTCATGCCCGCGAGCGCAACGCCTCAACAATTGCTTTCGTATCAGCGAAGCAAGCTCGTCTGCCGGCGCCGCGAGCGCGTCCAGCATGTCAGACTGATCGGGTTCGAGCTGCGCTTGCCATCCTCGTCCGTCGCACGTTCTCGGAGCCCGAGGCCGCAATTCATCATCCGCCTGAGCGAGAAAAGACTTCCAATCTGCCGCAACCTTGAGCGTCGTTACACGGCGCGCCGGCATGTTGAACAGGACCCTTCTTTCCAGCGCGCGGGAGGCGCAGACAATTGGGGAGCACCCGGGCTCTTGCGGTCGCAGACCATGAGCCCGAAATCCGACTCCCGCGGCATCACGCGGTCCTTGGCCGCGCAAAACTGAAATCCCTTTGCTGCCCTAGATGTTTGAATCGTCCAACTCGACCACCTCCTCAAGGAGGGTATCGTCATTGATAGCGGGGAAATCGCCGACCAGCAGCTTGTCCTTGCTGAGCAGGCCAGCGTCCTCGAGCATGTCCATATCGGGCAGGTCGCGCAGCGTATTGAACCCGAATTGCGACAGGAAGCCCTTGGTGGTGACATAGGTGTAGGGCGCCCCGGGTTGGGGCGCGCGCGGCCCCGATGCGATGAAGTCGAGGCCGCGCAGGTGGGCTACCAAGTCGCGGCTGACCTCCTTACCGAAGAACTGGGAAAGCTCGCCGCGGGTGATCGGCTGATAGTAGGCGATGCACATCAGGATCAGGCTTTCCTGCTGGGAGAGCGGGCGCACCTGGTCACCCAAGCCGGTCGCGGTCCGGATTGCCTCCGCGAACACCTCGCGGGTGCGGTGCTGCCAGCCGCCCGCGACGGAGACAAGCTCATAGGGGCGGCCGCGCAGCTCCTCGCGGATGTCGTCGATGAGGCGGTCGAGGTTGCAGTCCCGGCCGACGACGCGCGTCAGCACCTCGCGCGACACCGGACCCGGCGAGGCAAAGATGACGGCCTCGACGCGGCCCATCCATTGCCGCCAGCGCAACTCCAGCGGCAGGTCGGCCAGCTCGGTGTCCAGCCCCCCTTTGACTCGCGCGCGGCGGCCCAAATCAACCTCCCAAAATGTCAAAGCCCGTACAATCGGAAGGTCGGCCGGCCGGTCAGCTCGCGCACGGCGCCGAGCGCCACCAGCCGCTCGAACAGCCGCCGCGAACTGCGATCGCTCGCCGTCTTGCCGGCGCCGGCCGGCTGGGCGTCCTCCATTATCAGGATCGCCACCATGGTGTCGGCGTCCTTGCCGCGCAGCTTGGGCGCGGCCACCAACAGGCGATCGGCGCGGCGCACGAGGTCGACATAGAGGTCAGCCGCGCTTGCGGCCGCGCGCGCATAGGCCAGGGCGCAGGCCTTCGGCCAGACTTCGTCCGCAGCACCGGCTTTGCCCGCCGCGCGCAGATCGCCGCGGCGGATTTGGCTCGCGATCAACGGCGCCGCCATCGGCCATTTCAGGCGATGGGCGAGCACCATGTCGGCGAGCCATAAGGCGAGCGGCTCGCATTGCGGCACGAAGTGCAGGCTCGCCGCCGCAACTTCTGCCGCGGCCGCGACGGCGCTCCCCTGCCCTACGGCCAGTTTCGCTGCCTGCATGACCACATCGTCGAGCGCGTCGCCGAAGCGCACCTCGAACAACGCCGAAAGATTGATGGTCCAGTCTTTCGACAGCATGGCGGCGCGCTCGCCAAGATGCCGCCAGGCCTTGAGAATGCGGCCGCCCGGTCCCGGATCGTCACCGTCGCGGCGCAGATACCAGGCGTCGCGCAGCGCCGCCTCGTCTTCGGTGCGGCCGCCCTGGCGGGCGAGCACCGCGGCATTCGCAAGCGACAGCCGATGCCGCCACAGCGAGCCCAACGGGTGTTCGCTGTGCGCGATGGGATGGATCGCGGCGAGCGCGGCGCCGGCCGAAAACATCGCATCGTCAACGCTCTCGGACGTCATGGCCTGCCTCACCCAGCCGGGAAATGGCGGGAAGGTGGGCGGGGGCTCGGGGATGATTCGCGCGCGCGGGGGCATGTCGAAGGCTAATTTGGAACGGCGGTTATGACTACTGAAATTAAATAAAACCGCCGCGCCTGTCGGGGGATAACAACGACCGATAATCTTGCCTTATCGTTCGTTTTGCTCCTTATATAAGGAAATGCCCAATATCGCCGCCAGATCCCCGAAAAGCACCCTCTGCAGGGCTCGTTGCGCCTGAGAGCCCGCCAAAAAATATTTAAGGCTGGGGCCGAGGCCCCCTATATAGGTAGAATATTGAAAACTAGGAACAAGGAATCCCACGATGGCGCTGAGCATCAAGGATCTCGAAACCGAAAAACTCGCCCGCACCCTCGCCGAGCGTACCGGGGAAACCCTCACCGTCGCGACCAGGCGCGCCCTCGAGGATAGACTGCGACGGGTCGGGGCCGACGCGACCAAAGCCGCGCTGATTGAGGATATGGAAGCCATCCGGCGCCGTCTCGCTGCCCTCCCCGTGCTCGATCCGCGCAGCATGGATGACATCCTCGGGTACGACGAAAACGGCTTGCCGGTCTGATGGTGATCGACTCCTCCGCCATTCTGGCGATTTTTTTGAATGAGCCGGAAGCCAGCGACTTTGAGCATCGCATTGCGGCCGATCCTGTCCGGTTGATTTCGGCGGCGACGGTGTTGGAAAGCGGAATAGGGATCGAGTCAAAGTTGAGCGATCGCGGCGGCGCCGAGCTTGATCTCTGGCTGCACAAGGTTGGCGTCGAGATTGTTCCGGTCACGGCTGGGCACGCGGATCAGGCACGGCGGGCGTGGCGGCGGTATGGGAAAGGCCGGCATCCCGCCAAGCTGAACTTTGGCGATTGTTTTTCTTACGCTCTCGCCGCCCTCACCGGAGAACCGCTGCTGTTCAAGGGCGGCGACTTCTCGCAGACCGACATCAAGGCGGCCTGACCATGACCGTACTCTCTTCGGCCAGCGACAGCCTGCCCGTCACTTCGGAGGTCGTGCGCGAGGCGGGCGAAGCCCCCGCCCCTACCCTGCCCGCTCACTTGGAACAGCTCGCCGATCGCGCCCGCGGCTATGTCGACGCCGCGAGCTCGGCCAACACTCGCCGCGCCTATGGATCCGACTGGAAGCATTTTTCGGCCTGGTGCCGCCGCCAGGGGCTCGAGGTCTTTCCGCCCTCTCCGCAGACGGTCGGGCTCTACATTACCGCCTGCGCCTCGGGCACGGCGACCGCCGATCACCAGCCGAATTCGGTGTCGACGATCGAACGGCGGCTCTCGGCCCTGACCTGGAACTACGCCCAGCGTGGCACGCCGCTCGACCGCAAGGATCGCCATATCGCGACCGTGCTCGCCGGCATCCGCAACACCCACGCCGCCCCTCCACGCCAGAAGGAGGCGGTCCTGCCGGCGGACGTCATTGTTATGCTGGAAACGCTCGATCGCGGCACGCTGCGGGGCTTGCGGGACCGGGCGATGTTGCTCATCGGCTTCGCCGGCGGGCTGCGGCGCTCCGAGATCGTCGGATTGGACGTCGGCCGTGACCAGACCGAGGACGGTTGCGGTTGGGTCGAGATCCTTGACAAGGGCCTGCTCGTCACCTTGCGCGGCAAGACGGGCTGGCGCGAGCTCGAGGTCGGGCGCGGCTCCTCCGATGCGACCTGCCCGCTCATCGCCTTGCAGACCTGGCTGAAGCTGGCCCGGATCGGCCACGGCCCCCTCTTTCGGCGCGTCACCGGCCAGGGCAAGGAGGTCGGACCTGATCGCCTGGCCGACCAGCAGGTGGCGCGGCTGGTGAAGCGCGCCGCTCTCGCCGCCGGCGTGCGCGGCGATCTCCCCGAAGGCGAACGCGAGCAGAAATTCGCCGGACATTCGCTGCGCGCTGGCCTCGCCTCCTCGGCCGAGGTCGACGAGCGCTATGTCCAGAAGCAGCTCGGCCACGCCACCGCGGAAATGACCCGCCGTTATCAGCGCCGGCGCGATCGATTCCGGGTCAATCTGACCAAAGCGGCCGGGCTTTGACCTGTCAGAAGTCCCACGGTGACATCAGCTCGAGTCCTGTCGACGCAAAATCACTAGGATTACGCATGGCCAAGCGACCGCCGTTGACTCGGACGATAGCCGCGATCATTCCGTCGGGCGCGGACATCGGCTGACCGCGGCGTATCGCCTCCCACATGATCTCGCAATATGCCAGCGCAGCCTCTTCGGTCAGGGCCCAGGATTCGATCGGCGAAGCGTCGCCGCCAATCCAATAGCCACCGTTCCAGGCGCTCAGCGCGCTGATCGGGTCTGATCTTCTGAATACCGAAGGCGATCTCGGCGATCGTAACCGTGGGAAGCGCAAGCTCGGCATCATGGCGAACCAGCCAGGCAAGCACGCCGTCATCGGGGGCTTTTCTCAGGGTCTCGGAGATGACATTGGTGTCGAGAAAGATCAAAGCTCTGGCCCCGTGTGCGCGTGCCGTCCCTCGCGGATGACTGCTTCGAGATCAATGTCGGCATCGGCGCTCGCCTTCAGACGGGCATAGAATGCCGTCGGCGGCTCACGTCCGACCGCCCGCTCGTAGGCCTCCAACGCGCGCTCGACCATGTCAGCGATCGAGCGGTTCTCCCGACGCGCCAGGCGATGGGCAACATCGCGAGCCTTCGCACTTCGAACAGAAAGTTGCGGTTCAGCCATAACCTTTTGCCTCTGGCCTTCAGCATATAGCCATAAGCGGCCTGCCAAGATGGCATCTGGTGGCTTGCCAGCCTGGATCACTTTTGCCACCTGGCCAGAGGGGTCCGCAATTGGTCGCTCGGCTGCAAACCGCCGCCTTGGGGCGGTTTTTGCGGCTCGGCGGGATCCCGCCCACTCTGAGTCGCCGGCGGTTTCGAGGCGTCGAGTTTTGCGCGTAACAAGGCCATGATCATCGGCCAGACCGAGAATTTGCCGTCCCTGGCACGATCGGTCAAGCTGCGCAAATAGCCACCAGCGCTGCCGATCTGGTCGGATTTCTGATAGATCGCGGCAAGCGTGATCGCGGCCTGTTGTCCGCCCAGAACTTCCCTCGCTTCGCACCACGCGCTCGGGCTGATCCCCAGCATCGGCCGGGCGAGCTCCGCCGCGGCCAGCAAATCCCTCCAGTGGTGGATTTCGCCGTTTTTCATCAGCCAGCGCATGTTGGGGCAGGCGTCCAGCACGAGACCCAAAGGCAACTCACGCTTCGGCAAGCTCCGCAGGTTGTCGGCAGCCATGGCGTTGCCGCCCGCTTCATTTTTCTTTGGCAGACCGTCTTCAGATTCAAATAAGGGTTCTGGATTTGAATTCTGTATGTGGCGTCCGGAATGGGACTCATTGGCGTCCGGATTCTTTGTTTTTGCGAAAGTTTCCAGCAGCTCACGGATCACACGCCACAGCTTTTCCATCTCGCCGCCGATGCTTTCCAGCATCTGCCTTGGCGCGGTCCGGGGGATTCGTCCTGCTATCTCCTGGTAAGCCTGCTGAAACCGCCTCCAGTCCTCTGGCACGCCCTCATCAATCCCCGCTTCGATCATCTTCACGATGTCCCTGCGCAGGATGGTGAGCCGCTCCTTGGCAACCCGGAAAGCCTTCTTCTCGGCCTGTACCGCCTCGGCCACGGATTTGTATTCCTCAGCCCTTGCCACGATCGGCGCCAGGTCGAAGCCGTAGGCCTGTTCAATTTCTCCGCCCCGCCCTTTGCGGGCAAAGCGCTTCCCGTTCGGACTGTCTCTGCGAATGATCAGACCGCAATCGACAAGGACGGCCAGATGCCGGCGCAGCGTCGTCGGCGGCATACCGTTGGCACGCTCCATCAACTGCTCGTTGGATGGCCAGACGATCAACTCGCTCTCTGCCTCGAGCGCAGTCTCGGGGTGAAATGACAACAGCGCGTGTAGGATCGCGAGCGCCCGATCGGTGGCGCCGAGAACCTGGCGCGCCTCCTTGATGTGCTGAAAGACGTGCCACTTGTGAACAATGGCCGTCTCCGACTTCCCCTTCTTCGCGGCCAGCTGGCTTGAAATCATGCCAAGCGTCATCGGCCGTCGCCCAAAGGGCGTCGTTGATATGTGTTCCGTCATGGTCGTGCCCTTCAGCTTTTAGGCAAAGCGAAAGCGCTCACCGAACCGGTGTCCAACGCCTCAAAGAGGCTCTTGACTGTGATTCACGGAAGTGAGATTCTCGACGTCGCTAAACATTACGAGAGAGGCTTCCGGGACACTGTTTCGGGGGCCTTTCTTTTTTACCGCATGCTACCTCTGTGTTTGTTGCGCTATCGTCCGGCTTCGGCCAAAGCCTCTGCCCTTCCGCCGTCCAGGCAAACCTTGTCAGGTGACAGGGTCGGACCGCACGCCGAAAATCAATCAGTGCCCTCTCGGGCAAAAAATCTTTCCACCAGACCAGGCAGCTCTCCCTCCAGGAAGGCGCCAAATCCGGATGCGTGCTCCTCGGCGACTGTGAGCTTGATGTCACCTTTTACGAAGGTAGCCTTCCCCAGGACCCTGCCCGCTGGGCTCCGAAGTTCGAGCTCGCTTCGCGAGCGCGCTGGTGGCGCCTTTACAGCGGCAAGGACGAGCTTGAATCGATCCTCGGAGGTCAGGGTGGAAACCTTGTCACCTGACAAGGTTTTTTGCACCCGCTCCAGCGCAGCCGGATCCTCTCCGATGGCAGTCGCCATCGCGACCCAACGGGGCCTACCGGCCTTCGGCGCCCGACCGATCGCCTTGATCACATCGACCGGGACGGCTCGGCAGACCGCTCGAAGGCGGGCTAGCTCTGGATCGTCGATCGAAAGAGCGGCACGGATATCGCGGGCTTTGATGCCGGCCTGATCCATTCGCCACGCAAAAAGCGCACGCTCGATCCAGCTCAGATCTTGACGCGCCGCGTTCTCGATACCTTGTGAGACGACGAGCTCGCTGTCCGACAGCGCGACAACCGTGGCTTTGACTTTGATGCCGAGATCCAAGGCCGCTCGCCAGCGGCGATGCCCGTAAACGATCTGGTACCGACCGCTGATCTTCGGGTGTCGCCGGACCTGGATCGGCACCTTCTGACCTTCTTCGGCAATAAGCCTCTTGAGCGCTTCGAAATCGACCTGACTGTCGTCAGGCAGCCGGTCCGGGAAAGGCGAAGGATCGATAGAGCCCGGATCAAGCTCTGAACTGCCGGCAACATCGACGAGCGCCTGAAGCTTGTCTCGCTCTTCGCGTAGTTCCGCTAATGATCGCTGCGTTGCTCCAATAACCCCAGCTCCGACACGGGCTGGCGGTTGCGCTGGCGCATCCACACAAGCGGGGCTTGAAGGGGAGGGGCCCGAGATCGTCTCAGGCTCCGAGAACGATCCGAAGTTGGCAAGTATCGATCGTCCCGAACGACTTTTGCTCGTCATGTTCGCCCCCAGGCTTGCGCAACCAATGCCAGGATCTCCTCGTTGACCGCGTCGATTGATTCTCTCGCCCGCTTCGCAGTTGCTGCGGAAATGTTGCCTGGCTCCAACTCGTAGAGGGTTCGCTTAGCCAACCCTGCCGTCTCAATCGCGGTGCTCGCGATCGCAGTCGCAGTCAGCACATCTTCAGCGAACAGATGTCGGAGCATCGTCACGACCCGGACCTGCGATTGGTCAAACGGATCATGGCGGGTGACGACATACCGAAGAAAGTCCTGCTTCATGGTCGCCCCGGCATCGCGGATAACGGATATAAGATCACCCATCATCAGCAAGAACTGGCTCATCGACATGACGTCGAGCATTGCGGGATGGACCGTCACGAGAAGCCCAGTCGCCGCGTAAATGGCGCCCAATGTCAAGAAGCCAAGTGACGGCGGCGTGTCCAAGATGACGACGTCGTAAGCGTCTTCAACGTCCGCCAATGCGAGACGCAACCGCTCGAAAAAGATGCTCTCCGAACCCGACTGCCGCCTCGACAGGTAACGAGGCGTCTCATGCTCGTACTCCATCACCTCGATATTTCCGGGGATGAGGTCGATGCCCGTGAAGTAGGTCGGTCGGATGATGTCAGCGATGGATCGGCGTTCATCGTCGTAGCGCAGGGCGGCGTAGATCGTCTCATTCTGCCGGACATCGATTTCGGGCTGCGCACCGAACATCGCCGACAACGACGCTTGCGGATCGAGGTCGATTGCTAAGACGCGATAGCCATGGAGGGCTAGGAAGTGGGCAAGATGCGCGCTCGTTGTTGTCTTGGCGCTGCCGCCCTTGAAGTTAGCAACCGCGAGAACCTGCAGATGCTCGTCGGGTCGACGATGGGGCAAAAACCTAAGGGCATCTGCCGGCCGTTGGGCGGCAAAGAGCTGCCGAAGTTCGTTGATTTGGGCAAGCGTATAGGCTCGATGATTATTTTCCAGCCGCGCAGGGAGGGGACCTTTCCCTTCATTCGACATCAACTTCAGTGTTGATTCCGGAATCGACGTCAGTTTCGAGACCTCATGGGTCATGAAATGTCGAAGGCTCTTCTGAGCGTCTGGGGGGTACATCTGCTGGCGACGTGCCTGCAAATGTTCGGAAAGCATTCCCCCGTGCCGGATGATCTTGTCCGCTGGGTCCTCGGCGCGGTCACTATTTAGGGCCTGCGCAGGCATTGCCGATTCATTCCTTCATTGTCGGCCAATAGGCGGTTTGTCGCCCCTTGCCCGCCAAAAACAAGGCCACGATTCTCGGCGTTCGTCCAGTCCTTTAAGGTTAACAGATACTTAACGATGGTTCTCAGCCGCGCAGTAGACCGCGATGATACGTTCAGAATCGCGCAATCATTTCGTGGGGTTAATACTCGCGCCAACAACGTCACGACGGCAGTTCAGTACCCCGTTAATCCTACATCCGGGAGGCAGCCGATTCCGACGGCAAATGAGCCTCGTTCGGTCCCGCACTCGCGACTCCCCCGCGACTCAGCCGACTCGCCGGCCCCCCGTTAATCCTACAGAGGATGAAAACCGTCCCTCTGTGATTTGCCTCCGTTCACCTGAATGCAACGGAGGATTCGGCGAATGCGGGCCATTGCGATTGATGCGAACGAACGTGGCGGATTGGGTTCTCTGCTCGACGAGATGCATCAGGTGCGTGCACGGGTGTTCGCCGGCCGGCTCGGTTGGCAGGTGCAGATCGAGGAAGGACGCGAGCGCGACGGGTACGATGCGCTCGACACGATTTACGTCCTGGCCGTGACGAATCGCGGTGAGGTCGCCGGCTGCGCGCGCCTGCTTTCGGCCACGAGCCCGACGATGCTGGCCCGGAACGGCTTCGACGAGATCGCCACGGCGACGGATGTCCGCTTTGAGTGTATCTTGCAACGCGCGGGCTGGCCGATGACGCGCCTCGGCGGCGTAGAACTGATCGGCGAGACTATGAGCGTCGCCGACATCCCGCCAGCCGATCGGACGAGCTTCGAACAGGTCTATCCGCCGGGCTATTGCTCCGACCCGCGCTGCCTTAAGCGCGTCGCAGCATGACCGCCAGCGCCCTGATCATGGCCGAACTTCGTTCCCACCCGCGGCTTGTCCGCAAGCTCCACGACGCCTTGGGCGACCAGATCTGCGCCGCGCTCGAGGACACGAGCGTCATTGAGGTGATGCTCAATCCGGACGGCCGGCTGTTCATCGAACGGCTCGGGCAGGGGATGGCGTCGGCCGGCACGATGCCGGCCACGACCGCCGAGATCATCATCGGCAGCGTCGCGCACGCGCTGCAATCGGAGGCCGACGACGAGCGCCCGATCATTTCCGGGGAACTGCCGATCGGCGGCCATCGCTTCGAGGGCCTGCTGCCGCCCGTCGTCCGTGGGCCCGCCTTCACAATCCGCAAGCGGGCGTCGCGCCTGTTTGATCTCGATGATTACGTGACGCACGGCGTCATGACCGCCGATCAGGTGGCGGTTGTCCGCAGTGCCATCGACTCGCGCCTGAACATCGTGGTGTCCGGGGGCACCGGCTCGGGCAAGACCACGCTCGCCAATGCCGTGATCGCCGCGATCGTTGCGCATGCGCCGGAACAACGTCTCGTCATCCTCGAAGACACCGCCGAGATCCAGTGTGCCGCCCAGAACGCCGTGTCGCTGCACACCAGCGACACGGTCGACATGGCGCGTCTGCTCAAGAGTACGATGCGGCTTCGGCCGGATCGCATCATCGTCGGAGAAGTAAGAGACGGCGCGGCGCTGACCTTGCTCAAGGCCTTGAACACCGGCCATCCCGGCGGCATCACCACAATCCACGCCAACAGCGCCGCTTCTGCGCTGCGCCGCCTCGAGCAACTTACGGCCGAGGTCAGCCAACAACCGATGCGAGAAGTCATCGGCGAGGCGGTCGATATGATCGTTTCGATCGAACGAACGGATCGCGGCCGCCAGGTCCGCGACGTGCTGCATGTCGAGAGCTTCTCGGCCGGCCAATACCAGTTTCGATCCTATACCCGGAAGGAGGCGCGCCATGTCGCGTAATCGCATGATGATCGTGGGCGCCACGGGCATGGTGCTCGCGCTTATTGTACTCGACCCTGCTTTTGCATCGACCAGCGGTGGCGGCAATCTGCCCTGGGAAAGCCCGCTTCAACAAATCCAGCAATCGATCACCGGCCCCGTGGCCGGGTTTATCGCGCTCGCGGCCGTGGCGGTCGCCGGCGGCATGCTGATCTTCGGCGGCGAGCTCAACGATTTCGCACGACGGCTGATGTATGTCGTGCTCGTCGCCGGCATCCTGCTCGGCGCGACGCAGATTGTCGCGCTGTTTGGCGCGAGCGGCGCCTCGATCGGCGACGTCGCGCCCACCACGCCGACCGCCGATAGGGCAGGGGGTCCCGTCCATGGTTGAGGTCGGCGTCAATCTTCGTCGCAATCGCATTCATCGCGCGCTGTCGCGGCCGAACCTGCTGTTCGGCGCGGATCGCGAGCTCGTCCTGCTCACGGGCCTCGCCGCCGTGATCCTGATCTTCGTCGTGCTGACCTGGTACGCGGCGATCCTCGGCGTCGCGATCTGGATCGTCGTCGTGGCGGCGCTGCGGATGATAGGCAAGGCCGACCCGATGATGCGGCGCGTCTATGCCCGGCACATCTCCTACCGGCCGACCTACCGGGCGACGTCGACGCCCTGGCGTCGTTACTGAGGTCCGCCGATGGTCGCGCTGCGCTCCTTCCGACACCCCTCGCCATCCTTCGCCGATCTCGTGCCTTACGCGGGCCTGGTCGCCAACGGCATCGTCCTGTTGAAGGACGGCTCGCTGATGGCGGGCTGGTATTTCGCGGGGCCGGATTCGGAGAGCTCGACCGACGCCGAACGCAATGAGGTCTCGCGTCAGATCAACACCATCCTGTCGCGCCTCGGCTCCGGCTGGATGATCCAGGTCGAGGCGGTGCGTGTGCCGACCACGGATTACCCGGCGCGTCAGGATTGCCATTTCCCGGATCCGGTGTCGCGCGCGATCGACGACGAACGCCGCGCCCGCTTCGAGGAGGAGAGGGGACATTTCGAGAGCCGGCACGCGATCATCCTGACCTGGCGGCCGCCGGAGCGGCGGCGCGCGGGCCTCGCGCGCTACATCTACTCCGATGTCGAAAGCCGCTCAGCCTCCTATGCCGACACGGCGATCGAGACCTTTCAGAACGCGGTCCGTGAGATCGAGCAATACCTCGCCAGCGTTCTGTCGATCCAGCGCATGGAAACGAGCGAGGTCGACGAGCGGGATGGCACGCGCGTCGCGCGCTATGACGAGCTCTTTCAGTTCATCCGCTTCTGCATCACCGGCGAGAACCATCCGATCCGCCTGCCGGACATCCCGATGTATCTCGACTGGCTGGCGACGGCCGAACTTCAGCATGGCCTCTCACCCATGGTCGAGAACCGCTTTCTCGGCGTGGTGGCGATCGACGGCTTTCCGGCCGAGAGCTGGCCGGGGATTCTCAACTCGCTCGATCTGATGCCGCTGACCTATCGCTGGTCGTCGCGTTTCATGTTTCTCGACGATCAGGATGCCCGCCAGAAGCTCGAGCGCACCCGCAAGAAGTGGCAGCAGAAGGTGCGGCCCTTCATCGACCAACTGTTCCAGACCCAAAGCCGATCGATCGACCAGGATGCGGCCGCGATGGTGGCGGAGGCCGAGGATGCCATCGCCGAAGCGTCCTCGCAGCTCGTCGCCTACGGCTATTACACGCCGGTCATCGTGCTGTTCGATGATGACAATACCCGCCTGCAGGAGAAGACGGAAGCCGTCCGCCGCCTGATCCAGGCGGAAGGCTTTGGCGCGCGCATCGAAACCCTGAACGCGACCGAAGGCTTCCTCGGGAGCCTGCCAGGCAACTGGTACGCCAATATCCGCGAGCCGCTGATCAACACGCGCAACCTCGCCGACCTGATTCCGCTCAACGCGGTGTGGTCGGGCAGTCCTATCGCGCCATGTCCGTTTTACCCGCCGGGCTCGCCCCCCTTGATGCAGGTCGCATCCGGCTCCACGCCGTTCCGGCTGAACCTCCACGTCGACGACGTCGGCCACACGCTGGTGTTCGGGCCGACCGGCTCCGGCAAGTCGACATTGCTGGCGCTGATCGCGGCGCAGTTTCGCCGTTATGCCGGCGCGCAGATCTTCGCTTTCGACAAGGGCCGCTCGATGATGCCACTGACGCTGGCCGCCGGCGGCAATCATTACGAGATCGGCGGCGACGACGCGGACGGCTCGGCCGCACTCGCCTTTTGTCCCCTCTCCGATTTGTCGACGGACACCGATCGCGCCTGGGCCTCAGAATGGATCGAGACGCTCGTCGCCGTGCAGGGCGTAACGATCACGCCCGATCATCGCAACGCCATCTCCCGGCAGATCGGCCTGATGGCCGAAGCGCGCGGACGATCACTGTCGGATTTTGTGTCTGGCGTGCAGATGCGCGAGATCAAGGATGCGCTGCATCATTACACGGTCGACGGTCCGATGGGCCAGCTGCTCGATGCGGAATCGGACGGGCTGGAGCTCGGATCGTTCCAGACCTTCGAGATCGAGCAACTGATGAATATGGGCGAGCGCAACCTCGTCGCGGTTCTCACATATCTATTCCGCCGGATCGAAAAGCGGCTGACGGGCGCACCAAGCCTGATCATTCTCGATGAGGCTTGGCTGATGCTCGGCCATCCGGTCTTCCGCGATAAGATTCGGGAATGGCTAAAGGTGCTGCGCAAGGCCAATTGCGCCGTGCTGCTCGCGACGCAGTCGATCTCGGATGCAGAGCGCTCCGGCATCATCGATGTGCTGAAAGAGAGTTGCCCGACCAAGATCTGCCTGCCGAACGGCGCGGCGCGGGAGCCCGGGACGCGCGAGTTCTACGAGCGGATCGGCTTCAACGATAGACAGATCGAGATTGTCGCAACCGCGATTCCGAAGCGCGAGTACTACGTTGCTTCGCCCGAGGGTCGCCGTCTGTTCAACATGGCGCTCGGACCCGTCGCGCTCTCCTTCGTCGGCGCCTCCGGCAAGGAAGATTTGAAGCGCATCGTTGCGCTGAAGAAGGACAGCACCAATTGGCCCATCCACTGGCTCAAGGAAAGGGGGATCGGCCATGCCGAGACGCTTCTCGCCGACGTGTAAGGCGCTCATCGGGGCATTGGTCATCGCGACGCCGCCGCTCCATCCGGCGTTCGCCGGCGCTGCGGCCGGCGGCGCCACCGAGTTCACGCAGATCCTCAACAACGGCGAGCTCGTCAGCCTCGTCGGGCAGTCGACGACGCAGATCAACAACCAGATCCAGCAGATCTCGCAGCTTGTCCAGCAGATTCAGAACCAGCTCAAAATCTATCAGAACATGCTGCAGAACACCGCGCCGTTGCCGTCGCATGTCTGGGGCCAGGTCGGGGGTGATCTCAAACAGCTGCAAAGCGTCGTCAACCAGGGGCAGGGCATCGCGTTTTCGATGGGCAATATCGACGACGTGCTCAAGCAGCGCTTCCAAAGCTACGCGCAGTTCAAGACCAGCCTGCCGAACGGCGCGAACTTCGCCTCGGCATATCAGGCCTGGTCGTCCACGAACCGCGACACGATCGCAGGCACGTTGCAGGCCGCCGGCCTCACCTCACAACAATTTTCGACCGAGGGCGCCACGATGGCGCAACTCAAGACCGCCTCGGAGAGCGCCGACGGCCAGATGAAGGCCCTGCAGGTTGGTCATGAGATCGCCGCCCAGGAAGTCGCGCAGATGCAGAAGTTGCGGGGACTGATCGCGCAGCAGACCACGATGATGGCGACCTGGTTCCAGTCCTCGCAGGCGGGTAAGGACCTGTCGCAGGCGCGCCGCGAGCAGTTCTTCAACACAACCGCACCGGCGACCTCCGGCGGCCAGACCATGGAGCCGCGCTGGTGAAATCGTCGACGATCATGATCATCGTCGCGATCGGCACCGTCGCCGTGGGCGCCTGGTGGTTGCTCGCGCCGCGCACGTCTGTACCGGCCTCGGATGCCACGTCGCGCGCCGACGATTTCTTCAAAGTGCCGCAGGACTACAAGACGACCGGCGGCCAGAAAATGAAACCGCGTTGGTAAGGGGGCGGGGGGTGCGGGGGATCAAACCAGGACTCGTCCTGATCGTTGCGATCGGCATCGTCGTCGTTGCGCATCCGGCGCTGGCGCAACAGGACGGCAGCGTTCTGACAACCGTGGAGAACTCCGTCGCGACGGCCACCAAGGGCTGGCAGTCGACCGTCGCGCAGGCGGCGAAGTCGCTGTTCTGGATGCTCGCCGGCATCGAGGTCGGTCTCGCCGCCATCTGGCTCGCCATTCAGGCTGCCTCGATCGACGCGTGGTTCGCCGAATTGGTGCGGCGGATCATGTTCATCGGCTTCTTCGCCTTCGTTCTCGACCAGGGACCGACTTTCGCCAAGGCGATTGTCGACAGCCTCTATCAGATCGGCGCGGGCGGCGGCTCGGCCTCTCCGGCGGATGTCTTCAATGCCGGTCTCAAGGTCGCGTCCTCGATGTCGCAGAACGCGCAGTTTGGCCTGTTCCAGGATAACGCGCTCGCCATCGCATCGGTCTTCGCCATGGTGATCGTGGTGATCTCGTTTTCGCTGGTCGCCGCGATCTTCGTCGCGGTGATGGTCGAGATGTATGTCGGCCTTCTCGCCGGCATGATCATGCTCGGTCTTGGCGGCTCCTCCTTCACCAAGGATTTTGCCATCCGTTATCTCGTCTATGCCTTCTCGGTCGGCATGAAGCTGATGGCGCTGGTGATGATCGCCAAGATCGGCTCCGACACCTTGTTGAATCTCGCCAACCAGACCGGCACGGGCAACGACGCCTTCGTCGGGACGCTTGCGATCGGCGGCATCTCTGTCGTCGTCTTCATCATCTCGATCTACGTGCCGAACATCATGCAAGGTGTCGTCCAGGGCATTTCCATCGGCAGCGGCATGGAGGTAGTTCGCCATGGGGGACAGGCCGCGAGCGTGGCAGCCGGCAGCGCGGCGCTGGCCATGGGAGGCGCGCGAGCAGGGGCTGCCGGGTTCAGCGCCGCGCGTGCGGACGGCGCATCCTTTGGTGCGGCCGCCCTCAAGGCGATGACCGAAGGCGTCGGAACGGCAGGCGGCGCGCTCGCATCGGCCGCGCGCGACCGTGCGGTCGGCGCATCGTTCGGCTCGACCACGCTCGGCCTTGCGAACGCGAAGCTCGACCGTCAGCGCGGCGAGAAGAAGTCGGCAACAAAGAGCTGAGCGAGAGAAATCGACAGGTGACGAATGGAGATCTTTCCGCGAATGGCTGCGCCTAGTCCGCCCGACAATCCCTATCTCGCCGCGCGCCAGGAATGGAACGAGCGCTACGGCTCCTATGTCAAGGCGGCCGCCACATGGCGCGTCATCGGCATCGTCGCCATGCTGATGGCAGTGATCGGCTTCGCCTACGCATTGTTCGAAAGCACGCAGGTCAAGCTCGTCCCCTACATCGTCGAGGTCGACAAGCTCGGCACGGCGGTGAATGCGGGCTTCCCGCAGCAGATCGAATATGCCGATCCCCGCGTGGTGCGCGCGACCCTTGGGAGCTTCGTGGCAAACTTCCGCTCGGTGACGCCGGACGCTGTCGTCCAGAAGCAATATATCGATCGGACTTATGCGCTGCTGCGAACCTCCGATCCTGCCACGCAGAAGATTAACGACTGGTTCCGGAGCAACACGCCGTTCGAAAAAGCAAAGACGACGACGGTCGCCGTCGAGGTCAACAACATCGTCGCGCTGTCCAACCAATCCTATCAGATCGACTGGACCGAGTTCGAGCGCGACCGGAAAGGAAAGCAAACCGGCGAGCACCGCTTCCGCGGCGTCGCCACCGTCACACTGACTCCACCCCAGGACGAGCAGACCATCCGGCTGAATCCGATCGGCCTCTACCTGCGCGACCTCGACTGGACGGCGCAACTATGAACGGGGCGGGAAAGCCGATGCACACAAACGCGAACAGATTTCAGACAGGCATTCTTTTCGCGGCCTCCGCCTTCGGCTTGCTGCTCGCCGATGTCAGCGCACACGCGCAGGCGATGAATGCCAAGGAGCGAAAAGGCATCCACCTCTCGGGCCAGTGGCGCGGATCGACCGGACTCGTGACGCGGGGACCGGACGGCAAGGTGATCTTCCTCTTCGGCGAGGTGCAGCCCTCCGTCGTCTGTTCGCCACTCGAGGTCTGCGACATCGAGCTCCAGCCCGGCGAAGTCGTGCGCGATGTGCTGGTCGGCGACACGGTGCGCTGGAAAGTCGAGCCGGCGACCTCGGGCGCGGTCGGCGGCCAAGCCATCCATCTGATCGTCAAGCCGTCCGAGCCGGGGCTCGTCACCTCGATGGTGGTGACGACCTCGCGGCGGACCTACCACATCCAGCTCAAGTCGAACGCGAGGCAATACATGGCGCGCGTCGGTTTTGGGTATCCCGAAGACGTCGGCAGCAGGCTCGCCGACATCAATGCGCGGCTTGGAGCGGACACGACCCCCGGCGCCGGCGTCCCGGCCGAGCAGCTGAACTTCGCCTATAGCGTCAGTGGCAGCGCCTCCTGGCGGCCGACGCGGGTCTACAGCGACGGCCTCAAGACCTACATCCAGTTTCCATCATCGCTCGCCGGACAGGATGCGCCGGTGCTCTTCGTCGAATCGGGCGGCAAGGATCGCATCGTCAACTACCGGCTGAAGGGCGACATGATGGTGGTCGATTATCAGATCGACACCGCCATTCTGGTCTCCGGCGTGGGCTTTTGGCATCAGGACAAGGTGACGATCCGGAGGGGAGGCTGACTATGCGCGCGGACTCTTTGACCCGCCGAGCCATCCTTCTTTCCATCGTCGCCCTGTCGCTCGCGGGCTGCGCGTCATTCGGAACCGGCGGCCTGGTGGCAAGCTCGGCGCCGCCCGATCTGTCCGGCTCTGCCGCCTCCGCGATCGCCGGCGATCTGGTCACGAAGTTCGCGGAGCAGGTCGGACCCGGATCGGGGACGATCATCCTGAAGCGCGACGGCTCGCCGTTCGGCCAGGCGCTCGAGACGTCGCTGAAGAGTTGGGGTTACGCGGTCGCGACCGATCAGAATACCGGGACTGAGAAGACCATTCCGCTCGCCTATGTCATCGCCTCCTACAACGGCCAAATCCTGGCGCGGCTATCAACCGCACACGTCGAGCTCGGACGCACCTATGCCGCAACGGCCGCCGGTGCGTCGCCGGCCAGTCCGCTCTCCGTCATGCGACGCGGATAGGGGGACTCATGGCGCAATCCCTGAAGCTCGGCGGCACACCGGAGGGCGAGGAGGCGAGAGGCATCCGTCGTCTCAACCGGCTGCCGATCATCGTCGCCATCGTGCTGGTGATCGTGTTCTTCGCCGTGATCTTCTACGGGCTGACCTCGCGCGGGCTTTATGTCCATCGAGCGGCCGGGATCGACACGGCTTCGTCCAGCCCAGCCACCACCTTCGCCGATCAGCTGAAGAAGGGAATCTCCAACGGCATTATCGGCGACCAGTCGGAGGCGCAAGCCTTTCAGCCGGCGCCGCAGTCCGAAGCACCGAAATCCCCGAGCAATCCGTTCGCCCGCCGACAACAAGCCGAAGCGTCGGCATCAACGCTCGAGCCTGAGGCAATCTGGCGGGCGCGCCTCGAGCGGGAGGCGCATGAGCAATATCTGCGCGAACGGCAGCGCGAGCGTATGGCGCGCGTCCAGTCCAACGATGCCGCCTATGATTCCCCGCTTGCCCTCAATCTCGGCAAGCTCCAGACGTCAACCGCGCCGGCGAGCGGCGGAGCACCGTCGAAGGCAACGTCGACACCGGGCTTTGCCCGCGGCGCGAACGATCTCTACGCGGCGGCGTTGCACGCGGGCTTCGGCACGCAGAACATCGATCCGAACGGGCAGGGGGCGAAGGAGGACTTCTTCAACGCCGACCTGAAGAAGCTCGGCTACCTTCCCAACAAGGTGGTCGCGCCGACCTCGGCCTTCGAATTGAAGCGCGGCTCGGTCATTCCGGCGACGTTAATCACCGGCATCAATTCCGATCTTCCCGGTCGCATCACCGCCCAGGTTAGCCAGAACGTCTACGACAGCGCCACGGGGCATGACCTGTTGATCCCACAAGGCACGAAATTGTTGGGCCGCTACGATTCCAAGATCTCGTTCGGCCAGAGCCGCGTGCTGGTCGTCTGGACGGATATCATCTTCCCGAACGGCGCGACATTGCAGATCGGCGGCATGGCGGGCACGGATTCTGAAGGCTATGGCGGCTTCAACGATCAGGTCGACAACCACTCCTTCAAGGTGTTCGGCTCGGCGATCCTGATCGCTGCGATCGGCGCGGGCATCGATATGTCGATGCCGGCGAGCTCTCCCTATGGCTATCGGCAAACGCCAACGGACGCGGCGCGAAACAGCTTTGCCCAGACCTTCGGCCGCGTCGCCGAACAGACCATCAGCAAGAATCTCAACGTCCAGCCGACGCTGGAGATTCGGCCGGGCTATGTGTTCAACGTGCTCGTCGACCAGGACATGGTGTTTCCAGGCGCTTACCGTGGATGAAGTCTACACTGTGGTTACGATAGACTCTCTGTGAGATGCCGCTTTGTGCTCGAAATAAACGATCCAGTTGGCTGAATGAAGATCGCTTCTCGTTCTCGCAATTATCGCACGCCGCGAAGGGCGAGGACGCCGGTGCAGTACCCGCGCGGAATTCCGCGGTGCGAGGGGCTTCGATCCGGCTAGGGGCTTCATCATTGAACTGACAACGACGCTTGTGTCGATCGCTACGGCCGTATATGCCGAAAGTTGAGGTTTGGCTTGAAGAGACGGCCCGAACCCCGATTAGAACCGCTAGAATAGTTGCAGACAGCTGAAACGCGGTGAAATTACTTCAAGCATCCGCGGCGAGCCATCGGCCTCGAAGATATCGACATCTCATCCGACTAGCGCTATCGCGATCGAAAGGTGAAGGATAAAACCTGGGAGGCACTTACATTGGGTGGGCAGCTACAAGGGTTGATTGACGCCGTCGATGTGGCACAGGACGAGCGTTCCATACACAATGCGATCAAGAATTTTACCGTTGCGTCTGGCTTCGATCGCTACGCCTACATTCATATCCATGCCGGTGATGGAGTTGGTTTCACAGATTATCCGGTGGAGTGGCAGAATATCTATCTCGAGAAACGTTATACAGTCATCGATCCCGTCGTTACGACCGCCAAGCGCACCATGAAGATGTTTGCCTGGTCGGCGGAGGATCGCGCCGTGCGGAGGAGCTCGCGCGAGATCAAGCAATTCTATTCGGAGGCAACCGACTTCGGCATCCGCTCCGGCGTCTCCGTTCCGATCCGAACAAGCTATGGCCGCACCGCGATGATTACGCTTGCGTCAGATCGACGGCAGGTCGAGCTCCCGCCTTGGGATCCTATGCAGGCGGCGCTGGCACTTGCCTACATTCATATTCACCTCAGTCTGGCGTCCGCGTCGTCACTGAAAGCAGGAGAGGTGAGCCTGTCGGCGCAGGAGGCGACCTCGCTCAGTTGGTCGTCACATGGCAAGTCCATGAACGTGATCGCTGACCTGCTGGGCATCAAGCCACGAACAGTCCAGTTCTATCTCGACAATGCGCGAGACAAGCTCGGCGCCAGCAACCTTCAGCAGGCCGTGAGAATCGCGATGGAGAAGAAGCTGATCTAGTTTAGCGTGCGCGCCATCAGCAGCACTCAGACTGACTTCGGCACGCCCGAGCGCGGCTCCAGCTGACGGATTGGGAGTCTAAAAAGCGTTACTTGGTAGACTATGCGGCCGAAACCTTCGGAACGTAGCCGAGCCGATCGACCAAGTTGTTCAAGACAAGCTGACGCGCCCGATGTTCGGTTTCTGCGTGCTGGTGGATTCGTTGGAGCTGCGCCCGGCGCTCAGGACAACAGCCTGCGTCAGCCTCTGCCGCAACCAGCTCCAATCGAGTCGTTTCCGCGAGCGCGACGCTGGCGCGGTATTCGCGAATGGCGCCGATGGCAAGGCGCTCAAGTTCAGGTTGCGCTAACCCGCCGAAGATGTCCCCGAAATCGCTATCGGGCCCGGTGCAGGGCGGTTCATCATCATTGCTGGACACCACAATTCTCACCTAGGCTTGGTCCGCGGTGCGCCCCCGCCAACGACAATCCCTTGATCCCAAGCCGGGGGTTAGAAAACCGCGATTAGACGGTCCCTGTGACCTTTAGCACCGAGGAGCCTGGACATACGTCACAGGCCCCCGGCCGTTAGGTCAGAGGATTTCCGGTACCGTCACGGCCGGCACCAACCGCTAATCGAGGGGTTTCTAAGCCCCGAGGCAGCGCGTACTGCCCTGTGATTCGTTATAGATTGGAGAGGGTTTTGGCGCCAGCTGTGAAGCGTTGGCGAATTCAACGAAATTGGTGCAATCTGTACGGGCACGAGCACGAGCGACACGAAAGGCGCGCAGATGACTGGCGAGGCCCGAGACTTGCTGATGAATATCGAAGAAGAGAACGAGCGGCTCGAGAGCGAGCTTGCATCGCCGAGCCTTGGGCGCATGACCGAATATGCAATTGCGCGCGCGAGCGGCGATCCCACGCTGCTCCGGATTGGCTGGATCGCCGAGCGGCTCCATCTCAGCGTCGCGGAGCTGGCGGGCGATCACGCCGCGCTTTCGACCATTCAATAGGGGCCGCCGCCCGCGTCGGTCGGGATCCGCGGGAGCGGTCAACCCGCCAGCCGCTCGGGCTCGACCTTCAAGTGGACCGCCTCGCGCCGGTTGAGCTCGCGCAGAACAGCCGACAGGTTCGTAAGGCGCGGATTTCCTCGCGGCCCGAACATGCGCATCAGATTCTTCGGGTCGATCGACACGGCTTCGCCGAGCTGATCGAAGCCGACGGTGGCGTTGATGTAATCCCGGATCAGCGTCTTGCCGGTGTCGGCGTCGCCCGCGGCGAAAGCCTCGACCGCCTCGCCGAGAAGGGCCACCCGAAACGCCGGATCGCGCGCGGCGCGTGCTTTCATCGTTTCCTTGAAATTTCGCGATAGGGCCATCGCTCTCACTCCTTCGCCGTCTTGCGGCTTTAGTAGTCGGCCCATCGCTGGAGCGCCTGGGCAATGTCAGTCTGCTGCCGGGTCTTTGTTCCGCCTCCGAGCAGGATGATCAGCTTCGTTCCGTCGAAGGCGAGATAGATCCTGATGCCGGGTCCCCAATCGATCCGCCACTCCGAGACGCCCTGCCCGACCGGCTTCAGGCCGGACCGTGCTCCAGCGCCAAGCCGGGCGACCGCCGCCGTCACCTTGTGGCGGCATGAGCGGCTGGGAGCGCGTCGAACCAGGCGTCGAACGGACGACTGCCGCTTGCGTCCTCATAGCTTCGACATCCACACTCATATGGTATCGTATATGATACTTTCAAGCCGAGGCAAGCTCGGCTTCTTCGACAGCACCGCGGCTATTTGGGCTTGGTGACGCCGATGCCGCTCAGGTCGATCCGGATGCCGGCCTTGTTCGGGTTTTTCGGGCTCCTGTGGCGGCTCGGCCTTGTTGCCCGGGCCGGCCCCCGGCCGATGTCACGTGATGGTAGTTTGCCGGGCTCGGGTTCGTCGAACACATATTTCCCCTCGAAGTAGCCGCTCTTCCACGCCTCGACCGCATCGCCGAACGCTGAACCGTCCCGGGTTTGCCGGAGGCTCCAAAATCGATCCGCCACTCCGAGACGGTTGGGCGCCAGCCTGAAGCCGGTCGGACATGCGGCGTCGAACCAGGCAACGCACACCGTGCGTCGCACCGCTCGGCAGGCTCAAGGCGAAGGCGACATAATCTCGCCGGGCGACATCATTGCATTTCGCACGTTGTCATTATATAAGTAATGGTATGCTGATTGGAGCAGGATCATGGCGACCGTAATCACCATCAATCGCCCAGAAGTCGTCGCGCTTGTCGAGGAGGCCGCAGAGAAAATGACGGGCGGCAACAAGACCGAGGCGGTTGCTCTAGCCATCCGGCGGTTGCTGGAACAAGGCGCACGCGCTGGAACCTTGTTTGGCGCTCATAAGAAATCCGTGCGAATTGCCGAAGGCGTGGACCTGACCGCACCAATTCTGGACGTAGTGCCCGACGCGGAGACTGGCAGGGAAGTCGAGCGGTGACTGAGGCTCTCCTGCTCGACACGCACATCGCCTTATGGCTCGACAGCGGCAACGACCGTTTGCGTCATTCGACCCGCGCTTTGATCGACAATTGCTGGCGGAATGGCGGAACAATTTTTCTCAGCTCCGTCACGGTTTGGGAAATCGCCCTGCTTGTCGATACGGGACGGATCGAACTCGACATTCCCGTGGATGCGTGGATCGACCGTTTTCTTGATCGGCCAGGCCTCGAGGGCGTGCCCCTGGCGCATCGCGCCGCCGCCCGCAGCTACCAGCTTCATCATCTTGAGCACCGTGATCCTGCGGACCGGCTTCTGATCGCCACGGCGATCGACCTTCGCTGCCCGTTGGTGACTTACGATGAGCGCATCACCCAATTCGGCAAAAAACGCGGGCGGCAACAAGAATTCTCGATCGAGATATGAAATTCTCGATCTGGTCAGAGACTTCCATTGTCTCCACGACCTGCTCGCACAGAACGATTTCGCGCAACCAACGGCTTTCAGGCTGCCTATTTCGGCTTGCCGACGCCGATGCCGGTCAGATCGATGCGGATGCCGGCCTTATTGGGGTCGTCGGGCTCCTTCACAGGCTGCGCGCCGCTGTCGGCGCTGGTCGCAGCCTTCGGCGCATCGTCCGTTTTGACAGGCTGATCGCTGTCACCCGGCGTGCCCTTCCGTGGCGGGAGACTGCCGGGCTCGGCTTCGTCGAACACATATTTCCCCTCGAAGTAGCCGCTCTTCCACGCCTCGATCGCATCGCCGAACGCCTGATCGGCCGGAGCGCCATACCATTTGACGACGATGCGATAGACCTTGCCGAACAGCGTGGTGCCCATTTTGATATTGGCGCAGGCATCGACGAGATCGGGCTTGAGCTCCGAGACGTCGCTGACGCCGAGCCCGGCCGGATATTGCGTCACGCCGACGCGGACCATGGCCTGGCCGACATAGCGCCGAACGAGCGCCATCGCCTGATCCGGCGTCTTCGGTGGCGACACGAGAACGACGCGGTTGCCGGCGTGGATGGTGACGGTGAGCGGATCGGACGATCCGATCGCACGGATGAATTTCTCGACGATCGCGGGCTTCAATGCCGGATCGACGCAGTGATGGATGGTGGCGGCGTCGATCATGACAATCCCCTTCAGGTGTTGAACGCGAGCACGAGCGGCAGGGCGAACAGGCGCGCCCAGGCTTCGACGCTGGCTCTTTGAATGGCGAGGATGCTGGTACCCGCGGTCCACCAGTCGTTGCCGATCGCGACGACGACGTCGGGCGAATAGAACATCGACTGCAGGACAGGCCAGACGAGCAGCTGCTCGTAACAGATCAGCGGCGCGAGCTGCCTACCGGCGGAGGCGACGACAGGATTGCCGAAGAACGAGGCCTTCGCTCCGCCGTCCCGCCCCGTCCACACAAGCCAGGGCTGCCACATCGAGACCGGGACCGGCATGCGCTCGCCATAAAGCTCGTGCGCCTGCGCCTCGCCGATCTCCACCATGGCATTGTCGTAGCCGTCACGATCGACGATCGCGGCACCCGTGATCACCGTGACGCCGACGCCGCGAAGGCCAGCCATCCAGAACATGCTCGCGGTCGGTGTCCACAGCCCGGCGGCGCTCTCGGGAAGCACGACAACGCGCGCGCCAGCGGCGCCGGTCTTGAGCGCGCGCTGCAGAAGCGCGGCCGATTGCGCGAGATCGGGAGCCCGGCCGAGCGCGCTTCCAAGCTGCGTATCGAGGCCCACCCATGCGGCCGGCGGCGCCGGCGCGATCCAGTGCGCGCCCGACCAGGTCCAGAAGCCGGCCGCGACGATCGCCGCGACGGGCCAGCAACGCGTCGTCATGGCGATCAGGATGACGGCCGACGCCGCCAGCCCCCACCATCCCCATCCGGGAAACAGCACGCCGGCCGCCGTGATCGGTTGTGCCCACCCGACGATGCCGAACGGCGGCAGGCTCATCAGGGTCGCCGCCGTTCCGAACGAAATCGCCCTTCCCCATCCCGCTGCCTCTGCCAGAGCACGGCGTGGACCAGGACGAAGGCGGCCGCGGCGCCGATCCAGAAAGCGATGCCGACGAAGAAGTCGCTGCCGTAGAAATTGACCACGCCCTGCGGCAGGCCGCGCGACGCCGCCAGGAAATAAGCGGCGCTGATCATGGCAGCGACAACCCGCGAACGGACGAACGCCCACAGCGCCGGGAAGGCGCAGGCCAGCGGCAGAGTGAGCGCGTGACCGCTCCAGGCCACAGCGCCGACCACGGCTGCGGCCACGATCATTGTCGCCGACCGTCCGGCGTTAGGGACCGAAAGTGAGGACCGGCCGGGCGAGGCCGAGAACGCCCGACGACGGGATCGGGCCAAAATACCGGGAATCATAGGAACCTGCGAATTCGGAGTGGAGGAAGAGCCGACCTGTGGGAACGACGCCTCCGGCAAACGGCGAGAGAGGACGGCCGGCTGCGTCGGTGTGATGCACGACGGAGCCCGGCAGTGGACGGCCGTCGATCGACACCTGATCGGCGACATCGACCTTTTGCTCGCCGACCGCGGCGACGGTCTTGATGAGCGGACTTAAGCCCCCGGTGCAGAGGCCGCGGCGGATGTAGCCGCGATCGAACGCGCGTTCGAACACGGCCGTGTCGGGCGGACAGATGAAGATGCGGTCGCCGACGTCGGCCGGCCGATCGAGCTCCTCGATCCGCCACAGGCCGCGCGGGTAGCTCGGCGTCATGTTGATGCGCAGACCGGCAAACCAGCCGGCGGCCGCGATGGCGGCGGCGGCAACGCCCGCACCCGTCGCGAGGATCATCAACGGGACACGCCCCATCGTCATTTTAGGGTCTGTCCCTGGCGCTGGGTCAGACGCTCCGCCTCGGACTTCTTGAGCGCTTGCGCCGTGCGTTCCCCTGCTGCGAGCTGCTGGGCCGTGCGCATCGCGGGCCAGGCTTGCTTCAGCTGCTCGCGCCGCGCCGGGTCCATGCTCGCGGCCGCTTTCTCGAAGGTCTGGCCTTTCGCCTCTCTGGCGGCGTTCGGCAGGAAGGTGCGGTCCCCGAAGCGCTCGGCGATCGCCTTGTTGAAGCCATCGATCTCGGCCTTCACCATCCGGTCGGCGAGCGCGAACTCGAGCGCGCTCGGCAGGTCGTTGCGATCGATCGCGTCGCGCACGCACTCGAGCACGCGATATGCGTCGCGCGACAAAGCCGAGATATCGACGGCGACGCGATGCCGGATCGCGCGCTCCTCTGCCTCGTGCTTGTGCTCGGCCTCGGCGCGAAGCCGCAGGTACCGCTCGATGTCGTGCTTCAGGGCCGGCACATTTGCCTCGGCGCGTTCGCGCTCGCGTCTGTCGGCCTTGCCCGCCAGAAGGCCGGTCTTGCCGCGCAATGCTCCGAAGGATACCGGGCTCGCGGCGAGCCGCGCGATCATCGATGTCGCTACGGGCGGGTCCTTCAGCATGGCATCGAAGTTCACCGTCCTGAACGCGCGCTCGGGATCGGCGAAGACGAGGCGGAAGCGCGTCGACACCTCCTCCCACTGCTTCTTGATGGCGGGGTCGGCGAGGATCCTGTCCTCGACCGTGTCGTTGAGCGATTTGGGGAATGTCGTGACGCCGGCGACCATGGGCTTCGCCTCCCTCTGTGCGGTGCTGATGATGGGTTTGCGGCTGTCGATGAGGCCGAGCTTCCCGCCGAGCGCGCGCAACCGGCGGCCCGCATCCACCAACCGCTGCTTCTGGCGGAGCGTCCAGCGCCGGCGGTCGTTGATGAGCGTGCGCGCTACCTTGACGACGTGCAGGCCGCGGTTCGCCGCGAAGCGCAGCGCATCGCGATAGAGGGCGCTGCGCTCGTAATCGAGCGTGGTTTCCTTGGCGCGGCGCTGCGACAGGATGTGGATCAGGCCGCCAGCGAGCTGGAACGAGCGCCGGCCGTAATAAAGCGCTACATCCTCGCGATGGCGGGTCAGCGCAACGTAGGTCAGGTGTTTATCGAGCGAGAGCGTCGCCAGCACCTTGACCCGATCGACGGTCGCGCCTTGCGCCTTATGAACGGTCGTTGCATAGCCGTGGTCGACATTGCGATAGAAGCGCTGCTCGACCATAACGCGGCGACGGTTCTCGACGCCACCCTCGCCTTCGCCGATCTCGGCAACCAGGCGTCCCGGCGCGGCTTCGACGACCTTGCCGATCACGCCGTTCTTGACGCCGAGCGAATTCTCGTTGCGGAGGAAGACGATCTGGTCGCCCGGCGCGAAATGGCGTGTGCCATCCTCGGTCTGGAACGCGTGGCCTGCTTCGACGAGACCGCGTTCAACCAGTTTGGCCCGCGCCATATCGTTGAGCGCGCGGACGTCGCGGCGCAGATGCGCGAGGATCAAGGTCGACTTCGCGGGATCATAGTCGCGGTTCCAGTCGGCGATCAGACTGTCGATCGCCTGCGCCTTCAACTCCGAGCCGAGCACGCGCCCGTGGTGACGATAGGCGGAAAGCGCCTGCACCGTGCGGCCGCGCGCGAGATCGAGCGAGGCGTTGCGCATCCATTGTTCGCGCTGGCGATAGATCGTCTCGAGTTCGGCATAGCCGATGCGCTCGACGATAGCGCGAAACGCGGCTCCCGCTTCGATCGGCTGGAGCTGCTCGGGATCGCCGACCAGGACGAGTTTCGCCCCGGCCTTTGACACCGTCTCGACGAACAGCGCCATCTGACGCGAGGCGACCATACCGGCTTCGTCGAGCACGAACACGGTCTTGTCGTCCAAGCCGCCCCGGCCGTTCTTCCAGCTCAATTCCCAGGAGGCGAGTGTGCGCGAGACAATACCCGCTTCCTTCTCCAACCCCTCGGCCGCCTTGCCGGCGAGCGCTCCGCCGACGACGCGATAGCCTGCTGATTTCCACATCTCGCGCGCCGCCCGCATCATCGTGGTCTTGCCGGCTCCCGCCCGGCCGACCACCGCCGCGATCCTTTCCCCGGACGCCAGATGCTCAATGGCGGTACATTGCTCGGTGGAGAGGTTGGCGTGACGCGCGGACACCGCCGCGATGACGCGCGCTTTGACCGGAAAGGCGGTGCTCCCCGAAAGATGGATCGCGCGCCGCGCCATCTCGGCCTCACACCGGATCAGCTCGCGCACCGTGTAGCGCGCCGGCGCTCGTCCGCCCGACGCGAAGTCGATGCTCTCGGCTTGCAGCCGGATCACGTCCGGCAATTGCAGGATGCGGGTCAGAAGATTCTGGAACGTGCCGGTATCGTCGACATAGCGATGCAGCACCTTGGCGATGTCGCATTCGTCGAAGACGCTTCTTTCACGGGAGACGAGCTCGAGCACGATCTCCGGACGACGTTGAACACGCCGGGCGTTCTCGGCGCGGCTTTCCTCAAAGACCGCGAGACGATCGAGCCTTTGCGTGCCGCCCTGCCGCTTCGCCTTGCGGTCGATCGCCTTGGTCGCGACGCCGATATGGGTGGTCGGCACGATGTCGATGCCGCGCTCGGCATAGGAGCGGCCATCGACGCGGACGTCGAGACCGGCGAGCGCGAGATGCTGGTTCTGCAGATCGATCCATCGCGCCCGCTGCGCCAGGAAGTCCGGCGTGTCGCCCGCCCAGAGCGCATAGCGGATCTTTCCGGCCTTCGTGCGCAGCGGCTTGCCGTCTTCGCTCGTGACAGCGACCTTCTTTCCACCGAAGCCGCTCTCGGTCAGCGGACGCAGCGTCGTCATCAGGTGGACATGCGGATTGCCGGGCTCATTGTGATAGACCCAGTCTGCGACCTGCCCGCGCGGGAGAATTTCCTGCGCCACGAACTGACGCGTCAGCGCGATGTTCTGCTCGCGCGTGAGCTCCGCCGGCAGCGCGATGATCGCCTCGCGCGCGAACTGCGCATCGGAGCGTGTCTCGAAGGCCTCGACCTTGTTCCAGAAGGTCTCAGATGCGCCCGACACCGATCGGTCGGCGATCAGCGCACGAACCCAGGCCGGCGCGTCCGCAGGCAGGACAAATTCCTCATGGGCCAGGTTGCGCTTGTTGGAATAGTCGATGACGCGCGCCTCGGCCTCGTAGTCCATCCGCGCGCAATGGCGGTAGGCCGCCGACAACACCGCGCTGCCGCCGGTGCCGCGGCTGATGATCTGGACGGTGAAGTGGGTGATGGCCACGGACGGCGCGATCCCAGGTTGAACGAACATGCCGTTCGTCGGGATCGGCCCGCCCAGCATGGGCGGGAAGCAGGACGTCGCGTCAGCGACGTATAACTGCGCCCTTGGACCGCTCCTTCGGAACGGCGGGATGATCTTCCAAAGTGTCGGCTTCGCCGACCCCGTTAATTAGCGGGGTCGCGCTTTGCGCTCATCCCCGCTTTCCTTGGTCGAAGCTTCGCTTGAATCCGACAGGAAAGGTCGTCCGGAATGAAAAAGCCCTCGCGGCAGATCAGGGAGGAAATCGCCCGGCTTCAGGAACAGCTGAAGCAGGCTGAAACGCGGGAGGCCGAGAGGATCGGCCGCATCGCGCTGAAGGCCGGACTGGGCGAGATCGAGATCGAAGAGGCCGCTCTGCTGTCGGCCTTCGAGGAGGTGGCGAGCAGGTTTCGGAAGGGCGGCGGACGAGTCACGAAAGCGCCCCTGGCCGTCACGGCTGGCGTGTCTGCGGGCGCGGCTCAAGAGGGCTGAGCGGATGCGCCGCTCCGATTCCGTGGAGGCCCGCAAGAAGGACACGCGGGAGAAGATCGAGCTCGGCGGCCTGATCGCCAAGGCTGGCTTGCGCTACGAAAAGCGTGCGCTGCTGCTCGGCCTGCTGCTCGATGCCAGAGAGCGGCTTCACCATGATGCCGAACGCGAACGTCTGACGGCGATCGGCGCGAAAGCGTTTGGCCATGACGCTCAATAAGATCGTATTCGCCATCGCGCCGGCCGTGCTGATGGTCGGGCTGTGCTTCGTCGCGACGGACGTTGAAGTGTGGCTATCGAAGTTCGGGGCGAGCCCGAACGCGCGGCTGATGCTTGGCCGGATCGGCCTCGCACTGCCCTATGTGGTGGCCGCCGCTGCCGGCGTCATCTTCCTGTTCGCGGCGGCGGGCGCCAGCGCGATCCGCGCGGCGGGATGGGGTGTCGTGACCGGCGGCTGTCTCGTCGTCGTCATTGCCGCCTCGCGTGAGATCGCGCGCCTGCATTCCTTCGCCACCGCCGTGCCGGCCGGAGAACGCCTTCTTGCTTATGCCGATCCCTCGACCGTCGGCGGGGCGACGATCACGGCGCTCGCGGCCGTGTTCGGATTGCGGGTGGCGATGCGCGGCAATGCTGCGTTCGCGGCCGCCGCGCCGCGCCGCCTCCGAGGACGACGGGCCATCCATGGCGAATCCGACTGGATGGGGGCGAGCGAGGCCGCGCGGCTGTTTCCCGACACAGGATGCATCGTGGTCGGCGAGGGCTATCGCGTCGATCGGGACGCGGTCGCCGACCGCGCCTTTCGCGCCGACGATGCCGACACATGGGGCGCCGGCGGCGAATCCCCGCTGCTCTGCTTCGATGCCTCGTTCGGTTCCTCGCACGGCATCGTCTTCGCCGGATCGGGCGGCTTCAAGACCACGTCCGTGACCGTGCCGACGGCGCTCAAATGGGACGGCGGCCTCGTTGTCCTCGATCCGTCCAACGAGGTCGCGCCGATGGTCTCGGCGCATCGGAGGAACGCCGGCCGGCAGGTCTTCGCGCTCGACCCGCGCTCGTCAGAGATCGGCTTCAATGTGCTTGACTGGGTCGGTCAGCACGGCGCGACCAAGGAGGAGGACATTGCCGCCGTCGCGTCATGGATCATGACCGACAATCCACGCCAGGGCTCGGCGCGGGACGATTTCTTTCGCGCCTCGGCGCTGCAGCTCCTGACGGCGTTGGTCGCCGACGTCTGCCTGTCCGGTCATACGGAAAAGAAGGACCAGCATCTGCGCCAGGTCCGCGCCAACCTGTCCGAGCCGGAGCCGAAGCTGCGGCAGCGGCTTCAGGCGATCTACGACAACTCGGCGTCCGGCTTCGTGAAGGAAAACGTCGCGCCGTTCATCGCCATGACGCCTGAGACGTTCAGCGGCGTCTACGCCAATGCGGCGAAGGAGACCCACTGGCTCTCCTACGCCAACTATGCCGCGCTGGTGTCGGGATCGAGCTTCACCACCGCCGAGCTCGCGGACGGGCAGACCGACATCTTCATCAACCTCGATCTGAAGACGCTGGAGAACCATCCGGGCCTCGCCCGCGTCGTCATCGGCTCGCTGCTCAACGCCATCTACAATCGCAATGGCGAGGTCAGCGGTCACACCCTGTTCCTGCTCGATGAGGTCGCCCGCCTCGGCTATCTGCGCATCCTCGAGACCGCCCGCGACGCCGGCCGCAAATACGGCATTACCCTGTTGATGCTCTATCAGTCGATCGGCCAGATGCGCGAAGCCTATGGCGGTCGCGACGCGACCAGCAAATGGTTCGAGAGCGTGTCCTGGATCTCGTTCGCGGCGATCAACGATCCTGAGACCGCGGACTACATCTCGAAGCGCTGCGGCGACACCACGGTCGAGGTGGATCAGCTCAGCCGGTCCTCACAAATGTCGGGCTCGTCGCGGACTCGCTCCAAGCAACTCGCGCGCCGGGCCTTGATGCTGCCGCACGAGGTCCTGCGCATGCGGACCGACGAGCAGATCATCTTCACCGCCGGCAATCCGCCGCTGCGCTGCGGGCGCGCGATTTGGTTCCGGCGCGCCGACATGAAAGCCTGCGTCAGCACGAACCGGTTTCAACCGAAGAAGCAGACATGACATAGCCCAAGCGCTGCGGCCCGGGTCGCGATCGGTCCACGTTCGGCCGATCAAACGCGCGGCTCGGTAAACTGGCATTCAAAAATGACGGCCGGAGGTGGAGCAGCGCACCCCGGAGCAAGCCACGGCGTCCGTCGGCAGCCTTGGCCCCGCGAGAGGATCGTGACGCGAATGCGCGGAGAGACCGCTTGCAGGCTCCGTGAGCGAAGCGAGTAGAGCCGTCCCCGAAGGGGCTCGCCCAAACGCTGCTGTGGTCCGCGGATTAATTCCGAGATAGTGAACGTCGTGAGCCGGACGAAGCGGAGTCGGTTCGAGGACGCCGTCCCTTTCCCGCGCGGGCGGCCGGACATCCGGCTATTTGTCCGGGACGTGCAGATAGTCAGTGGCCGCCTGCACCGTGGCGAACGCTGCCAGCTGTTGCGGCTTCGTCCGGTGGCTGGCGGATCATCAGGATTTGATCGGCGTCGAGACAGGTGCAAGGGCGCTCGCGGAACTTCAGCCACTCCGCTTGCTTCGCTTCGGCCAAAGCGCAGGCCGCATCGTAATCGTCGGCAACACCGAGATAAGTCGAACGGTCCCATGCGCCGCCATTCAGGCAGCGAACCTCGATGCGCCCATCTGGCATTGTGACGCCGTAGGGCCGATCCCACCATTGGTCGAGCTGCACCTTGCTACGTGTCTCGTTCGGCATCGCGTCGAAGCTTTTCGGCAGTTTGGGGTCGAGCGGAATACGGTCTGGCATCGTGTCCTCTGATCAGGCCAAAATTGCCAACGCGGGCTGAATTGGGAGAGCTAAATTTGACGATGCCATTGACACATCTCCGTCACGGCCGACGTCCCCGCCCGGCCCTTTTTGCCCCGCCGAGGCGCACTTTGGGGGCATGTCACCACTCCAGACGAGATCATAGACCGGTGAGATCCCATCACCCCCAGGGAAACCGCATTGGCATTGGTTTTCACCGTCGTCATAGCGGGGATTCTCGTCATCGAGCACTTTGGGATCGATCGATTGAGGCGCACGGTGGCTGCGCTCCAGATCGACACGCTGACGGCGACATTTCCGATCTGCGGTGCTGACCATCGCGTGACCTGCGTCATCGACGGCGACACGTTCTAGCTCAACCGCGTGAAGATCAGTATTGTGGACATCGATGCGCCGGAACTGAGCCCGCCGCGGTGTGACGTGGAACGTGTGAAAGGCGAAGCTGCAAAATACCGCTTACAGGAATTGCTCAATGCCGGCGCGTTCTCACTCGTCAGCGGAGTCCGGGACGAAGACCGGTATGGCCGCAAACTGCGTACCCCGACGCGGAACGGCCGCTCCATCGGCGAGGCGCTGGTGGCGGAAGGACTAGCGCGGCGATGGAACGGAGCGCGGCATCCCGGATGCAACTGAGGCATCGGGGAAAATGAATCGATGGCATAGGTTCGATTCATTATTCCAATTGGACGGCGCTTGCGAAGCGAGCGAGACTCCGGGCATGCCTGACCTTGAGCCGTACCCACTTCATCTTCGCCGCGTCGATGTCGCACGCAATATGAAGCGCTTCTACATGCTGTCCATCCAGCCGACCCTGTTCGGCGGGTTCTCGCTGGTCCGCAACTGGGGCCGGATCGGCACCAATGGCCAGACGATGGTACAGACCTTCGACGGCAGCGCGGAGGCCGGAGAAGCGTTTGGCCGGCTGGAGCGCGTCAAGCGCAAGCGCGGATACGCCGTAGCTGACGAGAAAGTCTGATATATCGTCAGTTTTCCGTGGATTACGGCTCTGCTTGCGATGTCTGCCCTACCCGTCCCACGATCTTGGTGTCAGACGGAGGCAAATCACACGAAACGGAGCCCGCCTTCATGACGACTGCCAACGAAATCGCCGACAAGATCGCCGCCGAGAACAGCCTGACAAAAGCGCAAGCGAAGGCCATTGTCGACGGCGTATTCAAGGCGATCGCCGATGCAGCCGCGAGCGGGGCCGAGACAAGCATCGCCGGCTTCGGAAAATTCAAGGTCAAGGATGCACCGGCCCGCGAGGGCCGTAATCCGTCCACCGGCGCGACGATCGCGATCGCGGCTTCGAGGAAACTGACTTTCGCACCAGCCAAGGCCATCAAGGACGCCCTCAACGGATGAGAGCGTCCATGACGGCGGTTGCGCGGTGAGCAAGTGGACGAGGGGGTTATGCCCCCTCCTCCTCGATCGCGAGCGTTTCGTCGCGCGGGCGGATGAGATGGCCCAATTCGGCTTCGAGGGCTGTGCGCTCCCCAGAAGTGAATAGGCAGTCGCGCGGCTCCGTCCGCAATTCTTCGACGGTATCAACTGTCATGAGCGTATCGCTGATCTAAAAAGAAGAGGGCCTCGCCATCCGGCGGAGCCCTCTTGCGCGATCGCTCAGTCGCGGCTCGGGCGCGACCAGATGAGCGAGTAGCCTTCCTCGCCTTCGACCTCGATCAGCGTCGCGTAGATCGGAGCGGGGAAGCTCGGGTCGTCCAGCTTCACCGAGTGATACTCGCGGCCCGTGTCCTGGGACTTTTTCTTCCACATCGCGCCGAACTCGATGTTCGCGCCGGCGAGGATTCGGAAGTCGGGGGACTTGTCCGAGGTGCGCTCGGCCGGGACGATCTTCGCCTTGACGGTGCCGAGAGCCAGAGTCTTGACGGTGCCGACGAAGCCGTTGTTGCCGTTCAGGGTGAAGTTGCCAATGGTAGCCATGTTCGTGTCCTCTTTCGTTTCTCGGGCCGCGACCATCGCGTCCTCGATGGCTGTCGTTTTCCGAAGGCGATCGGGCCGTTCACCTGCAGGGCCGGAACGCAGTGGAGGACGGCCAGGGCAAGGCTTTCTTGTCTCGCGAGGAATGGGCGCGCAGCGGCCAGGGGAAGAAAGCTGAGCACGGCCGTTGCGGCCTTGAGATCGAGACGGCGCGCAGCGACGGCGTCCTTCGGTTAGACATGCCAAATCGAGGACGCATTGGGCGCTTCAGACCGACCGATGGGATACGACTGAGCGCCAGGCACACGATACCCCACGGCGAGGGGCGCAGCACCGAGATGAAAGCTCGCATCAATCACCGCAAGTTTTCGACCGGACGAGCGCGACCCGGCATCCGGACGATCAATCGCGGGGCAACCAATGTTCGCCAATGGAAAGTCCGCCTCCAGGGCCGACGCGGTTATCACGGCAAGCGCGACCCAGCGTGTCAATCGGCGCCGAAGTTTGACCCCCGTATTGCCTCAGGAAGGAATGTTACCCGGGATGAAGGTCTAGGGATTGGTCGCCGGATCGACACTGGTGTGG
>NZ_JBXASZ010000007.1:0-170285 GCF_058809865.1 Nitrobacter sp. MLSD-S21 | reverse complement strand
CTCGTCGTCGAAGTCAAGTATCAGCCAGCCCTCTGGATCCACGCTGCTCTCTGGATCCCAACAGTCCTCGCTGTTACGCTGTGGCCCTTGCGCGCAATGAAATCGCTCCTGATCAGCCTCCAGTTTCATCACAAGGCTGCTGAGGGACGCGTAGTCTCTCGTAATCGCCTATGAATGCCTCCCGCCGTCGCGGTAGCAGCGCCGGCCTCGGCCTCGGCCTCGTTGCGCTGGTCATGGTCGCCGTGCTCGTCGGTCTTGGCGTCTGGCAGTTGCGGCGCGGGGCCGAGAAGCACGCGCTGATAGCAGCGCTCACCGAGCGATTGACCGCCGCGCCCATCGCCTTGTTCCCGCCGGCAGACTGGGCGACATTATCGTCGGTCAGGGATGAATTTCGCCGGGTGAGTTTTTCGGCGACCTACGAAGCGCGACCCGACGCAATGGTTTACAGCTCCGGCTCGGCTGTGCGCCCGGATGTTGGGCTTGGCACGTGGGCATTTCTGCCCGCGCGACTGGCCGACGGGAGCGTACTCGTTGTTAATACGGGCTTCGTGCAGAACACCACGCAGGATCGCAACCAGCAGGATCGTGCGGTGAAACCGTTGGTGACGGGACAGCCCGTGGCGATGACGGGTTATCTCCGCTTCCCGGAAGAAGCTGGCGCCCTGACTGCGTCTACCAGCCGGGACAAGCGGCTGTGGTTCTCGCGCGACATAGGCGCGATGGCACAGGCTCTTGGCTGGGGAAACGTTGCACCGTTTTACATCGACCTTGAGACGCCGGCACCTGCGAGCGGCGTTCCCAAGCCTGGCCCGCTCGATGTGCATTTGAAAGATGATCACCTTCAATACGCCATCACCTGGTTCGGTCTCGCGGCAGCTGTGCTTTTCACTTTCGGCTTTTGGTGGCGCAGCCAACACCGCTCGACGTAGCTCGCAATTTCTCCCCGAATCGCCACGGATGCCTTGTCGTTCATATGTCGTCGGCGTGATGATCTCTGCAAACATCTCGGTGATGTGCTGGACCGATTCGGATCGCTTCGGCGGCTTTTGACCGAGCGACCACGCAACTGATTGTTTTGGTAGGAGAGTTGCGGGTTCTTGTGGGACTGTCGGGCGACGTCGGCACCGGTTTGCGGTCAGGACACGACGCGTGAAAGCAAGATAGCGGATCTCCACTCGAGTTCCATCAAGCTGGGTCAACGCGTCGCAGCAATCCAGCATCGCAGGCACCGCGCAACCGAGCGAAACGCTCGGGTTGACTCGCCCGCCCAGACCGCAAGCGCGGTCGATAAAGCCTCTCGGGCTCCAACAGTAAGCGTTTCAATGCGTATCGACCCCGGATGCCTCCCCATTCGCGGACACGATGTCGCTTCGTTCCGTCGTCGGCTCTGCGTTTCAGAACGTGCTGCCCGCATGCCCTTCCAAGGGGGGCTACCCGGAAGGGCTGTTCAACCATGTCGGAGCTACAGGTCAGCAAAAGGGGCGGCTGTGCTCCGAATGTTGTCCTAATTGACCGACATTCGACAACACCGAGGGCCAGGGTTCGAGCGCCGGCAAGCTGGCCAATACCCTTCGATTTTTGACCCTGTCTGTGTATCGCTGGTGATTGAGGATGCAATCAGGGTGGCCGCGCTCCGATCGCCGTCAGTTTTGCGGGTCTTTAAGATATCGCGGTGGCACCACCGACTATGCAGTGCGGGAACCGATCAACATGATCCAAATCGTACCGCCGACTAGGACAAAGAGCACGATAGCGGCGAAGCAGAACGCGATCAGTTTGTCTTGCGACGATGATTTCAAGTCGAGATGCAGGAAGTACCGCAAGTGGACAACGACCTGCGCAACCGCAGCGATGGCGATGACGACCAAAGTTTGTGTCGGAGGCAACGTGCGGGTGGCGACGAAGCCGAATGGAATCGCGGTGAGCATCGACGCTAGAACGACGCCGACGAGGTACGATTTCATCGAGACCTCCCCGCGACGTAAACGTTTGACCTTTCAGACGATTGCGGCGCTGCTGCCATGCTAGAGAAGCCGGGGCAGGTAAATGAATGAGAAGATGTTGATCCATACGATAACGAGGAAATGCCAGAACAGGCCCAGGCGATAAAGGCGCGAGGCGGCGATGGGGGTGAGTCCGCGCAATGCGATTTCGCATCCCAGCAAGACAATCCAAACCAGGCCGAAGCTGACGTGGGCTCCGTGGGTGCCGATCAAAACGAAAAAACCAGAAAGAAAGCCACTTTGCCACGGGCCGGCATTGGCGATGGCCATGCCATAAAGCTCCGAGATCTCCATGACGACGAAGCTGAGCCCGGAAATAGAGGTCATCCCCAGCCAGACGATCGCGCGCCTGCGTTGCCCGGCTGATATCGCAACGCTGGCGAAGCCGAAGGTCGCACTGCTCGCCAGCAGGAGCATGGTTTCCGCGAAGATGCGGGGAAGCAGGAATAACGTGTGGGTCGATCCGTCTGCGGTATTTCGCGCCATCGCAACAAAGATCGCGAACAGCAGCGCGAAGATAATCGCATCACTCATTAGCCAGAGCCAGAAGCCGTAGGTCTTCTCCTCGATAGCGCGTTGGGCTGATTCGGCATTGGTTTCATCGCCATGATCGGCGGTGATGACGGCATCTGTCACGTCCGCGCCTCACGTCCGAGTGCAGGCGAGACGCCACGCCGGCTTTCGATCGCCTCGACTTCGCTCGCGGGGATACGTTGGCCGGCATGATCATGGAACGTCTGCGAGAGTACCGCGGCAAAAATGCCTAGCCCGCCAGCGGCGGCCAGCCACCAGATTTGCCAGATCATTGCAAAGGCGAACACGAACGACATCGCGCCAAGCATGATTCCCGCGCTGCTCTTGCCGGGCATGATGATGTCATGAAAGCGCGCGGACCTGTGGTCCAAAGTTCCCGCCTGCTTCAGGGTCCACCACGGATCAATGCCCTGCACGTGCGGCACGGCGGCGAAGTTGTAGGTCGCAGGCGGGGAGGCGGTTGCCCATTCGAGCGTCCGGCCGTTCCATGGATCGTTGCTTGAGGCAGCAAGCGTTTTGCGGTCACGAATGCTGACGCCGATCTGGATGGCCAGGAAGGTGACGCCGCATACGATGAAGAGGACGCCGGCCTGGGCGACGATAAGATACGGCTGCCAATCGGCGACGTCGCTGCGATTGAGGCGCTGCGGCATTCCCATGAAGCCGAGAATGTACAGCGGCATGAAGGCCAGACAGAAGCCGACGATCCAGCACCAGAAGGCCCGTCTGCCCCACTTTTCCTCGAGACGAAAGCCGAACGCCTTTGGGAACCAGTATTGATAGCCGGCGAAATAGCCGAACAACGCGCCGGGGATCAGCAGGTTGTGGAAATGGGCCACTCGGAACGTGGTGTCGTGGATGCTAGGCGGTATCACCGCGAACAAAAAGCCCGTGATACCGCCTACGAGGAACGTGACGATAAACCCGAGCGTAAAAAGCATCGGCACCGAAAATTTTACCTGGCCAAGATAGATCGTGAGCGACCAGCAGACGATTGTCACGATAGTGGGCACGGCAATAAGCGGAGCCGCGCGGCCAAAGAAGGCATTCACGTCGACACCGGAACCGATAGTATAAAAATGGTGCAGCCAGACGACTAATGATAGCCCAGTAATGGCGACCATGGAGTAGACGAGCGACTTATAGCCGAACAATCGCCTTCCCGAGAATGTTGCCACGACTTCCGAATAGATGCCACAAGCCGGCAAAATCAGAATGTAGACGTGTGGATGCCCCCAGATCCAGAACAGGCTGATGTAGTTCAAGACGCCATCGCTTCCGGCAAAAAATTGCGTGCCGAGATGACGGTCGAGGCCAAGCAGCGCAGCGGCCACGATCAAGGATGGATAGGCAAATATGATCAATATGCTGGCGCATAGCGCTGTCCAGGTAAACAGCGGCATCATCATCAATCGCATCCCTGGCGCGCGCCGCTTGACGATCGTGACGAGAAAACAGATTCCCGCCAGTATCGAGCCGACGCTGCTGAGCAAGACTGCCCAGATCCAGTAATCGACGCCGACGTCCGGACTGAACTGCATTCCCGATTGGGGCGGGTACGCGGTCCAATAGGCGGTGGAGAACCTGCCGACGACGAGCGAGATCATCACCAATGTCGCGCCGGATACTGTCAGCCACAGGCCCGCCGAATTCATGAACGGAAACGCCACCCGGCGCGCACCGATCTGCTGCGGAATAACAATGCTGAACAGGCCAAGCACAAACGGCATCGCCACGAAGAACATCATGATGGTGGCGTGGGACGTGAAGATCTGATTGAAATGGTCCGGCGGCAGATAGCCGTGCGGTTCGAATGCAAATGCTTGCTGGGTGCGTATCATCAGTGCGTCAACGACGCCGCGCACCAACATGATCAGCGCCAGAATCACGTACATGATGCCGATCTTCTTGTGATCGAGGCTCGTCAGCCATTCAGACCACAGAAAGCGCCATCGACCGAGCCACGTGATGATTGCGACCACGCCCAGTGCGCCGCACACGACGGTCAGCGCTCCTGCCATGGCGACGCCGCTATAAAACGGCAGGGCGTCAATCGTCAGCTTACCGAGCATATCAATTGGTCTTCGGACAGGGAGAGGCTGCCGCGGTCCGTGACAAAATCAGACGGTGCATACTCAAGTCTTTCGAGAGTACTGAGTAGGGCCACGAGGTCAATTGAAATCGCAGGGGGATCGCCGCGATGATCGCAGTAGCTATACAAGACTTTGAAAATACTGATGAATTATCATCATATCGTTGTTTATCTGCGCTGGAGGTCGAAAGCAGGTTGCGCCTGCGAACCGCCGTCCGTCTGACGACGGATCGTAGCCGACGAAGGTCCGAATTTGGGCAGACGTGACTGCCGCCGCGGACAGTGTGTCGGACCAGAGACTGACATGATCGCAACCGCTCGTGAAATCTGCATAGTTCATCCTGGAGGGATGATCTCGACGATGTTGTAGCGAGTTTTACCGGAGACGACATTACCCTTTTCGACAAACTGCAACTCGGGCCTCATCTGAAGCACGGCGCGCTGATGCTCGGGACGTAAGACTGCGATGGCCGAGGTGGTCAGTTTAGCCAGATCGTCTAACGCGACTGCGCTTATTGGTTCTCTCACATAAACCAGCATGTTGTGATCGGTCGAATCTCCGCTTGCTATGTAGAGAGGTCGCTCCTGAAGGGCGGCAGCGATCGCCTGGCCCGCCAGACGGCTCTCCTGAAAGAGGTGCGGAGCGATGGGCATCACCATCCAGCCTCTAACCAGCAGCCCGCCAAAAATCATACAGGTCACGACCAGTGCAGACACGATGACCCTGGGATGGCTGTGGCGCCAGTTCTCAAACATCAGCCCACAGATCACTGCTAACGTCATGGTTCCTGGCATCGCATAACGTGCAGCCACTTTGCCCGGCCAGACCAGGAGAACGAGGGTGCAAACGACAGAGTACAGGACCGCGGCAAGCAGCAGGTCATGCTGAGTATTATCTCGCCATCTGCGGACGGCGATCATGATTGCGGGGCCTATCAGGATGGAGCCCGGCAGGAACTCAACAGCCAGGCTCTTGGCGAAATCCATATGTCCGAGAATCGTCGTCAGGCCGGTAGTCGTCTGCGTCAGACGCGAATGGGCTTCCCAGGTACCGACATCACCCGGCTTATAAACGAGGCCATACCAGGCCCCAATGATTAATCCGGCGCCAATGTTCGCCGCGACAAATGCTGGAATCTGATCGCGCTGTTTCAAAAGGATGTAAGCGCCAACGCCAAGAGTGAAATAAGCAACTTCCTGCGGCCCCTTCGTCAGGCCGGCAAGTGCGACCAACATACTGATACAGAGCCATCGGCCGGTGGTTAGTCCCTCATCGCGAGTTCCCTGCCACCACACGTAAAACGCGCCGAACAGCAAGACCGAGAGAACGATGTCAGGTTCGGCATTGATGAATTTTGGCGCGACAACGGGCATGCTGATCCAGCAAAGTGCGCCGAAAATCGCGGCACTCTTGCCAGCAACAGATCTGAGCAAACTGTAGATCAGCAACGCCCCGGCGAGGAAGAAGCAAAGGTGAGGGATGCGCAGCGACCATAGCGTGACGTCGCCAGTTGTTTCGCCAAAGAGTGCAGCTATCCAGGACAATAAAACCGGTCGCTCAGCGAACCGTTCGCCGTAGACGAAGGGGGTCAGCCCATGACCTGCTTCCAAGGCCCCGCGCGCGATGGCGATAATGCGTCCTTCCTCAAGGTTGGCAGCGCGGATAATCGTCGCAGGCACAGCCTGGACCAGGAAGAAGCAGACAACCCACAGGATCGGCCATCGCGACCTGTCCAAACCAGAGAAACCGGAGAGCATCCGTTCTCCAGGTGCAAAAGCGATGTCCCGTAACCGCCCGAAGGCTGAGCGCCGGCTTGCCTGATCCACGTGCACTTGTGTTTCTATGGAACCCACGTTTGCGCCAAATCATACGCGCGATCGGCGCATTCATGCCTGTCGAAAGACACCGGTAAAGCGAGCTCGATCTGGAACGGTCCCTTCACGGGCGCATCAAAGTTGGTACGATCTCGTCAAGCTAGTCATCTTGCGCGCCCTCCAGGTCCTTCACCTTGAGTCCGTGCTCGATGAAAAAACGGTATTGCCTGGAGTTTTCCTCGTAGAACGGTTTGTCTTCCACCGGCCCATAAAGCTCGAACGCGTAGTTATAGAACTCTCCGGATGGAGACTCATCTTTAACGGAGGCCATTTCCAAAATGACTCCAAAAGACGGCGCGCGAAGGACTTTCAATTGATCGATCAGCTTGGTCGCCGCCTTCTCGGACGTTCGCTGCAAATTCACCACCGCGGGCGGCCAATTTTGGTGATCCGGAAACGAACATACGACCGAATACAAGCGCGTGGCGGCAGGCGGTGAATTGGGATCGTTCGGATTATAGCTGCCCCGTTTATTCAGACCCGATGCCATCACCGTGCGGCCAGTCCTCCACGTGACTTCGTCGCCGCTCTTGAGCTTGACCGAAAATTCGGCATCGGCGGGAATCCAATGTTTGCTATCGTCTGCACGCGCAAGAATTCCGCCGCCGGCCTCCCGCGGACGCCACAAGATGAAGCACCAGTTGATAAAAACCGGGCAGATGCGAATGGACGATCCGATGCTGCGACCCAGCAGGCTGTGCCAGAACTCACCTTCTTTTGCGTTCTCGGCTTGGGCAAGTTCGGGCGATGAAGCCTGAAGCAGCTTCAGTCGCGGCACTTCCACGTTGCCAAGACTGCCAAGACCCGGATGGTCCTGCAGGAACGCGGGCAAGCGCGACTTAGCCATGATAATCTCCTAGGCCGTGGGGGAGGGACATTCCGACGCATGATCGAGGATTCCGTGCCGGGCTTCAACGTAATTCGGACTGAATACGGATTGCTGGATAGCCGCCGCAGTGAGGTCGGACTTGGGCGACCTTGGTACTTGGGTTGCCTTTAACGGTCTTGGTCTCGTCACGACAATCAGGTTCCGGGAAGCTGGTTCATGCTTCGGCCACCGTTCCGACGGGCCGCGACAAAATGAACCGCCGTGCAAGCGGTTGAGCGGTGGAGCAAACAGCTTCTTACGAGATCGCTGACAACCGCCAGCCTGCTTGCCGAATATTGAATCTGGCGGGTCGCGTTGTAGGAGGTTTGTTCATTATATCTGTTCATTGTAGATGGGCTTGCTAGCTGAACAGGAAGCGTAATCTGAGGGTGCACTGCGTCATTGAATCGGAAACAAAAGATAGTTGGTCGCGTTCTCCAACACTGCTTCCGCAGGACGAAAAAAATGCTCATTTCGAAGATCAACGCCCTTGCGCTTTCTAACGATTCTAGTCTAGCATAAACCTACCGTCGCCGATCATGTGGGTCTGAGAACGACGGGTCACGAGCGGGAAACGTCTGTTATCTAACAAAACTTAATGCCCGCCCGATCATATGGATCTGAGGACGAGGGATCATGAGCAAAAAGCCCCTAGCGTCGTGGCGATTTATGCCCGTTGTTGCGCTAGCTACGACAGCCATATGGGCAGCGTTGCCGACAGTGGCTAACGCAGCCGATGCAGCGGCCGGTAAGAAATTATTCGACGATAAGACATGCAGTGCATGTCACAGCATAGGCGGGGGGGATCTTGTCGGTCCCGACCTGAAAGACGTTACGAAAAAGCGTCCTGCCGAATGGCTGCATGAGTGGATCTCTAAGCCTGACGCGATGATCGCCAAGAAAGATCCGGTCGCGGTCGAGCTGCTCGGTAAATATAACGGCATGGAGATGCCCAATCTGGGGTTGTCCACTGCTGAGGTCGACAACATCATTGCTTTCCTGGAGACAGGTGGCGGTGGAGGATCCTCAGCTGCTGCGGCGCCGGCCCTCAAGGGTGATGCCGAAAAGGGCAAGGATCTGTTCACCGGTAATGATCGCTTCGCTAATGGCGGTCCCCCTTGTATGGCGTGTCACAGCACCGGCGGCCTCGGAGCTTTCGGCGGCGGAGCGCTTGCTCCTGATTTGACCACTGTGGCAAAGCGACTTGGTGGAGCTAGCGGACTATCTTCCTGGCTGGCTGGTCTGCCTACACCTACCATGAAAGCAGTTTGGACGAAGCAGCCGCCGACTCCGCAGGAGCGGGCAGACGTTGCTGCCTTCCTTGCTCAGGAAGGGTTGGCCGTGCGTTCGGCTTCGGCAATCTGGCAGCTGGCAGGATTGACCGGCTTGGGTGCTGTGATTCTGTTGTTGATCGCTGGTTTCAGATGGCGGAATCGCCTGAAGTTTGGTGTACGGCGGCCGATGATGGCTACGCCTACGACCGGACGAAGCACGGGTCCCTACCACGGCGGTTGGTTTACGGGTATGTATTCCGACGGTTGGATCGGAAGGTTTAAGGGAACTGACGGTAATAGTAATAGGCCTCGCGGCCGGACGAACGCACCGAGGAGACACTGATGAGCTGGATACTTGACCTCGTTAATCCCCGGGAGCGCAAGTGGGAAGAGTTTTACCGCAACCGCTGGTCTCATGATAACGTCTTCCGCAGTACGCATGGCGTTAACTGTACCGGTGGCTGCTCTTGGGCGATCTACGTCAAAGACGGAATCATCACCTGGGAAATGCAGCAGACTGACTATCCGCTTCTTGAGCGCAGTCTGCCGCCCTACGAGCCGCGTGGATGCCAGCGTGGTATCTCTGCGTCCTGGTATGTCTACAGCCCGATCCGGGTGAAGTACCCATATATCCGCGGTCCTCTTTACGACCTTTGGAAAGAAGCCAAGGCGTCGCATCCTGATCCGGTGCAGGCTTGGGCCTCCCTGGTTGGAGACGAGCAAAAGCGGCTTCGTATTCAGAAGGCGCGCGGCAAGGGTGGTTTCCGCCGTGCCAAGTGGGTGGAGCTGGTCGAGCTGATTGCTGCGGCTGCCCTATATACGGCCCGTAAGTGGGGTCCGGATAGGGTAATGGGCTTCTCGCCCATTCCGGCCATGTCGATGTTGTCGTATGCTGCGGGTTCACGCTTCCTTCAGCTCTTCGGCGGCGTAAACATGAGCTTTTACGACTGGTATGCCGACTTGCCGACGTCGTTCCCGGAGATTTGGGGCGACCAGACCGACGTGTGCGAAAGCGCAGACTGGTACAACAGTAAGTTCATTGTTTCGATGGCTGCGAACATGAACATGACGCGTACCCCCGACGTGCACTTCATTGCAGAAGCGCGGACCGAGGGTACCAAATTTGTGGTTCTCTCGCCGGACTTCAGTCAGATCGCCAAGTATTGCGACGAGTGGATTCCGCTTCAGGCGGGCCAGGATACGGCTCTATGGATGGCGGCCAATCACGTTATCCTCAAGGAGTACTATATCGATCGTCAGGTTCCGTACTTCATCGACTACGTGAAGCGCTACACTGACCTTCCGTTCCTTGTCGAGTTGGAGCCCAATGGGAACACTTACAAGACGGGCCGGTTGTTGCGCGCTAAGCGTGTTGCGCGCTACCAGGACGTCGAGAACGGCGACTGGAAGATGCTGGTGCTTGATGCCGGCACCGGTGAGCCCCGTGCGTTCAAGGGTCAGGTCGGTGACCGTTGGGGTTCTACGCATGGCAAGTGGAATCTGTCTGCTGAAGACACGTTGGATAACAGTCCGATCGATCCGGTATTGAGCTTTATCGATCAATCCGATGGTGTGGTGCAGGTTGGGTTTGACGACTTCGTGAATGGCAGCGTTGTTTCGCGCGGCGTTCCGGTTAAGCGCATCGCTACGGACAAGGGCGAGGTACTCGTTGCGACCGGCTTTGACATCATGATGTCTCAGTTCGGCCATAGCCGTGGTCTGGAAGGCTCGTTTGCAACCAGCTACGACGATGAAGATGCGCCTTATACTCCAGCTTGGCAGGAGCGTCACACCGGCATCGGCCGTGAGACGGCGATAAGGTTCGCGCGGGAGTTTGCGACCAACGCAGAACTCACGAACGGCAAGTCCATGGTTATCGTGGGCGCCAGTGCCAACCACTGGTACTACAATAACCTTTGTTACCGATCTGCGACGGTCGCCTTGATCCTGTGCGGTTGCTGCGGTGTCAACGGCGGTGGTATCAACCACTACGTTGGTCAGGAAAAACTTGCTCCCGTTGCGCCCTGGAATACGATTGCGATGGCGCTCGACTGGACCAAGCCGCCGCGGGTCGTGCAGTCGTCGACTTGGCACTATGCTCATAGCTGTCAGTGGCGCTACGAGCAGGAGTTTACGGAGTACGGCTTGACTGCGCCGAATCCGCGATGGGCTAAGGGTCATGCGATAGACCTGGAGGCGAAGTCGGTACGTTCTGGCTGGATGCCATTCACGCCGCACTTCAACCGTAACCCAATCGAATTGGCAGCCGAAGCCGAGCGTGCGGGTGCGAAGAGCACTGAGGATATCGTCACACACGTCGTCGATCAGGTCGCCAGTAAGAAGGTGAACTTCGCGATCGATGATCCGGATGCTGACGAGAGTTGGCCTCGGATGTGGTTCATCTGGCGCGGTAACGCGATCCAGTCGAGCGCTAAAGGTCACGAGTTCTTCTTGCGGCATTATCTCGGAGCTCACGACAACTCGATTGCCGAGGATCGTGCTAAGGGCAAAACGCATACGGTGAAGTACCGTGACGTGGCGCCACGCGGAAAGTACGATTTGGTTGTCGATCTTAACTTCCGTATGAACACGACGTCACTTTATTCTGACATCGTGCTCCCGACTGCCTTCTGGTATGAGAAGAACGACCTTAATACGACGGACTTGCATTCGTTCTTGCACGTGCTGGGACAGGCGGTTCCGCCGGTATGGGAATCGAAAACGGACTGGGAAATCTTCAAGCTGATCTCTAAAAAGGTCAGTGAGTTGGCTCCGCTAGCGTTCTCGAAGCCGGTTAAGGACGTGGTTGTTCAGCCGCTCATGCACGATACTCCTGATGAGCTGGCTCAGCCGGAGATTCTCGATTGGGCTGAGGGTGAATGCAAGCCGGTGCCGGGCAAGTCATTCCCGCACGTACGAGTGGTCGAGCGAGATTATGCGAACTTGTATAACAAGTTCATTTCGTTCGGTCCGAAGGCTCGCGAGGATGGCGTTTCTGCGGTCGGTGTAAACATTCCGATCAAGAAGCAGTACGACCAGATGCTTGATAATCCCGTCATGCCGATGCCGGATGCGAGGCATATGCGGTGTGTGGAATGGGGTGGCAAGCGGTATCCAAGTCTGGAAGATGTGCTTGACGCATGCAACACCTTGTTGATGTGTGCGCCTGAGGCAAACGGCGAGGTATGCTATCAGGGCTTCCATAACGAGGAGCATCATGTTGGTCTACCGCTTGTCGATATTGCGGAGCCCACTAGGGGTGTCTCTTCGACCTTCTACGATCTGACGCGCCAGCCGAGACGAATTCTTACGAGTCCCTGCTGGACGGGTATGACGAACGACGGTCGGGCGTATTCCGCCTGGTGTATGAACGTCGAGCGTTTGGTGCCTTGGCGTACGCTGACCGGTCGGCAATCTTTGTATCTCGATCATCAGTGGTACCTTGACTTTGGTGAGCATATCCCGACTTACAAACCGCGGCTTAATCCGCGCAAGACCGGTGATATTGTTAAGAGTCGGGTTGATGATCGTTCATTGGTTCTGAACTACATCACGCCGCATGGTAAGTGGAACATTCACTCTACTTACAAAGACAATCACCGTATGCTGATGCTATCTCGCGGCATGGATCCGGTGTGGATCAATGATAGAGATGCAGAGAAGGTCGGTATTGAGGATAACGACTGGGTCGAGGTCTACAACGACAACGGTGTGGTCGTAACGCGCGCCAACGTGAGCCGCCGAATTCAACCGGGTACTTGCATGTATTACCACGCAGTTGAGCGTACGGTGTACATTCCTAAGTCGCAGGAACGCAAGTGGCGGGGCGGTGGACACAACAGTCTGACGCGTACTCGTATCAACCCATTGTTCTTGGCTGGTGGATATGCTCAGTTTACATACGGCTTTAACTATTGGGGTCCGACTGGTATCTTCACACGCGACACCCATGTCGTCGTGCGTAAGATGGAGAAGTTGGAATGGTAGGCGATATCGCGACGCATGGTCACGATCATGATCACGACCATGATCACGATCACGATCATGAATCGGCTCCGGCGCATTTCGGCGCGCCTGAGCGGGTTAGCGTCGGGAAATACGTGACCATTAACTACACTCTGCGGACTAACGGCCAGATTCGTCACATTCGGTCAGCTGTGTGGGGCGATGAGCCGTTAGAGTATCAGCATGGGAGTGGACGTCTGCTACCTGCCCTTGAGCGCGCGCTCGAGGGTAGGGCTGCGGGCGAGCGGTTTGAAGTGACGTTGCCGCCTGAAGAGGCTTACGGAGAACGCGACAAGGCGTTGCAGCAGCGAGTGCCGGCTGAAACGTTTGGCGGTGTAGATCAAATTGAGCCGGGAATGTGTTTTCTTGCGCACAGCGACGATGAGCGTCGAGTTGAGAATGTGATCGTTACCGAGGTCGATGAGGATAACGGGTATGTAGTAGTTGATACGAATCACCCGCTTGCCGGCATGACGCTCGAGTTTGAGGGTAGCATCGTGGCAGTACGCGACACTCCAACTCCGGCGGGACACCAGCATATCGATCCGACAATAGCGAGCATGGGTGATGGACTTGCGTTGGCTGCTGCGCAAGCGACGGTGGATTCACGTCGCAAGCGAGGCGGTGAATCGTCAAAACCACCTGCGCCCGACACTGTCGATGAGAACGGCAACAGATAAGTGCGCAACGACAATCGAAAAATGAAGTCATAAGAACGAGCCATAGGAACGAAGGAGTATACACATGGACATCCGAGCTCAAGTTTCGATGGTCTTTCACTTGGACAAGTGCATCGGTTGCCACACCTGCAGCATCGCGTGCAAGAACATTTGGACCGATCGCAAGGGCACCGAGTACATGTACTGGAACAACGTGGAGACCAAGCCGGGTACGGGTTACCCGACACGTTGGGAAGACCAGACCAAGTATCGCGGCGGCTGGGTGGTTGACGGTCAGAGGCAGAAGAGCCTTCGGCTGCGGCTGCAGGGCAAGTGGGGAACGCTCACCAACATCTTCTACAACCCCTATCTGCCGACGCTCGACGATTATTTCGAGCCCTGGACCTACGATTACCAGAACCTGATCAGCGCGCCCTTGGCCGACGAGCAGCCGACTGCGCGGGCGATTTCGATGGTGACCGGCAAGTACATGGACACGATCGAGGCCGGTCCGAACTGGGACGACGACCTCGGCGGCTCGCAGGTCTATGCGAACAACGATCCGAACTTCGACGGCGCCTCCGATGAGGAGATGCGTCAGATCAACGAGATCAACAGCACGGTGTTCTTCTATCTGCCGCGCATCTGCAATCACTGCCTCAATCCGGGCTGTGTGGCGGCGTGCCCGCAGGGCGCGCTCTACAAGCGCGGCGAGGACGGCGTGGTGCTGGTGAGCCAGGAGCGCTGCCGCGCCTGGCGCATGTGCGTCTCGGGTTGCCCGTACAAGAAGACCTACTTCAACTGGTCGACCGGCAAGGCCGAGAAGTGCATCCTCTGCTATCCGCGTCTGGAGAGTGGCCAGCCGCCGGCGTGCTTCCACTCCTGCGTGGGACGCATCCGGTATATCGGCCTCGTGCTTTACGATGCGGACGCGATCGAGGAGACGGCCAAGTCGCCGCAGGATCAGCTGGTGATGGCGCAGCGCAACATCATCAAGGATCCGTTCGATCCGGAGATCATCGCGGCCGCGAGAGCCAACGGGATTCCGGATTCGAAGATCGAGGCTGCGCAGAAGTCTCCGGTCTACCAGTTCGTCAAGAAGTGGGGCATCGCGCTGCCGCTGCATCCGGAGTTCCGCACGTTGCCGATGCTGTTCTACGTGCCGCCGCTGGGGCCGGTTCTGGCCAAGGTGGAGAACGGCGTGTACGACAACATTGCTAGTGAATCACGGTTGGGACCGTTGATGAGCTCGCTGGAACGTTCGCGTATTCCGCTCCGCTATATGGCGAGCTTGCTGGCGGGCGGTAATGAGGACATCATCCGCGGTGTCTACAAGAAGCTGGTGGCGGTGCGCGTCTACATGCGTTCGAGGAAGGTCAAGGACATTCCGGACGAGGAGGTGCAGCGGGCGCTGGCGGAAGGCAAGACCACCGCGGCGGAGGTCGAGGCGATCTGGCGGCTCACCTCGATGCCGACCTTCGAGGAACGCTTTGTTGTTCCGCCGATGGAGCGTGAGACGGCGGTTGATGCTCTGTTCCCGCAGCTCGACCCGGTCTCTCACAACTATCCGATCCGCAAGGGTGCGGTCGGCGTCGGCTTCCACACCGATCCGGCAAGAGGACCATAGGCCCTCTTCCCGCACGGCAAGGCGCGAGACGGTATCCGGGTTATGCATTCGGACCCGTCTCGCGTGGTTCTAAGATGGTCTGAAATAGGAAGACTGTCTTATATTTTTATATAAAGTGTTCAGTATCATAGGCTCGACATAAAGATCATGAGTCGTTTTTCGCATCGTGCAGAGGTTTTGTATTCGAACCGCGCCAAGGTTTTGGGGTTGTTTGCTGACATCCTCGATTATCCTGTTGCAGGTTTAGAGCATAAGGCTGCCGAATGCGTGGCGCTGGTGAAATCTGTGCAGCCGCAGGCCGCGGCTTTGTTGGTAGGCTTCCGAGATTTTGCCGAGCAGACGCCGGAAGGAAAGCTGCAGGAGGTTTATAGCGGTTTTTTTGATCTGAATTCGATATGTCATCCCTATGTTGGCTATCAGCTTTTCGGTGAAAACTACAAGCGCAGTGTATTTTTGGTCGAACTTAAGAAAAGTTATCGCGCAAGCGGGTTTGAGCCCGATGCTTCGGAAATGCCGGATCGCTTGTCGATCGTATTACGCTTCGCTGCAGAGAACGAGGGCGAAGACATCGATGCTCTTTTGAACAAAGGGTTGTTGCCGGCGCTTGAGCGTATGACAACGAAGCCGGAAACGGAGAGTCATCAACACGGACCGGCTGATATTGATGGCGATACCGGAATTGAGCGTGCGAAGCTGGACGATCGTGATTTACGAAAGCAGCTAAAGGCGCAGCAGCGCGAAGCGCGAAAGTTGATTGAGGGGCAGAGTCAGGAAGACGATCGTAAACAGCTCAAGGGCCAAGGCCAGGGTGATGTACTGGAGGGCGGCTTTTTGTTGGCTATGAGCGAAGATTATGATGTGGAAGAGGCGGAGAAGCGCGCACACCCATATCATCAAGTGCTCGACTCATTACGGCTTTTGCTAAGTGAGGGTATGACGAAAAAGCGCGCTGACCGCTCAGCTGAGCAGGAGCGTGTCCTTAGCTGGACCCGAGAACGATTCAATCTTGATGAGGACGAGACGATCATGGTGTCGGAGCTTCCTTGTTCTGATCCCGGCTGTCCTCCAGTAGAAACGCATGTCGTATTCTGGACCCAAGCCGGCCGGCAGCATTTCAAGGTGTATAAGCCACTTGCGGAGGTCGCAGCAGACGACCTGCTGGATTGGCGAGCGTGAGAGGAATATCCCATGTGTGACGGAGGCAAATTCTATGTATGACGTATTCCTGTTCGCGGTTCTGCCATACTTGGCGATCGTGGTGGCGGTTATCGGTGGTGTTCATCGTTACCGCACAAATCGGTTTTCCTATTCAACGTTGTCGTCCCAACTTCTGGAGAACCGCCGTTTGTTTTGGGGCTCCGTACCTTGGCATTACGGTATTGTAGTTGTCCTGCTAGCCCATATGATCGGGTTTCTTGTTCCTGGTATGTGGTCAAGCCTGACATCTACGCCGACAGCGCTATACACTGTCGAGCTGATTGGCTTTGCGTTCGGTTTCGCCGCGCTGATAGGCCTATGCGTTTTGATAGTGCGCCGATTTACAACGGAGCGAATTCTTGCCGTGACCAGCCCAATGGACGGCATATTGCTGGTCGCGCTTCTTGTGCAGGTCGCACTTGGTTTCTGGGTTTCTTTGGCTTACCGCTGGGGAGCTGACTGGTACATCGATACTGCGGTGCCGTGGTTGATTTCGCTGGTATCTCTGAATCCGCAAACTCACTATGTGTCGGCTTTGCCGCTTCCTGTTAAAGCGCACATGCTTACCGGGTTCTTGGTGATCTCCCTGTTTCCGTTCTCCCGGCTCGTGCATTTGATCATGTTCCCCTTCTGGTACTTGTGGCGGCCGTACCAGATTCAGATCAGAAACACTGTGAGATCTGCTCACTAGTAGCTTGGCGTAATAGTTACGTTCTGGTAAAAGAGATAAAGATATTCTCGCCGGCGAGTTTCGCTCGCCGGCGAGAATTATGAGTTGACTTGTCGGTTGAGGAGATCGTGCGGAGCGGATCCCGTTGGCTTAGCAGCGCGGCGAACCGGTAGCTTAAGGTCAGGATCCAGGTATTAACCTGGTTTTTTAGAAGCAACGCAATCAGCTAGATAGATTATTTCTTAGGTAGGAGCTACCGGTGGAACATTCAGTTGGCAAGGTAGATGCGCCAAGCGAGCCGCAAGGCAACGCGAAGGTGTTGTGGATCTCAACCTTAGCGTTTTCGCTGGGGTTCGCTATTTGGGGGATGTTTTCTGCGCTCGCCCCATTTTTGATTGAGTGGTACCATTTCACAAGCACGCAAGTGCTTGTTTTGGCTGCGATGGAGCCGCTTTTCGCCGCTGCTGTCAGTATTCCGCTAGGTATCTGGACTGACAAGTTCGGTGGCCGGACTGTGTTCACGATTTTGTTGGTCTGCCTTTCAGTGGTTCTGATTTTCGGAACCTTTGCGGAGGGCTATTATTCCTTCCTGTTCCTGGGGTCGATGCTAGGACTTGGTGGTGCGACCTTCGTGGTAGGTAACGCTCACGTGTCGTCGTGGTATCCCAAGTCCAGACAAGGCATGGCCTTGGGGCTTTTTGCCTTGGGTAATATCGGGATTACCTTTGGTATGATGGCTGTTACGTTCGTCATTACGAGCGTTGCAGATGCGAACGATCCTGAGGGCTGGCGTATCATATTCCCTATCTTCGCCATTCCTACGTTGTTAATGGCGGCGGTTTACATGTTTTTCACGTCTGATGCGCCGAACAAGAAGCTTAAGAATACGTCGACGCGGGAGATTTTGGCTGTCTACCGCTCGGGCGTCGTTGTTTGGCTGGTGCCTGGCCTTTATTGGGTGGCGTTCGGCACCTTGGTGTTTTTCGCGTCGACGATGCCGACCTATCTCGTCGATCATTGGCACGTGGAAGCGACCTCGGCAGTGGCATTTTACACGCCGCTGCTGGTGGTTTGCGTGGCCCTTACCCGACCGCTCGGGGGCTGGCTGGCTGACCGTTATGAGGTTTTTTCCCTTTTGACTTGGATGTTCGGTGCTATGTCTGTTCTCGCCGTGCTGATGGCGTTGCAGATTTCACTGAGTTTAGAGTTGGTCGCCATTTACGGATTGGCGTTGCTGTCGGGCGCGTCAGCGGCAGTGGTCATCAAGCTAATCCCGATTTACTTTGAACAAGTTGGCGCAGTCAGTGGATTGGCCAAAGCTGCCGGCGCGGCTTGCGGTTTCACGATGACCGCTGTTCTGGCCGCTAGCAACTACCTGATTGGCGGGTATACGCTCGGCTTTGTTGTCTGGGCGCTGATGAATATGGCGGCTTTTTATGTCTCGTTCTCGCGAGTTGGCTTCAGGAATGTGAAGCCGATCAGCGCTGCGATCGCCGAAGCCGTTCCCGCCCATTGAATCCTTTATCTAGGCGATCCTGAGAGGTTTGCCTGTCAACCATTCACACCGCCCCCGGAGGGGCGGTGTGACGTCACAACGGTGTCTAAGCTCAAGGTCAGTGAAGTCTAGTGCAGCCGTTTGACTCACCTAAACGTCGCTTTCGGCTTCGCATGCGCGGCGCTCGCCGCCTTTCACCAGCCTATTTTGCGTTGGTGATGGCTACTGGGATCGTCTCCATTGCTTCGGAGCGGGCCGGATTTCATCCGATCGCCGTCGCTCTTCTTTGGCTGAATACAACGCAATTTGTAGCGCTCTGGATTCTCACGTCGTGGCGACTCATACGCTACCGTCGAGCACTGATTGTCGATCTCACCGACCATCGTTCTGCGCCTGGATTTCTTTCCGCGGTGGCTGCCACGGGGGTGATGGCGAACCAATTCATACTCGCTGGCGCATTAGACGTTGCCATGGGACTTTGGATTTTTGGTATTCTCCTCTGGATTATCCTGACCTACACAATTTTTGCAAACCTGACGATTATGGAAGCCAAGCCGACCATTGATCAGGGAATCACCGGGGCTTGGTTGCTTGCGGTCGTTTCGACCCAGGCGATCGCTCTCCTTAGCGCGCTACTCGCACGACATATTCATCAACCCCTCCGGCTCGACGTCAATTTTCTGGCGCTTTCGATGTTGCTGTGGGGCGGCATGATGTATATCTCGATCATCTCGCTTATTTTCTATCGCTATATGTTTTTTAAGTTCTCGCCTGCCGATTTCGTGCCCTCGTACTGGATCAACATGGGGGCGATGGCTATCTCAACGCTTGCTGGTTCGGTGCTGATTGAGAATGCGGCGGATGCGTGGTTCCTTGAGGAGCTACTTCCCTTTCTCAAGGGTTTCACCATCTTTTTCTGGGCTGCCGGAACGTGGTGGATACCGCTTCTCATCGTCTTGTTTGTCTGGCGGCATGTTTATCGGCGTTTCCCTCTCAGGTACGACCCGGCGTATTGGAGTGCGGTCTTTCCGTTGGGGATGTACACGGTCTGCACTTACGAGATGTCCAGTGCCATGCGGCTGGAGTTCTTACGGCCTATCGCGGATGTATGCGTCTATGTGGCTTTGCTGGCTTGGACGGCAGCGTTTATCGGTCTCGTCAGGAAACTCGCCAGCGATCTGATTCCAGCGCTCAACTCTCGCTGAGGGTCATATGGATTGGCCGCGCGGCTTGCATTCGCCGATGTTGATTTCGGATTCGGACACCAGTAGTGCTTCGATTTGAAATTTACGGATCGGCCGGCGCATAGCGTAACATGGCGCGCCGAGGGGTATAGGCGAGAAGGGGATGATCTTGTTTTTCAAAAGAGGCTTCGCTGCGCGTGAACAGGGTTGGTTCATATCATCGAGGAAGCCAATCGAATTTGGAATGAATTGTCGTCCGGACCTATAAAAGTTAGGAAATGTGAGGCGCAGCCCTTTCCAAAGCGAGTGTGCATTGGTACACGTGGTTTCGCACTAGGGCGTTCGCCCGAGTTGCCTTTTCAGTCATCTACCGGATGAGAATTGATCGGCGCCTAGGTGTCGCCGGATTGCTGCCCGGCATGATTTCGAAGGCGAGCAAAAGTTTAACGCGGGGTGGAGCAGCCCGGTAGCTCGTCAGGCTCATAACCTGAAGGTCATAGGTTCAAATCCTATCCCCGCAACCAATCTATAAGCCCCTGAAAACATGATGTTTTCGGGGGCTTTTACTTTCCGATTTTTATCGCCCAAAGATGGCTCGTGGAAGCGTCGTGGAAGCACCTGGAAGAGAGTCGGAGCGTAGAATCGCGGGTTTAATTGCGACAATCTGACTCACTCCCGAAGGCCGCGCTATTGGGCACCCCCGCCATCGCCCAGCACCTTGCCGGGCCGCCTTCTGTCCTGAAAAAGCGCGTTCGGTCGAACGCTTCCCGGCCGAGGCCGTTGAAAAGGGATGGAGGACACAGCAAGACCATCAGGCGAGGCGCATTCCAGGCTTGAGTTGACGACCGTGTTCGGCGGTTCGGGCTTTCTCGGACGCAGGATCGTCAAGCATCTCCTTGACCACGGCACCGCTGTCCGTGCGGCATCGCGCCATTCCACTCGTGCAAGGCACGAGCAGGTTCATGGTGGATCATTTTCTGCCGTAAAAGCGGATATCCTCGACCAGGAGCAAGTTGCTGCGGCCGTTTCAGGCGCGAGCACGGTCATCAACGCAGTCAGTCTCTATACCGAGCACGGCGACGTCACGTTCGAACGGATCCATGTCGAGGCCGCCTTGAGATTGGCAGCCGCCGCACGAGATGCCGGCGCTGTGCGATACATCCAGATATCCGGAATCGGTTCCAACCCCCGCTCGGCGTCGAGCTACATCCGGGCGCGAGGGCAGGGCGAGGAAGCCGTTGCAGCTGTATTTCCGAATGCGATCATCGTCCGTCCCGCGGTAATGACGGGAAGCGACGACGCATTTCTGACGACGATCGTGAGACTGTTACGAATCCTTCCTGCGTACCCGCTGTTCGGTAGCGGCGACACGCGTCTCCAGCCGGCATTTGTTGAAGACGTCGCGGAAGCCATAGCGCGACTCGCGCTGGGGGCGAGCGACCCCGAGGCGCGTCTGTTCGAGTTCGGCGGACCGCGTGTCTACTCCTACCGGGAACTGGTCGAGGAGATCTCCCGGCTACTCGGCGTACGCGTCCGCTTGATGCCTGTGCCGTTTCTGGCATGGCACGCGCTCGCCATCGTCGCCGAACTCGTCCCCGGCGCGCCGCTGACGCGCAACCAGGTCGAACTCATGCGGATCGACAACGTCGCGGAACGGTGCGGCTTCCGAGAACTCGGGATTGAGCCTCACGACATCGATGTGGTCGTGCAGGCAATCCGGGAGAAGTCACGACCATGATGGACCAAAGGAAGATATGCGCGCGCATAGGCAAGTCCGTCAGTCCTCGGCGAGCCTTCCATATGCTCGGCGTAGCTCGTCCTTTGCGTCTTCCAGGACCTTCTTGCGCTTCGCCGGAAGATTCCTGCCGGCGCGATTGATGTAGAAGGTCAGCATGGACATCGCCGAACGAAAGGGCTCGGATTTGCGGTTTTCGCTCTTGTCGGCCGATCGCTTCAATGATGCCGCAATCTCTTTTGGGTTGTCCTTCTCGAACACGTGCGGCTCCAGTTCGAGCGCATCACTGTGCTCAGTGACGTCCGCCGACCATTTCTTCGTCCTGTTGGGCATGAGAAACCTCCGAAGGTTTGGTCTATGGGGTTCTGATCTCCCGTGGGAAGCTTCGACGGTGCCGACCACGCGCACCTCGTGCTAGACAGGAGAATGAACGGTCCCCACGGATGTTCATGCAGATGAAAGCATTTGTCCTGACGAAATATGGCGGGCCGGAAGCCACGGAACTCCGTGAGCTACCGCGACCGCGACCGGAGCAGGGTGAAGTGCTGGTGCGCGTCCACGCCGCTGGCCTCAACCCGGTCGATTTCAAGACGCGCGAGGGCAAACTTAAGATCATCTACCGATATGCCTTGCCAACCGTCCTGGGAAACGACTTAGCGGGCGTCGTGGAAGAATGCGGCGCCGGCGCAACGCGGTTTGCGAAGGGAGACCGCGTCTTCGCCCGCATGCCGAAGGATTCCATGGGAGCCTTCGCGGAATACGCGGTTCTCCCCGAAAACCTCCTCGCTCGAATACCTTCGTCGGTCGATTTCGTCACCGCCGCGGCGGTCCCGCTCGCGGGGCTCACCGCACTTCAGGCGTTGCGCGACGAACTCAACCTGCGGAACGGCAGCCGGGTCTTCATACCGGCAGGGGCGGGCGGCGTCGGCACGTTCGCCATCCAGTTGGCGAAATGGCTCGGCGCAGAGGTTACAACAACGGCATCGCCGCGTGGAAAAGCACTTGTCGAACGGCTCGGAGCCGATGTGGTGATCGACTACACCTCGCAGCGGTTCGAGGACCATGTGCATGACATGGACGGCGTGTTCGATCTGCTTGGAGGCGAAACGCTCAAGACATCATTCCGTGTGGTGAAGCGCGGCGGCAAGGTGGTATCGATTGCGGGCATGCCAGAGCCCGAGACCGCGCGAAAGGATCTGGGCCGAGGCCCGTTGCTCACGATGCTGTTCTGGTTCGCATCCCGCGGCCTGCGTGCAGAAGCCAGAAAGCACGGCGTTTCATATCGCTACCTGTTCATGCATCCGAGCGGCGCCGAACTGGCGGAGCTTGCTCAGCTCATCGAACAGAAAAAACTTGAGCCGATCATCGACCGTGTCTTTTTATTTGCCGAGATCGGTGAGGCGATTGCGTATCTGGAAGCCGGCCATGCCAGGGGCAAGGTCGTGGTGCGGATGCGAGAGGAATAACGTCGAATAGCGGTCCGCGGTGCCGATAATGCGTTTGTGTTTCCACATAGTCATGCGTTCCGTCGTGATCGCATCTCCGTTGATGACGATCGCAAAATAGGGCCTGGATGTCTCGTCGAGTTTGGCGACGGTGTCACCGTGATCGCCGAGTGGCACCCCGTTGAGGGCGCCATTCATCTCTCCATCCCGACCTATCGCATAGCGAAGGAAACAGAGGTCGCGCCGCAGACCTGGCGTCTCGTCCTAGACAATGACGGCTACTGGCGGTTAGAGCGCGTATGGTAGCGACGTCAGAGTGACGGGTCGCGATAGTCCTTCCGTGCGCGCTGCCGGCCCGACGCGGAATATGAGTGCGGACAAATGACTGTCATCGACCTGATCGATGTCCCGAACGGCCGCACTCTCTTATGCGATTGGTCTGCTACTGGCGTTACCGGCGCTTGTTCTTCTTCCCGTAGGGCGCCTGGACGGCGCGGCCGGGACGGTTTTCGCCGTCCTCGTTGTTGTCCATGGGATCGCGGCGTTTTTCTTATGGCGGGTGAACCCGATGATGGATTAGTTAGGTGGGGGATCGTGTGCAAATTTTGTGCATCGCCGTTCCACTTTTCTTTCACTTTCGTTCTCTTGCGATGGCTTGCGACGGACATCCCGTGCACAGCAATGACAGCGACACGCCAATCATACGGGCGCTTTCGGCATGGGAAGCTGTACTGCGATAGGCACATCGAGGCCTGGATGATCTGCGGTCTTGTCCGATGAGCTCGCAAGCTAAGTCGATAGTTTTCTCAGTGCAGCGCGCTCGCGATGCTCAAACGCATCGGCGAACTGATCGAGTTCGTCCCCTATCATGCCAAGGGCTGGCCTTGCTCGCGCCAGGGAGCAATAGCGGCCTCGACTTGTCCCAAGATTTCTTTCGCGCGCGTCTTGGCGATGCGGAAGTATGCGATGACCGACATCAGTGCATCGATGCTGGCCTCCGGTCCGACATCCTCCGAAATCCAAGTGTTCAATTCTCGCACCCACTCAGGAAAGGGATTGATGTCAAAGGCGGGCGCTAGACGCCGCTGACCCCGATCGACATGGAGGAATCCATGATTAACCAAGTGGTCGTCTACGTTAGTGATCAGGATCGAGAAGGCGATCCGCCGCCAGAGTTCTTCGATATCTGCACGGGCTCGCCACGCAGTCTCGAGCGGTATCCGAACGTTTAGAATACAGCGAGCCAAGCCTTCGCGTCAGGCACAGTGGTAATGCCTGCGTTCTTCAGAAGTCTGACGATATCTGAAGCGCAAATCACGATAATCGGATGCTGGTCTTCTTTGATTTCTTTGTAAGCCTGATCATGGACGAAGGATGTCGTGACCAGCACACCGAACTGGCGGTGGCGCAGGCGCGAGATAAGTCTCGATAACTCTTTAACCCCGACCGAACTGCTCATGCTGTAGCACTTGGCTTCAAGTGCGAAGCTTACATCCACTGCGGAAGCACCGTCACCCAGCTGGTATCTGCCAATCCCATCACGGCCGCCATCCCGTATTGGTCTTGTCAGATCAAGCGAGACAATACGAGGAAGCATGAACTCAGCAATTTTCGCCGCACATCTCTCAAACCTGAATTCATCATCCTTGAAATAGTCGCGGATTGCCTGAATGATTGCGTGTCCTGCTTCGGTATTAGCCAGGGACACCTATCGAAGATATTGTCCGGGAAGACGCCAGCCGGTCGCCGGACAGTGGCCAGGGCGCGCGATCTGCTCGATGCGAACTCTCGCGTGGCGTCGGCATCGGACGGTTGGTTGGCCATCGTCGGTGAAACGGCCCGCGGATCCTCCGCATTCAGAGCCGTGGTCGATGCTGCCTTGAAGCTGACCGATGCTCAGAGCAATAGGAGGAAAAGGCGCGGCGGTTAAGCGTTAAAGGTTCGCGTAGATTGCCTCGATCTCCGCTGCCTCGTCGTCAGTCAGGGCCGCGAATTCCTTTTCGCGCGCGCGCTTCGACAGCTTGCCTCCGTTCTGCCGCAGGAAGCGATACAGCAGGTCGAGGACTCGGTCCGGCATGTCGATCATCCGCTTCACTTGGGTCTTGAAGCTATCGTAGCTCCGGAGGAACGCGGTTTCGGCGGGCAGATCGACATCGATGGTGCGCGCGACACATTCGAACAGAAACTCCGCATGGGGCGTCGCGTCGAAATAGCGATAGAAGTCGGCCGTCTCGTTCAGGACCTCGACATTGCCGCGGTCGGTCGGGCGCCGGCGAATGAGCGGCAATAGTCGGCGCGAATAACCTTCAAGCACGCGGCGGTAATCGTCGATCCGATCGAGAATCACGGCCGATACGGGAAAGACAAGACCAGGTGGGTTGAAGCCTCGTTCCGCCAGAACATGATGGATGAGGTAGCGGTGGAGACGGCCGTTACCATCCTCAAACGGATGGATGTAAACGAAGCCGAACGCGAGAACGGCTGCGGCAAGTACCGCGTCGAGGCTTTGCGCAGCGCTGCGATCGAAAGCCGTCAGGCCATCGATCAGCGCAGGCAGGTCCTGGTGTCGCGCGCTGATGTGATCGGGAATGGGGGTCCCGTCCAGTCGATCGTGCTCGCCGACAAACCCGCCTTGCTCTCTCAATCCGAGATGGACGAAACGCGCATCCCCGATGACGATGCGTTGCAAGCGTTCCAGTTCGGCCCGGTCGATCGGGCGATGGCCGGCTTCGCCAATGACATGCCCCCAGCGCTGAATGCGATCCTGGGGCGGATCCTCGCCTTCGATTTGGAAGCTCGATCGCGAATCCTTCCGTAGTAAAAAGGCCGCGGTGCGGGCGAGGAGGTCAGCGGGTACCTCGGCTACAAGACGTCGTGCTTCATCGCTGAGATTGCGGGCGACAAGCTGCTCCAACAACGGCGTGCGAAAGATTAGCGGACAATAGGCGGGTGTACCGGGCAGATTGTTCTTCACGCGATGGCGTGACGATGTCGTCCCGTCGATAGCCCATTGCTGCCCTGGGTCAACGACAGGAGCGTAACTCCCTTGCGTTGCGTCAGGCAGGTCGAGCCGGGCATCGAGCAGCCATTCGTACAAGAACCAGATCCGCCGTGCGTAAGCGCCAGTCGGCGCGGCGCGGACAAGAGCCGCGATCGGCTCCGGTCCCGTGACAAGGAACAGTCGCTTCAGAACGGCGAGATCGAGTCCTTCGTAACGCAGCGCGAAGGTTAGATGGCCACCGAGATTGGCGTCGGGCCGGTGACGCGGCGTATAGAGCTTCCAGCCGTCGGCCTCGTAGACCTTGTGTCGGGGGCCGATTGCGGCCAAGCGGATGGGCGCCGGGACAGCCAGCTCAAAGGCGTCGATCAAGGCGGCATAACCGACCGGAATGGCAGCTTCCGGCAGCGGGCGACCGTGAAAAGCGATGACAGCTTCTGAAAATGGCTTCTGTTGCCCGGGTTCCATGAATTTCAATACCGGCTTATGAAAAAGAGCACAGGGTAGAAGAATTTCATGAAAATCGATAATCTTCAATGAATCTACGTGAAATTCACGCTAAAACTGTGAAGATTGATTCCTAAGATCGGCGCTCCCTTAGCGAGAAGAGGACGCCTCCGCCGGCTCACCACCGGCAGTATTGTGCCTTGCTTCCCGCTACTGCTTAGGGTTGTATTCACGTTTCAACGTTTTGGGGACGACCAACGTGGCTACAGGAACTGTGAAGTGGTTTAACCAGCAGAAAGGCTATGGCTTCATCCAGCCGGAAACCGGCGGCAAGGACGTGTTTGTCCATATCTCAGCCGTGGAGAAGGCCGGGTTCACCGGCCTGGCAGAGGGCGCCAAGGTATCTTACGAGATCGTGGCGAACCGCGGCAAAGAGAGCGCGGAGAACCTTCGCCTAGGCTAGCGAGCTGAGCTGGATGTAGGCTCGCTCGCGATGTGGATGGCCCGGGCAACGCTTCGGGCCATTTGCTTTTCTGGGATGTGGTTTTTTAACAAGTTCAGGGTTTTTCGTTCATTCAGGAATTGGGGGCTTCCGCCGACCGCGAGACTGGCGCTTGATCAAAATGTGCTCTTGCAGGGCTTTCGCCTGAACCCCGATTGACGTTCGGCCCATTAATTTAGCGATCAGGCGGACTGGCTTATCTTCCGCCGCCAGCTTTTGTAACGTTCTAATATCATCCGCTGTCCAAGGCTTTCCGGAGTTGAAAAGAGTTTTCACCAAGCGAGTGCCTTAAGCCCCGTTGTGGTCAGCGTTATCGCATAGCGACGAACGTCGGCCGCAGCGTTCGCTGTAGCAGAAGACAACGACGTTTCACTTCCGGGCAGAGCGCGATTGATTAGAATTGCTAGAGAGAACATTGGATGGCGAGGCGCTGTGCAAACTCAACAACCTCTCGTTCAATCCGACAGGCGAGAGGATACGCGACGGCGGCTTGTGGCCCGTGCACGAGTTTGCATACGTCAGATCGACGCTATATTGTTCTGGGTGAGGTTCGAAGGGCGATGGCTTAGGGGTGATGAGTTTCATTATCCCGAGCGACCGGACAGCTTGCCGGAGTACAACCCAAGGAAGTGCCCGAAGTTCGACCCGAGGAACGCGCGACGGTGAGTATCGGATGTGCAACCTTACAGCATCACCACCAACCAGGAAGCCATCCCAGTTTGTTCGCTGTGTTGCGTGACCTCACGGGAAACCTCCCGCCGCTGCCCGCTGTCTACCCCGATGGTCTCGCCCGGTGATTCGCACGTGTAAGGGTGAGCGTCAGTTAGTGATGATGGGATGGCGCTATCACACGTGAGCAGACGCGTCGTTCCTAAAGGGAGTGCGGCATGGTATTTCCGAATGAACCAGGAGGCGACATATGAATGGCATGACGGTCGGCTGGGCTATCCTCGGTGCGATACTCGCTCTGCTGCTCGGTTTCTCAATCTACAATGGGGTCGATAAGCAAACGCCGAACGCAATAACACTGCCTCAGCAAAGATAAGAAGGCTAAACGAAGACCGCTAGCCATTGAACTGGCGGCTTCGGAAACATCCTGCACAAATTGGCGCGCGCTTAGCGGGGTCCGATTTGAGGGTTGTCGTACCGCACGTTTTGCTCGGTGTGGCGCAGGAAGTCCTCTCTTGAGGAGAAGATGCGCTGGCAGTGCTGGCAGCAGGTCATAACTCGCTTAGAGTAAGTTCAATGCGGGATTTGCTGTCATATGCGACCGTCACGACGGCCTTGAGGTCGGACTTCTCGAAATGCTTGCGCCGGGTCTCGCGGGCATCGACGGAAAACCGGATGGCCTTGCCGAAGGGGTTCGCAAAGCCGGGCACCTTGTCGAGTAAACCTTTACGTTCGGCCCGCACGATCTTATTCACGGTGGTCGCCGATCGGGGTGTGCGGCCTGACAGGTCCCCCTTCTGGCTACATAAGCACGTGATGGTCAAACGCGGCCAACCGATTCGCCAGTTTTCCCTGTCCAGGATCCTAAAGTAGATCAACTGTAGGCCTGGGGGTACACCCGGGGGGGTCAAATTAAATCGCCACTTCCAAGGAATGTCGGTATCGGTATCTGCGCTTCCCCGCAACCACCGATGCCTGCGATAGCAGGTCGTCCAAAACCCCGACTTCCGAAAGGACGTCGGGGTTTTTCTTGCCTGCCACAAACCGGAGGATCGCGGCCAGATCGCCGCGCAGGAGGATCGCGAGCGTTCCACCTTCCGGAACGAGGCTCACCCGGCTGACCAGAGACCGGAACGTCTCCGCAGCCTGGGCCTTGGTTTCCTCGCTCTGCAGGTCCCGGTAAAGGGCGGCGATCTTCTGGTGATAGACCTCCGCCATGTTAGGGTGCAGCAGGGGCGGCGGTTCCTGGGCGTTGGCCAAAAGTTCGGTCAGCTCGGCCTTCCGCCCCTCAAGACGCTTCATATCCGAAACGATGGCCTCGATAGGCCCGCCCGTCTTGATCGCGGTGAGCAGTTTCTGCAACTCGCGTTCAATCCGCTCGGACTCGCTCCGCCAGGACTCAAGGTCTGTGCTGCGCTCGATCCGGCGACGGTTCACCTCGCGGGTGAACTCTTGGCAGAACTCCTTAAACAGGTCCGGGGCGCCATGAGATGGGTGTTCAACCCTGTCAGGATCGACTTCTCGATCGCGTCGCGCCGAATGTTGAGCCGGTTGTCGCAGGTTCCCTTATTGCGCGCCGTCGCGCAGCCAAGAAGGTCTTTGGAGATCATGGTGTAACCGCCACCGCAGCAACCACACCTGACGAGGCCAGCGAATAGATGCTTCGGCCGTCGGCGTGCATTCAGGGTATTCTCCCCCGGCTTCCGACGGCGGCTCGTAGGCCAGCCGACGCTGGCGTTCCTTCGTGGCCTCCACACATCCTGTTCGACGATGCGCAGTTCGGGAACGTCCTGTATGACCCACTCGCTCTCCGGGTTAAGCCGCGAAACGCGCTTACCCGTGTCGGGGTCCTTGATGTAGCGCAGCCGATTCCAGACCAGCTTGCCGACATAAAGCTCATTGTTGAGGATGCCGACGCCGCGTTTCGGATTGCCGTGAATCGTCGACGGCCGCCATTCGCTTCCCTGCGGCCCGGACACGCCCTCCCGGTTCAACGTCATGGCGATCGTGCGCGATGATTGACCAGCCAGATAATCCGAGAAAATACGACGGACGACGTCGGCCTCGGCTTGGTTGATCGTGCGGTCGCCGCGGATCGCTTCGTCATTGGCGTCAAATTTCTTGACGACATCGTAGCCGTAACACAGTCCGCCACCCGACTTGCCGTCTTCGACGCGCCCGCGAAGTCCGCGTCGCGTCTTGTCGGCCAGGTCCTTCAAGTAGAGCGCACCCATCGTCCCCTTGAGACCGATGTGAAATTCGCTCACTTCGCCTTCCGACAAGGTGACGATGTTGATGCCGACGAACCGCATTCGCTTGTAGAAGCCGGCAATGTCTTCTTGGTCGCGCGACAGCCGGTCAAGCGATTCCGTCAGAACGAGATCAAAGCGACGCTTGAGGCCGTCCGCGATCAATTCTTGAACGCCGGACCGCAGAAGCGATGCCCCGGAAATGGCCCGATCGATATAACTGTCAACGATCTTCCAATTTTCGCGGTCGGCGCGAGCGCGGCACAGCCGAAGCTGATCCTCGATAGAGGCGTCGCGCTGATTGTCCGATGAATAACGGGCGTAAAGCGCGACCTTCATGAGACGACCTCCCTATTTACGGAGGCGTTCGCGGGACGCGCGCTCCCATTCCGCGTCGACGAACTCCCGCGCGGCTTGTCGTGCAAGCAGGCGCACAAGCGCGACGAGGCGCGGGTCGCGCTTTGCGGGGTCGTAAGCCTCCGCACCTTCGGATGGCACGAGAACCAACCGCACGTTTTCGGCTGTCGTCCTTCTCGGTCTTGCCAACGCCATTGCCTCGTCGCCGAGCGGCCCATTCCGCTCACGACGAACTGTGCCGCCAAGATCGACATTTGAGAATGCGCATTCCCGGTCACGTCAGCGGTCTCCCGCGTAGCGCGCTCGCCAACTACGCATTGCTTCGCAAATGATCGTAAGTTTTGCGGCAGCAACAGCGAGCGCAATCGTCTAACCCCGCCGAAACCGAGAGTTGTTCTATTTTAATCTGCGTCGAAGCCGCTACGAACCCGAAGCGGAGGAGGCAAGCGATGGCGTCATCGACGGCGCGCGCGTCAACGATGATGGTGAGGTCATCGAGGATGGCGAGGGCGGGATCATGCATCCGCGCCCGGAACTGCGGACGAAGATGCGGAGGAAGACGGCACACCGCCTTCCGACCTTCTCATCCGCCTGACCGCGCATCGCACGCTTGGCCTGCGGCTCGCCCTTGGCGAGCAGCCGGACATGGCCTTGATTGCCGTCATCCATGCGCTCGCCGCGCAGACCTTCTATCGTGGCGTGGACGCGCATTGTCTCGATATCCGACCGAATAGCGCGCACCTTGCGGGCCACGCGGACGGCACTGAGGACATGGCGGCGGCGAAGGCGCTGGCGGATCGTCACGCCGGATGGGCGGCGGACATGCCGCGCGACGTGGCGGACCTGTGGGACTTCATCGCCGGGCTGGATGCATGCAAGCGTCATGGCGTTGTTCGCGCACTGTGCCTCGCAGACCGTCAACGCGGTGAGGTTGTCTTGGGAGCGTAAGCCGCGCGCATGCAACGGCGGACAGGCTGGCGAGCGCGCTGGCGCTCGACATGACGGAGCATTGGACGCCCATGGTGGCCGCATTACCAAAGCGCACATTCTCGCCGCCGTCCGGGAAGCCGTTAGTGACGAGGCGCGGATCGCATCGCCAGCCTCAAGAAGCAGCCGATGGCGGAAGCCGCCGTGCAGCTTCTTGCCGGGACCGGTTGGCCGTCATGACCAAGCTCAAGCTGGAGACGATCGAGGACAGCAGGCCGGTCAGCCGCATGGTCAAATTCCCCGGGGTGGTTTATCGCGACCTGATCGCCTATGCCGAGGTTCTGGCGAGAGACGGCGGCAACGCCACCGCCACCACGCCAGATCCCATCAAGCTGGTTGTGCCGATGCTCCAGCGCTTCATGGCGACAGACAAGGCATTCCGAAAGGCGAGAGCGCAGTTTCAGCGGCCGCGGCCGTAGGTGCTTCAACGCTCATGCTCAGGCTGGCTTGCTTTTGGGGGCACGACGATCGTGCCCCCGCTGGGGTGACGGTCGCGAGCGGGTAGCCTCTCTCGGGCTTCATCGCCGGGCAATCGGCCATCAAAGAGGAACGGCCGTGTTTCATCCTCGCCGGCAGCCGCGGGTGTCTGCGATTGTCCGGACCCCGAATTTTGCGCGTTGGCCCCGGTCGCGGCCAGCGCCAACATAAACGCGATTGCCAGTCTCGACATGACGGGCTCCCATTGTGGCGAGATCAACCCAAGGTGACACCAGTTTTTGGTCTCAGTCACTGTCGATGAGGAACTGGGCACGAAGATGGCCCATTTAGATGGACCGTTAAGTCCGACCTATCGAGAGACGACGTAGGCCAGGCATGATGTGGTTGGAATTTGTGCCGACGATCAATGACATCCCGCAACGGTCATATACTGCCTCCGTCGGCCGATACTCTGATGCGACAGGAGGCCCACATCATGCGTAATGCTCGGGGCAAACGGCTAACGGGACATCGTGATCGACCGACTTATGAACGGCGGTGATCCGCGCGCGATTGCCGGCAGGTGTGAGGCTCGGATGTGCCGGTGGGCTGTCGTGTCATAGCTCCGCGTAAGCGGTTCGACGCCATTGCCATCCGAAGGCAACATGCCATAGTCGTCCGAGGGGGACGGAGAGCTTCTTATGGTGGGCACGCGCGAACCGGTCCTACATCCAATTCCGATTTTGTCGCTGCGACCGACGCAAATGACGGTCGGGATGCGGGAGGTCGAGGAGAAGCGCCGACGCTGGCGCGCGCAGGAGTCCAACAAAAAGCGCGCCGAGTCGCTTGGCCAGCGTATGATCCCGGTGGTGCGCGGCCCCAACCAACACCATTACGTCGTCGATCACCATCATCTGGCACGGGCGTTGCACGACGAAGGTGTGAAGGACGTCCTTGTTACCGTCATCGCCGATCTCTCCATGGTTGATCGAGATGCCTTTTGGGTGGTGATGGACAACCGGCGCTGGGTATATCCGTACAATTCCAAAGGCGAGCGCTGTCACTTCAAGGACATTCCCAAATCGGTGGCCGATCTCAAAGACGACCCGTTCCGCAGTCTCGCCGGTGAATTACGACGCGTGGGTGGCTTTGCCAAGGATACGACGCCGTTCAGCGAATTTCTTTGGGCCGATTTTCTGCGCCGCAGGATGTCGAGAAAAACGGTCGAGGCCGATTTCGAGGTCGCGATCGAGCAAGGGTTGGGCCTGGCCAAGAGCAGGGACGCAATCTACCTGCCGGGCTGGTGCGGGCCGGCTGGGTAAGCGGGCTCTAAATTCTTCGCCCACCGAAACCTCGGGCCAGCCCTCGCAAGCAAAACCCGCGACGTGGAGATTCATCGGCGGGTCTGGGGCGGGACAAGAGGGATTACTGACCTACCCGAGCCGGATCATGCATGGCGTATCACGCCGGATTGTGAAATGAAAGTTTTAAGCCGTTAGGTAAAGACCGTCGGCTGGTCACTCACATAGCGCAACCGACTCGACTAGAGAGGGCACGGTTGTCCGCGCCCCCTCTATTTGCCACAGATCATCTACTAAACGATGAGGGTTGCAAGAAGTGATGCTCGTTTGCAATACGAAGAACATCATCCTTAACGGCATCGATAACTTGTTCGAACATTCCACTACAGAACACCGCGCTGCTTAGAGCACGCTCAATCACTGGCGCCTCGCCAAACGCTTTCAGCAGAACGGCATTCGCAGATTCTCCGCTGGCAGGATCGCCTGTACGGCTGAACGCGACCGCACCGACATTCTTCTCCGTCCGGGCCATTCGCACAGCACTTCGTATCACCGCATTCGCACTTGTGCATTCGACAAGCTCGCGAGGCTCAGGTCCATCGTCGCCAGCACCGAACGGGAGTGCTACATAACAAGTCACAGGCTACCCATCAAAAATCGCACGAATGCGGCGTTTTAATTGATGCGTGTGGGATGAAGCGGCCTGCTTATTTTACGGTATTTCTTCAACTCATTCTAAATCATTGCGTTTGCACACGGCGGGTTTCGTCGCTATTGGCCGCTAGCGGGATAGATGGTGCCATAGGTGCCATATCAGCTCGCTAAGATTTGCGTGGTTGGAGACTAATGTGAACGAGGCGGTTGCGGATCGGTGTGGATGCCGAGGGAGCGGCGATCACTAATGTCCTGGGACGACCTTCACACATTGTTTGTGCGACACTCGAAGGAGATCGCGAACGCTCTCCGTCGGCGAGGGGTCACTCCGGAAAATGCAGCCGACTTGACCCAGGAGGCCTTTTTGAGGTTGCTCGCGGCGGGTCGGCCAAACAATGCGAAATGCGACAACCCGCGCGCGTTTCTTTTCCGAGCGTCCCGCAATCTGCATATCGATCAGATCCGGCGTGAGCGCCACGTGCGGCAGGTTGCTCTGACGGATGCCGAGTTTGAGGCTATTCCTGACGGTTTGCCATCTCCGGAAACAATGATCTTCGACCGGCAGCGGCTCGCGATTTCAGCCGCTGCCTTGCAGGAATTGCCTGAACGGACACGTCGCGCTTTCGAGATGCATCATCTTGGCGACAAAGGTATCGCAGCTGTGGCTCAAGAACTTGGTGTGTCCACCACGAGAACCTGGGTCTTGATCCGCGGTGCCTACTGTCATGTCCGCGATCGCCTCCGCGAGGCGGAAGGCTAGTGTTCGGTGAGGACTCACTGAGAGAATAAAGCGAACTTCTGAACCACAATACTGGTACACGGCCGGAGGGAAAAATGCCCGTCCCCGTTCGTATTCTTAGTATGGAACTGTGGAGCGCAAACGCACCCGGTCTATCTCTGAGGCGTGTTCATGACCGACGAAATATCCGAAGAAGATCGGCTGTTCATGGAGGCCACGGATCTGATGATCCGGCTTAAGAACGATCCCGACAATCCTGTTCCGCGCAGAATGATCCGGGAATGGCGTTCGAGAAGCCCGGTGCACGAAAGCATATGGGCCGACGTCGCCGAAATTCACGGCATGATGGTCAAGATCATCACCGATGAACGCGATGCCGGGAAAAAAGCAGCCGCAGGCATCACGCGGCGATCGTTGGTCATCGCGGGCCTGGTCGGCGCGGGCGCGGCTGCGGGTTATCCCGCCTTTCACCGTTTTCTGGTTGATGCCAGGGCGGACTTCACCACCGACACCGGGCAAATTCGTCGTGTTAATCTTGCGGATGGAAGCGTCGCGACGCTGGGGCCGGACAGCGCGATAGCGGTGCAGTTCGACGAGGAGCAGCGGTTTATCCGTTTACTTCAGGGCATGGCGTTCTTCGATGTGACGAGCGATCGAAAACGGCCATTTCGCGTCGGCATAGCAGAGTTGGTGTCGACCGCGCTCGGCACCGCATTCGAAATTAGCGATGGCGCCGGCTATCTTTCGATCTCGGTCGATCACGGCACGGTGGAAGTGACGTCCACGGCAGCGGACATCCAAACCGCCCGCCTCACGGCCGGTCAATGGCTGGCCTTCGACGAGCGGGGTCGGACGAGCCAGTTCGGCACGCGAGACGCAAGCCAGATCGCAGCATGGCGCACCGGACAGCTTTTCGCTGAGGATGAACCAGTCTCGTCGATCATTGCTAAAATCAGCCGCTGGCAGTCCGGCCGCACCATCGTCGTTAATCCGAGCCTTGGCACGCAGCGTGTCAGCGGCGTCTTTGACGTCACCGACCCACCTCGGGCGCTCAATGCCCTCGTGCATCCATTCGGCGGCCGTGTCCGGATGATCGGCACTTATCTCACGGTGATTTCGCCGATCTAAAATATTTTCGATGAGATAGGAAAACCTCGAGACCCCGTTCGTATGCACAATTAGGGCGCGTTCCGGCAGCCCTGTCGAAGCATTTAGGGGTGGCTTGGTCATGTTGAAGTTTTTCGGTCTCGTTGGGTGGGGCCGTTTGGGTGACGTCTGCACAGTTCTGCTGGCGTCAACCGCAATGACATGCGGGTCATTGGCTTTATGCACACCGGCCAGTGCACAGACTGCGCAGATATCCTTTGCAATCCCTGGCGGCTCCCTCAACCGCGTGTTAGCGGAATTTGGGCGCCAGAGCGGCCTACAAATTGTTTATGTCCCCGCGATTGCGGCAGGCAAATCGTCTTCGGGCGTTAGCGGTGTTTTGACGCCTGCGCAAGCCGTTACAAAAATCCTCAAAGGCACGGGACTCATTTATTCGTTCACCGATCCGAGAACCGTCTCAATCGTAGCGCCTTCTTCTGCTGCCGCCAGCGCCGCGGTCGCCGGTGCAATCTCGCTCGACACCATCGAAGTGCAGGGTGCAGGCAATCCGAACTCGACAATGACGCCGATGCCGGCCTATGCGGGCGGACAAGTCGCAACTGGTGGGCAACTTGGTCTCCTCGGCAATCGCAGCGTCATGGATACGCCGTTCAACCAGACCAGCTACACAGCGCAGACAGTCCAAGATCAGCAGGCGCGCAAGCTCGACGACGTGCTCGCCAACGATCCCTCGGTCCGAGCGAGCGTCCCGCGCGCCTACGGCTTTGACTTTGTGACCATCCGCGGTTTCGATGTGCCGAGCTCGGCCTATGGTCTCAATGGGCTGTACGGCATCGCCTCCGCCTTCTCATTCTCAGGACTTACGGGAATCGAACGGGTCGAGGTGTTGAAGGGCCCGGGGGCGCTTCTCAACGGCATGCCGCCGCCCGGCGGCGGCGTTGGCGGCAGCGTCAATCTCGTCACCAAGCGGGCCACGGACACGCCGATTGCGCAGCTCACAAACAGCTATTCGTCGCGTTCTTCGTTCGGCACGCATCTGGATGCCGGGCGCCGCTTTGGCGAGCAAAGCGAGTTCGGCGTCCGTTTCAACGGTGCCTATCGCAACGGCGGCACCCAGCTCGCCAACCAAAGCCAGGAGCTCGGTACTGCAGCGCTCGGGCTCGACTATCGTGGCGAGCGCGCGCGTGCGTCGCTCGATCTCGGCTACGAGAAGAACGACGTCGATGTCATGACACGCTTCGTGGTTCTAGGCCCGGCTTTGACCTCCGTGCCCCGGCCTCCTGACCCCACCCAGAAGTTCCAGCCAACCTGGGGGTACTGGCAAGGCGAGGGCAAGTATGTTTTGGCGGGAGGCGAAATCGATATCAGCGATAGCCTCACGGCTTACGCACAGATCGGCGCCGTCAGGGGCACAACCCAGTATCAATATTCAGATATCACGGTCACCAACCTCAACGGCAACTTCAACGGTTCGCCGCGGCTGAACTGCCAATTCCGCGACCAGGACGCCGCGCAAGCGGGCTTTCGCGCTCAAATCGACACGGGTTCGGTCCATCACGCCGTTAATTTCAACGTGACGGACACGAAGGGCGAGGTCGGGATCCTCAACACGACCGGAACGGCCTTCGCGTCCAACCTCTATAACCCGATGCCGAACCCCGTGCCGCAACTGTTCGTTGCTCCGCCACCGAAGACTTCGGACCATCACCTCTGGGGCTTTGGCGTCGCCGATACGATGTCGATCCTGAATGACCGTATCCAGTTTACAGCGGCCGTCCGTCAACAATACGTCGTGAGCCGCAATTTCAGCGCGGCGACCGGCCTGCAGACCGGCGGTTATAACACTGATGCCGTGACGCCCGCTTATGCGCTCGTGGTGAAGCCACTCGAAAACGTCTCGCTCTATGCTAACTACATCGAGGGGCTTGAGGCGGGCACCATCGTGCCAGACCAATTCACGAACAGGGGCGAAGTGCTGTCGCCCTATCGAACCCGGCAATATGAAGCGGGCGTCAAAGTCGATTGGGGACGGATCATTACGACTGCGAGCGCCTTCGACATCACGAAGCCCTTCCAGATCACGAATACGACCACCAACACTCTCACCCAGGGGGGTGAAAACCGTAACCGTGGTATCGAGCTGAATGTTTTCGGCGAAGTCACGCCCGGCGTGCGACTGCTGGGTGGCGTGATGTTTATCGACGCGCGCCAGGCGAAGACGCAGGGGGGCACGTTCGACGGTTACCGCAGCTTCAGCATTCCGGACACCCAGCTCAATCTTGGCGGCGAGTTGGACCTACCCTTCGTGCCCGGCCTGACCTGGACGGCACGTGGAATCTATACTGGCAGCTTCTTCGTCGATCAGGCCAACACGATCGCAGTGCCGGATTGGACACGCTTCGACACCGGTGTTCGCTACACCTTCGCAGCGCCCTGGAACAACAAGCCGATAGTGGTTCGCTTTAACGTGGAGAATGTATTCAACAATGCCTACTGGGCGGGTGCGAACACGGCCAGATATCTCTATCTCGGTATGCCCCGAACCTTCCTGGTTTCGACAACCTTCAACTTCTAGCGTTAGCGGAAATCAATGGCGGAGAGAATATCAACAAAGTTGATCGCTGACCGACGCAATGCCACCGACACCAGGCGCTGGTGGCTTGTCGTGTTGTATCTGCTTGTGCTGATCGTCGGGGGTTATGCGGCGGCATTGACGCTGGTGGCGGGTTTCGCCCGCGCACTGCCCGTGCTCGGGCTCGCACGTAGCGAGGCGGTCGTACTCGCTTCGATGTGCGGGTTTTTGTTCTATCTGGCACTCCTAATTTGGGGCACCGCGCAGCCGCGCATCTCGCGTCTCGCTTTGGGACTGACGATGGCCGGTGGTCTTGGTCTTGCCCTTTTACTCACCAAGGCAGCCTGAGAGATGACACAGGAGTTCCGCTCATCGATGAACCTGGCGCACACCTGGGCTGGTGTGGTCGCCGCCTCGCTGCTGTTCGCGATCTTCTGGATGGGCTCGCTCTCGGTCTACGATCGCGAGATCGATCGCTGGATGGCGCCGATGACGCGCCTGGCGATGCCTGATCAGCCGGCGTCCTTCGACGCCCAGCGCGGTAGCTACGATGCGGCGGTCAAGGTCGGTGCGCGCTCCTGGACGATGCTGCAGCCCAGCGACCGCCAGCCGGTGGTTCGCGTTGTCTATCGCGATGGCGACGAGGCCCTGTCGCTCTATTTCGACCCGGTGTCCGGTGCCGCGTTGCCCGAGCAAGGCACCTGGGCCGGGACCCGCTTCTTCTTTCCCTTCCATTACAGGCTGCACCTGAGAGCGTGGGACCTCGGTGAGTGGATCGTCGGTGCTGCAGCGATGGCGATGTTGCTACTCTGCGTGTCCGGCGTGATTATGCACCGCAAACTGATCGCTGATTTTTTCAGCTTGCGCACGCGGGAACGAACTGCCCGTATGACGCTCGACCTGCATACGGTGACCGGCGTGCTCGGGTTACCGTTCAATTTCGTCATCGCGCTGTCGGGTCTCACCATCCTGTCGATCGCGTTCTTCCCGAGTGGCTGGAAGTCATCCTATCCGGGAAAGAATGCCTTCAACGAAGACGCCTACAGCGCCTATTCGCGCCCGATGGCCAAGAAGCCTGGAACCCTCATGCCCCTGGACGCGCTGGCCGCGAAGGCGCAGCAGATGTGGGGCGGTGCGGCCCCATCGGCGATCGTGGTGCAGCATCCTGGCGATGCGAAAGCCTATGTTAGCGTGTTCCAATCCTTTGATCGCGGCATCGTCAGAAGCGCGCCAGCCATCCAATTTGACGCCGCCACGGGCGCCGTTCTGCATCAGAGCGGCGAAATGAAACCGATCGCTTACGCCCAGCGCTTCATCTCCGGTATGCACCAAATCCAGTTTCGGCACTGGTTACTACGCGCGCTCTATTTCGCGCTCGGCCTATCCGGATGCGTTCTAATCTTCTCCGGCTTTCAGGTATGGCTCCAGGCGCGCCGCCGGCGTCATGCCGCGGAGGGCAGGTCCGGCGTCCGCGTGGTTGAAGCCATAGCAGTCGGCTCCGTGACGGGTATTGTCATGGCCTCAGTCGGTTTCATGGTGATCAATCGCATTTTGCCCCTCGGCATATCCGTCTTGGGGACTCCTCGTTACGCGCTGGAAATTTGGACTTTCTACCTGGTCTGGCTCGTGAGCTTCGCCCACGCCTGGTGGCGGCCACAAGCTGCTTGGGCTGAGCAGTGCCGCGCCATCGCTGCACTTGCCGTGCTCGCGGTAATCTTGAATTGGGTGACGACCGGTGATCATCTGCTGCGCAGTCTGTTCGTGCCTCGCCTTTGGCCCGTGGCCGGCGTCGATGCTGGTCTGCTTATGCTGGCCTTCGTCGCACTTGCCATTGGCCGCTGGTTGTCGCGCGCCGAGCGGCGGGTTGGTGCGGCCGTTCCCGATCTCAGTGGCGCGAGCAGCCATGCTTGATGCGCTCTATCTGCTCGCGGCTTTCGTTGCGAACTATATCGCCTTCGCTTGTTTGGCCTTAGTGCAGCGGCATCATTGGCACGCCGTGTTCGGAACGCCGGACTGTCCACGCTTGGGCAGACTGCTCCTCAAGGTCGTCGGCATCCTTAGCTTTGCGACTGCGTTTGCCGTCATACAGTGGCGCGAAGGATCGGAGTACGGAATCCTGCTCTGGGTGACGGAGCTGCCTGTGGCAGCCGCACTCGTCGTGGCAACACTTTCATTTAAGCCAAAGCTTCTCAAGCTGCTCGCCGCCCTTCCGGCGCGAGCCTGAAATCATGGATACGCATCGATCATGACCGACCGCCGAACGGTAAGAAATTCTTGTCTTGCTATCCTGCCAACCCTGTTGCTGGTCCTTTCCCTGAGCGGGGCTTACGCGCAAACGATCGTTTCGTTCGACGGCGACCGCGGACCGGGGATCGAAACGTGCAAGCCGAAGATCGGACCCATTCACTGCGATCGAGCCGAGATGGACGTTGCGGCCAGCGGCAAGCAGGTCGTCCAGGTCACATGGCAGAACGTCAACGTCTATGACCCCGCCGGCAATCTGTTGAAGTCGACGCCTCTGTCCGCGGTGATCCGCGCCGCCGGACTTGACCCAAATCCGCCGAGGGGCGGCGGCCCGTTCGAGCCGCACATCATCTACGACGAGTTCATCGAGCGCTGGGTCATCACCGTCACCTGCCGCAACGACTGCACGCTGGTCAGCGCCGGCCCTGATGCGACCGGCGCCTGGGGCGGCACCTCTCTGTCGTGCCTGCAAGGCGGTGCTTGCCTCGATCGCGATCCAGGCCTCAAGCTGGGTTACGACAAAAACGGTATCTACGTCTGCGGCGGCCACATCGGCGACGATAATCTCGCGACCGTGCCAGGGGTCTCCTATGATTGCTTCGCAGTGCCTTCAAATGAGGTCAAGGCAATCGCGCAGGGCATTGCGCCGACCCACATCAACCGCGGCCACAATATGCCTCTCGACATCGTGCCGGCCATCGATCACGACCCGACAAAGGCTGCGGCTGCGCCCGCATTCTTCGCCAACAAGAGCTGTGATCGCACCGCGCAATATGCCTGCCAGCGCTCCTCGAATTTCTCGTTCGACTGGATCGTGAACACATTTACTTGGAACGGTGGCGGCGGGACTTACAATTCCGGCGGCAGCCAGCAGGTGATCAAGACCGACGTCGGATCGAAATCCAACAAGTGGCTCTACAACACGCCGTGCTGCGCCGATATCATGTCCATCCCGCAGGCCGGCAGCGAGGTCACGCTTCGGGCCGCGCCGAGCCACCGGTTGATGAATGTCGTCCAGCACGGTTGGCATCTGTACGGCGTGCTCGGTACCGGACCATGCCGTGAGGCCTGCGGCTCGCAGGGGGCCGATCCCAACAACATCCTGATCTATGTCGATCTCGATTGCTCACAGCCGGCGGCCTGCGTCGTCAGCCAGACCGCAAAGCTCGCCAGCACCGACCTCCATTTGGAGTTCGGCACCATCGGCGTCGATGGCGAAGGTAATATTGGTATCGTCGGCACCGCTTCGAGCGCGCGCACCAACCTGTCGGTGTTGCTCTGGACCCACAGAAAAGATGATCCTGCCGGCCGTTTTGCCGACCCGGCAACGGTCGTGGCGGGTACGCAGCCTTATACTTGCCGCAACGAGAAGAGTATGGCGCCGATGGGAAATTCGGTCGGCATCCTAACCGCGCTCGATCCCGTTGACCGCAAGACGCTTTGGGCAACCCAACAATGGGCCAATGATATTTCTCCCTGCGTCTGGGCCACGCGCATTGTCGGTTACAAAATCATGCCGGAGAAGCAGTGACCCGCATATCATAGCAAGGACCAATGCGCCCTATGGTAAGAGCGGCCACCGCAGCTTTTCTGTCATTGCGGGCCACAACGTTGCCTAAGTAGCGTCGGCCCCGCCTGATCGCCGCCACACCTTCCGCGCCCTATGTAGGGGTGCGCATGCGGAGTCAGTGAACTTCTTCCGCACCTCCGCACCTCGCTTTCAAGGTGCGGCCGAACTGTTACCGATCGAATTGTCTCACTTTGAGAATGCAGCAAGCCTAGCTCGGTGCGCTGCTCCGTTTGACAGTCTACCCCTTTCATTGAGGCTGGGTTGACCGGCTTGCGTGCCGAGCATGAATCTTGCCGACCGTGGAAGAATAGCCTCTATTTAGTGGATGGCGAAGCGGGCGCTGCAGAGCTCAGTGCAGCCGGGCCGGCACTACCGAGGAATGTCGCGGGCGGAACGAAGAACAGGCTTCCTGTCGTTGCGCGGCTGAAATCGAGCAGTCGGTCGTAGTTGCCGGGTGGATCGCCCACGAACATATTCTGGAGCATCCGCTCGATCCGCGATGGTGATCGTGTATAGCCGATGAAGTAGGTGCCGAACGCACCCTTTCCGATCTCGCCGAACGGCATGTTGTCCCGCAGGATCTTGAGTTCCTTTCCGTCCTGGTCGGTGATCGAGGTGAGGGCGTTGTGCGCGCAAGAGGGTTTGACCGCATCCTCCAGTTCTATATCGGAGAGTTTTTTGCGGCCGATGATCGCTTCCTGCCGCTCGATCGGCAGATCGTTCCAGCGTTTGAGATCGTGAAGATATTTCTGGACAATGACGTAGCTGCCGCCGGCGAAGGCGGGGTCCTCGTCGCCGATCAGCACTGCGTTGACGCTCTCCGGCCCGACCGGATTCTCGGTGCCGTCGACGAAACCGATCATGTCGCGCTGGTCGAAGAATTTGAAGCCGTGCGTCTCGTCGACGATGGTGACCGCACCGCCGAGCCGAGTCATGATCTGCATCGCAAGTTCGAAGCACAGGTCCATGCTCCGCGCGCGGATGTGAAACAGGAGATCTCCGGGTGTTGCCATCGCATGATGACGGCCACGAATTTCACGAAATGGATGCAGTTCCTTCGGTTGCGGATCGCCAAACAATCGGCCCCACGCGTCCGAGCCGAAACCCATGATGCAGGAAAGCCCACCGTCGAGATCGCGAAAGCCGACCGCGCGCACGAAACCAGCCAGATCGCCGCACATGGCGCGAACGGAATTCAGGTTGGCCTCGCCATCATTCAGCGTCGCGACGAGGAAGATCGCCGCACGCGAAAGCTTCGATGCTACAGCCTGGCTTTCCATAGTCATACACGACCCCGGATTCGATATACTTGCAACCGCTACGTCTTATCCGTCGTGTCCTCAATAGACGAGGAATGTCAATATGCTCTTCGACCGGGCCAAACCCGGTGCTTGTGAAAAGCCAGCTCGACAAACGCTTGGCAGTTGCTCGATCAACGGGCGCGCCCGACAATAGACAATCGCATTTACCTGCTTCCTTTGATGCCGAAGCCGAAGACCAATTATTCGACAAAGCGATCGAAGGGGACACCTAAGCCCTGGACGAGGGATTTTACGAAGCATCTCGGAAGTCATTGGAAGGACAAGGAAGTCCGACAAGATAAACGACGCTGCCCGCGCCATCAGTGTTGAACTGAGGTATGGTATCCAGTTCCGGCTCCGGAATCCCCTGTCGATTTCTCTTTCGCCAATGGCGTCACGAAGGATGAAGCGGCGGTTCGGGCGACAATCACCTCGCCTTGGTCCAACGGACAGACCGAGAGTCAGATCATGCGTCTCAAATTTGTCAGACGGCAGATGAACGGCCGCGGCAAAATCGATTGCTTCAAGCCGGACTGACAGGTGCTGAATGAATAAGCTACACCAAAACTGCGCCAAAGCTTTATTTCGCGCCGAAACAAACTGCTGCCCCCGTTTGCTTCTCAAGCAACAGACCTGCACCAGCTGAGACCTTACAGATCAGGTAGTGCTACTTCCAGCGCGCAGCACTTTGGTAGGTCTTGATTTCGTAGAACGTTTTTTGAACCACATGATCCCACCACTGATAAACAGCGCGAGGGGCGCGAAGCCAGCAGTGAGCACGAGCAGGCGGCCGAAGAGCGCCAACGTCGAGCCGTTATGAATCCAGAGCTGTTCCGTCATGTAGCGATCACCCGCCGACATAGTTTCCGAGGTTCGATCCTGCACCACGGCGCCGCTCCATGGGTCGAGCCAGATCGCGCCTCGTGAACGTAAAGCGGGATCAGCGTCATCCGGGCGGAATCGTACACGCCATGCGTTGCTAGTTTCGGTCGGCGGGTTTAGCACGGTGATCGACAAGGTCGGCTTGGTTGCCTGCGCGATCCGCATGATCTCATCAGGCGGAAGTTGCGGCGTTCCCTTTGGCGGCGGAGTCTCAATGCGAGGCGAGGGATCAGGTGTTGCCTTTGACAGGAGACCAACGACAGGGCGGACCATACCGGGGAAAACAATACCGATTCCCGTGATAGAAATCGCGAGGAGCACGATCAATGCCCAAAAACCCGCCGTGTTATGAAGATCGACAAAAAATCGAAGGGGCGAAACACCTCGGCGTATCGATACCGATCGCCAGAACCGTCCCTGCTTCGGCCACCATGAATATAGGCCCGACAGCGCCAATCCAAGCAGCACGAACCCGACCACGCCCACCAACTGTTTGCCCCCCCATTCGTAGAGCAGCAGCGTGTAGTGCAGGCGATAGATCATGAACGCGGGCGCGTTCGTGTAGTCGCGCTGGCCGAGCACCTTTCCGTTCGAAGGATCGATCATGGTGGTCCAAAGATTTTTGAAGCTATCTTTCGGACCTTCGTGGGTATGCATCACAACCCAGACGGGCCAAACTTTATCGGGAGCCACGATCGCGAAGATCGGTGCGGGATCAGCCGCCGCCGCGATCCGCACCACCTCGGTCAAGTTAATCGATTGTTCCGCATCAGCCGGTATAAAAAGCGCTGGATTCAGCGCAGCATCGATCTCCCGATAAAAGACGTTGAAGCTTCCTGTAAGCCCCATCAGCACCACAACAATACCGCATACTAGCCCGAGCCATCGGTGAGCCCACAAGAAGCCCCGCCGCACGCGCGCCGGAGAATAATCTTTGAATACCGATCGCACAGACAAGACGGTGGTCAATTCTTGAAGGCGCCGGTCAGCGTCCGGACCTCACAGGCACACCAACTGTTCGCTCTATTGACCGAACGTTCACAAGTATGCATGGAGCGACTCCCTATAGGCATCTACAGATCCACGGACATCGACAGGAGATACGTGCGCGGGGCTCCCAAGAAGAACGTTCCGAACGAGGCCACGCTGGACCAGTAATTTGTGCCTGTCACATTCTGAACGTTTGCGCGGAAAATTGTCCTTCTGCCGTAGATCGCCGTCGTGTAGCGAGCGCCGAGATCAAGTCGCGTCCAATCCGGGATCGGCTGTGTGTTCGCTGTATCGATGAACTGCTTGCCGGTGTAGATGATCGTCCCATTCAAGGTGAGTCCTCGCATCCAGGGCAAATCCCATTCGGCCCCAATATTGGCCTGTATATTTGGAACGCCGATTGGTGTGTTGCCCACATTTGCCGCGACCGCACTCTTCGTCAGGGTGCCATCTAGCAGCGACACGCCTCCAAGTACACGTACATCGGGCATCAGTTCGCCGTAGACATTGAACTCGAGCCCGCGAACCTGCTGTTCGGCAGTCTGCGCCAAGCGCCCAGCGGACATCTCACCGCTCGGCTTCGATATCTGAAAGGCGCTGAAAGTGGTGGCGATTCTGCCGAAGTCAACCTTGACACCAGCCTCGACCTGCTTGGCGATATAGGGCGCGAGTACTTCGCCGAAATTGGACGCATTCTCCGGTGCTATATCACCTCGGCTCAGCCCTTCGACGTAATTCGCGTACAGAGAGACGTCGTCCCGGGGACGGACAACGAGGCCGACCACGGGAGTGACTGCGCTCTTATCGTAGGAGTTCACCGGAGTTCCGACATTAGAAAGATAGTTGTTCGCCTCGACACCTTGACGCCGGACGCCCAATGTCAACAGCACATGCTCATCAAGCATCGACAAGGTGTCAGCAATCGAGAGTCCCGTGAGTTGACTGTCCGAGAGCCGAGGACGCCCGGGGATATCGTTTGCGAACTGAGTTGGTGTTACCGTCGGGTTATAAATGTTCGACGCGAGCAAGCTGCCATTGGTGAGCCGCCGGTACAGCGCGTCATGATAAACCGACGCCTGGAAAACGATAGCATGGTGAACGACTCCGGTATCAAAACGGGCGCGGAAACCGCCATCATATGTGTACCGTTCGATGTTAAGCCCGAAGAACTGGGGCGCCGCGGTCGTGTCGCCTTGCTGATTGAGAATGGTATGCAGAGGTGCATTCGCAAAGAAACGATTGACCGTCGACCGCGACCCGCCGACGTCAGCGAACACCGTAACCTGATCGCTGACATCGTATTCGTTCCGCCATAGGACAGATTGATCGGTGATGCGCGACCATTCCCAAGGTTGGATCACATTCAACCGACCGTCTGGTGCCGTTGGTACCGGCACGCCGGCAGCCATACGGAAGGGACGGGACGGAGCGGTAAATCGATCATTTTGCGCGAGGAGGTAGAGCCAAGTCCTGTACCGCTCGCCCTGATAGTCTAGGGCGAGTGACCCAACGGCCGTCGTTTCAGACTGGTGGTCAATGGGTGTGTCGCCGCCACGCATGCTGCCGTTGGCCCGCACGCCCCGTTCCCGGTTACCGCCGTAGCGCCTCGCGACGTCCAAGTAACCGCCGAGTCTCGCGACCGAACCGTAACTCATAGTGAGACGAGTCAAGTCGTCTCCCGCGCGCTTAGGCACAATATTGATGACCCCGCCGACACCACCGTTGGGTGCGATGCCAGAGAGCGCAGCCGAAGGCCCCTTGAGCACCTCGATACGCTCGGCGTAATCCGTAAAGATGCGGTAGCTCGGCGCTATACCGTAAAGCCCTCCAAAGGCGAACTCACCATTGTTGCCTTCGTTGACTGGGAGGCCACGAACATTGAATGAACTGACTGTACCGCCTGTTGGGGCGGTACTCCGCACAGAAGGATCAAGGATAATGCGTCTGCACCCGTTGCCGCCTGTTGGTCCCGGATGAACTTGTCCGTGTAGCTTGTGATGTTGAATGGCGAATTCATCACACTTCGATTGCCGAGAATACCGAGCTGGCCTCCTGTTGCGACCTGCCCACCCGCATAAGCTGGCATTGGCGTCATCGTCGAATTGGGATTCCCACCCTGCACATCGATGGTGTCGAGCGTGATTGCGCCGGCCGGCACTGCGCCGCCCGTGGTTTGTGCACCGGGCGTGCCGATCACGACGGTGGAAGCTCCAGTGAACCGATAGGAAAGGCCGGTTCCGGCCAACAGGTGTGTCAGAGCAGTGGCGGGCGTCAGGGTGCCTGTCGCGCCGGGCGACGTCAGACTTCTCACCGCCGCAGCATCGACGGAGACTTGTAGACCGGTCTGCTGACCGAACACCGTGAGGGCACCTGGAAGGGGCTGCGGCCGGATTGCGAATGCCCGTTCCTGAGTTGCGTGACCGGATTGCGCTGCCTGCGCTTGCGCAGCATTTAATGTCACGACGTTTATCGATCCGGGTGCGGTGCTCATCAGCAGCGCCGCGAAAGCCTTACTTCCGAGTCCACCCGCCTTCCGCGCCTTCATTTCCGCTTGCATCCCCTAACCCTTCATTCCTCAGTACAAGGGGCTGCGCGGCTGCGCAGAAATAAACCCTCGCTGAAGGAACGAAGCCGAGCCGGATTTTTTTAGCGAAAAGCGACGGATTGCAGATTAGAAGTGTTGTAAAATGACAATCGCCGTCATGAACCCGAGACGATGATCAGCCAGGGGCTGACCTGACGTGCGCGTGCCCCAAGCGCCTGCGCGACGGCATGAACGGCATCGATGGGCTTGTTGAGATCATAGACGCCCGTCACGCGTTTCTCGCCAAGCTCACCGCTTGCGATGATGATCTTGCCACGGTAGTGCCGTCCGATTTCGTCAATGACATCGGTGATGGCCTCGTCCTTGACTGCGAGCATCCCCGAACGCCAACCGCCGGCCAACTCGGGCGCATCGTTGCCGCGTCGGACTGTCCCGCTCCATGCGACCCGGACCCAATCGCCAGCAACCAGGGGCGTTGCGAGAGCCTGGCTGGCGATCGGCGATGTCACGGCTACGCTGCCCTCGTTGACGGCGACTGATACGCCGTCGGGCCTCCGCCGAACATCGAACGCGGTTCCAAGGTCGACCGTATCGACTGAGCCCGCCTCGACATGGAAAGGCCGCATGCTGTCCTTCTGAACCTCGAAATAAGCCTGACCGGACAGGAGCCGCACGCGGCGGCGGCTCGCGTCATAGGCGACCTCGATCGCGCTGTCGGCGCCAAGGAAGGCGATGCTGCCATCCTCCAGCCGGATTTCTCGCGTCTCCGCAACGCCCGTGCTATAATCAGCGCGTAGCCATACATCGATCGCCGGCTGAAGGATAACGACCGCACAGGCGGCGGCGACGCCGGCGGCTGCCATGACGAGATGGCGGGGCCGGAGGCGCGATGTCGGCCGCGCCGTGGTCGTCGATAGGCGAGAGCGCCGGGTTGACGCTGGTGCGGTCGCCTGTATTGGCGCTTTGACCGATGCTCGCGCCTCGCCGAGCACATCCCAGAGATGCTGTGCTTCCACCCACGCTCGGGCGTTCTCCGGATCGCTCGCACGCCATAGCTCAAGGCTTGCCCGGAGGCTCGGATCGTCAGGGTCTTCCTGAAGGGCGATCAGCCAATGAAGCGCCTGTTGGCTTGGGTTGTTATGGTCGTCGTCCGGTTTAATCAGCTATCTCCCAAAGAAATAAGGTGCCCGGAGCAGCCTGGAGGGACAAATCATCCGATCGACCAGCTCAATTGTAGAACGAATGAAACCGGCCGATTTTCAGGAAGCGCAGAAAAGCGCGTCACGGTTCCCGTGCTAGCCGCTTACGGCAATGCTCCAAACCCTCATAGACCAGGGAATGCACGCGCGCGACCGAGATGCCCAGACGGGCTGCAATGTCATTGAGCTTCAGACCCTCGAAACGATGCAGCTCCAGGGCGATACGCGTCCTCTCCGGCAATTCCGCCATCGCTTCCATAACGATCTTCAACTCGTCGCGCTTGACGATCGCATCTTCCTGCGATGGCCAGTCTTCAGCGACCGTCTCACAGGCCACAGACCCCGCGAGATGTTTGCCTTCAGACGCGAGCCGCCGCACCCAGTCGATTGCAAGATTGCGGACGATCCGCCGGACATAACCGAGAGGTTCATCCAGCGGCCGGTCGGCCGAAGACGATCTGAGACGAAAAAAAGCTTCTTGAACGACATCCTCGCCGCGCCCGCGATCTCCAACGATCGCCGTCGCGTAATCGACAAGCTCGCCACGGTGGCTGAGATAAAGACCCAGATGTTTATCGGCATATCCCAACGCGTGCGACCTTCCGAGCGGGCGTTCTCAAGCTACATTTTAGAGTTAGTCTAAATTCTACAAGGGCTTGGTATCCTGCTGTCTCTCTTATTTGAAAGGTGGACTGACGGCAACGCCACCTTCCAAAGGGGGATGCATGCAACGGTCGTCTATCGAGCCAGCCCGACGACGCGCAAAGGCGTGACTGCTCACGACGAGCGCGAGCATGACGCGACTTCTTCGTATTCGATGTCCATGTTTCCTACGCGCCAGAAGAGTCAAAGGCCACATTAGCTCGCCGAATTAGCGCCCACAGCGGCGCAATTCTTTCGACATAGAAGTTCGAATCGCGCGCGGTGCGCCCGACACGATCCGAACGTGTGACCTCCACCCTCGGAGGGCAACGGTCATGCTGCCAATCTCGGAACGATTTGTTCTATCAATCGCATGAATTGAGCACTGGCAGTCGCCGCAACCATTGATACAGACGATTCCCATTTTGAAGAGCGTTGGGTTCATTTCGCAGGGATCGGGTGTGGCGCTTCCCCGCAACCAAGATTCCAAGCGTATCCCAAGCAAGGTTAAAGCTCAAAGCGATGGTCGCTTGCTGAGAAGAGTAGCCTCTGTATAAGTCGATTGATTTCCCAAATACGATAAGAGGAATCTCTCCGTGAAAGCAGAGGAGATCGAGCATGCGTAAGGTCGATGCCCTCGAGGTTCAGCGCAAGTTTAGCTTTCAACGTCAGGCTCCGAAGGATCCGGTCGAGATCATACGACACGGCCAGAGCTGAAATCGACCCGGAGCAGACGAACTCCGACGAACTGCTGAAGTAAGGCTGATAGCGTGGTGCTTCTCGATCCGAAGCGCGGCCTTGCCGTCGGCTACGATGAACCAGAAATGCTCCTTTCGTGAAGACCCTCAATTTGTCTCAGGGCGCTGATGGCGGACAGTGCGTAGAGCCGGATGCGGATTTAACCGAAGCGATAGCGTTGATGGAGAGCCATCACGTTGCGCAGATTCCGGTCGTCTTTGAAGGGGCTGTCCGGGACATGATCTCGAAGGCCGAACTCCCTGCAACGGTGGCGCACAGATTCGATCAAGCATTCACATCGGCCAAGGTGTTTGCGACAACACCCTCGCTGCGATTTGGAAGGAAGCTGGGCGGCAGGAGCTATCCTTGACGTCGTGGTAACGAACGGTGACTGCATGACGCAGCACGTTGCCGGAAACCGCCGCTGCGTGAATCGCGAGAGGGAATCGAGGAAGATCGGTGCAGCAGGTATTTCGTCATGCTCCATCCGCGGCAGTAACCGGCGCGTTGCTGCGGGGTTGGGTTGCAGCAATTTCGTATCGGGGCTGACATCGCCGGAAGCGAACAGTCGCGGAGGGTGAGAAGATGCGCTTTCTTCAGCAAACTCCACCCGGAACTCTCATTGACTCAAATCATGCTCTGCACCTGTGGTGCCAGTATGGATACTGAGATTGAGTTGAGTATCGCAACTGAAATTGTCTGGAGACCGATTATGCCATACGACTCGGAAGCCTCGGGGAAGGCTGAGTCGACGCTGTAAAGCGGCTGTCGAGTGCTATAACAGCAGCGATCGTTTGGGGGCGGGCAGAGCTGTAACGATCGATTCGGACGAAAGTGAAATGGCATGGATGCTGAACCTCTGAGTCGCCTTACGGTGTCTCTGGCCATTGGGCTCCTTGTCGGCCTGGAGCGCGGTTGGCAAACGCGCGATGCGGAGAGTAATCGGCGAGCCGCGGGCTTTCGTACTTTCGCGCTTTCCGGACTATTGGGCGGCGTCACCGGTCTCATCGCGCTTCAAACGACCTTCTCGGTCATTGGATGGGTCTTTTTGGGATATATCATGGCATTCGCGGCCTTTCATTGGCTGGAAGCCAAGAACGAAGGTCGTGCCAGTGTGACGTCGGTTGTCGCGGGAATGCTCACGTTCCTGCTCGGGACCATGGCTGTCGTTGGAGATCTGCAACTTGCCATTGCCTGCACCGTCGGCATGACGGTTCTGCTGGCGTTACGCGAGCCGTTGCATCGGTGGATCAGTTCGTTGAACTGGCAAGAAATCCGCGCCGTGCTGACTTTGCTCGCGATGTCATTCCTGCTGTTGCCGCTACTGCCAAATCGGCCGATCGATCCGTGGAAAGCGATCAATCCCTATCAGATATGGCTTCTCGCGATCATGATCGCGGCAATTTCATTCGCCGGTTACGTGGCAGTGAAGGCATTCGGAAATCGGCTTGGAGTCGTCATGGCGGCTGTTGCCGGAGGGCTTGCATCGTCTACAGTCACCACTCTTGCTTTGGCGAAGCTGGCTCGCGAACATCCATCATCGTCCGGATTGTTGAGCGCAGGTATTCTGGTCGCGGGTGTCGTCATGATGCTGCGTGCGGGGACCATTGCAGTGGCGCTCAATGGCGTACTGCTGGTATCACTTTTGCCCGCGCTCTTGACCACCGCCGCGGTGCTCGGCATCGGGGCCGCTATCTTATTGTTCAGAAATGTCCAACAGGAGACGCCCGAACTTCAAATCAGAAATCCTCTCGCCATCGGAACCGCAGTCAAACTGACCGCGGTGCTTGCAGCCGTGATGCTGACCGCAGAACTGGTGCGCCGAATGTTCGGCGGCGTCGGCATCTTCGTTGTGGCCGCGCTTTCCGGAATCGTGGACGTCGACGCCCTCACGATCTCGATCGCTCGCATGGCTGGTGGGGATGTAGATTTGAAGACAGCGGCTCGTGCGATCATGGTCGCAATTGCAGTCAACACCATCTCCAAGGCCATCATGGCCAGTTGGGTAGGAAACAGGAGAGTCGGGCTGCTAGTTGGAGGAATCAGCGCTGTTGCGCTTGCCGGAGGGCTCGTAGTAGCTGCCTGGGAGGCCTGAACGCCCCGGGGTTGCGGATATGCATTTTAGTCCGGCTGCTTCTCTTATCTACAAATAACTCGCCCCCGGATCGTTCTTCGAAATCGCTAGCGTCTGCGCCCAAGAAGGTCTGAGAATCGCCGCCGAAGTCGGGTTCAACGCAGATAGCTTGTCCTATTGCGGAGCATTTCGTGAGTGCCGACCGAGTCCGTAGGCACGTACCGTCTTCGGCTTGGAAGAGTCTTTCACGCGAGAGGTGGTGCGGCCGATACCTTAGGGCTTCGCCCTTAGGTGGTGCCGGGGGAGACGGGCAGCGGAATGTCCAAAGGCGGCTTTGCGCCCTGCAAAAACTTTCTAATGGTTTGGATATTGGCGAGAAATGGCCTCCCGAACGCGCATCACGAGGCTGTCCTCTAGATGAGGTTTGAATAGAATATAGTCTATTCTAGCGGCCGCGGCCCTCTCCGCCATATGCTGAGGGGGATAGCCGGTAATAAGAACAATCGGTGCCGCGACATTTTGTTGACGGAGGCGGGCCGCCACATCCAGTCCATCCATGTGGGGCAGCTTGTAATCGATCACCAGGCAATCGACATCGTCCGGACCAATGGAAGCCAATAACGTCACGGCGGCACCGAACGAGCGAACCTTGAACCCATGGGTTTGAAGAAGAAATCGCATTGACTGAAGCACAGCAGGATCGTCATCGAGAATGCAGATTCTGTGCTTTACGATTGTGGACCCTGTCATCTGATGCCACGAATTCCAGTGATCACCTACAATACGGTTGTAAGGAGGGGGCGACTTGACTTACCTCAATCGTTTAAGATGCCGGCGCGCAGGGCAAGCCGGATTAACTCGGACAAGTTATGGGCCTGCATCTTGGTCATGACATTTGCCCGGTAAACTTCGATCGTCCGGGGACTAATATTGTGTTCACGGGCTATCAGCTTGTTGGATAGTCCTGCGACGAGGCCGTCCATGACCTGACGTTCGCGCTGACTGAGAGTCGCTATTCTCGATGCGATCTCCGCCGAGACATCGTCACTTTTCGTACGATTCGGGCTCTGTTGGAGGGCGGCCTCGATCATTCCAATCAGCCGTTCATCTTCAAACGGCTTTTCGACAAAATCGAACGCTCCTAATTTCATCGCTTCGACGGCGAGGGAGATATCTCCGTGCCCGGTCATGATGATGACGGGCAGGGGCGAAGCAGTGGCCTTGAGACGTCGAAGTAGATCCATTCCATTGATGTCAGGCATGCGAACGTCAGACACGACGCAACCAAAACGAAGACCGGAATGAGCATCGAGAAAGTCGGCGGCTGCATCGAACAGCGTGACGTTGAAATTTGCCGCGCCAAGCAGGAAATCGAGCGAGTCCCGCATCGTTGGATCGTCATCGATGACATAGACATTTCCCTTATGCGACATCTGGCAAATCCCCGGTTGCAGCTATAGGCAAAGTCAGTCGGAAGGTAGCGCCACCGGAATCGTTCGTTTCGACCCATATCCGGCCACCGTGGGCTTCCACGATCGACCGGCTGATAGAGAGACCCACGCCCATACCGGTTTCCTTGGTCGTGAAGAAAGTCTGGAACAGGCTTTCAGCGGTGGCCTCGCTGAAGCCATGCCCAGTATCCGATATGGACAGTTCGACCATCTCGTCCGATGCCTTCTTGCTGGAGGCGGTAAGTTCCCGTTTTGGTGATTCCTCCATTGCCTCCAGGGCGTTTCGAAAGAGATTGACCAGGACCTGCTGAATCTGCACGCGATCGACCAGGACGCGATCGCATTCTGTGTCCAGTTCAAGCCGTAGCATGACGTTCTGTTCACGTGCACCTGCGAGACCGAGAGCTCCGGCTTCTTCCATCAACTTCGCCAGGCTTTCGACGCGTTTCTCTGACTCCCGCCGGGAGACGAAATCGCGTAACCGTCGAATGATCTGACCGGCGCGAATGGCCTGATCTGCAGCGCAATCGAGCGCCCGTTCGATTTTCGTGATGTTGAGATCTGCATTGGCGGTCAACAGGCGGCGAGCTCCATTCATGTAGTTGCTGATCGCGGTCAACGGCTGGTTCAACTCGTGCGCGAGAGTCGATGCCATCTCCCCCATCGCACTCAAGCGAGACATGTGAACCAGTTCGGATTGCAATTCCTGAAGTTTTGCCTGGGTTTGCTGATGCTCTGTAAGATCGCGGACAAATCCAGTAAAATGCCGTTTTCCACCTGAGTGCATCTCGCCGACGGACAGGTGCATCGGAAAGGTGGCCCCATCTCGGCGTTTTCCAGTGACAATCCGTCCGATGCCTATGATGTGCCGTTCGCCGGTGGATTGATAGCGGGCCAAATAGCGGTCGTGTCGGCTGCTATCCGGTTCAGGCATCAAAATGCTGACATTCTGGCCAATGACTTCGTGTTCTGAATAGCCGAACAGACGTTCGGCTGCAGTGCTGAAGTGCTGCATGATGCCGTGATCATCAATAACAATCATCGCATCGGGAATGGTATCGAGAATCGAACGTAGGTGATTTTCGCGCGCAATCAGAGCTTCTTCAATCAGCTTCTGATCGTCGATATCGAGTATCACGCCACTCAGGCGCTGTGCCACTCCGCCTTCGTTGGTGACGAGGCCACCTCGTACTCGAACCCAGCGCTCTCTTTCTGATGTCCCACGAATCCGGTACTGAAGGTCGAATCTGCACCCGGTCTTGATCGAGCGCTGAATAGCCGATTCCGTGCGCGCGCGATCCTCCGGCTGGAGCAAGGAGAGGAAAAGATCGTAACTGACCGGGGCATTTTCCGAGACGCCAAAAAGCCTGCGCGTTGGGCTGGACCAGAACAGTTTCCGGGTCGTGAGATCGAGATCCCAGATGCCAACTCCGGATTTGTCGATTCCGCGTTGCAACTCCTCACGGAACAGGCTGTTCGACGACAACTGATCGTTACTCGACACGGTTTCACTTCCCGGCGCGGCAAGGAAAGCTCATTAAAAAAATCTACTGTATCCCCGTATTACCATCGCTAGCTAATGAGGCTATCCGGGATCATGACCGCTACCTATGGCGCGTTAGGCTGCCAAAGCCGAAGGATAAGACTTTATCCGGCTCAAGAACATTATAAAATCGATCCGTTATTGTTGTAGCCGGTAGGGGGTCTGTAAAACCGCTGGTTTGGCTCCCGCTTCCGCGTAACAACGCAATGTTCACGAGGAAAATATTCTTCCCTCCCGCAAGCTGCTTGCGGAGACGACGGATGAAGAAAAGCGAAAGATCATTTTAAGATTGCTGGAGGAGGAGGAAGCAAAAGAGACTGCAGCCTCTCTCTGCCGAAAAAATAGGTTGTTCTTGATCGGCTTGCAGACCAGGCGGCGTTTTCGGCGGCACGTCGTTCACCCAATTGTCGACCTTGCCGTCCAGAATGACCTAGTGCGGGTCCACAGGATCGCGCAGCTCTTTCACCACACTCGATCCATTTACATTTCGAGAAGGATCTCGGTCAGGATGTCGAAGCATATATCGTGAGATGGTGCGCAGCGGTTCGCTTTGTCTCGCCACCTTACGTTAGCACAAGTCGAGTTGCGGCCCTATACATTGAGATTGATGCAAGAGCCGATTTCATTCAGTTCGTCCTCTTGATTGCATCGGAGCGCGGTCCGGCAGCGGTCGTGAGCGAATAATCAGTCCGATTCACAACCGAGAGCGATAGTGTAGCTACCCTTTTGTAATTTTTAGGAAGCAATCAACCCGTGGCCGCTAATTGTTTATCTTCCGGAGAAATCAAGCAGAGCCCAGACATGGTATCCACCCAACAAAGATGATCGTCCACTTCCTTCACGCCGGCGACATTCTCTGCCGCGACCACGGCAGCTTGCCGAGCACGTTCGTCGGTAATGATTCCGCTGAGATGAACGATTCCGCCGTGTACAATGACGCTAAGTCCAAATGGACACCAGTCGTTCTTCTCGATGGACGTAATGATGCGGTCGCGAATATGGTCATCATCCGCGGTCGGATCGGGAACCTCGCGGGCAAGCCCTGCGACAGCCTGCAGTAGATTGGATCGTGTGATGATTCCGACAATCTGGTCGCCTCGCATCACCGGTAAGCGCTTAACGCTGTTCTTTTCCATCGTTGTCACGATGTCTTCCAGCAACGTATCCTCTGAAACGGTGCATGGATCCGGTGTCATGATTTCACCGACCTTGCGGCCTTGCTCGCGAACGAAGTCCGATGCATCCCTGCCCGCACCGAGCAGGAATTTCAGCCATCGTGCCCTCCTTCGTTGCGTGCCGATTTCGGCGCGGCGAATGAAATCGCCTTCCGAAATGATGCCGACCAGCTTTCCTTCTGCGTCAACCACAGGAAGGCCGCTGACGTGTTGTCTGAGCATGGAGTTGGCGGCATCAACAATGGTGGTGTCAGGGTGGACCGTGATGATCCGCCTGGTCATGATCTGATGAGCGCGCATGCTGAAGCTCCTCGTGTTTGGATGAGCGTATTAAATGCTATCGCCAATGCGTTGAGACGGATTGACCTAGGTCAAACGGGCGCCATCATTGTTCGCAGCACGTCAGAATCATTTGTAAGTTCTTTGATCTGGATCATTTTCGCTTCAGGATCTTAGACCATGCATATTAGCGCGTGACACCATTTGAGATTGTTGATTTAGCCGCATCGGGAGTGACGAATGACTTACGTAACGATCATGGTTTGCCTTGCGTTCGAGCAGTCGAACGAGCGTTGTCTCGCTATTGCCGGCGAAATGGTCGAGCGATTTGATGCGCGGGTTGCTGGAGTTGCGGCCGCGGAGTTCAGTCCGCCGCTTTATTTCACCTCGGGTGAGCAAGCCGACAAAATGATTGAGCGAGGTCGGAACGCAATCAAAACGAGGTTGTCAGAACTAGAGTCCGAATTCCGAACAGCCATGAATAGGAGCACGAAAGACGTCGAATGGCGTTCCGACATGGAGATCCCCCTTCGGTTTGTTGCGCGGGAAGCGCGTGCCGCCGATATTATCGTGATCAGGCAAAGTGGAGGCGGGGTACTTACAGACCCATTTTCCGTGGTCAATCCGAGTGATCTGGTTATGCAGGCGGGCAGGCCATTGCTCGTTGTTCCGGACGAGGCTGGTTCGTTCGATTTGCGAAGTGTGCTGGTCGCTTGGAAAGATACCGCTGAGGCACGACGGGCGATCGTTGATTCGCTTCCATTGCTTCGCAAAGCCAAAGACGTCACGATCGCCGAGATCGCCGAAGATGGCAGCCGCGAGGCCGCATTGAACCGCACCGATGATGTTGTCGCATGGCTGTCGCGTCACAACATTGCAGCAAACGCACTTGTTCCAGAAGAGAATGCCCATGCCGGGGTTGCATTGGATAGAATTGCATCCAGTATCGGAGCAGACTTGGTTGTTGCGGGAGCCTATGGCCATTCGCGATTGAGCGAGTGGATACTCGGTGGCGTGACGCAACATCTTATGTTTGAATCGACGCGTTGCGTGCTGCTATCACGCTGATCCACATCGGATATTCTAGCTGTTACGGTCAATGTGAGATGACAGCCCTCATCGTGACGGCATCAAGTAAGTTCGCGGAGCCGACGTAAGATTGTCGAACTTCCGTCACGGTGGCTCCAGTGATGTTGGTAAAAGGTGGGGTTCAGCCATGCCAAGCGTCTCCTTGCAGCGTTGCAGGGTGTGCTCGGGTGTTCCGGAGGCGTCGATCACGTGCCAATCAAGCAGGCCAATGTTGTAGTCCTCCTGTTGTTTGACGAGATCGAGCGTGGCATCGGATGCGTCGCCCACGCGCTGTCTGACTCGTTTCATCCTGGTTGTTAGATCGCTCACGAGAAAGAATCCGAAAAATGGCAGGTTGAGATTGCGAGCGATCGCGGCAACCGCGTTTCGTTCGGTGGATTTGGCAAAGACCGCATCGACAATGACTGAGTGGCCTTGCGAGAGAATTTTTGCTGCTCGTTCAGTCAGGATTCGATAAATGGTCGCGGTAACCTGGGGCTGATACGATGTTGTAGGCAGCCGTTGGGTCTCATGGACCCGAAAATGTTCTTTGCGTGTGATGTCTGAACGCAAAATCACGACTCCCGGTGGAGGTTCAATGGCGTCGGCGAGGGCGCGAGCTAATACGGTTTTCCCGGTGCCGGACAGGCCGCCGATCGCGACAAGTGTTGGCGGCGAGGGAAGAATCAACTGGTGAGCCAGATCGAAATAAGATCGAGCGGACAGTCGTATGGTCGCTTCATCGGTATTGGGTCTGTCGGCGCTGGGTCCGCCGAGGCGCGCCAATAGAACATTGGCGCGGATGGCGGCGCGTATCGACATGAATAGCGGGAGTGCCGCGATCCCGTCGAGGTTGTCTTCTAATGTTGTCGTCAGGTATCTGTTGAAAAGGATATTGGCCTCGAGACGGCGTCCGTAGCGCAGAATATCCATCACGGTGAATGACAGATCGTAAAGAATGTCGATTGAGGCGATCACGGGATCAAACTCGATCGCGTCGAACAGAACTGGCTTGTGCCCGATCAGCACGATGTTGGCGAGATGGAGGTCGCCGTGGCAGCGTCGAACGAGCCCGAGCCGGCCGCGCTCTCTCAAACACGCTCGGACTCGCGAGAGCTCGGTCCGGCTTCTCGCATCAAGCTTATCGATGGTGTTCGCAGGCAAGCAGCCTGAAGCGTGGAATGCGGAAGTATTGTCGGCGATAATTGAAGGAAGGGAACAGATCCATCTGTCGGCTGTGACAACGGATGCTGTTCGATGCGATGTTGCGATGGCGTCGGCAAGATCCACAATCAGAGCAAGATCCAATGCGCCGGCTTGCGCGAGATGATCTAGCGTCAGCCGCTCATCGAAGCGCTTCATCTCGACGGCATATTCGACCGGCTGCCCGTCACCGTCGATGCTGAGCGAACCGTCATGGCCTTGGGTGATTGCAACAACGCGGCGGTAAATTTGTGGCGCGGATTGGCGGTTGATCCTGATCTCTTCATCGCAGGACGCTTTCCGTTTTGCCAGTGTTGAATAGTCGAGAACTGGAAGCCGGATTGCACGTTTGACTTTCAGTGCCCGGTCGCCTGCGAGAAAGACCACAGCGGCATGGGTGTCAATGCGGCGAACGTCGGCACCGCCATGTGTCGCGGAGGCGGCCAGGAAGGCGAAAACTTCTCGTTGAATGGCTGTGTCCTGTGTAGCCGGGCTTGTCATATCTGGATTGGGTCAAGGTTGAAGAACGGCGGCTCCCAGCAGCTCTCCCGCTCTCAGCATGGCAATCGCGTCGTTGGCCTTGTCGAGGGGAAAGGTGGTCGTGCGGATGTGAATTCCGGCTTGAGGAGCGATCTTGAAGAAATCACTGCCGTCCTGCCTCGTCAGATTGGCAACGGACAGCAACTGTCTCTCCCCCCAAAGGAGACTGTATGGAAACGAGGGAATATCGCTCATATGAATTCCCGCACACACAACCCGGCCACCTCTGCGGACGGCGCGCAGGGCGAGCGGAACCAATTCACCAACCGGGGCATAAATGATGGCGGCATCCAGTTCCTCTGGCGGACGCCGGTCGGATGCACCGGCCCAGACGGCGCCAAGTTGCCTGGCGAAGTCTTGGGCCGCGATATCGCCGGTGCGAGTGAAGGCAAACACTGAGCGTCCCTGCCAGAGGGCGATTTGAGCGACGATATGACCCGCCGCACCAAATCCGTAGATGCCGAGCCGTTCGGCGTTGCCCGCCATGACCAGCGACCGCCAGCCTATCAGGCCGGCGCATAATAGGGGCGCGATTGATACGTCGTCGCCGGTTCTGCCGATCCCGAAAGTATAGCGCGCGTCGGCGATGGTGTGGGTTGCGAAGCCGCCATCGCGAGTGTAGCCGGTGAAAGATGGGCGGTCGCACAAATTTTCCATGCCGAGGCGGCAATAGCGGCACAGGCCGCAGGTGGACCCAAGCCAGGGAACCCCGACGCGGTCACCAATCTGATAGCCGGTTACGCCGGTACCCATCAGGTCGATGCGGCCAACGATTTCATGGCCAGGGATGACCGGATAGCGGATATCGGGGAGTTCCGAATCCACGATATGGAGGTCGGTGCGGCAAACCCCGCATGCACTGATTCTGATGCGGATCTCTCCGTCGCCAGGAATTGGATCGTCGCGCTCCTGCATCCGGAGCGGTGTGGCTGGAGCCGAGAGCACCATCGCGCGCATGGAATGCCTCCTTTTAACCGGCCCGTACGCCCGATCAGCTTGGAACGTAACGCGGATATTTATTGGTGCAATAGCCACCCCTGTTTGACCTTGATCAAAACAGTCCCGCTGGCGCGTGGTCAGATCACGCCGCTCAGAGATCGTTGTTTTGGAGGATCGATCATGATGAAGGCGCCAATCCCTGTAGGAAGGGATAGTTCCCTGACACGCTCCGAAGCAAATCCGTTGACGGTGTTGCAGCGAGAGATGGACCGGCTGTTCGATGGCTTCAGCAGGAGCTTTACCGGTCTGTCGTCACGGACGCTGATACCTAGCATGGATCTTGCCGAGACGGATAAGGAGATTGAATTAACCGCGGAACTGCCCGGCATGGAAGAGAAAGACGTGCAGCTGAATGTCGTTGGCAACCATTTGACGATTCGCGGCGAGAAAAAGAACCAACGAGAGGAAAAAGAAAAGGACTACCATCTTGTCGAGCGAAGCTACGGTTCTTTTGTGCGAACTGTCGACCTGCCGCCGGGCGTGAACATCGACAGCATCCAGGCAGTGATGTCAAAGGGTGTCCTGAAGGTCACGGTACCGAAGCCGACACCCGCGCAGGCCAAAACAATCGAAGTCAAAACGGCAGCCTGATTTGAAGGGCCGGACGCGCGTAGCATGGACCTGCGCGCGTCCGAGGTCGCTATAGCCAGACGCAACGAAATTGGGTGATATCTTGTATCAATTTCTCGAACAGACCGTCGACCATTACATGACACGAAAAGTCAAGACTGTATCGTGCGACGTCACGATGAACGAACTCAATGATCGGTTCGCTAGTGATGATTTCAATGCCTATCCGGTCGTCGACGACGAGGGGGAAGCCGTAGGCTTGGTGACAAAGTTCGACTTCCTCAAATGCTTTGCTCTTACGCTGAGCTCAATGGTTCCGCGCTATGACGAGCTTATGAAGCGAACCGTTTCCGATGTGATGATTCACGAATTTATCTATGTGAGCGCAACGACGAAGTTGGTGCGTGTGTTGCAGTTGATGGTCGAGCATCGACTTCGCAGCATTCCCGTTATGGGTACGGGACAGCATTTGGTCGGCATCATTTCGCGCGAGGATGTCATGCGAGCTTTGCGAGACTGCACGCGTGGCGAGCCGCGTGCCTTGTAACGTCTGTCTGAAAGTTTCGCATCAGCGCTCATACGCGCTAGACTTCCGGTGTGTGCATCCCAGAATAGTCAACTCGACCTGGGATTTCGATGATATCTTATCAAGCGCCGCATGAAACCCTCGAGATTGCAGCGCAGACATTTTTCCATATCCGGACATCTTCCGGTATGAAGGCTCCATGTCGACCTATCGATTGAATAGTCTGCTGGGTCCGAATTCGGTGGCGTTGATCGGTGCAAGCACGCGCAGCGGCTCGGTCGGGCGGGCGATTATAAGGAACGTTTGCGCAGCCCGTTTTGAAAATCCGTTCGGCGTCGTCAATTCACATTATCGGGAAATTGAAGGCATATCGACGGTCAAGCGTTTAGCTGAGCTGCCGTTTGTCCCAGAACTGGTCATTGTCACCACGCCGGCGGCAACGGTTCCTGAGATCGTCGCCGAAGCAGGAAGGATCGGCGCCGCTGGTGCGATTATCATCAGCTCTGGCCTCGGTCACGGAGCGGGCTCATTGGCAGAAGCCGCCGAGCGCGCGGCGCGCGCTTATCATATGAGGCTGATCGGTCCTAATTGCCTCGGCATATTAATGCCAACGATAAATCTGAACGCGAGCTTCGCGGCTCATATGCCGCGCGCGGGTCATCTGGCCTTGATTTCCCAATCCGGTGCAATCGCAACCGGGATGGTGGATTGGGCGGCGCGTCGTAACGTCGGATTTTCTGGAATCGTATCGATCGGTGACCAGCTCGATGTCGACATCGCTGATCTGTTAGATTTTTTTGCGCTCGATACCCAGACTAAGGCGATCCTGATGTACATCGAGGCGGTCAAGGATGCCCGTAAATTCATGTCGGCGGCGCGAGCGGCGGCGCGGGTCAAGCCGGTCGTCGTCGTCAAATCGGGACGGATGGCGCAAGGAGCCAAGGCGACGGCGACACATACCGGCGCGCTCGCCGGTTCAGATGCCGTCTATGATGCAGCGTTCGGCCGCGCTGGCATACTGCGCGTATTCAGCCTTCGGGAGCTATTCGACTGTGCGGAGACACTGAGTCGAGTCAAGTTTGCGTTTGGAAAACGATTGACCATCCTCACCAATGGAGGCGGCATCGGCGTTCTTGCAGTAGATCGGCTTGTCGAGTTGGGAGGAATTCCTGCGGCACTCAATCCTGTCGTCAAACAACAGCTCGACGCCGTTTTGCCGGCGACATGGTCGGGTTCCAATCCGGTCGATATTATTGGTGATGCAGATCCGTTGCGTTATGTCGGGGCGCTCGAGATTCTGCTGGCGGATGACGAGAGTGACGCCATCCTTGTCATGAATGTGCAAACGGCGATTGCCGATTCGGATGCCATCGCCACGGCGGTGACCCGCGTCGTTGACGCTGATCGGCGCAAGCACACTATTTCCGCTAAACCGGTGCTGGCGGTATGGGTCGGCGCCGACGAAAAGATCTCGAAAACGTTTATCGATGCTGGCATTCCCGACTATGCAACGGAAGATGATGCCGTGCGTGGATTCATGCATCTCGTTTATCACCGCGAGGTGGTTGAATCGCTTGCGGCGGTGCCGCCGAGCCTGACACATGAATTCGTGCCGGATATCCCGGCGGCGCGGCGAATTGTCGAGTCGGCGGTCGCGCAGGGCAGGCGGTGGCTTGATCCGATTGAGGTCGTGGGCGTCTTGGATGCCTACGGGATTACCAGCGTTCCGACGCAGGCGGCTGCCAGTGCTGATGAGGCCGCTGCTCATGCGCAAGCCCTGCTCGCGCGCGGCGCGACCGTCGTTCTCAAGGTGCTTTCGCGCGACATCTCGCACAAATCTGATGTCGGAGGCGTGGTGCTCAATCTTGCCAACGCGGATTCGGTTCGAGCCGCGGCGCTCAGCATTCTTGCGAATGCAAAGGCGAAGCTGCCGGATGCAAGGATTGACGGTTTCATGGTGCAGCCGATGGTCCTGCGGCCGAAGGCTCGTGAACTCATCCTGGGAATCGCCAGCGATCCGACTTTCGGCTCCGTTATCGTCTTTGGCCACGGCGGAACCGCCGTGGAGGTGATCAACGACAAGGCGCTTGCTCTGCCGCCGCTCGATCTCAAGCTCGCCCGCGATCTTGTCGAACGCACCCGCGTTTCCCGGCTGTTGCGCGCCTATCGCGACGTGCCTGCTGTCAAACAGGACGAGATACCTTTGACGTTGGTGAAACTGGCGCAACTCGCGGCAGATATTCCCGAGATCAGAGAACTGGATCTCAATCCGCTGCTCGCCGATGAGACCGGGGTTCTTACGGTCGATGCTCGCGTCGCGGTGGGGTCTCCGGTACGAAAGTTTGTCGGCCCCGGCAACGCCAACTTTGCTGTTCGGCCTTATCCGTCGCAATGGCTGCGACATCTTGTGTTGAAGGATAATTGGCGGATTATGGTCCGGCCGATCCGGCCTGATGACGAACCTTTGATTTATGACTTTCTGCGCCACATCACCAAGCAGGATCTGAGATTCCGGTTCTTTGCTGCTGTGAATCCATTAAACCATGAATTCATTGCGCGGTTGACGCAACTCGATTACGCGCGTGCAATGGCTTTGGTGGCTTTCGACGAGGCAGCCAACGAGATGGTGGGCGTCGTCCGAATTCACTCGGATTCGATTTATGAGACCGGCGAGTATGCAATACTAATTCGCTCGGACCTAAAAGGCAGGGGACTGGGTTGGATGCTGATGAAATTGATCATCGAGTATGCCAGATCTGAGGGGTTAAAGTACATTGCTGGAGATGTTCTAGCGGAGAACACCGTGATGCTGGCGATGTGCCGGGATCTCGGCTTCGAGATCGCCAACGATCCCGTCGAGCATGACGTTTACCATGTCAGGCTTATGCTTTAGCCCACGCGCATCCACCGATCGTTCATTGTGTCAAAGACGGGCAACCGACCTGACGCGATAGGTATGCATGGTGTCTCCTTCCTTGATTGAAACGTATTCACCAGCCACAAAACGCTCGTCCGCAAAGTGATAGCCGGCTTCGTCGGGCAGGTTGGTCGCGTCGTCGTAATGGAACGCCCAGGTGCCGCCGGGACGATGAATAAGATGGCCGATATCGCTATTCTCGTCCGGCCGTAGACGTGTCACGCGACATGCCTCGCGATGCTTCTTCCATGACTCATGGTCGATGCGGCCATCGGGGGCGAGCGGGGCTATAATGATGTAACCGAAATCACTGTCTCCTTCTGGGTGAGCCGGTTCGCGCGCCAGTTCGAGGCGGATTTGCCGGAATTGCTGCGGTAGAGACGTATTCAGGATCGGTTTGAGATGCATGATCATAGTCCTCGTGCCTGAGGGACTCGAATGATGAGCCAGCTCTCAGCTCTGCCTTTCTGAATCGAATGAAAATCTATACGGGTGGCGCTGCGTGCCGTTGACTTGGGTCAATGTCCATTTCCCGGTGCAATATATGGATGGCGTAAAGAGCTGGAGATTTGTATTTGGCGACAGCACCTCAATTGGCGGTTTCATCAAGAGGTGATGCGCTCGAACTGCGCCCGGATGGCTCCTGGATTGCGGCGAATGTGACCACGCTGGAATCGCTCACAGACGCCGTCACGCCGCAGCTTGAGCGGGCGAAATCCCTCAGATTGGATATGAGCGGCCTGAGCGAGCTCGATACGTTGGGAGCCTGGCTGCTCGAGAAGTTGTCGCGGCGAATAGCCGATCGTCCGGTCGAAGTCGTCGGGGTTTCTGAAAACTACGTTGGCCTGATCGAGGAGGTCAGGTATGTCAACCGGCACAATCCTCCGCCACCCAAAGCGCGCAATCCCGTGATCGCCACGGTGGAGAAGATTGGTCGCGCTGCCTGGGGCTCCCGCGAAGACGTGGTCGTGTTCTTGCAAATGCTCGGTTCGCTTTGCGTTGCAGTGCTCGGTATCATTCGCAGGCCGCGGTCGCTTCGGCTCACGTCGCTGATCTATCAATTGTATCGGGTCGGCTGGCAGGCAATTCCCATCATCCTGCTCATCACGCTTCTGATCGGCGCGATCATCGCTCAGCAGGGCTTTTTTCATTTTCGCAAGTTCGGCGCCGATTCCTACGTCGTCGATATGGTTGGAATTCTCGTGCTGCGCGAGCTTGGCGTGCTGATCGTTGCGATCATGGTCGCCGGCCGATCCGGCAGCGCTTATACCGCCGAGCTTGGCTCCATGAAGATGCGCGAGGAGATCGACGCACTCTCCACTATGGGTCTCGATCCCGTCGTCGTTTTGATCCTGCCGCGCGTCCTGGCACTGGTTTCTGCGCTGCCGATCCTGACGTTCATCGGATCGATGGCTGCGCTTTACGGTGGCGGTCTGGTCGCATGGTTTTACGGCGGCATGGGTCCGGCGATATTCATCGCGCGGCTGCACGACGCTGTGTCCGTGACGCATTTCGAGGTCGGCATGATCAAAGCGCCCTTCATGGCCTTGGTGATCGGCATCGTGGCTTGCAGCGAGGGTCTGCGCGTCAAGGGCAGTGCCGAATCGCTCGGCAAGCAGACGACGACCTCGGTGGTGAAGTCGATCTTCCTGGTGATCGTTCTGGATGGGTTGTTCGCGGTGTTCTTCGCGTCGATCGGAATGTAGCGATGGATACATCGGTTGCAGAGTTCGCAATTCGGGTCAACGATCTCGTCGTTGGTTTCGGGCGCCGCGTCGTCATCGATCATCTCTCGCTCGATGTACGCCGTGGCGAGATCCTCGGCCTCGTCGGTGCCTCGGGCGGAGGCAAGTCGGTGCTGATGCGCACCATCATCGGCCTGATCCCGCGACGGAGTGGTGAGATCAAGGTCATGGGCGCCAGGATCGGCTCGACCCATGACCTCGGAACGCAGAGGGTCGCTGGTAAATGGGGCATCCTGTTCCAGCAGGGAGCGCTGTTCTCCTCGCTGACCGTGCGGCAGAATATCCAGTTTCCGTTGCGCGAGAATCTTGTGTTGTCCAGCGCGTTGATGGACGAGATCGCCACCGCCAAGCTGGAAATGGTCGGCCTGACTCCGGAGGACGGCGATAAGTTTCCCGCCGAGCTGTCGGGCGGTATGACTAAGCGCGTGGCGCTGGCGCGGGCGCTGGCGCTCGACCCGGCGATCGTTTTTCTCGATGAGCCGACCTCCGGCCTCGATCCCATCGCGGCAGGCGACTTCGATACCCTGATCAAGACATTGCAGAAAACCCTGGGCCTGACGGTGTTCATGGTGACCCATGATCTCGCCAGCCTGAATACGGTCTGCGACCGCGTCGCGGCGCTGGCGGACGGCAAAATTGTCGCCATCGGGCCGATGCGTGAGTTGCTCCAATCCGACCATCCGTGGGTGAGAGCCTATTTCCATGGCAAGCGCTCGTTGATGCTGCAACCGAAAGCGAGTTGAGAGATGGAAACCCGTGCCCCATTTGTCGTCATCGGCGCTTTCGTGCTGGCGGCCCTCGCCGCGGTTTTCGGCTTCGTCTATTGGCTGCACAACACCGGGGGTCTGGGCCCGCGAACAACCTACCACGTGCAATTCGAGGGCTCTGTGCCCGGCCTGCTGGTTGGTGCGGCCGTTCTCTTCAATGGCATTCGCGTCGGCGAAGTGACGGAGCTCAGCCTCGCGCCGGACAATCCGCGCCGCGTTGACGCGGCGATTGCCGTGACATCGACGACGCCGGTGCGACCCGACACCAAAGTCGGCCTCGAATTCCAGGGTCTGACCGGCGTTCCAGTCATTGCGCTGGAAGGTGGTCAGCTACTCGGCGCCTCGGGTCCGGTCCCGACATTGATCGCCGAAGCCGGCGCGGGTCAGAGCATGACCCAGGCTGCACGCGATGCGTTGCGGCATGTCGATGCCGTGCTGGCGGAAAATTCGGAGCCGTTGAAAACCACGATCGCCAACCTGCAGGTGTTTTCCGAAGGCCTGGCCCGCAATACCGGCAAGCTCGACGGCATCGTGGCCGGCCTTGAACGCATGACAGCAGGAAGCGCTTCACCGGCGCGGAAAATCACTTACGACCTCCGTGCGGCGAGCGGCTTTCCCAGCCCGCCCGACCGGACTCTCAAGAACGGGCTCTTCATTCCGGAGCCGACTGCAGTGATTAAGCTCGATACGCAGCGTTTTCTGTTTTCGTCGGACAAAGAGTATCCGGATTTCGCCGAAGCGATGTGGGCAGACAGCATTCCGAAGCTGCTGCAGTCAAAACTGCTCGAAAGCTTCGAAAATTACGACATCGCCCATGCGCCCCTGCGCTCAATGGATGGAGTGCAGACAGATTATCAACTTCTGATCGACGTCCGGCGCTTTCAGATCACTGTCGATCCAGAACCAGTCGCAGATATCGGATTGTCGGCGCGTATCCTGAACAAGAATGGCAAGGTAGTCGCGGCGCGATTATTCCAGGACACGCAGAAGCTGGACAAAATCGAACCGGCGGCGGCCAGCACGGCATTCAACAATGCATTCGAACGAATCGCCAAGGACATGATCGCGTGGACCGTTAAGACGTTGTAGAGCGTGGTTCAAACGTTCCTGGATCAATAATGGTGGTACGCGCACGATTGGCGAAAGGTTCTGTTAGGAGGAGATCGAATGATTGTCCGTACCCTCTTGTTGTCGTGTTCTCTTCTCCTTGCGAGCAAGCTGCTGGCGGTCAGTTCCCCTTTTACGGATCATCCCTATAATCCCCGCCACATAGATCAACTGCCGCCCCAGATCCGTAACTATATAGCGACAATCTGCAAGGGACCGGCCAAGGCGCAGCATCATTTCGGAACCTATTCTCCAGCCGAGAGACGTTGGCGGATACACCTCGAATATCTTCGGTGCGATGGCCTCAGCGATTTCCGACGAGAACACCAATGCCTCGACGTTGATTTTATCCAGGTAGGCTCACGGTTCCGGCTTGCCTCAAAGCAATTCCGTGATTGCGACTTCTGAGGCAGATAGTGGCGAAGAGCTCGCGTTCATTATGATGACAGCGCGCTTCGCGAGCCCGGGTACGATTCGCTGGGCGCGTGAGCAGCGACGATATCATCTTCACGGATCTCTCGATCGAATAGGCGTTTTGCCGGCGACAAAATCATTGGCAGATGGAGGGGCGGGATGACATCTCGTACGTTGATTATTGTTTCATGCGCCGGCGCGATATTCGCATCTTTCGCTGCTGCGCAATCGACGGGCGGATTGCCAAATGGGAACTATATTCCTCACCTTGGCGACATCATGGGAACAATGCAGCTTCGCCACTTCAAGCTATCATTTGCGGGCAAGTTGCGGAACTGGGAGCTCGCCGCCTATGAGATGGACCGGATTAAGGAGAGTTTTCAGGATGCGGCGACGCTTTATCCGGGAATCCCGGTTTCCGATATGACAGTTATGGCGGAGCCAGTTCGACGGCTTGGCGAGGCTATTCAGAAGAAAGAACCCAACAAGTTCGCGTCCGCTTTCAGTGAGATGACAGCGGCATGTAACGGTTGTCACCAATCGATCGGTCGCGGATTTATCGTGATTAAGGTGCCAACGTCGTCCCCATTCAGCAATCAAGTCTTCGATCCGGCTGCCAGACCATGAGACGGTAGTCCTTCTTCGGAGGTTTTGCGGTTGACTCTATCGATCAATACTCTGCCATCCAGAGTCGTAGCCGATAAGTATGCGCTATCAACGTACGAACCGCCCCCCAACCGTTACGCAAACCGCGTTTTCGATGTCATTTGTGCTCAACGGTCTTCGAACTTGCCCGGTCTATGGGCAGACGCAAACATGCGTCATGCTAACTCGCAATGAGCGTTACAGATTACTCCAGGGATTTAAGAAACGCGATGAAATCATTGATCTGGTCGGCTTCGAATTGGAACTGTGGCATACTGGGGTGCCCGGTTATGATCCCTTCAGCCAAGGCTTCCTCAAGCGTCTCGACGGGATAGCGTTGGTGCAAGTTCCGAAATGGCGGTGCAATCCGAAGTGGGCTGGGACTCACCTTGTCAATCGCGTGACATCCTGCGCAATAAAGCAACGCCAAGCGTCGACCTTGCTCGACATTGGCGGCTTCTATGCGTTGTGATGATCCTAAGGTGAAGATCAGTGACAACGCAAAAAACAACAATGAGCTAGCAATCCGCATTGTTTTTCCTAAGCAAAGAGCTGAATTTAGTAGATACCATAACGCTGGTCCATCTTATTGATTTGTGTCAAGGCGTCGAGCCTAGAAACTTGCGGCTTTTCTCTTGAGCGGTTCTTTCAGTCTGACTGATCTCAATACAGCGATCGACGGTTGCTCGAGGAGCTGAATGCGCCATACCGAAAAATCATGCCGGTAGCTGTTCGACGAAATCGAATGCACCACGCTGGCCCCGCTGCCGAGCGAACCGTTCGAACACGCCGAGTGAAAACGACAAGGGTTCATCCCGATTATTCCGTCGAGGTCCGAGAAGAAGATCTTTTACTCGGTGCCGCACTGGTTGACCGTCAACCAGATCTACGTACAAGCCATCGACAACCGGGGCGCTCGAGTCCGTTCGGGCTAATTGTCGAGAACCTTCTGCCAGGAATGGCTCGATCTAGGGGCAGTATTGAGCGACGGCACAGAGCGAATGCGAACGGAATAGCATTGACCTATGGATCGTCCCAGTTGCATGGAATATCTATGACAGCTTCGGTAGGGATTGTATTTCTCGCGGCGTTGGTGACGGCAATCGCCACTGGACTAGGCGCATTACCGTTTCTGTTCATCAAGCAGATGAGTCGGCGGTGGCTGGGGGTATCCAATGGGATTGCCGCAGGCCTTATGCTCGGTGCGAGCCATGCACTAATTGCAGAGGGAAGCGCGATCCATGCATCCTGGACTGTTGCGGGCCTCGTGATCGGTGCTTTGCTCGTTGCCGTCAGCTCTTGTCTGCTACAGGTTCGCAGCGATCTCCACGTCGGTGAACTCAGAGGAGCTGGCGCCAGCAAAGCTGCATTGATCGTTGCAGTCATGACGCTGCACTCGATGGCCGAGGGAATCGGCGTTGGGGTGTCATTCGGCGGAGACGAAAAGCTTGCGACTTTTGTCACGGGAGCAATTGCTATCCACAACATACCGGAAGGTCTTGCGATTAGCTTGGTGCTTATTCCACAGGGCGTGCGCGTGTGGAAGTCAGCAGCTTGGAGCATCTTCTCCAGCATGCCTCAACCCCTATTTGCTGTTCCTGCCTTTATGTTCGTTGCCGCTTTTGAGCCCGTCCTTCCTTTTGGCCTTGGCTTCGCTGCGGGCGCGATGATTTGGGTCGCCGTCGGAGAGCTTCTATCAGACGCCTTCAAGGACGCGCCGCACTCAAATGTTGCCACATCGGTCGTACTTGGTCTTGTAGCCATGATGACCTTTCAGATTCTCGTCAAAAGCTGATCGTACTCGGCTCCTGATCCCTGAGGCGGGACGCTTCAAGCTCTTCTCCCTAAGAGAAATTGTCCTGGCTGCAAGCGTGGGCAATAAACATTGTCAAACGGTGCGGTCGACAGAAAGCTAACGTCACTTTGGCGCGCCGCCTTGTCCGACGGCACTTGACCTCAACACGCCGAATACCAGAGAGTTTTCCTTCGCGAAAAGCCGAAACGTCTGGCGACGATTTGGCGTGTCCACGACGCAGAAGACAGCTCACCGAGAACTACAGCGCCCGTCATCATCAAAATCGTAAACTTCGAACTTGAAAACATACACGCGACAAGGGCAGGCGATTGCGATTCCAACGCTCGAATGAGCCGGTGACTTCATGTCATCGTATATCATTCTTCATTATATCGATTGGGAGCGATTCTATGATAAAAGACATTATCCTGCATTTGGAGAGCAACCCGTCCCGGGATATCGGTCGCGATTTTGCTGTTTCGACAGCTGAGATGTTTTCCGCCCATCTGACGGGTGTCTCCTTTGCTTTTGCAGCAAGCATTCCCAACTATATTGCTCCGACTTTGCCCGCAGATGCTCTCGCCAACCTACTTGCGGAAAGTGAAACAGCAGCGCGCGGCGCAATTGATCGTTTTAAGTCCGCCATGAAGCGCGGCGACCTTCTGGCTGAACCGCGGCTGTTGCTGCAAACTGAATTTGGACCGTCCAGAACTTTTTCGGAGATGGCGCGGTGTTTCGATCTGAGCGTCATCATGCAATCGGACGATGATAACGGCATCGATAACGACACTTTGATCGAGGCGACGCTGTTTGATTCTGGTCGGCCGCTCATTATTGTCCCTTACATCCAGCACGAGGGGTTGAAGCTGGACCGGGTTGTGTGCTGTTGGGATGGAGGCCGCGCCGCAGTGCGTGCGATCAATGATGCGTTACCTTTATTGAGGAAAGCCAACGCCGTCGAATTGTTTATTGTCGAGAATGAAAAGACCGCCAGCGAAAGTGGTGTTGGCGTTATTGACATCGGCAGGCACCTGGCCCGGCACGATATCAACATCGAAGTGAGAAGAACACCCGCCGCTGACATCGATGTGCCGAGCCTGATTCTGTCGCATGTTGTTGACTGTTCGGCGAGTCTACTTGTGATGGGTGGCTATGGACATTCTCGTCTGCGCGAATTTATCCTTGGCGGCGTCACACGCGGAATACTGGCGGCGATGACGGTTCCTGTTTTTATGTCGCATTAGGATCTTGTTGGCTGCGCTCGCCGGCGTGAGTAGTGTTTATCCCGTAGCGGCAGGGTCTTTGAAGCAGATCTGCATGCAGCCGTATCGAACGATACGTTCCACAAAATTCCTACATCTTAAAGAGGCCGTTTGCCTCGTTCCTTTCCCGAGCAGATAAGATTATCTATTGCGTTCATCGGGAATGATTGGCACGAAACAAGCCACTGCCAAAGGAGTCAGGCCGCGATGATCACTTTCAGCGCACCCGTGTCCGCAGCGCGGCTGAATGTGTCATACGCCCTAAGGATTTGGTCGAGGGAGAATCGATGCGTAATCAATTGGGCAGGATTGAGCTTGTTAGATTGCACCGTCTTGAGAAGCATAGGCGTCGTGACCGTATCGACCAGTCGGGTCGTAATTGAAATATTATGCGACCATAATCTCTCTAGGTGCAGATCCACTTTACTGCCGTGCACTCCAATGTTGGCGATGATGCCTCCGGGGGCGATGATGTCCTGGCAAAGCACAAAGGTAGCCGGAATGCCGACCGCCTCGATCGCCGTATCGACACCTTTACCATCGGTTAATGCTTTCACCTCGTTGGCAACCTTTCCGCTCGCGCTATTGATCGTCTGCGAAGCGCCGAATATCTTGGCGATTTTGAGACGCTTGTCATCAAGATCGATCATGATGAGTTTGGCGGGGGAATAGAACTTCGCTGTCAGCAATGCGGCAAGACCGATCGGCCCGGCTCCCACGATCGCGACGGTTGACCCCGGCACCACCTTGCCGTTCAGAACGCCGCATTCGAATCCGGTCGGCAAAATATCGCTCAACATGACGAGCGCTTCTTCATCGGCGTCAGTCGGAATGTGATAAAGACTTGTATCGGCGTGCGGGATCCGAACATATTCGGCTTGCGTCCCATCGATTTCGTTGCCGAGGATCCAGCCGCCGGTGGTGCAGTGGGAATAGAGACCTCGACGGCAGTATTCGCATTTGCCACAAGAGGAAATGCAGGAAATGAGGACATGGTCGCCTGGTTTGAAGGTCGTGACACCGGCGCCAATTGAATCGATGATACCCACACCCTCGTGTCCGAGAATACGACCCGGCGTACAGGTCGGCACGTCGCCTTTCAGAATATGGAGGTCCGTGCCGCAGATGGTCGTTTTCACGATCTTGACGATAGCATCTCCCGCAGACTGTATTTCCGCCTTGGGACGATCTTCGAGCGTCTTATGCCCGGGTCCATGGTAGACGAGCGCCTTCATGGAATGCTCCGATCCAATGCGTTGCTTGATGTTAATAAGATCTGGTTCGCAGCGTCGCATGTTGACTTTGATCAAGGTCGACCTTTCGGGGTGCCGAGAATCATCAGTTAGCCATGCTATTGTGGAACATCATTCGATATCGTGTTGAGATGGCGAGCGACCATCGACGCAAAGCACCAAAGCGCGCTCCGGTGGATCAAGGTAGAGGCCAACGATGTCGCGTACCTTCTCAACGAACTGTGATCGGTTGAGAGTTTGAAGGTCTCGCTTCGATGAGGTTACAGAGAGAATGCGCTCCAGATGCGATGCACCGTCGAAACTGACAGGCCGGACGCTTCATTGAAGTGACGAGTTGCACGCATAATCCAAGTCGACAGAAAGCTTCTCAACCGGCATGCGCAGGTCGAGAAAGAGCAGGTTGGCGTCGAACGTGAGATTTCAACGGAGGATAATGAGTTGGTCGAGCGGGGCGTGTCCCGCGATTGGTTGCGCTCGTCGCTGTTCAAAGACTGATCCGACTGTCGTCAACAACACCGCGCGTAATGCGAACGACCGTCATCGTTGGTCCGTGCCAACAGCAGCAAGCCGCTGCCGACAACCCAGGGACGATCGACGATGACGGATCTCCACGGCTACGAACCTGGCTTGATCGATCGCTTACGTCGCTTCGATGGGTGCGAACCCTCACGATTGCTTAAGCCGCATCGTCGCAAGTCCTACTGGCGACAAACATTTGCCTGCTGGTGCGAGGCGAATAGCCATTCGCTAGGTGCACCACCTTGACGGAGTCGATGTTCAGGCGCTCGCTGCCGATTTCCTGTTTTGCCAAGATCAGCGCCTGAGAGGGATCATCTGACACAACATCGATCTGACGCTGAAGGCACCTGAAATTATGGCCGTTTGAATTCAGCAGATCCTTGTAGAACGAGACGCGATAGTTTTTCATTGGAAGCTCCTCATTCATCATGATGCGCCGGGTGAACCGTGGGCCGGTAACCTCAAGCCTCCATGGCGGTCAGCCTCTGTCGGTTGCGCAGCGCGATTTGGCGAGCGCTCGAAAACATCAGGATGCCCTGATCGTTGAGTTGCGAAAGCGCCCGCGAGACAGTCTCAAGAGTCAAACCGAGGTAGTCGCCAATGTCGCGACGACACATCGGAAGCGCCATCATGCCGGTCTTGGCGAGCCGGCGATCCATTTCCAGGAGGAAAGTGGCAACGCGCTCAATCGCGGTCTTGCGGCCAAGAAGCAGCATATGATCTTCGGCATGGCGGAGGTCGCTTGCCGTCAACGTCCAGAGATTGCGGGCAACTTGGGCGTTCGATGCTGCGGCCTTCTCAAGGCTGCGACGAGGCACCAGGCGGACAGTGGTATCGACGATTGCTTCGGCGGTGAGCCGGTGCTCCAAGCCGGGGTCGAGGCCAAAGACATCGCCCGGCAGGTGGAATGCGCCGATCTGCCGTCGTCCGTCGCTCAGCAGTTTATAGGTACGGACTGCGCCGCCGATAGTCTGGTAGAGGTATTCGGAAGGCTCGCCTTCGCCGTAGATTTCTTCATCCTTTCTGTAGGAAAATTCGCTTGGAACCACTCCCGAGCCGCGGACGATCTCGCCGAATTGGTCGGCCGCCAGGACGTGCGGGATGTCGAGAACCTTAGCAGTGAGGCCGGTGATCGTCTCGGTATGCATGTCGCCATCTCCTCGATGCGGGATGGCTTGGTTTACCGGAGATGTCCGCGCCAGAATATTTCGGTCGATATCCTAAGGGGAGCCTCCTAAGGGGTGTTACGGAGGTGGATGTTCCAGGACGTGGCGCCGACGTACCGATGGTGCTCAAAGCGCATTTCTACGTGACAGCCTGGAAAGGTGGCGATGTTCCCCGTCGTATCGGGCGAACCAAAGGCGAGCTGAACTTGAAACTCCATATTGTCTGCCATGGCAGCTCAAAGACTGGCGGCGCATCGCAACACGATACGACCGATGCGCCCACACCTTCTCCGCAAACTGCATCGTCGCAACAGTCATCTTCTAGACATTATCGATGAATGCTGAACCTAGGTAGAGGTGGTCGTGAACCACCTTGACACCTGGGACGTTTTCAGCCGCCACGATCGCAGCTTGCCGGAAACGCGCGTCCGTAATGACGCCTGTAAGATGTACAATTCCATCATGAACCGTGACGCTCAATTGCGCCGGTCGCCAGTCATTCTTATCGATGGAGGCGATCACACGGTCACGAATATGATCATCATCTGCCGTCGGGTCCGGAACATCCTTTGCGAGGCTTGCGACGGCACGAAGAAGGTCGGTGCGGGTCACAATCCCAATTACCGTGCGTCCACGCACCACGGGCAGACGCTTGACACTACGGCGCTCCATCAAACGCACAAGCTCCGCAAGCGGCATATCTTCGGTTGCGGTGCAGAGGTCGTCTTGTGTCATAATCTCGCTGACCTTACGACCATGCTCTCGCACAAAGTCCTGGGCCACTTTTCCCGAAACCCCCATCAGAAATTCGAGCCATCTGATGCGCGGACGCTGCGTCCCGATCTCACTGCGTCGCACAAAATCTCCCTCCGAGACCACTCCAATCAGCCCGCTCCTCTTGTCAACAACGGGAAGGCCGCTGATGTGCTGTTGCAACATAAGGTTTGCAGCATCCAGAATGGACGTGTCGGCTGACACTGTGATCACCTTGCGGGTCATTATCTGATGTGCACGCATTCAACCCTCCATTTTTGAGAATATTCGTCCAGAAATGAAACCGGATGATTGACGCACCTCAAACAAGACCTTCATCCAAGCCTGACTTTCGATCGACCTGAGACGAATGTTCGAGCATCAACTACGAGGGATATGACCTGACTCGTGCAAGGAGCGCCCAACACCGATTTGGCGTCTGGAAGACAAGGATATAAGTCGATCCGTCCAGTGCGCGTCGAAGCTCATGGCTCCCAAGGCACTACAATTTCGCAGCTGGATGGTTGACTGACTGGTTTCTTCCGTAAGGCGTTGTCGCAAGAAATGCCTCGGGATTCATTCGACTACACGGAGTAGCCGCAGGTATCCAGGCGCGATCCATTGCGATGGATCAAAACACGGAGTTCCCTAGAGGCTAGGTTAAAAACCTCCAGAAGGGAGGGATTCATGGCCTTCAAGGATGTTCTTCTGACGCTGACGAGCTATCCGGAACCAACGCCCGTCTCGATAGTGAACGATGCAGTTTCGATAGCCGCCGCTCTCCGTGCTCATTTGGCGGCGATTTCTTGCGAAGTACACGTGGAAGTGCCGGGCAACTTCCTTGCCAAGGCGATCATCGACATACCCGGGATCGCGGCCCATGAAACGGCAAAGAGCCGAAAGAACGCCAAAGATCTGCTTGCCGCGTTTGAAGCGGCGGCTGCAAAATCCGGCGTTACGCATGAGACCATTTTCGAGAAATGCGCAACGCATCGGACGCCGACGCTGCTGGTCTACTATGCGCGGCTTCGCGATCTCACGATCATGCCGGTACCGGAATCATATGATCTGTGGTGCGCGGAGGAGATTATCTTCGAATCGGGCAGGCCGACGCTGATCCTGCCCACTGTCCCGCGATCACGCCCGTTCCAGCTCGATACCGTCGGCGTGGCTTGGGATTTCAGCCGCACCGCGACGCGTGCGGTTTCGGATGCGCTTCCCCTTTTTGACAAGGCGAAGAAGGTCCGCGTTGTTATCGTCACGAACGAAAAATCTTTTGATTCCAAACATTCCCCCGAAGAACTGGCAAAAAATCTTGCCCATCACGGTATCGATGTCGTTTTGGATGAGGTCGACGCCGAAGGCAGGCCGATCGGCGAGGTCCTTGAAGCATACGTACTTTCCCGTGGGATCGACCTGCTTGTCATGGGGGCTTATGGGCAGTCCAGATGGCGCGAGGTCGTACTTGGAGGTGCAACCAGGAGTCTGCTGTTAAAACCGCCTGTTCCGGTTTTCTTCTCGCGTTGACGAGGTGTCACGCAAGCGCACCTTGACGCCACGTCACCATATCAGGCGAAAATAGCGTGCGGCCTCGTTGAGGGACATCGATCTTTGCTGCAGGGTTCTGATAGGAAGATTTCGAACAAATTCTGAGCGGGGTTTTCTTGCAGCAGCAGTGGCAGCAACCAAGAGATCCGCATCGCCTCTCAGCGGATGAGGTATTCAAAACGCTCGGCACGACGGTGCAGTTCGGGTTGAGCGACGACGAGATAAGGCGACGCCTCGCGCGCTATGGCCGCAATGAACTGCAAGCGGAAGCGCCAAGGGCGGCCTGGCTGAAGTTCCTCGACCAGTTTGCCAACATCCTCGTGGCCCTTCTGATTGTCGCGGCGGTGATCTCCTCCGGCCTTTGGTTCTATGAATCTCGTTCCGCACTGCCTTATGAAGCCATTGCGATCTTCGCCATCGTTTTTATCAATGCGGTGCTGGGTTATGCCCAGGAAGCTCGAGCCCAGAAGGCCATGGCCGCGCTGCGCCAGATGGCGGCGACACGAGCCAATGTCATCCGAGAAGGCGTGCCGCAGAAGATCGCGGCAGCAGAGTTGGTTCCCGGCGACATCATTCTCATCGAGGAAGGCAACACGATCCCCGCTGATGCGCGGCTTGTTCAATCAACCGCGCTGCAGCTCCAGGAGGGGGCGCTGACGGGAGAAAGCCTGCCAGTCTCGAAGGATACGCTGCCCGTCACCACCGAGGCGGAATTAGGTGACTGGCACAACATGGTCTTCAGCGGAACGACCGTCGTTTATGGGCACGGTCGCGCCGTGATCACAGCCACCGGCATACAGACCCAGATAGGCCGCATCGCAGGTCTGCTCGAAAGAGCCCCGGAAGAGACGACCCCCCTTCAGAAGGAGCTTGATCGCGTCGGCAAGCTGCTGGCGATGATCGTCATAGTCATTGCGGTGGCGATGATCGGGATCATCCTGCTCATCAGCGAGATTCGCGATCTGTCAGACGTGTTCGATGCCTTGATCTTCGGCGTTGCGCTTGCCGTGGCAGCGATCCCGGAAGGCTTGCCAGCCATCGTGACGGCCGTGCTGGCACTCGGTGTGCAGCGGATGGCCAAGCGAAACGCCATCGTTCGTAAGCTCGCCGCGGTCGAGGCTCTGGGTTCGGCGAATGTCATTGCTTCCGATAAAACCGGAACGCTGACGAAGAACGAGATGACCGTCCGCCGAATCGTTACGGCCAGTGGATGCACCAATTTGAACGGCACCGGCTACGTCCCCGAGGGGGACCTGCAGTATCAGCCGTCGAATGACGATGCCCTTCAGTACGAGTTGAACCGCGCGCTGCGTGCGGCCGACAGGGCCAACAACGCAGTTCTCCAGGAGAACGATGGCCGATGGACCGTTCATGGCGATCCGACCGAGGGCGCGCTGATTGTCGCGGCGCGCAAGGCGGGGCTGACGGCAGAGGCGCTGGATAAGCGTTTTCCCCGCATAGCCGAGGTCCCGTTCTCGTCGGAGCGTAAGCTCATGAGCACGATTCACGCCGATGCCAAGAAGCGCGAGCGGCTTATCGCCCTGACGAAGGGCGCGCCCGACGTTTTGCTTACCCGCTGTTCGCACGAGCTTGTGGGCAAGGAGGCGAGGCCGCTGACCGATGCGCGCCGGGCTGAAATCCTGATGAGCAATGGAGCGCTGGCTGCGGACGCACTTCGGACGCTAGGAGTGGCATTCCGCTCACTGCCACCCGACCCGGAGGGCCGAGATGGCTTTGACGAAAGCGTGGAGCAGGATCTCGTCTTCCTGGGGTTGATCGGAATGATGGACCCGCCGCGCGAGGAAGCGAGAAAAGCCATCGCCAAGGCGAAAAAGGCGGGTATTCGCCTGATCATGATCACCGGCGATCATCCGAAGACCGCCGCCGTGATCGCTGCCGAACTTGGCATCGCGTCCGATGGCCGCATCCTTGCTGGCACCGAGTTGAAGGCAATGAGTGACGACGCGCTCGACCGGGCGGTCGCGGAGACTTCAGTCTACGCCCGGGTCAATCCGGAGCACAAGCTACGCATCGTCGAGGCGCTTCAGCGGAGCGGAATGATGGTGGCAATGACAGGCGACGGCGTCAACGACGCACCGGCCCTGAAGAGGGCGGATATCGGTATCGCCATGGGGATCACCGGCACCGATGTCTCCAAGGAAGCAGCCGACATGGTGCTCGCCGACGACAATTTCGCGACGATTGTGGCCGCAGTGGAGGAGGGACGGGCAATCTTCGCCAATATCCGAAGATTTTTGCGCTATCTGCTGTCGTCGAACATCGGCGAAGTCATGACGATGTTCCTTGGCGTGCTGCTCGCTGGCGTGATCGGTCTTTCAGCGCCCGGAAGGGAAGATGGCACGCTCATCCTTCCCCTGATGGCCACGCAGATCCTGTGGATCAATCTGGTGACGGATGGCGGTCCTGCGCTTGCCCTTGGGGTCGAACCGATCGACACTCGAACCATGACTCGTCTGCCGCGTCCTCGAGGCGAAGGCGTGATCACCCGCCGGATGTGGAGAGGCATCTTTTTTATCGGCACCGTGATGGCAGCCGGAACGCTCTTCGTGCTCGACGCTTCGCTTCCCGGCGGCCTGATCGAAGGCAAGGGATCGGTCGTCTATGCGCAGACCATGGCGTTCACCACGTTGACGATGTTTCAGCTATTCAATGTGTTCAATGCCCGCTCCGATGAGCAGAGCGCATTTGTTGGACTGTTCAGGAATAATTGGCTATCGGCGGCCGTCGTGTTTTCCCTGATCCTCCACATCGCTGTCGTCTATGTGCCGTTTCTTCAGGAGGCGTTCTCGACGACAGCTCTGGGTCTGGCCGACTGGTTGATCTGTACGGTGGTCGCGAGCTCGGTATTGTGGTTGCGTGAGCTTAGCAAGTTCGCGGCTTGGAGGAAGTGATCGGCACGGCGCGGAGCGTCATCATGGCGGTGCTGCCGCTCATGAACACTTTGCGGTCATGTGCATTATCGAGCCGAAGCACTGTCGAAGTTTAGGTTACGTTATTAGCACGGTAAGTTGTGTGGGCCTGAGACGGCGATTTAAAAGCGGAGCAAAGAACTTTTGCTTTTGGGTCGGAAATTATCACGGCCTTAACGACCTCCCTTGAGATCTCCTCCGCGTCGTCCCCTTACCAATCGGCATGGCAGCCGTGCCCACAACATTCCGGAAAGTGAAGTGGACGGCACCGTGGACAGGTACGATCTAATGCGGCGCCAAGTAGAACGCCTCTCAAGGCGAGGTCTTATTTTATGCGCTGGTTCATGTAAAACTTATTTATCGGATTTGACGCATAATTTGAATCTATGAACTAATTACGATATTGAAGAATTATCGGAATTAGGCCATAGTTGAGCTATGGCAGACTTGGCGCGCAGTCCAAAGCAGGTCGGTAACTTCATCCGCCGCGCACGCAAGCAGCGGAGATGGAGCCAGACGCAGCTCGGCGAGAGGGCGGGTCTCCGTCAGGAGACAGTCTCGTTAATCGAAAGCGGCAATCCCGCCACCAGGCTGGATACGATCCTTGCCGTGCTCGCCGCGCTCGACCTCGAAGTCCAGATAGGACCACGATCGAAGGGCAGGGCCGCCGCCATCGAGGATATTTTCTGATGGCGCGCCGTCGGCAGCACGCACCGCTGCACGTCTATCTCAACAACCGCCTGGTCGGTCATCTTCTCAAAGATCCGGGCGGCGCGGTCAGCTTTCAATATGATGAAAGCTGGCTCGGTTGGGAGAATGCCATCCCGGTCTCGCTTTCACTGCCGTTACGGGAGGACTCCTGGCGCGGTGCTCCGGTCATTGCGGTCTTCGAGAACCTGCTCCCCGACTCCGAACTGCTGCGCCGACGTGTCGCAGAAAGAGTCGGCGCCGAAGGGGCCGACGCCTATAGCCTGCTCGTAGCCATCGGACGGGATTGCATCGGTGCTCTCCAGTTTGTTGCCGATGGAGTCGATGAGCGCAGCAGTGGAATCGAAGGAGAGCCCATCGATGACGCGGCAATCGAAAAGCTGCTGCGGAACCTTGAGCAGGCTCCCCTTGGCCTCAGCAAAGACGACGATTTCCGGATTTCCGTTGCCGGCGCGCAGGAAAAGACCGCGCTGTTGTGGGACGGCAAGCGTTGGCGCAGGCCTCTCGGGACGACACCCACGACCCATATCCTGAAGCCCCAGATCAACGGCATCGATCTGTCGAACAGCGTCGAGAACGAGTTTTTTTGCCTGAGGCTGCTCGCAGTCTTTGGGCTTCCGGTCAACAACGCCACCATCGAGACGTTCGGGAGGACGAGAGCGCTGGTCATTGAACGCTTCGACCGGCGTTGGACTCGGGACGGGCGCCTACTGCGTTTGCCGCAGGAAGATTGCTGTCAGGCGCTGTCGGTGCCCCCGAGCAGGAAGTATCAGAGCGACGGCGGGCCCGGCCTCGTGCAGGTTCTCGACCTCCTCAAGGGCAGCGACACGCCCGACGAGGATCGCAAGACCGTCCTCAAGGCCCAGATCCTGTTCTGGCTTATCGGGGCCACCGACGGACACGCCAAGAACTTCAGCATCTTCCTCGGACCAGGCGGCACTTTCCGCCTGACGCCGCTTTACGACGCTCTGTCCGCCCAGCCGAGTCTCGACGCCCGCCAGATCGAACGCAAGCAGATGAAGCTCGCCATGGCCGTGGGAGCGAAGAACCACTACAGGATTGATGGAATTCAAGGCCGACACTTCTTCGAGACCGGACGGAAGGCGCGATTTTCGAAGACGACCGTTCAAACCGTGATCAACGAAATCGCTGCCACCGCAGGCGAGACGCTGGAGCGGTTAGCGGATGAATTGCCGCCCCGGTTTCCCAAAGCGATCCATGCTTCTGTCAGCAAAGCCTTCGCCGCACGTCTCGGGGTTCTTTCGGCTGGAACATGAGGTGCGCGTGAAGTCGACAGTCTCCGCGTGGACCAAACATCATCGCAACAAACGATATGAGACAGTGTCGAACTGTCAGCGATAGTTGCAGTGCTAATACAGGTGCCTTGTGATACTGGTGCTAACGGTCTTTTTCTTGTCTGTCTGCGGAGTGCCGTTCAAACTATCGTACGTCGATTTTCTGTGCTTGATCTGTCGATGATTCACTCGATCGTTGTCGATAGTGTCCGAAACGATGTTCAAAAGAAGATCGTGATTTTCTGCTGGGAAATCAGTAGCGAAAATTTTTTGACGGATCGCTTTTCGGATTCGGGAGATCACCGTCAATCTCCTGTCGAATCTTGACCACTTCGGTGCGAAAGTTTCAATCGAAGCGTTGCGTTCGACATGCGGCCGCTTGATGTGGCGGGCCGGGTCCATCAGTTCATGCTAGAGCCCGTCAAGAACGGCTGCCTCCAGTTCATCCTGGCGGAGGGCGGTGAGGTTTGCACGATTGCCCTCGCTTCGGCGGTCGCGCCGAAATGCTCCGCCGAGAAGTTTGACGAAGCTGGCTTCAACTCCTCACAGCCGCTGCAACATAGAACGTATTGGGCAGGGCGACTTCGAGAAGATTCAGATACCGCATCGATCTGATCTGGCGCATCCGATCTCGCGCATCGGGTGGACGCCGGCAGCATCTCTTCAACTATCGGTTCGTCCGCTCGATGACGGCCATCAACTCGGAGATCTTGCGCCGCTGATCGGCCTTGTTGCCGCTTGTGATCGCGTGCTCAACGCAATGCGCCACATGATCCTTCAGCACTTCCTCCTCGACGCGCCGGAGCGCGGCGCGCACGGCGGATATCTGCGTCACGATGTCGATACAATAGCGGTCTTCGTCCACCATTCGGGATAGGCCGCGTACCTGGCCCTCGATCCGGCTGAGGCGCTTTCGGCAGGATATCTTGATATTGTCGCGCATGACGGATATATACCCCTATGGGGTATAGACTGCAAGGGGACTTCGGAGATCCGGATGAACACAGCAGGGCAAGCAAAGTCCCAGGATGGAAATGACTGCGGCTGCGGTGCGGAGAAGCCGACCGCATCATCCCCCGCCGCATCGAGTGAGGCGAGTTGCTGCGGTGGGGAAGCTGCGACGGCACATGCCCATGATGCGCACGCACATCATCACGAGCAACACCATGGTCAGGCCGCCCATGCGGCCGACGTAAAAGTTCTGGATCCGGTCTGTGGCATGACGGTCGATCCGCAGACCAGCAAACATCGCTTCGACCATCATGGCTCGACCTATCATTTCTGCTCTGCCGGCTGCCGAACCAAATTCGCCGCGGCGCCGCAGTCGTATCTCGACAAGTCCAAGGCGCCGCCGGCGGATGTGCCGGAAGGCACCATCTACACCTGCCCAATGCACCCGGAAGTCCGCCAGGTTGGTCCCGGCGCCTGTCCTATCTGCGGCATGGCGCTGGAGCCTGAACTTGTGTCCCTGGACGACGCGCCTAATCCTGAACTCGCGGATATGTTGCGCCGGTTCTGGATCGGGTTGATCCTCGCGTTGCCTGTGATCGCGTTGGACATGGGTGCGCATATTGCCGGAGCGCATGGCTGGATCGGGCAAACATTATCGAACTGGATTCAGCTCGCGTTCGCGACGCCGGTGGTGATCTGGGCCGGCTGGCCGTTCTTCTTGCGTGGCTGGCAATCGCTGACGACGCGCAATCTCAACATGTTCACGCTGATCGCGATGGGCACTGGCGTCGCCTATGTCTATAGCCTTGCCGCCACCTTCGCGCCCGCGATATTCCCGCAGGCCTTTCGCGGGCATGACGGCGCGGTCGCGGTCTATTTCGAGGCGGCGGCGGTCATCACGGTTCTGGTGCTACTCGGGCAGGTGCTTGAGTTGCGCGCGCGCGAGGCAACGTCGGGAGCCATCAAGGCGCTGCTCGATCTTGCACCGAAGACCGCGCGCCGCATTGATGAGCTAGGCGCGGATCACGACGTGGCGCTTGACGACGTAGCCGTCGGTGACCGGCTTCGGGTTCGCCCCGGAGAAAAGGTGCCGGTGGACGGTGTTATCGTCGAGGGTCGCTCGTCGCTCGATGAATCTATGGTGACCGGTGAATCCATGCCGGTTGCCAGGGAAGCGGGCGCACGGGTGATCGCTGGCACCATCAACCGGTCTGGCAGCTTCGTCATGCGGACCGAGAAGGTCGGGCGCGACACGCTGTTGTCGCGGATCGTACAGATGGTAGCGCAGGCGCAGCGGTCCCGCGCTCCGATCCAGCGTTTGGCCGATCGGGTGGCCGGCTGGTTCGTGCCCGCCGTCATCGCTGCGGCCGCGGTCGCGTTCGCGGTCTGGGCCGTCGTTGGCCCCGAGCCGCGTCTGGCGTTCGGTCTGGTTGCTGCGGTGAGCGTGCTGATCATCGCCTGTCCATGTGCACTCGGGCTCGCCACGCCAATGTCGATCATGGTGGGCGTGGGACGCGGCGCGCAGGCCGGCGTCCTGATCAAGAACGCCGAAGCGCTCGAGCGCATGGAGAAGGTCGACACGCTGGTGGTCGACAAGACCGGCACCTTAACCGAGGGCAAGCCCAAGGTCGTCGCCATCGAGGTAGCGGAAGGTGTCGAGAAAGACGATCTGCTGCGTCTTGCTGCAAGCGTCGAGCGATCCAGCGAGCATCCGCTGGCGGACGCCATCGTAGCTGCGGCGAAGCACCGCAATCTGGTGCTGAACGACGTGCAGGAGTTTGACGCGCCGGCCGGAAAGGGCGTGACTGGAAAGATCGCGGGAAAAACTGTGCTGATCGGCTCAGCCGCGTTTCTCGAATCCCGGAATGTTGCCGTTCACGGCATGGCAGCATTGGCCGAAGATCTGCGCGCCGACGGCGCCACCGTCATCAATATCGCATGTGAGGGCAAGCTGGCGGGTCTGCTCGCGATTGCCGATCCTGTGAAAGCGTCAGCGCGCGCGGCTCTGAAAGCGCTGGCAGAAGACGGCATTAAGGTCATCATGCTGACCGGCGATAATCGCACCACCGCCCATGCGATCGCCAGGCAGCTTGGCATCGCCGATGTCGAGGCGGATGTTCTTCCCGAACAGAAGAGCGCGGTCGTCGCAAGACTTCGGGATGAGGGGCGTGTCGTGGCGATGGCCGGCGACGGCATCAACGATGCGCCGGCGCTTGCTACCGCCGATGTCGGCATCGCCATGGGCACCGGGACGGACATTGCAATGGAAAGCGCCGGCGTGACGCTGCTCGGGGGCGATCTCATGGGTATCGCTCGCGCCCGCCGTCTCTCTGAGACGACAATGCGCAATATTCGGCAGAACCTGTTCTTCGCCTTCATCTACAATGCGGCAGGCATTCCGATCGCAGCCGGGGTTCTCTATCCGCTTTTTGGCTTGCTGTTGTCCCCGATCGTGGCCGCCGCTGCCATGGCGCTGTCGTCAGTGAGCGTCGTCGGCAACGCGCTGCGGCTGCGCGCTGCGAGGCTTTGAAGGCGAGGGTAGGTCGGTCGTTTGTTCTTCAGCGGTGAGAGCGCGTCCAGACCTCTCCGCTGCACAACGCGCCGACGCAGCCTTCCACGCGCAGCGCGCCGGGACCCGCGACAGAGACGTTGCTGGCATAGGAGTTGCCGTCATCGGCATTGTAGATCGTGCCTGACCATTTGTTAGATTCGGTTTGCGACATGCCATGGAACAGCGGCAGTCCGATCATCGGTCGCTTGGACAGCGCGGGGTTGCGATTTTTGTCGTCGACGGCAGGTCTTCCGGTCGCGGGATCGATCGGGTTGCGTAGCCAGACAATGACGCCGCAAATTCCGCTGCGGCATTTGCTGACACGAACCTTGGCATCACCCGCCTGTGTTAACCAGATGCCGGTGGGGTCGGCCGGTGTCTGTGCGCCGGCGACAGATAACATAGCGGCAAGAATCGCAATGGCAAAGCCGGATCGCACGAGCATGACAACCACCTCCAGAGTCCCTTGGGGTGCATAACAAAAAAAACGAGTGATGCAACGTTATATGTGCAGCGAGCTATGGCCGGTCCTGGAGAAGGCAAAGGACGTAGTGACAGCGAGCTGCGCGTCTCGTGAATATGCGGCCTGCAAGACCGGCATACCCAGCGTTGACCACTCTCAAGTTATGGTATGTAACGGCTATTGTCGTACTGGCGAAGGAAACTCCTGATCAGGGGTTTTCTCTGGTCTCAATTTCAATCTCCCACCAATTCGGACAAATAACCCATGACCTTTACGCTTCCGAACCTGCCGTATTCCTATGACGCGCTTGCGCCTCATATGTCCAAAGAAACCTTGGAATATCATCATGATAAGCACCATCAGGCATATGTGACCAACGGAAATAACGCCATCAAGGGGACCGAATTCGAGGGCAAATCGCTCGAGGAGATCGTGAAAAGCTCATACGGCAAGAGTGCAGCCGTGGGCGTCTTCAACAACGCCGGTCAGCACTATAACCACCTGCATTTCTGGAACTGGATGAAGCCCAATGGCGGTGGCAATAAACTGCCCGGTCGTCTAGAGAAGAAAATCGTCGAGGATTTTGGCAGTCTGGACAAATTCAAGGCTGACTTCGCCGCGGCTGGCGCCGGACAGTTCGGTTCGGGATGGGCTTGGCTGCAAGTCAAGAATGGCAAGCTCGGAGTGTCCAAGACGCCGAACGCCGAGAATCCGCTGATTCACAACGCGACTCCCATTCTTGGCTGCGACGTTTGGGAGCACTCTTATTACATCGACTACCGCAATCGCCGTCCGGATTATCTCAAGGCGTTCCTCGATCATCTCGTGAATTGGGATTACGTCGACGAACTGTTCTCCAAGGCCGTCTGATCTATAGGCGGAGAATCTCATGAAAGGCGGCATGGCAGTGCCGCCTTTTTTTGTTGGTATGCCCGTTCGTTACATTTCTCATCAATGTTTCAGGTGGGATCGCAGCGGGTCTGCTGCGTCACCTTCTTGCATCATCGCTCGATACCGCTGTTGTACGAACACGGCGAGATCGGCTGGCCAGCCATCTACGTGCTCGGGATTGGTCGCTCGGCCTGTTTGCCGGCCTCGCGCTGCTCCGTCCACCTGACATAGGGCGACGACTGCTGGACGCCCCGTTCGCGAAGCCGCCGGCTTGCCTGCTGGCCAACCGTGATGTTATAATATAACGGTTATGGACCTCTCAATTTGGCTCCCTGGTCTCGTCCGGGGCCGGAAAGCGTATCAGGTGCTTCCTCCTCACACTCACGTCCATGGTCAAGCTCACGAGCATGGACACCCAAAGGGGCACGCCCATGGACCATCCTCGCCGCATCCGGCCCAGGCAGTGCCATGGTCGATCCTGCGGATGGCGCTGGTTGCTCGGCTGGGAACGGCGCTTGCGGTCAGCGTCGGACTTTGGGCGGCCGTACTGCTGACAACCGTGAGATGGTAGCGCAACTGCAATTTCGTGACGTCACGCTGGGGTATGAGCGGCATCCGGCCGTGCATCATCTGAGCGGTGAGATCGCGGCCGGCGCGCTGCTGGCGGTGGTCGGTCCAAACGGCGCGGGTAAATCCACGCTGTTTCGCGGCATCGTCGGCATCCTGAAGCCGCTGGCGGGATCGATCGCCTTCGGCGACCTCGACGTCCGCGACATTGCCTATTTGCCACAAAGCGCTGAGATCGATCGCAGCTTTCCGATTTCGGTGTTCGATTTCACCGGTTCTGGGTTGTGGCGAACCACCGGCGCGTTCGGCGGACTCGGCAGGCGCGAACGTCGGCGGATCGTTGAAGCTCTTGCGGTTGTCGGCCTGAACGGATTTGAAAATCGCCCCATCGGCACGCTGTCGGGTGGGCAGATGCAGCGCATGCTGTTCGCTCGGGTGCTGTTGCAAGATGCCGGCGTGATCGTCTTGGACGAGCCCTTCAATGCCATTGACGCCAAGACTTCGGCCGATTTGCTCGCTCTGGTGCGGCGTTGGCATGAGGAGAAGCGCACGGTGGTCGCGGCGCTGCACGACATGGATCTGGTGCACGCGAATTTTCCGGAGACCCTGCTGCTTGCGCGCGGCGCGGTGGCATGGGGACCGACGGCGCAGGCGTTGACGGCCGACAACCTGTCGCTGGCCCGGCAGATGTGTGAAGCTTTCGATGATGGCGCTGCTGCCTGCGCAGCGCACGTTCCGCCGCGCGCAGCTTGAGGCATCATGATCTACGACGCGCTGGTCGCTCCCTTCGCTGATTTCGAATTCATGCGCCGTGCGCTGGCGGCGGCGATCGCGCTTGCGCTAGGAGCGGCGCCAATCGGCGTGTTCCTGATGTTGAGGGGGATGAGTCTTGTCGGCGATGCGATGGCGCACGCGATCCTGCCGGGAGCGGCCATCGGTTTCCTGCTGTCGGGCCTCAATTTGTTCGCGATGACCGTCGGCGGATTAATTGCTGGGTTCGCAGTGGCGATTCTGGCGGGGGTGGTATCGCGCGTCACCGAATTGAAAGAGGATTCGTCGCTGGCAACCTTCTATCTCGCGTCGCTGGCGTTGGGTGTCACCATCGTGTCGGTCAAAGGCACCAACATCGATCTGCTTCATGTGCTCTTTGGCAATATCCTTGCGATGGACAACCAGACGCTCATGGTGATCGCGATTAATGCCACCGTGACACTTGTGGTGCTCGCGGTGATCTACCGCCCGCTGGTGATCGAATGCGTCGATCCCGTGTTTCTGCGTACGGTGAGCCGCGCCGGTGCGCCGGCGCACCTGGCGTTTCTCGGATTGGTCGTCGTTAACCTCGTCAACGGCTTCCATGCCATGGGCACCCTGCTGGCAGTCGGGTTGATGATTTTGCCGGCGGGCATCGCCCGGTTCTGGTCGCGCGACATCACCGGCATGATGATGATCGCTGTCGTTAGCGCACTGCTGTCCGGTTATGCCGGACTGGTGCTGTCGTTTCACAGCAAGGTGCCTTCGGGACCGGCAATCATCCTGGTGGCGTCGGCGTTTTATGTCGTGTCTGTGCTGTTCGGACGCGTCGGCGGGATTCTGCGACAGCTTTTTCCCGCGCCCCATCTCGAAGCGTGATGGTGGACGTCATGGCGCGGTCTCGTCTCGGAATATGGGTGATCGCGATCGTGTTGGCAGCGCTCGCGCCCGTCCGCGCCCAAGACCGCAGCGATGACCTCCACAGCGATGACCGGATTGCGGTGGTTGCGAGTTTTTCGATTCTCGGCGATTTCGCGCGGGCTGTTGGAGGCGCGCGGACCGGTGTCACAACCCTGGTCGGGACGAGCGGCGACGTGCATGTGTTTACCCCGACGCCGGCAGACGCCAAAAAGGTCGCGGCCGCGAGACTGGTCATTGTCAACGGCCTCGGCCTCGAAGGCTGGCTGCCGCGGCTGGTGCAGGCCTCTGGCGGCAACGCGGCGATCGTATTTGCGACCACAGGTGTCCCACTTCGCGCGGCCGATGCCGGTCAAACGGTGCACGGTGAGGGTTCGGCAGATCCTCATGCATGGCAGTCCGTTGCCAATGCCAAAATATACGTCGTTAATATTCGAGATGCACTGATTGCGGCCGACCCCGCGGGCGAAGCGGTCTATCGGGACAACGCCGCCGACTATCTCGCGAAATTGGATGCGCTGGATCAGGAGGTTCGCGAGGCAGTGGCCCGGATTCCGCCAGAGCGTCGCAAAGTGATCTCGGCCCACAATGCCTTCACCTATTTCGAGGCGGCCTATGGCATCGCTTTCATCGCTCCGCAGGGCGTATCGACCGACAGTGAGGCGAGCGCGCGCGATATCGCCGCCACGGTCACGCAGATCAGGACCGCTAAAATCCCGGCCGTGTTTCTGGAAAATCTCAGCGATCCGCGGCTGATCAGCCAAATCGCCACTGAGGCCGGGGCACGGGTCGGAGGGACGCTCTATTCTGACAGTTTGAGCGATGAAAAGGGCGACGCCCCCACTTACATTGCCATGGTCCGGCATAATATAAAGGCGTTGATGAGCGCGCTGGCGGAATAGTCGCGGGCTTGCCTTCCCCAGGAAGGATCGCGAAGCGGCTCGTGTGGTCGCCGAGTGCTGCGCGTGCTATTCAACCCCACCTCCCTCCGCAAGGTGAGCGGAACAGCCCCGAGTTCATTGATGTCTGACATAAACGCCTCCGCCTCGACAAAAATTCCCGTAACCGTGCTGACAGGCTATCTCGGCGCCGGCAAAACCACGCTTTTGAACCGTATCCTGTCTGAAAATCACGGCAAGAAATACGCCGTGATCGTCAACGAATTCGGCGAAATCGGCATCGACAACGATCTGATTATCGGCGCCGACGAGGAAGTGTTCGAAATGAACAATGGCTGCGTCTGCTGCACGGTGCGCGGCGACCTGGTGCGTATTCTCGAAGGCCTGATGAAACGCAAGGGCAAGTTTGACGCCATCATCGTCGAGACTACGGGTCTTGCCGATCCTGCGCCGGTAGCGCAGACTTTCTTCGTTGACGAAGACGTGCAGAACAATGCGCGCCTTGATGCCGTGGTGACGGTGGCCGACGCCAAGTGGCTGAGCGAGCGGCTGAAGGATGCGCCCGAGGCAAAAAACCAGATCGCCTTCGCCGACGTCATCGTTTTGAACAAGACCGATCTGGTGTCGGCACCGGAGCTGGCCGAGGTGGAAGCGCGGATTCGCGGCATCAATCCCTACGCCAAGCTGCATCGTACCGAGCGCTGCCAGGTGGCGTTGTCGGATGTTCTGGAACGCGGTGCGTTCGATCTCGACCGGATCCTCGAGCTCGAGCCGGATTTCCTCGAGAATGACGGTCACGACCATCATCACCACCACGATCATGACCATCACGACCACGACCATCATGGTCACGATCATCACGATCACGATCATGGCCACGGTTCGAAGCATTATCACGACGAGGAGATGCAGTCGCTGTCTCTGCGTTCGGACAAGCCGCTCGAGCAGGACAAGTTCATGCCTTGGCTGCAGGAGCTCCTGGCGGCGGAGGGACAAAAGATTCTGCGGTCGAAAGGTATTATGGCGTTTAGCGGTGACGACGATCGCTACGTCTTCCAGGGCGTCCACATGATGCTGGAGGGCAGCCGCCAGCGTGCATGGAAGCCTGACGAGAAGCGGGAGAGTCGTCTCGTCTTCATTGGCCGCGAATTGCCGGAAGCCTTGATCCGTGAAGGCTTTCAGAACTGCATCGCCGCGTGATGAAAGACACCGCTCAGCAGCAGCACGCGATGGCCTCAATTGGCGAGCGCGTGCGTCCCGTCACCATCGGTTCACCGGTGGCAGCCCTCTACTTCATCGGTGATCGCGCCGCGTTCGTCGGCGACGAGGAAACAATCACGCTCGTCTCCGGCGACGGCGAGAAGGTCGCGGTGACCGTTCATGGCGGCGCGATCCTGTCGTCGGTTTCGGATGGTAAACGGATCGTCACGGGTGGCGACGACGGCAAGGTTGTCGCACTCGACATGAATGGCGAGAGTTCGGTTCTCGTGACCGACGCAAAGCGCCGCTGGATCGACAACGTCGCGGTCCACCACGATGGCGCGCTTGCATGGTCCGCTGGCAAGACCGCTTTCTTGCGCGGCCTTAAGGGTGAGGAAAAGTCGATCGAAGCACCTTCGAGTGTTGGAGGACTTGCGTTCGCGCCGAAGGGCTTACGACTCGCGCTTGCGCACTACAACGGCGTGTCACTGTGGTTTCCGAACATGACGGCTGCGCCAGAGCGGCTGGAATGGGCCGGCTCGCATCTCGGCGTCACCTTCAGTCCCGACGGCAGGTTTATCGTCACCACCATGCACGAGCCGGCGCTGCATGGTTGGCGGCTGGCCGATGCGCAGCATATGCAAATGACTGGCTATCCCAGCCGCGTCAAATCCATGTCATGGGCCATGGCTGGAAAATTTCTGGCGACATCTGGCGCGGACCGGGTGGTGGTTTGGCCCTTTGCCAGCAAAGACGGACCGATGGACAAGGAGCCGGTTATGCTGGCTCCGTTGCAGACCCGCGTCACTGCGGTCGCTTGCCATCCGACCCAAGACTTTCTCGCCGCCGGATACGAGAACGGCATCATCTTGATGGTGCGGATCACAAACGGCGCCAAGGTTGTCGTCCGCCACGACGGTGATGCAGCTGTCACGGCGCTGGCATGGAATGCGAAGGGCTCGATGCTGGCCTTTGCCCTGCAGAACGGCGACGCGGGGCTGGTCGATCTCTAAGAACCTTCCCGCTTCTGATAGGATCAGAAGCGGGGCTATTCTACTGTGACGCGTTGTCTTGGCGCGAACCGGTAATCCACTTCGCTCGAAAACGCTTTACGCGATAGATTTGTTGAGGCCGGCTCTAAGGTTGGTTTCGAAAGGGAACTTTGCGCGCGACGAGTTGTTGGTCTCTGACCATAGCGGTGGGGAGCCTCATGATGGCGAGCAAACGCAACGGCGATACGAAAAAAGACAACGATGCGAAAGCTGGTCTGACGACCGTGCTCATCGCCGCTATCGGTTTGATGGTGTCCGGTATCTCCCTGTCGTTCGCGCAGGGAGAGAGAGTGATCGCGCAGACGTCGCCACCGCAAACCCAGCCTGTGCCCGCCGGTAAAGAGAATGGTCCGGCCGAATCAAAGCCGGGCGGTACCCGTCCGACGACGCCCGCGCCTGAACCTGCACGGCCCGATTCTGATGAGGCGGGGCATGCAAACCCTCAACCGGCGCTGCCTCCCGCGCCGGCAGAGAAGGTCGCTCCACCGATTAACGGACATTAAGAGCCGCAGGCCGGACGAAACCTCTCCTGCCTGCGCATGGGCTGTTTGTTCTCCCGTATCTCGCACGGATTACCGAACCAGAACGTTTCTGAACTGCCATGGATCCGCTGTATCGATGTCCTCCGGAAAGAGTCCGGGGCGATCGGTCAGCGGTGTCCAGTCGGTGTAATAGCCCTTTACAGGACCGAGATAGGGACGCTGGATTTCGAGGCAGCGGCGGAAGTCCATCTCGTCGGCCTCGACGATGCCGGCTTCCGGATTTTCCAGCGCCCAAACCATGCCGGCCAGCACCGCGGATGAGACCTGCATGCCGGTGGCGTTCTGATAAGGCGCAACGCGGCGGGTTTCTTCGATCGAGAGTTGCGAGCCGAACCAATAGGCGTTCTTGCTGTGGCCGTACACCAGCACGCCAAGCTCGTCTATGCCGTCAACGATCTCCGTTTCATCGAGGATGTGCCACTTCGGCTGCATCTTGCCTTCCGCACCGAACATCTCGTGCAACGACAGCACCGCGTCGTTCGCCGGGTGATAGGCATAGTGGCAGGTCGGGCGATAGATCACCTTCTGGCCGTCGCGCACCGTGAAGTAGTCGGCGATCGAGATCGCCTCGTTGTGCGTGACCAGAAAACCATACTGTGCTTCCGGCGTTGGGCACCATGAACGTACGCGCGTGTTGGCGCCGGGTTGCAGCAGATAGATCGCGGCCTGACATCCAGTGTCGTGCTTGCGGCCGTTTTCGGGCATCCACTTTTCATGTGTGCCCCAGCCAAGTTCGGCGGGTTGCATTCCTTCGGAGACGAATCCCTCCACCGACCAGGTATTGACGAACACATTCATCGGCCTCGGCGTCTTCGAACGCTGGGTGTCGCGCTCGGCGATGTGAATGCCCTTGACGCCGAGCTTGTGCGCGAGCTGGCCCCAGCCTTCGCGGCTCTTCGGTTCGTTGAACGCTGTGTTCGTATCGCGCGCGATGTCGAGCAGCGCCTGTTTGACGAACCACGACACCATGCCGGGGTTGGCGCCGCAGGTGGAAACCGCGGTGGTGCCGCCTTCGCTCTTGCGCTTGGCGGCGAGCAACGTTTCGCGCAGCGCGTAGTTGGAGCGCTTTTCGGGGCCAGCGCTCTTGTCGAAATAGAATCCGAGCCACGGCTCGACCACGGTGTCGATGTAGAGTGATCCGATCTCGCGACACATGGTCATGAGATCGACTGAGCCGGTATCGACCGACAGATTGACGCAGAAGCCCTGACCGCCGCCTTCCGTCAGCAGGGGAACCAGAACATCATGATAGTTGTCGCGGGTAATGGCCTGCCTGATGAATCTGACGCCGTGTTTTTTTGCCAGCGTATCGTCCGCATGCGGATCGACGATGACGAATCGCGACTTGTCGAACTCGAAATGCTTCTCGATCAGCGGCAGAGTGCCTTTTCCGATCGAACCGAATCCGATCATGACGATCGGCCCGGTGATGCGTGCATGCACGGACGAAGCATTGGACGACATCATATATCTCCAGATTGTCGGGAAATTGCGCGCCCGCAAAAGCGGCCGCTGAGCATCCCTGAAAACGATAAAACGCCGATGAAATCAAGGCCCCGCGCACGGTTCCGCGATGTCATGCCGCGGTCATATGATTATAGATGTCATAATCATACGACATGGTCGGGCGCGAGCGCGCATTCGACGTCGACGGATGTTTCGATTTGCAGCGTGGCATGGCCGATTCCAAATCGATGCTGCAACTCATGGCAGGTCTCGATCAAGAAGGCATCGCCTGGGTTTCCAGCCGGCATGACAAGGTGAGCGGTCAGCGCTGTTTCGGTGGTACTCATCGCCCAGATATGAAGGTCGTGAATCGAGGCAACGCCGGAATGTCCGGTGAGGAAGGCGCGCACCGCGGCCGGATCGATGCCCGAAGGTACGGCGGCCAGTGTCATCGCGGTACTTTCGCGCAGAAGGCTCCATGTGCCCGCGACGATGACCGCGACGATGACGAGACTCATCGCCGGATCGAGCCAAAGCCATCCCGTCGCCATGATCGCGGTGGCAGCCAGAACCACGCCGAACGAAACGGCGGCATCCGCCATCATATGCAGATAGGCGCCCCGAATATTGAGATCGGTGTTGCGGCCCGATGCGAACAGCCACGCGGTGATGCCGTTGATGATGATTCCGGTGGCGGCGACAACGATCACGGTCAGGCTCTCAATCGGCTCGGGATGGATCAGGCGCTGGATCGCCTCGAGCAGGATCGCTCCGCATGCGATCAGCAAAAGGATCGCATTCGCGAGCGCCGCCAGGATCGATGTTTTGCGAAGGCCATAGGTCAGACGCGGCGTCGGCGGGCGCTGCGATAGTACGGCTGCGATCCACGCCACCAGCAATCCAAGCACGTCGGATAGATTGTGTCCCGCATCGGCGAGCAGCGCGGTGGAGTTTGCAACGAAGCCGTAGCCGGCCTCAATCAGGACGAAGGCCGCATTCAGACCGATTCCGATCGCGAAGGCACGACCGAAATTTGCGATCTGACCATGGTCACCATGAGTATGCCCGCCATGACCATGACAAGCACGATGGGAATGGTCATTATGGTGGCCGCCCGTCATGCGCCAAGTCTATAGCGTTTTGAAGCGAACTGGACAACGCGGCGATCGGAAGCTGGATTCCGGTTTTAGTGCCATCAAAGCCGGAAATAACACGCTGCTGACGACTGCGCATGGTCACCGGGCCTGATTTTGATAACGTCGTGCGCCTGCCCCTAACAGGGTGGAGACAGGCGCATGACTGCTATTTACGGTCCGCCATTGGCCAGTGCGACCAGACAGCGATCACGGTCAGCGAACGCCATCCGCCGGAGGGGGTTTGAAATTCGATGCTCTGTCCCGTAGACAGGCCGATAAGGGCCGCGCCGACAGGTGTGAGAATCGAGATCTTGCCGGCATCGACGTCGGCGTCTTCCGGATAAACAAGAACGACTTTACGCTTTTCGCCGCTGATGTCGTCGACGAACGTCACTTCGGATTGCATCGTCACGAGATTGACCTTGCGCCTCAGGCCGCTGATGTCGTCGATGACGGAGCGATCGGCGGGAATGATTTCGGCGCGGTCGATTTCCCGGGCGAGAAATTCTGCCGTCGTGGGATGTTTCTCCATCGCAGCTTCGGCAAGGTGCCGCAAGCGGTCGATATCGTGTGTGCTAATGGCGATGGCGGGGAGGCGTATCTGCAGATTGTCGAGCATGTCTTTCACCGCGAGTTGGTCGTAGTGAATGATCGTCTGTTGATTAGACGATCACCGACGACGACGGCACAACATGCGATGCAAGGCATCGCTCGATGTGCCTAAGAAACAATGGTCAGGTGGGAATGCGGTCGAACTTGAATAATCCCGGACGGCACACGTCCGCCCGGGTCACCTTCCTGCGTGAAGGTGACCAGCGCGCAGCAACAAACGATTATTGCAAACGTTCGACATGATCATGCCAACGTAGGGTGATCCACGTGGAAGTCAATACTCCGGCTGGACCAGGGCATTATATCCCTCGGCGAGAGCACGGCGTTTGTCGAATTCCGTCCTCGGCGCGAGCGTTGCTTACACGCGCCCGCTCTTGAAACGAGCATCGTCCGTCGTGATGTGTTCATGCCGCGCACGGCATCGGCCGCGCAATTTCCCGGGCGTGAGCTCGCCGCATTTTCGAAACCCGAGCGCCTGTCGGTACGATCAGGCCAGAAGCGCCTTCAAGCGCAGCCTTGCGCAGTTCGACAGCGAGCAGCCGGTCGCGCTCGAACGGGCCGGGCAGGAGAAGGTTGCCAGTTTTGAATGCCGAGAAACCGAAGCGCGCGTAATACGGCGCATCGCCAAGCAGGATTACGGCGCCATGGCCGTGCGCCTGCGCAAGCTCGAGCGCGCGCTCCATCAATGCGGCTCCCACGCCAAGCTTGCGATGGGACGCAGCGACCGCGAGAGGACCGAGCGCCAGCGCGGCGACACCCTCGGCGCTGACGTGCCACAGCCGCACGGTTCCAATCAGCTTGCCGTTATTAACCGCCGCTAAAGCGAGGTCCTCGGCCGGTTTCCGTCCGTCACGCAGACGCTGGCAGGTCCGCGCATGGCGGCCGTCGCCGAAGCTTGCGTCGAGCAATGTTTCGCGCGCGGCGACGTCGGAAGGGCGCTCCGCGCGGATCGCGAAGGAAGAAATTTCGCTGTGGGCGACGATTTTCTTGAGAACAGCATTCATGGCGCGTCATCCCCACTCTGGCGACTCGAATAGCCGCGCGGAGTTTGTCAGCAATCATTGTGATGGGGGGAAGCCGGTGGACCGGCTTCCGGTTTCTCTTTCAGCTCTCCGCGAACGGAGAGGAAGAGCTTGCGCTCAGATGTGATAGGTCTTCAGCGGCGGAAAGCCGTTGAAGGCCACCGAAGAGTAGGTCGACGTATAAGCGCCGGTGCCTTCGATCAGCAGCTTGTCGCCGATCTCGAGCGTCACGGGCAATGGATACGGCTGCTTCTCGTAGAGCACGTCGGCGGAGTCGCAGGTCGGGCCTGCCAGCACGCATGGTGTCATCTCGGCGCCATCATGCGGCGTCCTGATTGCGTAGCGGATCGATTCGTCCATGGTCTCCGCGAGGCCGCCGAACTTACCGATGTCGAGATAGACCCAGCGGTTCTCGTCACCGACGCTCTTCTTTGAGATCAGAACAACCTCAGCCTCGATCACGCCGGCGTTGCCGACCATGCCGCGGCCCGGCTCGATGATGGTCTCAGGGATCTGATTGCCGAAGTGCTTGCGCAGTGCGCGGAAAATCGATCGGCCGTACTGCACGACCGGCGGAACTTCCTTCAGGTACCTCGTCGGGAAGCCCCCGCCCATGTTGACCATGGTCAGGTTGATGCCACGTTCGCCGCAGTCGCGGAACACTTGCGAGGCCATCGTCAGAGCACGATCCCAAGCTTTCACCTTGCGCTGCTGCGAACCGACATGGAACGAAATGCCGACCGGTTCGAGACTTAGGCGTTTAGCGAGATCAAGCACCTCGACCGCCATCTCCGGATCGCAGCCGAACTTGCGCGACAGCGGCCACTCGGCACCCGCACAATCATAGAGGATACGGCAGAACACCTTCGCCCCCGGAGCGGCGCGGGCGATCTTCTCGACCTCCGCATTGCAATCCACCGCGAACAAACGAATGCCGAGCGCATAGGCGCGCGCGATATCGCGCTCCTTCTTGATGGTGTTGCCGAAGGAGATACGATCCGGCGTCGCGCCGGCAGCAAGCGCCATTTCGATTTCGGCGACGGTCGCGGTGTCGAAGCACGACCCGAGCGAGGCAAGCAGGCTCAACACCTCGGGTGCAGGGTTTGCCTTCACGGCGTAGAACACGCGCGAGTCCGGCAACGCCTTCGCGAAGGTCTGGTAGTTGTCGCGCACGATGTCGAGATCGACCACGAGGCAGGGCTCGGTATCGTCTCCTTTGCTGCGACGGTCGCGCAGGAATTCCCGAATGCGTTCGGTCATAGCACCCTCCAAACGGTCCAGCGACGGACTCGTTCAAAATGACGTCGGCCTGAACGTTCTGGCGTCGTCGCACGATGGAGACGCGACAACGCCTTGAGCTCAGATCAACTGTGCTGCCGTGGATTGGTTGGGATGATCCCGCCCGCACACCTGGCAATGAAGGACAAGCCTTTTCAGTAGCCCGCGCCGGCGGTGGAAAGCCGGTAGAGACCAAAAAAGCCCGATCCGTCGTTGCTTTAAGTCGCGTCCCCCGTTGAGAGCGGGGTGCACCGGTTCGCCTCCGGCTGCCAGTCACGGTTGCAAGGAATAAAGCGCCTTCAATGGCATCCCTGGAGAGAGATGCTGGCCTCTCAGTCTCGATCGACTGAGCGACCCTCGGCCACTTCACCCTTGGCGGCTGTCCGGCCTCTTGTCCGGATACCCACCGACTGACACACGACCACAGGCACGTGCGAAATTGGGCAGGAACAGAGATAAGTCTTTTGATCAGGCTTCGCAACATTTTTCTTGGAACGAAGCTGTTTCTCCACGCCGTCGTCGATAGACGCGTTCGTGCGCCAATGATGAAGAGTTTAAAGTTGTTTAATGAAACGTCGGATGATGCGTACGAAGGATGCGGGTTGACCCTGTGCCGCAGCGGTTTGTCTCAGACTCGCCGTACGAAGGGCTCGACGCGTTGGGCGGCGCGGATGAAATTGATCATGACGAACACGCCGATCACGAACAGCACCGCTTGCAGGATATGGCCCTCCGTCTCGCTCAGTCCGAACAGAATCGCGAGCGCCCAGCCGCCGGCGAACGCTGCGCCGAACACTTCCGCGCCGATCAGTATCGCAGCCGAAATGACGGTGATGACGCTGGGCCAGATGATCTGGCGTGTGGCGGAAGGGGTTGGTTGTGAGCCCATGTCGGAGAATCCCGTTGCGACCGCAATGTCTCCGAAAATGCCTGCCGCGGCAAGCGCCAAAGGCCCCAAAGAGCCCCATCGCGTGTTATAGTTTTGGTGCCTTTGGATCGCGGCAAAAATGTGCAGCAACGGGCGAAAGCAGGACCGCCATGTCAGACACGCCTCAATCGTCGCCTATCGTTTCCGCCTCAGGCCCGGACAACCCGCTGCTGAAGGCGTGGCAGACGCCTTTCCAGACCGCGCCGTTCGGCGAGATCGGGCCTGAACACTTTTTGCCCGCCTTCGAACAGGCGTTCATCGACCATGCCGCCGAGGTCGCCGCTATCACCCACGATCCGTCGGCACCGGACTTCGCCAACACCATCATCGCGCTGGAACGCTCCGGCAGGCTGCTCGCGAAGGTCTCGGCAATATTTTACAATCTGGTGTCGGCGCACTCCAATCCGGAGCTGCTCGAGATCGACAAGGATGTCTCCTCGCGTTTGGCGCGGCATTGGAACCCGATCATGATGAACGCGGTGCTGTTCGGCCGCATCGCGCAACTCCACGAGAATCGCACCGCGCTCGGACTGACGGCCGAACAGTTACGACTGCTGGAACGCACCTACACGCGCTTCCACCGGGCTGGCGCCGGTCTCGACGAGGCCGCGAAGGCGCGGATGGCCGCGATCAACGAAAGGCAGGCTCATCTCGGCACCACCTTCAGCCACCATCTCCTCCGCGACGAACAGGAGTGGTTCCTCGAACTCGGCGAAGATGATCTAGACGGCCTGCCGGACAGCTTCATTGCAGCGGCGCGCGCCGCTGCGGAGGAACGCGTGCTGCCCGGCAAGGCCATCGTGACCACCTCGCGCTCCTCGGTGGAGACGTTTCTCAAGAGCTCGCGCCGCCGCGATCTGCGCGAAAAAGTCTACAAGGCATTCACCGCCCGCGGCGACAACGGCAACGCCAACGACAACAACGCAACCATCGTGGAGATCCTCGCGCTTCGCGAGGAAGCCGCACAACTCCTGGGCTACCCTAGCTTCGCCGTCTATCGGCTTGAGGATTCGATGGCCAAGACGCCGGAAGCCGCCCGTGGTCTTCTGGAGCGGGTCTGGAAGCCGGCCCGCGCGCGGGCGCTTGCCGACCGGGATGCCTTGCAGGGCTTGATCGCGGAGGAGGGCGGCAACTTCACCCTCGCGTCTTGGGACTGGCGTTACTACGCTGAAAAGCTGCGCCAGATCCGCGCTGATTTCGACGATGCCGCGATCAAGCCCTATCTGACACTGGAGGGCATGATCGCCGCGGCCTTCGATTGCGCGCATCGGCTGTTCGGGCTCTCTTTCTCAGAGCGCAAGGACATTCCGACCTGGCATCCGGACGTCCGGGTTTGGGAAGTGATGGACGCGGCCGGCAAGCATCAGGCGCTGTTCTATGGCGACTACTTCGCACGAGCCTCGAAGCGGTCCGGCGCCTGGATGACGACGCTGCGCGACCAGCAGACGCTCGACGGCGACATCGCGCCACTGGTGATCAACGTCTGCAATTTCGCCAAGGGTGCGGATGACCAGCCTGCGCTGCTGTCGCCGGACGATGCGCGCACGCTGTTCCATGAATTCGGACACGGCCTGCACGGCATGCTTTCAAATGTCACTTATCCCTCGCTGTCGGGCACCAGCGTGTTTACTGATTTCGTAGAGCTGCCCTCACAGCTCTACGAACACTGGCAGGAACAGCCGCAAGTGCTGCGACAGTTCGCAAAACACTACCAGACCGGAGAGCCACTTCCGGACGATCTGCTTGAGCGCTTCCTTGCGGCGCGACAGTTCAATCAGGGTTTTGCCACCATCGAATTCGTCGCTTCGGCGCTGATGGATCTGGAGTTTCACAGCCAGCCGGCCTCGACGATTTCCGATGTCGGAGCGTTCGAACGGGCCGGGCTGGAAAAGATCGGGATGCCGGCGGAAATCGCGATGCGGCACCGGCCGACCCAGTTCGGCCACATCTTCTCCGGAGATCACTACGCGGCTGGCTATTACAGCTATATGTGGTCGGAGGTGATGGACGCCGATGCGTTCGGAGCCTTCGAGGAGACCGGAGACATCTTCGATCAGCAGACGGCTAAGCGGCTGCACGATGATATTTATTCGTCGGGCGGTTCCCGCGATCCGGCAGAAGCCTACATCGCCTTCCGCGGCCGCAAACCGGAGCCGGAGGCGCTGTTGCGGCGACGTGGGTTGCTGGAAACGCCGCAGGCGGCTTAGAGGAGCTAACTTGCGCGCGTGTCATGAAGGCAGCCAGTGCCGGATCGCCGGCAGGAAGAAGATCGCGGTGTTGATGGCAAAGCCGATGCTCCAGAGGATCGACCGCAGCGTCGGTCGGTCGCCGATATAGGTCACAACGTAAGCGGCGCGGACGATCAGGAACAGGACCGCCAGTTCATCGACCAGATGCTGAGGCGCGGCGCGAAACTCCGAAAGCAGCACGGCTACCGCGAAAAACGGAAAGGTTTCGATGCCGTTGAGGTGTGCCCCGAGCGCTGGGCACGCAGCGGATCGTCGTAAAATCCCGGATCGCGCGGGCGGCCGTTGTCGAAACCGGGAGAGCCCAGCGCCTTGAACGGTACGATCGTCAGCAGGTACAGAATGACCGCACCGAAGATGCACCATTCGGCAACCGTCATGGCAATCCCCCTTCGCGGTCAATTTCGCAACAGTATCGGCAGATGCGCGGGCTTGACAAGAACGGGCAGGCGCGCGAATCCAGACGGTATGACGGTCGTTATTCCTATTGGTAAGGGTCGAACCGCGGCGGGTGCGCCGCGCGAGCGCGTCGGCGTTTTGCTCGTCAATCTCGGTACACCCGACACCGCCGATGCGCGCGGCTTGCGGGTCTATCTGAAGGAATTCCTGTCCGATCCGCGCGTGATCGAGAAGCAAGGCCTGATCTGGAAGCTGGCGCTGAACGGTGTCATTCTGAATACCCGTCCGCGCCGCAAGGCGCGCGACTACCTGAAGATCTGGAATACCGAGCGGAACGAGTCGCCGCTCAAGACCATTACGCGCGCGCAGTCCGACAAGCTGGGGGCTGCGATCACGGACCACGAGCACGTCGTCGTCGATTGGGCGATGCGTTATGGTAATCCGTCGATGCACTCGCGCATCGCAGCGCTGACGGCACAGGGCTGCGACAGGTTACTTGTGGTGCCGCTCTATCCACAGTATTCGGCCGCGACGACGGCCACCGTATGCGACGAGGCGTTTCGCGTGCTCGGCGAGATGCGCGCGCAGCCGACACTGCGGGTGACGCCGCCCTATTACGACGATCCCGACTATGTCGACGCGCTGGCGGTTTCAATCGAGAGGCATATCGCCTCGCTCTCGTTCACGCCCGAGATCATCATGGCGTCATTCCACGGAATGCCGCAGGCGTATGTCGACAAGGGCGATCCTTATCAGGCGCAATGCGTGGCGACCACGGAGGCCCTGCGTAAACGCATGGGGCTTGATGCGAAAAAGTTGATGCTGACGTTCCAGTCGCGCTTCGGCTTCGATCAATGGCTGCAGCCCTACACCGACAAGACCGTTGAGAAACTGGCGAAGGACGGCGTTAAGCGTATCGCCATTGTCACGCCTGGCTTCTCGGCGGACTGTCTGGAAACGCTGGAGGAAATCGCGCAGGAGAATGCGGAAATCTTCCGCCACAATGGCGGTGAGGAGTTTAGTGCGATTCCCTGCCTGAACGACAGCGATCCAGGCATGGATGTTATCCGGAAACTGGTGCTGCGCGAGCTTCAGGGCTGGATCTAGGCCACATCACTGCTCTTCATTCCGAAGACACAGAGCGCTGATCCTGACCACTGGTCTTTGCGGTTCTCGGCAGCCGGATTCGGGAACGACGGTGTTAAGTCTCTAGTCGTTCTAAAGCGTGCGTCCCTTTTTGCGCGCGAACCGAGAAACCATGATCGCCATGGTTTCTGTTGTCTCTCGATTTTGCTCAGTCGAACCTTACATCTATCGGTGGCGACTAACCGGGAGTTCACAGCTTTGCATTATGCGGGTGCCGCGGGCGCATTGCGTTCTTGAAGGACGGCGCCTCGCAGGGAGCATTTCATGACCGGCTTCGATATTTTCGCGATTGTTTTCGTGGCGCTCGTGATCCTGACGCTGTTGGCCGGCGTCAAGACCGTGCCGCAGGGCTACGACTGGACCATCGAACGGTTCGGCAAGTACACGCGGACGCTCGATCCCGGTCTCAATCTCATTGTTCCCTATATCGACCGGGTCGGGCGCAAAATGAACATGATGGAGCAGGTGATCGACATTCCCAAGCAGGAGGTCATCACCAAGGACAACGCGACCGTCAGCGTGGACGGCGTCGCCTTCTACCAGGTGTTCGATGCCGCCAAGGCGAGCTACGAGGTCGCGAACCTCAACCAGGCCATCGTGACGCTGACAATGACCAATATCCGCTCGGTGATGGGTTCGATGGACCTTGACCAGGTGCTGTCGCATCGTGATGAGATCAACGAGCGGCTGCTTCGCGTCGTGGATGCCGCGGTATCTCCGTGGGGTCTGAAGGTCAACCGCATCGAGATCAAGGACATCGTACCGCCTGCCGACCTCGTGCAGGCGATGGGCCGCCAGATGAAGGCCGAGCGGGAAAAACGCGCCGACATCCTTCAGGCTGAAGGCCAGCGCCAGTCGGCGATTCTCAAGGCCGAGGGGCAGAAGCAGTCGCAGATTCTCGAAGCCGAGGGCCGAAAGGAAGCCGCCTTCCGCGATGCTGAAGCACGCGAACGGTCGGCGGAAGCCGAGGCCAAGGCGACGCGCATGGTGAGCGAGGCGATCGCGAAGGGTGACGTAGCGTCACTCAACTATTTCATCGCTGATAAGTACATCAAGGCGTTCGGTCAGCTTGCAAACTCGCCCAACCAGAAAGTTGTGATGTTGCCGATGGAAGCCACCAGCATGCTGGCGTCCCTGGCCGGCATCGGCGAGATCGCCAGGGCCACCTTCGGCGAGAGTGCTGCGCCGGCTACGGCGACTGCACGGAGGGGGACGGTGCCCAATGCGGGTGCGCCGGCCTCGGTCCCTTCGCAGGGATAGGATAAACCGGGCGAAGGAGATCGTTTATGGGTGACATGTTCACGTCGCTGGGAACCTGGAACTGGTTGATCTTTGGCGTCGTTCTGATGGGCCTCGAACTGCTCGTGCCGGGCGTGTTCCTGTTCTGGCTGGGACTGGCGGCATTTCTGGTTGGTGTGCTGTCGTTCCTGATTGATCCAACGTGGCAAACGCAGCTCTTGATGTTTGCCGTGTTCGCAGTCGCCGCGGTGCCGTTATGGCGTCGGGTAGCGCGCTCGGATTCGAGCGCCGGCGACAGCCCGTTCCTCAACAAGCGCGCTCATGCGCTGGTCGGGCGCGTGTTCACGCTGGAGAAGCCGATCGTAGATGGGACGGGCACGGTGCGGATCGACGATACGATCTGGCGGATCGAAGGACCGGACGCGCCGGCCGGTAGCCGGGTGAAAATTGTGAAGGCGAACGGCGCGAGCCTGACAGTGGCTGCGGCATCGTAGCGCGCATCTGGCCCCCGCAGAGTACTAGGAAGATCCCGCGGGGGGGGGCCTTCGCTTGATGATCAAGCCACGCCCGCGCGCAGTAGGTCGTGCAAATGCACGATGCCGACCGGCTTTTTCCCATCGGTTACGATCAGCGCCGTGATCTTTGACGAGTTGAGGATTTCGAGTGCCTCGCCCGCCAGGAGGTCGCGTCCGATCGTCTTCGGATGGGGCGTCATGACATCGTCGACGCGAGCAGTCATCAGGTCGGGTCCCATGTGACGGCGTAGGTCGCCGTCGGTGACGATCCCGACCAGGTGACTCTGGCCGTCAATAACGCCGACGCAGCCGAACCCCTTTGACGTCATCTCGACCAGAGCATCCGACATCTTTGTGCCGAGCGGTTTCAACGGCAGGGCGTCGCCACTGTGCATGAGGTCGCGGGTGTATTTCAACAGTGCGCCGAGCTTGCCGCCGGGATGCAGAACGCTGAAGTCGACCGAGGTGAAGCCCCGGCCCTCCAGTAACGCGATGGCGAGCCCATCGCCGAGCGCGAGTTGCATCAGCGAGGACGTCGTCGGCGCGAGGTTATGCGGACAGGCTTCGCGCGCCTTGGGCTGCACCAGCGCGACATCTGCGGCTTTGCCCAGTGTAGAGTCGCGCTCGGCGGTCATGGCAATCAGGGGAATGCGAAAACGTTTGGCATAGGTGATGAGATTCTTCATCTCCGGCTGCTCGCCCGACCAGGACAGCGCCATGATGACATCATCGGGAGTGATCATGCCAAGATCGCCATGACTGGCTTCCGCCGCATGGACGAAGAAGGCAGGCGTCCCGGTCGAGGCAAAAGTCGCAGCGATCTTGCGGCCAATGTGGCCGGACTTGCCGAGACCGGTGACGATCAGCCGTCCTTTGGCGTTGCGGATCAGGTCCGCTGCAGCAGCGAACGCGGGACCGAGATCGGATCTGAGCGCCGCGGCAAGCGCCGACACGCCGCCAGCCTCCGCCTCGAAGGTCCGCAATGCGGACTCGATTGCGGCGTTCGCCCGATCGGTCATGGCGGGTGTCACTGTGCGTGATTCAAATGAGGTCATGCTGGTTCCACGCTGAGACACGGAAGCAATGTTTGGTCCGATCGTTGTGCTTAGCACGCCTACTTGTGCGATGCGATGCAGCTTCGCATTCTCAACGGCCCGTTAACCATAATTGTTTTAACTCCATTAACGATAGCAAGCCCGCTTCAGGCGAGCTTTTTAAGTTTATGTTTTGTTTGGAGTTTTCGGGATCGTGTCTACCGGTCCAGCGACGGGCTTTTGCCAGCGCGCGCCGACCTGGCGTGCGGTTTTGGTTTGCCTCGCGCTCATCGTTCCGGGGTGCGCGACTGTTGAGGCCCAGACACTCACCGGCGATGCCGTTACTCCGCTTCGGGGCGGGCTTTTTCAAGCGCAGGAGCCTTCCTTGCGTCGGACCGGGGATGCCGGCGGCGATATGGCGTTGGCGCCGTCAACAATGGCTCCCTCCCGCATCGGCAGAATTCCCACCTACGACATCCCCGCCGCGGCGGGTGCGGACGACACGGGCTATGATTCGCTCAATCGCCGGCGCAAGAAGCTGAAACTTTATCCCGGCACGCCGAAACCGAAGCAACCGCCGGGGCCGGGCAACTTTGTTCCCGTTCCGCCACCACCGCCGTTATCGATCCCGCCGTCATCGACCGCCAATACGACTCCGCTTGCCCCGGCGATGGCCGGGAAGGTCGAGGGGCAGCCCACGCGCCGCCGCCTGAAGCGCGATGACGATCCGTTCGGCCCCGTGGGCAATTACGTCGGCAGCTTTCTCGTGAAGTCGGCAGTCGAGCTTTGGGGTGGCTACAACACCAATCCCGGTCGCTTCAATAGGCCGGAGGGCTCGGCGTTCTATATGCTGTCGCCCGAATTCGTGGCTGCATCAAATTGGTCGCGACACTCCCTCCTTGTCGATTTTCGCGGATCGTTCACCGGATTTGGCAGAACTTTCCCGCCGGGGGCCGATAATCCACAGTCGATCGTGTCGGTGCCAACGAACGTGGATCGGCCGGACTTCATCGGCAGGGTCGATGGACGTCTCGACGTCAGGTACGATACCCGCATAAATTCGGAAGTGCGATTGCGGGTTAGTACCGACAATCCCGGCAGTCCCAACGTCCAGGCCGGTCTGATAAGGTATCCGATCTTTGCGACGACCGGGGGAACGGCCGGCATCGAACACGACTTCAACCGGCTGCAGGTTTCGCTGAACGGAATGGCAGACCGCACCATGTATCAGTACTCGCAATTGACGGACGGTACATCGACGTCCAACGATGACCGCAACTTCAATCAATACGGTGCCGTGGCGCGCGCGAGCTATGATCTATTGCCCGGCTTAAAGCCGTTCGGCGAAGTCGAGGCGGACACGCGAATCCGCGACACGCAATTCGATCGCAATGGCTTCCAGCGCGACTCCCGCGGCGGCTATGCCAAGATCGGGTCCAGCTTTGAATTGACACGTTTACTGATTGGCGAAGCCTCTATCGGCTATACCGCCCGGAACTATGCGGACCCGAGTCTCAGTCAGTTGACCGGCCTGCTCACCAGCGGGTCGCTGGTTTGGTTAGCGACGCCGCTGACCACGGCGAGGTTCACCACAGTGACCTTCGTCGATGAATCCATGGTGGCGGGTGTCTCCGGCGTACTGACACGCACCTACACTTTCGAGCTCAATCACGATTTCCGCCGCTGGCTGACCGCGATCGGCAGGTTCACCTATGGGACGCAAGAATATCAGGGGTCGACCCGTTCCGACCAGGTTTACTCGGTTTCCGGGGAGCTCGTTTACAGGCTGAGCCGCGAGTACCAGATCAGGGCCCAGGTGCGCCGCGACCTGCTGGATTCGAATATTGTCGGCGCAAGTTCGGTGGCGACTGTGGTGATGCTCGGCGTCCGGTTGCAGCGCTAGAGCCTTTCACCGCTCAATGAGAAGCGGAAGGCTCCTGCATCTTGCTGCCCAATCACACGAACTGCGACAATGCCCGGCGATGCTCGTGCATCATTAAGAACGCGCGGTAGCGCCGGTCGAAGAAATCGCGCGCCGCAGGAGCTGGCTGCACGGTTCGACCGATCCGGGTCATTGCCGCTGCGGCCGCGGTAACCGATGGATAAAGTCCACAGCCGGCTGCCGCGGCACATGCGGTTCCCAACAGCACGCCGTCTGGTTGTTCGGGCAGGGAAACCGCGACACCTGCGGCATCGGCGTAGAGCTGGACCAGCAGCGAGCTCGCAGCATGGCCTCCCGTCAGTCGGATATGGGCGATGTTATAGCCGGCGTCGTTCAGGGCATCGATGATGTGCCGTGTTCCCAGCGCGATGCCGACAGCGGTCGCGAAATAAAGCCGCGTTAACGACGTGGGTGAGGCGTCAAGGCGCAGTCCGTGGATCACGCCGACTGACTCCGGGTCGGCGAGCGGCGAGCGGTTGCCATGAAAGTCCGGCAGCACATGCAGATCCTCGACAAACGTGAATCTGCTTTCCGTCAGCGCTGCTTCGATTTGTGCCGCCATCACCGCATGTCGGTCCGCTCCAAGCGATCTGCCTTCGGCATGGAGGTCGAGAATGTGATCGAGCAACGAACCGGTGGCGGATTGACCACCTTCGTTCAGCCAGTAGCCCGGCAGCATCGCATCGTAATACGGACCCCATACTCCGGGAACTTGCCTCGGGTCGGGAGAGGCCGCCATGTGGCATGAGGATGTGCCGGCGATCATGGCGAGAGTCTTGTTGAGGCCGGGTGCGTCGAGGTTGCCAAGCATGCCGATACCGCCGGCATGGGCATCGATTGCGCCGACGCCGACAACACAGCCGCGGGGCAGGCCAAGCTGGTCGGCGCTTTCGGCGGTCAGTGGACCGGCACTTGTTCCGATCGGCAGCGTCGAGGCGGGAAGCGACGCTCTATCCTGCAAGTCATCGAGCCCGACTTGCGACAGGAAATCGCTTTGCCAGCCATGCCGCTCGTGGGAAAGATAAGTCCATTTGCATGTTACGGTGCAGGTGGAGACAGCGACCCGGCCCGTCGCCTTCCAGGTCAAGTAGTCGGTGAGGTCAAGCATAAGCCCGTAGCGGCGCCAGGCATTGGGACAATGTCGTTTCAGCCAAAGCAGCTTCGGAATTTCCATTTCCGGCGACATCACATTGCCGACGTGGTCAAGCACGCGATGGCGAGTGGCGGTGATCTCATCCGCTTCTGCCGCGGCCCGATGGTCGCCCCACATGATCACGTTCCAGCGATCATCGCCGGTGATAGAGGCCGTAACCGGCCGACCGCCGCGGTCTAGGGTGACGAGCGAGCAGGTGGCGTCGAAGGCGATGCCTTTGACCTCTTCGGCAGCGATGTGTCCGGCCGCAACGGCACCGCGTACCGCGTGGCAGACCGCTGCCCAGATCTCATCCGAACTATGCTCGGCATGATCGGTTTTGGGATGTGCGGTCGCAAACGGAGCTTCGGCGCGCGCCAGCAGGAGGCCGCCTGCGTCGAATACGCCTGCGCGCGCGCTGCTCGATCCGACATCCACCGCGATTACAAGGTCAGGCATGCGGCACCTACAAAGGAAACGCTGCCGTCGTGTCAAGGAGTTATCGCGTCAAGGAAGTTAAGCGGACAAGCCTCAATTCGACTTTGCAAGCACGCACGCGATCATGCTTGCGGCTCTCAGAGACGAGCAGCCTATTTGATAACTTCACAGACCGTCAAATGGTCCGGTGGACGCAGGCTGCCAGTAGGGGCCGACACGAGTCTCCACCACGCATCCAGCGATTTCCGGTCGCAACGCAGTTTGACGGTCATGCCGCCGGCAAATGTGATCCAGTCCGCAAAATAGTGGCTCGGCACCGCGATTACGACCGGAATGTCGGCGTCGAGCGCGCGCTCGATCAGATGGGCAAGGCCTCCGCCTTTGCGCTCCTGCCGGCCGAATCGGTTGACGATGAGGATATCCCCGCCTTCGTCGAGAGTCCGTGCAATCCGTTCGCCCGCGTTTGTCAACCGTTCGATGTCCAGCCGGCACCTCGCCGGGTCATGCGCAAGATTCTGATGGAGCCGAAGCTGCTCGCCGGTCGGGATCAGCGTTGCTGACAGGTCGGCATCAATGCGGTGGCGACCAAGCTGAACAATGCCCACCGCGAGGTGGCCGCTCTCGTTCAGATCGGAGGCAAATTCATGGAGGACATCATCGGGGTTCTCTCCCTCCGTATAGACTAGAGCGGCGAGGTCGCATTGGGCATCGAACATGATCCGTCTCTTTCTTACGTCGCAGCAGAGCTCGTCAACGATTACCCGGCGGGTCCGAGAGGCCTGCGATCACCTCCCGGGCCGCCTGCTCTTCGTCGTTGTATTTTTTAATATATCACGTTAGGCGAAATCAGGCCAGAGCGCTGCAGGCGGGGAAGCAGGGGAATGAGCGCCGGATGCGGCCGGCCGGTGCGGCAAACGTGGGCCGCTCGGCGTTACGGCGCGGCCGGATCAACGAGCCTTGGCGTCCCTGTCTCGTTCCGTGCTTTTCTTCGGGTGCCGGATGTCGTTTCGCAGCGCCTCGAGTTCCTTGTGGACCGCGCTGGCGGCATCGCGTTCTATCTTGCGATAGCGAGCGACCAGGGCGACCCCGAAGGGGGTCAGGACCGCGCCGCCGCCGTTCTTGCCGCCGGTCTGCCGCGCGACCGCCGCCTGCCGGCAGATGCGATTTATTTCATCGACGAGATCCCAGGCGCGCTTGTAGGACATGTCCATGGCACGTCCGGCGGCTGAAATTGAGCCGCAAGTATGGATGCTTTCGAGCAGTTGGATCTTGCCTGGTCCGATGCGGCCCTTTGGATCCAGATCGATTCGCAAACTCAGTGAGGGTAGTGATCTGTTGGATAAAGCCTGCATTTCACGCTCGGTATTTCACGATCGAAGATACGGAAGCCGAACTATACATCATTCGATGGTGAACGTCAGCTTTCCAATGAACCTATCCGCCGTCCTGACGCCCCGGAGCGTCTGCCGTCAGCCAGGTCGCGCACGAAAGCTTCGATGCGATCGAGGTCGCCAATATACAGGTCCCGTTGAGCGTTCGGAAGCGCGATTCCCTCCTTTCGGAAGCGCTTGAGAATCTCGAGTCTGACCTCGTTGGCGGCTCCTGCATCGATGCCGATGTGCGCGACGTGAAAAAAGACCGCAAACTCCAGTGCGTCGGGACCGAATTTATTGAGAATTGCAAACGGTTCAGGCGACTTCAGGGCGCGGGGGTGGTGCGCGACGATGTCGAGCAGGATTTCGACAACCTTGTCCGGGTTCGCGTCACAGGAGGTGCTGACCGTTACGGACAGACGAGCCGAATAACTTCCATGCATCCAGTTGACGACCTGGCCGCTAATCAGTTCCGCGTTCGGCACGATCACCGAGACGTTATCATAGGTGGCGATTTCGGTGGCGCGCACGTTGATGCGTTTCACGACGCCCATGCGGGTACCGACTTCGATGCGATCTCCGACCTTGATCGGGCGCTCCACAAGCAGAATCAGGCCGGAGACGAAGTTGTTGATGATGGATTGCAGTCCGAAGCCGATGCCGACCGACAGCGCGCCGGCCACGATAGCGACGTTCTGCAAGTTAAGTCCGACATACGACAGCGCGATCAGGGTCGCGAGAATGACCCCCGCATAGCCCGCGCCGGTGCCGATCGAACTGCGAACGCCGACATCGAGATTTGTTTCAGGAAGGAAACGCTCCTCCAGCCATCGCTTGAGCGCGCGCGTGGCCACGACGCCGACGGTGAGCACCGCAAGCGCGCCGAGAATCTGGGACGGCGAAATGGTGATGTTGCCGATTTGAAAGCTGAAGAATGCCGACGACATTGACGTGACGACGTCGTCAGAACGAATTCCCCACGTGGTGAGGATAATAAAGGCTGTAAGTCCGATTAGGGACAGTTGGACGAGGCCACCGAGCACCGCAGCGATCTGACGGACCGCGCCGCTCCCGAGGCCGGCGGTTTGCCGCAGAAAACGGCCGACCGCGCCGCTAAAAGCGAATGTCGTATTGATAAGAACCGCCGAGAACCGGCTCAGGAGGATGAAACTCATGAGCGCGACGATCATCACGACCATTTCGATCGTGATGAACCGGCCTAATGCGACATATCCCGCGAGGGGCCCGATAATGGCGGCCATGGCCATCATCCAGCCGATCGGAATCAGCAGGCGCCACGCGGATCTTTGGGCGGAGGAGGGTGCGGCGGATTCCTCCTCGGCTTCGGTGGCGGCCGCAACGCGCAGCGCGCCCATGAAGAGAAGCGCTTTCGTGATTGCAAGTATCGCCTGGCTTGCGATCGTAAGCTCGATTGGCGATGCGATCGCCAGACTGAGCGCGTCGAGAACGATGCCGACCGCGGTGACCATGGCGAGCAGCACCGAGTAGGAAATCAGGCCGTCGGCCGCGGCATTGTCCAGTTCGATCAGGCGCCATGATGGGCGGCCAGGTGCGAGGACCGCGCTGGTCAGCCGGATAAAAAAGAACCCGAAGGTGATACCCAGAAACAGGGCCCGAACGATCGGCGTCACGTCGCCGGGGAGAACCTCGAGCGTCAGAAGCGCCTGGTACAGCACAAACAGTGCGATGGCCGTAAGCGCCGTATCGGTGAACACGATCGCGGCCGCGGAACCCGTCTTCCGCAGCGCGCTGGGATTGGCGATCTCGGGATCGCGCGTCGTCCATCTTGACCACCAGTGCCTGCCCGGTGACAGGAAGAATCCGAGCACGACGATGGCGGCGATAACAAAGCCGGATGCGGCGCGAAGCGGCTGTGACGATAGCACGCGCCCCCACTTGGAGAGCAGATCGACCAGGCGGCCGGCGGCAATCGGAGCTGCGTTCGCGGCCGTGAGCCAGAACTCGGGATTGACGAGGCTGGCGGAGCGCTGCAGCACGGATTCGTTGAATACCGCACGCCGCCGATCGGAGATCGCGTCGATCGTTTGCTGGGCTCGCACGTTGATGAGCTTGGCCTGTTGAATGACGCCTTGCCTTGCGGCGATCTCAGCCAATAGTTTGGCCCGTTCGAGCTTCACGTCGTCGGGCTGTGGAGCGGCGGCTTCAGGGCTTGGCGCGAGTTCGGCGGCGCGTGCGCTTGCCGCCTCGAGGCGAGGCGTAATTCTCGATATCAGCTCGCGTGCTTCGCGCTGCGCCGTCGCGGATCGATCCCGAAGATCGTTCAACACGGTGTCGTGAATGACTCTGGCGCGCAGCGTCGCCTCGACCTGATCGAGCGTCTGCTTCCACTCGTCGAGTTTCGACTGCGCTCGCGGAAACTCCGGCGCCGGGACGGACGGCAGATCCTCTGCGGGAGCGGGAGGTGCAGCAGCCGGGCTCGCCGGTTTGCCATTCCCCGGTGCCGGCGCCGGCGCAGGTGTCGCGGCATGCAGAGGCATCCACGATAAAAAGATGATGAAGAAAATTGCCACGCGGATTGTCTTCATGCTCTTTACCTATCGAAACTGCAGAGGATTGACGATGCAGCATTCCAGAAAGGAATGGCGGAGCCGACCATAACGGTTTTCCGCTTCTGGTCCGGCCGTGCAATGCGCGTGAAGGCGCGCAAGTTTGCTTAAGCTACAATAGGCGGAATTCCGCCTATTGTATGTACGACGGTTCAGCCGCCGTTCGCTTGAAATAACCTGGCCTTCAGCGACTCGTAATGCTGACGACGTTGTTCGATGAGAGGGTCTAAGGACAACTCTCGGGCCACAGGCCAATTTGTCCCAGTCCTTTAATGGCGGTCGCTGTCGGCGCGGGGCGTATCATGTGTATTCCGTTGATGTAACTTGCATATTTCTTGAGTCACTCACCTCACGGTCTATCCAAAGTCCATGGTTCAGGGGGCCGCCTCGACAACAGCCGCAGATTCAGGGCCGCTCAAAGGGCTTCAGATGACCGTCGTTCACACCGAAACCGTCTGTCAAATCGCCGCGATCCTGGCTGTCGCAACCTCCCTGACCGCGCTGGCGAACCCGAGCTGTGCATTCTCCGCTGAAACGACAGTCCACAGGCGACGCATTCCGGCGCTGCAACTCCGAATCCCGGACATCGGCCGGATCACCGCTTGCATGCTCAAAAACCGCTCCAGCCTTAGCTCGGGCTGTCGCGTCGAGCTCGACAAAGGGCTCGTTGCAAAATCCCACAGGGTCGCCGCGCAGTAAACTGCCGGATTCGGCGGACGCCATCTGTAGTTGATCCTCCTCTTGCTCGCTTGTAGTTAGAAGGAGTGGTCACGAAGCCCGTGCATGGGCGACGTCGCTCAGCCGAATTTCAGGGGATTGTCGAATGGCAGGTATCGATCCCGGCACGCCTGCAAATCCGGCAGGGTCTGATGCAGACTATGCGGCTGTGATGGCGCGGGCGCGAGCGCTGGCGCCGGATCTGCGTGACCGGGCTGCCAGGACCGAGGAGTTGCGGCGCTTGCCGCCGGAGACGGAGGAGGAATTCCACGAGGCCGGATTGTTCAGAATCCTGCAGCCGAAGCGGGTCGGCGGCTCTGAATTCGACTATGTAGCACTCGTCGACTGCGCCGAGGCGATTGCCATGGCTGACGCATCCGCGGCCTGGACGCTGGCCAACCTTGCGAGCCATCACTGGATGCTCGGCATGTTCGACAGCCGCGCGCAGGATGCCGTTTGGACCAAGGATGCGAGCGCGTTGATCGCGTCGTCCTTCGTGTTTCCTTCCGGCCGTGCCAGGAAAGTCGAGGGCGGCTACCGCCTGCAAGGCCACTGGCCGTTTTCATCCGGAGTGGATTGCTGTGCGTGGAACATGCTGGCGGGGATCGTTTTATCAGATGATGAAGCCGACGGCATTGAGTACAGGATTTTTCTGATTCCCCGTGAAGACTATCGGATCATCGACATGTGGAACGCCGCCGGCCTGAAGGGAACGGGCTCGAACGACGTTGCTGTCGACGATGTCTTCGTCGAAGGTTGGATGACGCTGTCGGTCGAGGACATCGCCGGTGGTCCGTCGCCCGGAAGTGCCGTCAATGCGAACCCGCTTTATGCCCTGCCGGTTTTTGCGCTGTTTCCGTTCGTGCTATCCGGGGTGGCGCTTGGTAACGCCCAGGGCTGCCTCGAAGACTACATCGAGGTCGCACGGCACCGCGCAACCACCTACAGTCGCGCCATGCTAGGCGATCTTCAGTCCACACAGATCAAGATTGCCGAAGCATCTGCGAAGATCGACGCCGCTCGTCTGATCATGCGTTCGGTCTGCATCCGAGCGATGTCTGATGCGCGGCGCGGGCTTGTCCCCGACATGGTGGTAAAAACCGGATGGCGGCGCGATGGCGCTTATGCTGTGACTCTGTGCACCGAGGCGGTTTCGTTGCTGTTTGCGTCGAGCGGCGCGCGCGGGTTGTTCGCCGGCGCTCCGCTGCAGCGCCAGTTCCGCGATGCGAACGCGATCAATTCCCATATCGCATTTAACTTCGATGCTGCGGGCACGGATTACGGCCGGGTCGCCCTCGGGCTGCCGTCGCAGAATCTGACGTTGTGAGGCGTCTGATGGCCGACGGTCCTGAACTTCCCGATACGCCGGATCCGGCCCGTGAGCTGGCGAGTGGGGAGTCAGCTCTTGATCCGCGCGACTTCCGCAACGCGCTCGGGACCTATGCAACGGGAGTCACCATCATCACGGCTGCCGACGAAGAAGGAAAACCGCACGGGTTGACGTGCAACTCGTTCGCGTCAGTCTCGCTGAATCCGCCGCTGGTGCTTTGGAGTCTGGTGATCTATTCACGGAACATGAGGGTATTCCAGAATGCGAGCCACTTCGCGGTCAATGTTCTCGGAACTTCCCAGCATGGGCTTGCGGATAAATTTGCGCAGCCGTCAAGCCGCAAGTTCGAGGGGACCGACTGGAAGCCAGGTCTCGGCGGCGCTCCGCTTCTGGCGGACAGCGTTGCGAACTTTGAATGCCGAACCGTCGATCGTTATTACGGGGGGGATCACGTCATCTTCCTCGGCGCCGTAGAAGCCTATAGCTACAACCGGGATGAAGCGCTGTTGTTTTCCCGCGGAAAGTATGGCCGCTTCGTCGGCGGATGATGGTTTGATTTATCCATCAACGTCTCAAGCCGGCATGGGATCACATGCCGCGACGTCAGAGGCGAAGACGATCGAAATTCGTTGCAGCAGCGATTCGGTTTCACTTCCCTCGTCCCTCGCGTGAATCCGCCGTGCGGATCTCACTTTGTCAATGCTGAAATATTTGAGAATGCGATGGCCGATTCGATTCTAGTCGTTGGAATACCCCTCGATTTCATTTTCTTTGCGTGTCTTCTTCTCGGCATTGCGGTGTTTCACCGTCATACGCTTCCTATAGCCTTGATCGGTCTTGCAGTGATCGTCGGTTACAAGATGGGTTTTACCGGATTCAAGTTTGGCACGGGAGTGGCCGGCCTTGTCAATCACATGACCCACGAGTGGGTCATGTTGGCCAACTTGTTCCTGTTGCTGATGGGATTTGCCATTCTGTCGCGGCACTTCGAGGAGAGCCGGATTCCCGATGAGATGCCAGCCGTGCTGCCCGATGACTGGAAAGGCGGCGTCGTCCTTCTCATCATAGTCTTCGTTCTGTCGAGCTTTCTCGACAACATCGCGGGTGCGCTGATCGGCGGCACGGTGGCGCGCCATGTCTTTCGGGAAAAGGTTCACATCAGCTATCTGGCCGCGATCGTCGCGGCCTCCAATGCCGGCGGCGCTGGGAGTGTGGTCGGCGACACGACAACGACGATGATGTGGATTGACGGCATCAGCCCGCTCAGTGTGCTGGAGGCATATATCGGGTCCATCGTGGCGCTCGCGATCTTTGCGATTCCGGCCGCAATGCGGCAACATCGCTTTTCGCCGGTGGTGAAAAATCCGCAGAGCGGCTTGCGCGTGGACGGCGCGAGAGTCGTCATCGTTGCAGTCATTCTCATCGCCGCGCTGGCGGCGAATGTGACCGCCAATCTGAAATTCCCGGCGTTGCTCGATACGCTTCCCGTGCTCGGGCTAGCTGTCTGGGCGGCGATTTTGCTGACAGCCTTCTTGCGCGCGCCGGATTGGAAGGTCATGCCCGAAATATTCAAGGGCACGATCTTTCTTCTGGCGCTGGTGACTGCCGCCTCCATGATGCCGGTCGAGAAGCTGCCGGCGGCGTCGTGGCAGACGGCGCTCGGTCTCGGCTTTGTTTCGTCGGTGTTCGACAACATCCCGCTTACCGCGCTTGCGCTCAAGCAGGGCGGCTATGATTGGGGGTTTCTCGCCTACGCTGTCGGCTTCGGCGGCTCGATGATCTGGTTTGGCTCCTCTGCAGGCGTGGCGCTGTCGAACATGTATCCCGAGGCGAAATCGGTTGGGCTATGGGTCAGGCACGGGTGGCCCATCGCGGTCGCGTATGTTGTCGGCTTTTTCGTGATGCTGGTCGTACTTGGCTGGAATCCCGACGCGCCCCATTGAAGATGCATCGGCTCACACCTGGTTAGGTTCGCGTCGCGATATCCATAGTCATCATGCCTCGAACTATACCGCGCGGCGGAAAGATTCGGCGAACAGGCGAGTTCCGCGTGGGGCAGGGATTTGACAGGACTGGCCCGCTTAACATCTGCTACCTTCCGGCTGTACGGCCGAGAGGTCGCGGGACGTTTCCCAATCTGTTGTCGGCAGGAGAGATATGATGCGAAGGCTTTTGACGGTGCTGGCGGCGCTCGCAACTCTGAGCCTGACCAATTGCGGCTACAATGCTATCCAGTCGCAGGACGAGCAGATCAAGTCCGATTGGTCCGAAGTGGTCAATCAATACCAGCGTCGTGCCGACCTGATTCCGAACCTCGTCAATTCCGTGAAGGGTTTTGCGCAACAGGAGAAAGATGTTCTGCTTGGCGTCACCAACGCGCGCGCCAAGGTGGGCAGCATCCAGGCGACGCCAGACGTGCTCAACGATCCGGCTGCGTTCCAGAAATTCCAGGCCGCCCAGGGCGAGCTTTCCAGCGCGTTGTCGCGCCTTTTGGTCGTCACCGAGAATTATCCGCAGCTCAAATCGGATGCGCTGTTTCGCGATCTGATGGGCCAGCTCGAGGGCACTGAGAACCGCATCACCGTGGCGCGCAATCGCTACATCAAGGCGGTGCAGGACTATAACGTGACCATTCGCTCGTTCCCCACCAACCTGACCGCCATGGCGTTAGGTTACAAAACGAAGCCGAATTTCACGGTCGATAACGAAAAGGACATCTCGACCGCGCCGAAGGTCGATTTCAATCCGGCGCCGGCCGCGCCGAAGTAGCCGGCGTAGCCGGTGGCGATGATGCGTACCCTGAAGGCAGCGCTGCTGACGCTGATGCTGTGTTGGGTCGGCGCAGCGTTCGCCGATGTGGCGGTGCCGCCTTTGACCGGCCGCGTGGTCGATCAGACCGCGACGCTGGGCAGCGATCAGAAGGCGTCGCTCGAACAAGATTTGAAAGCGTTCGAGGATCGCAAGGGTAGTCAGGTCGCGGTGCTGATCGTGCCGACGACCGAGCCGGAAACGATCGAGCAATATTCGATCCGCGTTGCCGAACAATGGAAGATCGGCCGCAAGAAAGTCGATGACGGCGCGATCCTCGTCGTCGCCAAGAACGACCGCAAGCTGCGGATCGAGGTGGGTTACGGCCTCGAAGGCGCGCTGACCGACCTTACCTCGAAGCGCATCATCGACGAAGAGATCGTGCCGAAGTTCCGGAACGGCGATTTTGCCGGCGGCATTTCGGCCGGCGTCGATCGCATGTTGCGCGTGATCGACGGCGAACCGCTGCCTGCGCCAAAGCCGCAGGGACAGTACGCGAACAATTTCAGCATCGAGGATATCTTCAATCCCTTTGTCATCGTCGGCGCTCTCGTCCTCGGTGGGATCTTTCGGAGCGTCTTCGGCCGGCTGTTCGGCTCGGTGGCGGTCGGGGGAATCGTCGGTTTCCTGGCCTGGCTGTTCATCGGATCGCTCGTTGTCTCCGGCATTGGCGGTGGGCTTGCTTTCATCTTCACGCTGTTCGGCGATGCGATTGTTTCGAGCGCGGGCCGGGGCGGCGGCACGTGGGTCGGAGGCGGCAGGGGAGGCGGATCGTTCTCGGGCGGCGGCGGCTTTAGCGGCGGTGGCGGCGGCTTTGGCGGCGGCGGCGCATCGGGGAGCTGGTAGGCATGGGCATTGGACGCATCGGCAAGCATCTGCTCGGGAGCCGCTGGCGGGTGCGAAAGTATTTCCCGCCGGACGTGATGGCGGTCATCGAGCGGGCTATCCGCGCCGGAGAGGCGACCCATTCGGGTCAGGTGGTGTTCGCCGTTGAAGGCGCGCTCGATGGCATCCCTTTGTTTCGCGATCAGCCGGCGACGGCGCGTGCGCTTGATGTGTTCGCGCATCTGCGGATTTGGGATACCGCGCACAACAACGGCATTCTGATCTATCTGCTGCTTGCCGACCGCGATGTCGAGATCGTTGCCGACCGCGGCATTCACGCCAGGGTCGGCGAAGCGGTGTGGAAGACCATCTGTGCCACGATGGAGGCTGAATTCAAGCAAGGTCGTTTCGAGGCGGGGGCCGTCACGGGCATCGAAGCCATCTCGCGACAACTTGCACACCATTTCCCAAAGCAGGGGACCGGCCCAAATGAGCTTCCTGACGTGCCGGTCGTGATGTGATTTGACGTCGCCATTGCTCTCGCCCCGACGGCGGCCGGGACATTTGCGGACCCAGTTAAGCCGCCTTGTCGGTCGGAAAAAATCCTAAAATTTCCGCAATGGTGCCGAAGGTAACGATTCCGCAAGCAATGAAGTTACCAGATGGTCAACCTGTCATGGAGGTTTTTAACGTGAGCGACCATTCGTCTGAGCGGACCACCGGTGAGCACGGTAACGAATTCAGCGGGACAGGGGACGAGTCATCGCGCGCCGAGCCTTCGAAGCTCGCGCCTGAGCAGGAATTGTCCGTACCGCCGCCCGACGACGCTAAGCCGATAGCACCTCGGATCGAACCCACGATTGAGACGGAAGCTCCGAGGACGGAAGTCTCTCGGGTCGAACGCGACGTTGAGATGGAAGCTCCGAAGGCCGACGCTCTGCGAGAAACCGGCAAGACAATGATCGTCGCGCCGTTCCACCGCGAGGCATGGGATCGCGCAGGCCACGATCAGAATTCAACGGCAGCCGGTGGCGCGCAGACATCGAGCCGGTTCGGCAAACGGCGTTTCAACGCCATTGCAGCGATAGCGGCATTGGCCGCGATTATTGGCGCGATCGGTGGTTCGCTCGTGACATCCGGCCTCGGGCACGGCACTGCGGATCAACAGTCGTCGGCGATTGCGGACCGTACCCAGGCATTGGAGGGCACCATCGAGCGGCTCGAATCCGAAATCGCCACGTTAAAAACAGGCATCGATCGTTCGACCAAGGGCGATGTCGGCCAGTTCGCCAAGGTCAACGATCGTCTGGGCAAGATCGAGAAGGCGCATGCTGACTCGGCGGCCAGATTGACGAAACTCCAGGAGGCGTTGGACAAGCAGCATTCGGCCGCAGCGCCGGCAGCACCGGCTGCGCCTGCAACCACCGCCGCAGCGAACGTGACAGGCTCGATTCCGGCTGCCGAGCCGGTGCCGCTACCGGCGCCCAAGCCGAGCATCGCGCGTTTGCCCGCAGTCCAGGGCTGGGTCTTGCACGACGTCATGGATGGCAATGCTTTGATAGAAGGCCGGAGCGGCGTCTACGAGGTTCACACCGGCGATCCGGTGCCGGGGCTCGGCCGTGTCGATGCGATTCGCAAGCAGGACGGTCGCTGGGTTGTCGTAACCAGCAGAGGTCTGATCGTAGCGCGCTGACGCGGTCTCCACGCCTAGGCCGTGTCCTCATAAAATCAGGAAACTTGGTTGCGGCGCGTTTGATGTCCGTTTGTCCCTCAACAACGGCACAAAAGCGGACATTGTGCGAGGTCCGGGAAGGGCCATAAGCTGCCATTGAAGATGAAGGCACGATGTTTTTACTCGATGCTGACCGGCTTTCTTCCCGTTGTCGCGGGCTCTGCGTTCACACTTGGATCGTCGCGACTTTCGCAATCATGATGGCCGCCGCTCCGCTACAGGCTTCAGCAGCACCAAAGGCGTCAGCGTGCGGATACCTCGCTGGTCTGATTGATAAGGCACCGCCGTCGGGGCCGTTGTTCCTGCCCAGCTATCCGACCGTCGAATCGGGGCCTCTGCATGGCGCCGCCTACCTCTATGACAATGCGGTAGCCGCCATCGCATTGGTCGGTTGCGGTGAGCAGGACAAAGCGTATCGGATTGGCTCGGCGGTTCTTTGGGCCATCGATAACGACCGCACCTGGCATGATGGACGGCTCAGGAATGCTTACGCCGCGGGTGTGGTGGCGAATGGCCCCGTCAAACTTCCAGGGTGGTGGGATAATACTCAGAACAAATGGTTAGAGGATCGATATCAGGTGGGCAGCGATGTTGGTAACATCGCATGGGCCATGTTGGCGTTGCTGTCGATTGACGATGCGAACACCGGCTCTCGGTTCCGCGATGGTGCAGCACGGCTTGGCGCCTGGGTCGCGCAATGGGCCGATACGCGCGGCACTGGCGGTTTCACGGGCGGTACGTTTGGGCATGAACCGACGCCGGAAGTGCGGGCGTGGAAATCGACCGAACATAATACTGACCTCGCCGCTGCGTTTGGCCTTCTTGCGATCCGTACAGGCGATTCGCGCTGGCGCGATAAGGCAACGGTTGCTGAGTACTTCGTAAATACGATGTGGAAACCGGCATGCGCCTGTTTCGCCGCAGGGACAGCTGAAGACGGCGTCACGCACAATCCGATTTTGGCTCTGGATGCTCAGATCTGGCCTTTAACAGCGCTTCACGGAGCGGCCGGGAAATTTGCATCGGCAATGACGACCGCCGAACAGCGAATGAGTGTCGGCGGAGGCTTTCTTACGGCGAAGACCGGGACGGTGTGTGGACCGAAGGGACGGGCCAAGTGGCTCTCTTGATGAAATTGCTCGGCAAGACTGAGAGGGCAGAGTCGTTGATCGCTGTCATCGAATCACAGAGGTCGCCCGATGGTGGGTTCTATGCCTCGACTGTCCGCGAGTTACCAACCGGGTTCGTGTTGGACACCGACCCGACCAAGCCGCGACTCTATTTCCGATTGTCACATCTTGGCGCAGCTTCGTGGGCTGCCCTCGCGGAACGTGGGTTCAATCCCTTTACGATGACAAAAGGACTTCCGTAATTGAGCCGCAGCGCTTCTCGTCTTGGCCTTTTCGGTCTTTTTTGATTTCGATATGTCCGCCGATATGAAATCGAGACAATGCTGGGGTCTAAGCGAACAGTGAGTGAGAACGTCGCGCTATCCGCTATCCAAAAATGTGTGCGGTAATACCCGTGCCACTATAGCGAGGCGGCCGCTGCCCGCGCCGGTTGAAACATCCGGCGCAAGAGTCGCTCAACTCAGTCGTTATATATGTGTCAATATGTCGCTGAGATTTTTACCTCCATCCTCGGTATCGATATTTTTTTATAAATATAGCGATTGCTTGGGGGTGACGATGATACGATCAGTGAATTTCCCTGGCAGGGGCGCGCTCCTGTCGTCCGTAGCGATTGTTGCGATGACGGTCGGCGCGGACGCGCAAGATCGTGGCCAAGATCGTGACGGAGTTTATCAACTCGGCGAGATCTACGTTTCAGGCGCAGCACGCGGAGGAAGCGGGAGCGGGGGTGCGGGCGGGGGCGGCGTCGGCGGTTCAACGGTGACGCGCGAGCAGATGTGGACCTTCGAAAAGCAGACCCTCGATCAGGCGGTGAACCTGGTGCCGGGTGTTAACGGCACGCTATCGTCCGCCGGTCAGCGTAACGAGACCGACATTTTCGTGCGCGGTTTTGGCCGCTGGCAGGTACCGTTGATGATTGACGGTGTGCGCCTCTATCTTCCAGCCGACAACCGGCTCGATTTTAGCCGTTTCCTCACCGGCGACATTTCCGAGATCCAAATTCAAAAAGGTTATGCTTCGGTGCTCGACGGGCCGGGCGGAATGGGCGGGGCCATCAACCTGGTGTCGCTTAAACCGGTCAAGCCGTTCGAGTCTGAAATCCGCGCTGGCACGATGTTCGACAATCGCGGAGCATTTCAGGGTTGGAACAGCTACGCGAGGATCGGCTCACGCCAGGAGAATTTCTACGTTCAGGGCAGCGTCAACCAACTCGACCAGAATTTCTGGTCGCTATCGCGCGGCTATTCGCCATATCCAGCGCAGGGTCCTTACCCCGGCTCGCTGGAAGATGGCGGACGGCGCAACGGATCGGACACGCAGGACTGGCGAGTCAACCTCAAGGCTGGTTACACGCCCAACGCCACCGACGAATACAGCATCAACTATACCAAGCAGTCCGGCGCCAAGGGTGCGCCCCTGAACGTCTACAACAACCCGCCATCGAGCCAGAACAGCTTTTGGCTCTGGCCCGCATGGAATGTCGAGAATCTGGCCTTCCTGTCGAACACGCAGATCGGCGACGCCTCCTATCTCAGGACCAAACTTTTCTACAACAAGTTTTACAACGCGCTCTCGGCGTATGACGACATCACCTATAGGTCGCAATCGAATCCCGGCCGTTTCAACAGCCAGTATAACGACAACGCGCGCGGCGGCTCGATCGAGGCCGGCACCGAGCTGATTCCGATGAACACGTTGAAGGCGGCATTCCACTATCGGCAGGATTTTCACACCGAGCAGAATGACAACCGTCCGACCAGTCCTGTTTTTAATACCACCGAGCCGTGGCAGCATCAGAACCAGACGACGTGGTCGGCGGCGCTGGAAGACACTTTCCACGTCACCCCGGACGTCGATTTGGTGGGGGGTGTCAGCTATGACAAATATCGGATCGATAAAGCTGAAGAGTATGACGACATAAGGGGACTATACGAGTATCCCAAAGGTGGCGCCGATGCCTTGAACTGGCAAACGGCAGCGATCTGGCGTTACAGCGAGGCCAAGCAGGTCTATTTCAGCGTATCTGACCGCGCGCGCTTTCCGACCATCTTCGAGCTTTACAGCCAGCGCTTTGGCAATGCGATTCCGAATCCCAACCTGGGCCCGGAGCGCGCCACCAATTACGAACTTGGCTGGAAGGGTCAGATTCTTTCTAACCTGAAGGGAACGGCTGCGATCTTCTACAGCGACGTGCGCGATCTGATTCAGGCGGTCCGTGTCAGCCCGACACAGTCGCAGACGCAGAACATCAACCAAGGCAACTTCTATGGTTTTGAGGCGTCGCTGGAAGCGCAGCTCTCCGCGCAGTTTATGATCGGCGGCAACTACACCTTTATCGAGCGAAACGTCAGCGACGTATCAATTCCCGGATTCAGGCCGGTCGGGGTGCCGACCCAGAAGGCGTTCGTCTATGCCACATGGCGGCCGATCGAGCCGCTCGCCATCACGCCGAATCTGGAGGTCGCGAGCGACCGCTGGAGCGATGTCCTCGTCGGCACCCAGGGACCGAACGCGCCGATCCGCGCCGCCTTTCCCGATCTCTATATCCGCACCGGGGCCTACACGCTCGCCAACATCAACGTCAACTACCAGGTCACCGAGAATGTCGAGTTGGCCGGCGGCGTGAGGAATCTGCTCGACCAGAACTACGAACTGGTGTGGGGACTGCCGCAGCCGGGACGCACCTTCTACGCGAAGGTGCGGGCCATATTTTAGCTTGGTGCGGCAGCGCGGCGAGAAGATGCACGCTGGCCCTCCGGCGTGCATCTTCAAAGGGCGCTGCGCTGATCGTGTATGCCTGTGGGGCCGCTTTGTCCGTTTGGCGAACGAACTTCGAAAGGTCTTAACACGGTCAGCCAGACTTTGGCCTCGATGTGCTTGGTATGCTTGTTGCGGAGTCTGCACGTTATATTCAGGTAATGGTGACGAGAGGTAAACATGCGCAGGAAGATTTCATGGGGTCTGGCGCTGAGCGCGCTTGGCCTTGCCGCCGTTGCAGCCGGGCCGATCGAGGCACAGGAATCTGCTCCGCCGCCGGCTTGTGCCGCTCCGGTCGCGCCGACAGGTGAACTGGCACCCTGGACCACACCGTTCCAACTAAAGGCGGCGGAGACCGAGACAAGTACGTCACGCGCGCGCCTGCCAATAGGCCAGGCCGCAAGCCTCACTTTGCTGCGGACACCTGATGTGCGTTACCCACTGCGCCCGGAGAAGCCGGGCGGCTCGGTCAGCTATGGCGGTCTTGTGCTGCTCGATGTGCATGAGGCCGGCACCTACCGGGTGGCGCTCGATTCGGCCGCCTGGATCGATCTCGTGCGAGACGAGCAGGCCGTGAAATCGACCGCGCATGGCCATGGGCCGAACTGCACCGGAATCCGCAAGATGGTAGATTACCCTCTCACCCCCGGCCCTTACATCTTGCAAATATCGGCCAATGGCCAGCCGCAGATGACAGTGCTGCTCGCGCGCTTGCCCTGATCCCGTGCAGACCCCGCCCTTCTCACTCCTGTTGCCGTCAGCCGGGCTCCTGCTGACAAGTTTGTTGTCAGCAGGATTTCTACCGCGAGAGACTTCAACATGGCGCTGGACGCTGCCTGCCGGCGTTTCGGCGCCGCCGATTCCAGCCGATAATCCCATGACCACTGTCAAGATCGAGCTTGGGCGGCGTCTATTCTACGACGCTGATCTCTCGGCTAACGGCACGATGTCCTGTGCTACTTGCCACGAGCAGAAGCACGCTTTCGCCGATGGCAATCGCACTCATCCTGGAGTGACCGACGAGTCCGGGCGACGCAATGTTCCCGGGCTGGCCAACGTCGCCTGGTTCACACCACTGAACTTCGCGGATCCAGCAGCCACAACGCTTGAGACGCAGGCGGCGACCCCGGTATTCGGCGCTCATCCGGTCGAGATGGGCATGGCAGGGCGCGAGGCGGAGATCGGCAAACGGCTCGGACGCGATAGCTGTTATCAGACGATGTTCGCACGCGCCTTTCCCGAGAACAGCGGTCGCATCGACTTTCCCAACGTGGCGCGTGCGCTGGCGAGCTTCGAACGTACGCTCATCTCTTATGGCAACGCCTGGGACCGGCAGCAGCTCGCTCCGAATGCACAAGCTGGTTCAGCGCTGTTCGCCCGCGATTGCGCGGCCTGTCATTCGGGAGCGAACTTCACGGATTTGTCCATGCACCGGCTTGGCCCGGCCGATCCCGCGCTCCCCGATCAGGGGCTGTTCGAGAAGACCGGGATCGACGCCGACCGTGGCAAATTCCGGACGCCATCGCTGCGCAACGTCGCGCTCACCGGCCCCTGGTGGCACGATGGATCGGCGCGGACGCTCGATGAGGCTGTCGCCAAGCACGGCCTGACGCACGACGCGGCCGAGGCGAAACAGTTGATCGCCTTCCTCACGGCTCTGTCCGACACCGAATTCACCCAGCGCCAGTCGCTTGCCATGCCTGAAGAGGCTTGCGGCAAGCGCCTCTAACACACAGACCGTGCGAAGCGCTTTTTGCCTCCATCGAGCAGGCAGTACAGTTAGCCGGTTCCTTACTGGACATAGTTATGAGCGAGCATTAGGTTTTGCGGCGAGGGGCGATCAGAGAACGAGACGAGTAGCATGGCTCCTCAGTTGCAGTATCAGGTCAGGTTCGACGTAAACGATTCGGTCATCGCGGAATCGATACGACGAAACGTACAAGAACCGGCGCTAACACGCCTTTTGGATATTCTCGCCAGACATCGCGCGGTGCCAAAATCCCAGTTCGATGCATTTTCCGAGTATGTCGCCGTAGCAGAAGAGCGCGGCATCGAAGGCTATCCGCTTTATGAATGGACCAAGGCAACGATTCAGAACCCGACAAAGAAGGAAAAATATCTGAAATCCTTCACGCTCTATGTGGAGGATCAAGAGGTCTATGCGAAGGAGATCGCTGATAGCTTGGAGTCAGATCTGCAACCGCTTGCTACGAGTGGGCTCATTACCCGGATATCCAAGTACGATACGAACCCCGAAAATAACCCTCAGCCACCGCAGCGTGGCACCGACCAAGGCTAATACGTCGCGGAGCGTGTCCGGGCGTTTTCCGATGCGGGCTGCCAGCGGCTAAAGCTTGGCGCGGCGCCCAGATCGTCCCAAAAGCTTTGCCGGGCGACTGGCGAGCAGTTCGGCCAGCCGCTGATCGTTGCCGTAGTCGAGTGGCCATTCCTGAACGCCGCCGAATTCATAAGCCACTGAGGCGGGCGCTGAGCTAATGTTCGTTAAGCGTTTTTTGAGCCAGTCAATCATCGTCATTTGGCGCCTCCATGATCGCGCTCTTCTAACTTTGCGGAGGAGAACATGCGTAGGCTTGAGTTTGTTCCCAAATTTTCGTTGCGAGAAGAGGTTTGCAAGAGAAGGACTTTTAAGCCGATTCTTGCTCTTGGCCCCAATGTGCTGGGTTTGAGACGTTGAGGCCGGAACGGGTGAACCTTGCTTTTTTAGGACGGAGGGACGACTCTTAGAATCATGAGATCGCTTGCAGAAAGTTCTACGTCCGCGGACGCGGCAGGGCCCATTCCGTTCGACAACAGCTATGCGCGGTTGCCGGAGGCGTTTTATCAACGCGTGAAACCGTTAGCGGTAGCAGCGCCGAGGCTCTTGCGCGTAAATGACGCGCTGGCTTGCCAACTGCGCATCGATCCAAGGTTTCTCGAGAGCCCGGAAGGCGTCGCTGTCCTCTCTGGCAATGAGATCGCGTCTGGATCCGAACCCATCGCGCAGGCCTACGCAGGGCACCAGTTCGGAGACTTCGTGCCCCAGCTCGGCGACGGGCGGGCCGTTCTGCTTGGCGAAGTCGTGGACGTTGCGGGTAAGCGATTCGACCTTCAGCTGAAGGGCTCTGGCCGAACCCGCTTCTCGCGGGGCGGTGATGGCCGCGCCGCGCTCGGTCCCGTCATCCGCGAATATATCGTCAGCGAGGCCATGGCTGCGCTTGGCATTCCTACAACACGCTCGCTCGCCGCGGTGTTGACAGGCGAAAACGTCATGCGCGAGCGGGCGCTGCCGGGCGGAATTCTGACCCGCGTTGCGTCGAGCCACCTGCGCGTCGGCACGTTTCAGTACTTTGCCGCACGGGGGGACATCGAAAACCTTCGCGCTCTGGCCGACTATGCGATCGCCCGGCACTACCCGGAAGCGCGCTTGGCTGAGGACCCCTATCGGGCTTTCTACGACGCGGTCGTCGCAGCGTTGGCCCGGTTGTCGGCAAGATGGATGCTTGTTGGATTCATCCATGGTGTTCTGAACACTGACAACACCGCGATTGGAGGCGAGACGATTGACTACGGGCCGTGCGCTTTCATCGACGCCTACCGGCCTGACAAGGTTTTCAGTTACATCGACCAGTTCGGACGCTACGCGTTTGCAAATCAGCCCGCCGCCGTGGCATGGAATTTGGCCCGGTTTGGCGAGACATTGCTACCGCTCATAGCGGATGGCGGTGACAAGGCGATTGAAGCTGCAAATGCCTCGATCGCCGGCTTCGATGATCACTTCAATGCCGCATACCTTGCAGGCATGCGTCAGAAGCTCGGCCTCGCGCGCGCGGTGGAAGGCGATCTCGAACTCGCGTCTGATCTCCTGAACCGGATGGCGGAGAATGATGCGGATTTCACGTTGACTTTCCGCGCCCTTTGCGAGGCAGCCGCCCATGCCAAAGGCGATGTGGACGTACGGGGGCTATTCACAGACCCTTCCGCTTTCGACGAATGGGCTGGACGATGGCGGGAACGCCTGTCGCTTGAAGAACGGTCGGCCGAAGCGAGGCGCACCGAGATGCTGTCCGTCAATCCGATGTTCATCCCGCGCAATCACCGCATCGAAGCGGTCATTCGGGACGCTGAAGCGGGCCGCTTTGAAAAGTTTCACGAACTCGTCGAGGTGCTGGCGCATCCCTTCGACGACCAGCCGAAGTTTGCTGACTATGCGAAGCCGCCCCAACCGGAGGAAGAAGTCCGGCAGACTTTCTGCGGGACATAACCGCTAGGATGCGTGCAGGGACTGCGCCTCCCGTTTCTTTCAGATGTGGGTAACTCTTGCCGGCGCAATTCGCCTAAGCACGACAGACAACTCGGGCTTTGCGTAGGGAACTCTTGCAACATCCAAAAGTTGAAAGAGGCTATCACCGACCGCATGGCAATTTCGTCGATCAGGTCAACGTACCGGCCCTCTTTTGAGACCCTAATTGGCGGCGGATATACCGGATGACTCTTGATCGACAGGGCCAGCCTGACCGCAAGCCGATCCCACGCGCCACCTACCGGCTGCAGCTCAACAAGGATTTCGGCTTCGATCAGGCGGCGGCGCTCGCGCCTTATCTCGCCAGGTTGGGAATAAGCCATGTCTACTGCTCACCCTATCTGCGGGCTCGCCCCGGCAGCACGCATGGCTACGACATCGTCAGCCACACCGAACTGAACCCTGAGCTCGGCAATACCTCAGCCTTTGAGCGGATGGTTGCCGCGTTCCGGGAGAACGGTCTCGGCCAGATCCTTGATTTCGTCCCGAACCATATGGGGGTGGGCGGTGCGGACAATCCGTGGTGGCTGGACGTGCTTGAATGGGGTCCGGATTCGCAATTCGCAGGCTGGTTCGACATCGATTGGGAGTCGGATCGCAGCTACCTGCAAGGCAAACTGCTGGTCCCCTTCCTGGGCGAGCAGTACGGTGCTGAACTCCAGTCGGGTGCGCTCCGACTCAGGTTCGATGCGGAAGCCGGCTCGCTGGCCGTGTGGGCATACGACAACCACAAGCTTCCGATCAGCCCGCTTCACTACGAGCGCGTCCTCGGCGATAACCATCCGGACCTGGAGCGCATCGGCGACGCGTTTGCGCACCTCTCGACATGGCGGCCGCATATCGTCCGCCGGGCTTCGGATCTCAAATTGGAGCTGGCCGAGTCAGTCAGGGAAAACCCCGATCTGGCGATCGCGATCCAGGCCGCGGTGGACCGTTTCAACGGCGAGATTGGCGAACTGCAAAGCTGGTCGCAACTTGACGCGTTGATTCGCGACCAGCACTGGCGCGCAGCCCACTTCCGCGTCGCGGCCGACGACATCAACTACCGCCGCTTCTTCAACATTAATGACCTGGCTGGGATCCGGATGGAGCTCCCTCAGCTTTTCGACCATGCGCACTCGCTGGTGTTCCGCTTGCTCGAACAAGGAGTGCTCGACGGAATCCGGCTGGATCACGTCGATGGTCTTCTCGATCCGAAAGGGTATTGTTTGCGCTTACGGGAAAAGGCGCCATGTCCGTTCTATCTCGTTGTCGAGAAGATCCTTGCGCCGCATGAAAACCTGCGTGATGACTGGGATGTCGAAGGGACGACTGGCTACGAGTTCGCTAACCTCGTCACCGGTCTGCTGAACGATCCGGCGGGTCAGGAGGATCTCACGCGCCTTTACGCCGACTTCACCGGTGAACGGGCCTCCTTCAGTGCCATCGTCCGCGATTCGAAGATGCGGATCATGGAGAACGAGATGGCGAGCGAACTGAACGTGCTGGCCAGGGAGGCAGCGCGGGTGGCGCGCTCGAATCCGCGGACCGCTGACTTTACCAACAACGTCCTGCAACGGGCGCTAAAAGAAATTATCGCCGTTTTTCCCGTCTACCGCACATATGTTGACGGACGGAGCCCGCCCACCCAAGCAGACCGCCGCGATATCGATTGGGCCATGGCTCAGGCCCGCCGCAATGGTGCTGCCTTGGACCCCAGCGTTTTCGATTTCCTCCACCAACTCCTGACTTGCGATCTCGTTGCCGAGCCGCGTAGCGGATTCAGCCGCGTGGAGGTGGTTCGCGTCGCAATGCGCGCACAGCAATATAGCGGCCCCGTAATGGCCAAGGGCCTCGAGGATACCGCCTTCTACCGCTACAACCGGATGCTGGCGCTGAATGAGGTCGGCGGCCACCCTGACCAGTTCAGTGTAAGCGTATCCGCCTTCCACCACGCCAATGCCCAGCGGGCGAAACGAACGCCGCATGCCATGCTGAGTACCGCCACGCATGACACCAAGCGCGGCGAGGATACGCGGGCGCGGCTGGCGGTGCTATCGGAGATGCCGGACGAATGGGCCCAACACGTTGCACTTTGGAGTCGGATGCTGCGGGCGCGCAGCGCAGGAAATCCGGACGCAGCGCCGCCAGATCGCAATGACGAGTATGCGTTCTATCAACTCCTGCTCGGAGCATGGCCGGCCCAACTTTCAGCGGGCCAGCTTGATCCGGAGGAAGTGGACGCCTTTCGCAAGCGGATTGAAGGCGCCATAACGAAAGCCATGCGTGAAGCCAAGGTCCATACGACCTGGGCTGCGCCGAACGCCGCATACGAAGACGCCGTTTTAGAGTTCATTCGCTACGCGCTGGACACGTCGCGAACCAATCCCTTTCTGGAATCTTTTTCCGCGTTTCAGCAGCGCGTGGCTACCTTTGGCGCTCTCAACAGCCTTATTCAGGTCGTGCTGAAATTCACGGCGCCCGGCGTGCCCGATCTCTATCAGGGCGCGGAACTCTGGGACTTCAGCATGGTCGATCCAGATAATCGTCGTCCCGTTGATTACGACATCCGGAAAGCATCACTGGCATCCGTGGAATCGGGCAGGGGTGATCTTCCAGAGCTTCTGGAAAACTGGCGTGACGGCCGTTTAAAGCTCCGCCTCATTGCCGAGACGTTGGCGTTGCGCCGTCGCGAACCGGAACTGTTCATGCACGGTTCGTACGAAGCGCTCCACGGCACAGGTCCGCAGGCAGATCGCCTCTGTGCCTTCATGCGCACCAGCGAAGATAGCGCGCTGGTGACCGCGGTGGCTTTGTACCCGTCCCGTGGGCATGGGGCAGATACATGGGGCGACTGCACTCTGACTCTATCGTCTGAGGTCGTTCCGCAGCGATGGTCAGAGCTGTTCAGCGGACGTGAGTTCATACTGTCGCAAGGGTCGTTTCTAGCACGTGAGCTGTTCGCCAGCTTGCCGGTCGCGCTGCTCACGCCTTCCCGGAATTTGCCGCCCGCCTGAGCCTGTGGGCGTTCGAATTTCGTGTACAGATTGATATGACCCATCGCCGTGAGCTGCCGCGTCGGGGAACTCAATTGCACGCCATTGTATCAGCCGCCCGCCTGTTTCTATTTACCGCAGGAAAGGCCAATTCTGATCAACTCCCTTGAGAAGTTCCCATCGGGCGCGTGGGCAGGGCGAAAACTCGGGGTAGTATCGCTGCCGCGATTCGGGAGAGTGCAAAAGTACTCGGCACAACGCGCAATTGATGAATCCCAATTGACACACTGTGCAATGTTAAGCTTGAGACTGGCGCAGGAAGCTGAGATCCAAAGCCGCAACGATGATAAGCTGGTTCAAGACTGCGACCAATCCGCGCTGGGAATGGCTTTATTTTCTGATTTTTGCCGCAGCGTACTCCGTACTCTGCATTTTCGGCTTTCGCACGGCAAACAACAATGTCTTGTCGCTGATCTGGCCTGCCAACGCATTCATGCTTGGTATGCTCGTGCGCTTTCCTTTATTGGCGCACCCCGTGGGATGGGTGGCCTGTCTTGTCGGATTTGTTATTGCGGTTCCAGTTACCGATTACGGCCCAATAACGAGTGCGGGACTGGCTGCATACAATTTCGGTATCGTGGCGGTCGGCCATGTCGTGCTCTCCAGGGCCGATCCGGCTGACCAACGTCTGGAGCGTCGGACCTCGGTTTTTTACCTTCTTTTTGCGGTGGGCGCCGCATCCATATTCGCCGGCATTGTTGGGTCGATCCTGGTCGGTCCTTTATTCTACGATCCGGCAGCGGTCAGCTCTTTTCGATACTGGTTTTCAGTTGAGCTTATAAACCAGCTCGCCTTTTTGCCGATGATCTTGTCCTACCCGGAGGGCCGTAAATGGGCGCGCCTTCAACTGCCGCATCCGACCTTTCACGATCAAGTGCCGATTATTGTGTTGGTCCTCTCGGCCGTTACCGGACTCTTTTTCGGAGGAATGGGGGCCCTCGCATTCCCTGTACCGGCCCTTCTCTGGTGCGCAATTTCCTATCGCGTGTTCCTGACGGCCTTGCTGACCTTTGTCTTTTGCATATGGGTGATCATAGCGACAACTCTGGGCTATATTGACGTTTCACATGTTGATCAATCGCTCGTGTTGTCGATCAGCATGGGGGCTGCACTTATTTCCCTGGCCCCTCTCGTCATCTCCACGACGACTGCGACACGAAATGAAATGCTGAACCAGCTTAGACACCTCGCGGCTGAGCGTGAGATCGTGGCCAATGAACTCGATCATCGGATCAAAAATCTGTTCACGCTGGTCAACGGGCTAATCAGTTTATCAGTTCGTGACAAACCCGAGATGAAACCGCTGGCAGGCATACTAAGAAGCCGGCTCACGGCATTGCATCATGCGCATGGTCTCGTCCGCACCGCGCACGCAACGTCGGTTGCACGGGGAGGATCGGTTTCATTAAAGGAACTTATTGGCGCTCTGCTTCGGCCTTATGAGAGTGCGGGAGATAAACATTTCACGGTCGACGGTGATGACGTCCTCGTCAATGGTGGAACCGTTACACCGCTGGCTCTCGTTTTCCACGAACTGGCGACTAACTCCACCAAATATGGTGCGTTGAAGCATGCCGACGGCATTTTGGGAGTCCATATCAGTCGCGATATCGACGGCCTGCGTATCAAGTGGACGGAAAAGGCTCCAGTGCAAACCGGCTATTCTGATGCGGCCGAAAGCGGCTTCGGATCGAAGCTTCTGGATCTAGCGATCAACCAACAATTGCATGGAAACTACGTCCGCGCTCGTACAGAAGACGGTTTGGATATCGAGATCATTCTGCCGAGCAAACTTTTCAGCGAAGTCCCATCCAGTCTCCCGGCCTTGTAGACCAATTGGACCAATCTGAGTTTCCTTGCTTGCCTTTGCGTGAATGTGCTCTCGCCAGAACCGCTCCGCACAAAACATCAGGATATAACGCTGGGAATGTGCAAAGATCGGCCGCCAGGAAGGCGGCCGATCCCGAGCATTGAATGAAATCGCGGAAACCGGCTTAGAATCCGGATTTCGTTTTTTAATCGGCAACTCCGACCCGGTGGCGAAAAACCATTTCGCCGCCCTTCCAGCCGGAAAACGCCAGGCCGAGCACGACAAGGCCCGAGAGAACTACGCCGGTTGGAACGATGACAGAGCTGCCGTGATCGAACCGCCAGTACCAATTAAAAGCCGCGATCAACAGAGCGAGGGCATTGCCAATCGCGTGAAGCCGCGTATCCGACAGGTTGCGCACACGATCATCCCCTAGAACTTCGACAAGGCCTGTCACAGCAGCCAACGCCGCGGTAACGAGGCCTATGCCGAGTAACCACAGCGAAGCCGTTGCCCAAAATCCGTTCGAAGTCGCGGCGAAAGCAAGATCGGAAACGAACGCCAACACAAAGCAAGCAATGGGAAAAGCTATTACCATTGGATGGATGGGGTGGCCGGCTATCTGCGCGGTAGAACGTGGGTTGTCTGTTGCCATAGGAAGCTCCCTTGTTGGGCGGGCAACAATTTTCCTCGCGGTCCGTTCCTTTTCGAGGGTGTAAATTGCGGCGCCGATGGCAGCGACGCATGATTGCGTGTCACAAGGTTTGCCTTTTTGTCGCCGACAGATTGCAGATGATGAACGCCAAAGGCCCGTTCGTTCCGTTCCGGCCGAATTACTCGTCCCGGGGATGGTCAGGACGCAGGCGAGGGACGCAAGAGCGCATGTCGGGAAACGAGGGCGTTTTCGTTTGTTCTCGCTCTTTGGCCTTGACTGATGTCGCCGGTCGAAGCTTATAAAATATGCCCATCCGTAGTGAGGATGGCCGATGCAATCCGGCTGGCGGTGGAGCTCGTGATGGTCTAAGAAACGATCAATAACAAAAGCAACAGCCGGTCCCCACGAACGGACATCAACTCATCAGCCTTAAGAAATCAAACGCCTTTTAGCGGGCTTCGTTGCTTGTCCTTGTGAACTCATCCCTCCTTTAACAACAACGAACCCAGGCGGTATTCGCTCATCATGCCGATTTTCAGTTACATCATCACAGACCTGGCCGAGCGTAAATCAAAACCCATCAAGGTCCCCTTGCAGACCCATGAGGAGGCCGTCATGTACGGAACACTCTTGGCTCGAGAGATGCTGGGTGACACGCCCGACCTGACCGATAACGGGATGTGCATTACTATTCTTGACGATGTCGGTAAAACCGTCTCCATCCTGCCTTTTGGTTCTGTTAACTGACCGCAAAAGTGCTGAGATTGGTTTGACGAGTCGAGAGATTCTTTGTGTCACTACAAGGAATCTTTTCTTGAGTTCCGTAAAGGAACCGCCACGACGTATGCACGTTCATCTTGGCTATGGACACCACTACCCTTGTCGGGTTCTTCGCAGCCTTTTGCACCTCGATCTCGTACTTTCCTCAACTGAAGAAGTGCTGGCAAACCGGCAAGGCGGGGGATCTGTCCCTCCTGATGTTCAGCATTCTTACCACCGGCGTGGGGGCGTGGGTGCTTTACGGCGTTCTCAAGCACGACGTCGTTATCGTCATCGCGAACGCCGTGAGCTTCTGCTGCCTGTCCGGCATATTGTGGTTCAAGCTCAGAGAGAAGTTGGATCCGGCTTGAACAGCTAGGTGCGGAAGGCTTCCCTGCTGGTTGCGAACCAAAACTGCCCGGCGTGTCGAAACTGCTGACGGTCGCGGTGAAGCTCTCTTTGGCTGCATCCGTCATGTGCCTGGCCTTCGGTGATTGTAAGGACGGCGATCGGCAGCCCGCAGGCGCTCCACCATTGCATGGATTTGGTCGTCAGCCGCCGCGCGAGCGACCAGTCCGAACAAATGCCGCAATCTCGTTTTGGAGATGGCCGTAAACCAAGTAGGCTTCGCCAGCCCCACCATGTCTATGAGGCAAGGGATCATTCCGGATTTCGTGCTGTTCCAACAGAGGGAACTTGAAGTCCCCCGCACTGTTCCTTAAGCAACGTTTGTGACTTTGTTCCTGACACGTGGAAGAAAAGGCTCATCAATGTGCAGGTGGATCGCTTATCGAGGAGAGACTCGGGCATTCGAACAATACGTCACAGAGCCCGTTCATTCTCTCATCGCTCAAAGTCTGCGCTCGCTTGAGGCCACCGCTCGAACGAATGGAGATGGATTCGGTCTCGGCTGGTACGGTATTCATCCGGAACCCGGTCTCTATCGGGAGACGCGGCCGGCGTGGTCGGACGAAAATCTGCGCTATCTCTGTCGCCATCTGGAGTCTCACATGTTTTTCGCTCATGTCAGGGCGGCGACCTGTACGGCGGTGACGCGGCAGAACTGCCACCCGTTCGTGTGCGGCCAATGGATGTTCATGCACAATGGCTTCATCGGTAGCTGGAACCGGCTCCGGCGGAGGGTAGAAAGTATGATTTCCGACGAGTTCTATCCTTCGCGGCTCGGTACGACCGACTCCGAGGCAGTATTCCTTGCCATGATGGGCGCGGGGCTTGTCGAAGATCCCGTGGGTGCAACGCGCCGGGTAATGTCCGAACTATGCAAGTTGGTGAACGAAGAGGATTACCGCGAGCCTGTGCGCTTTACGTCGGCACTGACCAATGGCCATGACCTGTTCGCATTCAGGTTTGCAGAGAATGATAGTGCCAACTCGTTGTATTACCGGACCGCCGGCGATGGACTTGTTGTCGCTTCCGAGCCGCTCGATAGGGAATCCGGATGGGAGGAGGTTCCCACCAATCATGTGTTGATCGGAGCCGCGTCAGGCTCAATCGATATCGTTCCATTTCTCCCATCTGAACTCAGGCAGCTCGGAGAGGAACGCTGGTCGGCTCAAACAGTTGTCGCAGGCGCCGGTAAAGGTAAATAGGGCGCGAGGAGTTCCGACGAAAACAAATGTGCGGATATTCTGATCTCGTCGCGCAACGGTTCGGGACCAAGCACGAGCAAATACGGATCGATGCAAATAAAGCGCTGGACACGCTCCCGGCCGCGATCAGGTCCATGTCGGAGCCAATGGTCAGCCACGACGCGGCTGCGTTCTATCTACTTGCCTCTGAAGTGTCCAAACGAGTCAAGGTGGTGCAAAGCGGTCAGGGCGCGGACGAGTTGTTCGGTGGCTACAGCTGGTATCCATCCTTCCTCTTCGCCAATGATGCCACCCAGCAGTATCAAACGTCCTATTTCGACTGGAAGCATTCAGATCTGACGGAGCTATTATCGGAGGAGTTCATTTCGGACGATTTCAGCAGAGACTTCGTCGACACGTTCTTCACTCAGGCCGAAGCCGTCTCTCCTGTCGACAAGGTGTTGCAGATCGATGGTGAGATCATGCTCGCCGACGATCCCGTTAAGCGCGTCGATAACATGACCATGGCTTTTGGCCTCGAAGCGCGGGTTCCTTACCTCGACCATGAAGTGGTGGAGCTTGCGTCGCGCCTCCCTGCGGCACTGAAAGTCAGCGGTGGCGGCAAGCACATCCTCAAAAAGATGGCTCGGCGCTATGTGCCGAACGAGGTCATCGACCGATCGAAGGGGTACTTTCCACTGCCTTCCCTGCGTTACCTGAATGGTCCATTCCTCGACTTCGTCCGCGATATGATGACATCCGCCAAAGCGAGAGAAAGAAGTTTGTATCGGTACGGTTTTATCGATCACATGTTGCAACACCCCGAAGCTGAAATGAGCCCAAAGGGCCACTCGCGCTTATGGCAGGCCGCTGTTCTCGAAGCGTGGTTGCAGGCACATGCAGTGTGATCCGAAAATACTCAAAACGCTGCGTCTCAACCTCAGTCGCGACGGTGGCCACCTCATTATCCGATCGGCCGCTGGGCGTGAGGAAGTCAGCGAGTATTCGTTCGGTATCGAGGAGGAATACTTCCTGGCAGACAGAGAAACCTTCGAAGTCGCAATGCAGACGCCCAATGAGCTGTTCGAGGCTGCAAATTGGTCCACAGGCGGCCTGGCCACGCGGGAGATGTTGCAGGCTCAGCTCGAAGTCGCCACGAACATCCATGGTGATATCAATGACGCCCGCGAGGAATTGAAGTTTTTGCGCCGCGAGGTTGCGGCCGTTGCATCTCAATATGGGTTCGTCATCATGGCCTCGGCTACGCACCCGACAGCCTCCTGGCGGCTTTCGCAGCCCAGTCCGAAGGTGCGTTATGAAGAGATGATCGAAGATTTCAAAGCGGTTGGACATCGGAACATGGTGTGCGGGATGCACGTTCACGTGCAATTGCCCGATGCGGACCGGCGGTTCGCGGTGATGCGCGCGATGATCCCCTACCTCCCGATTTTCATTGCACTCTCGACCTCCTCTCCCTTCTGGAATTCGGCCGACACGGGCCTGAAGGGCTATCGACTCGCCGCTTACGACGAGTTACCCCGCAGCGGCCTTCCTGAACTATTCGAGAACAAGCAGGAATTCGAAGAGTACGTAGCTGCCCTCGTCAAATCGGGCGTTATGCCGGACGAAAGCTATGTCTGGTGGGGGCTGCGTCCATCTTCACGACACCCGACGCTGGAGCTGCGTGCTCCTGACGTGTGCACTTACGTTGACGACGCTGTGGCAATCGCGGCGCTATATCGCTCCCTTGCGCGTTACCTCTACGAGCGGCCCGAGCTGTCAAAACGAGTGACGGGCGTCGATCGTGCGATCGCGGTCGAGAACAAGTGGCGAGCCCAACGTTATGGAATAAGCTGCATATTCGTGGGAAAAGACGGTCCGGTCGAAATTCACGACGTGCTATCGACGCTGATTGAACAAATTTCCGAAGATGCGGCGAAGCTCACGTGTCAACGGGAGTTGGAGGACTGCAAGAGAATACTCGAGCGGGGCGGCTCCGCCGATGCCCAGCTACGGATATACCGAGACAACGCACTCAATTTGACTGAGGTTAATCGCTGGATCGCCGAAACGACGGCGGCCGGCCAGATGGGAGCGGCGTGCTCGGCGACCGAGAAGGCGGTCATTTAAGGAGCTCGGCATCAAACAGGATCGAAGATGAGCAAACCCTTGCCGCTTCTTGTTTTCGACCGGCGATCAGTGAGTTATTCGACAAACTCATGGACGACAGCGCATCAAGCGTCGAGAAAAAGCGTGCGGTGCGGATCACCTGTCTCTTCTCTTTTACACCAGAGTTTTAGTGTACTGGAGTGACTTAAATTGCTCTGCCTTCCCGAACGCCAAATTCCAGGTAGTGGCAACCCGCACCTATGTCACTCAAATGCGCCAGATCAGCATACCTCTTCTTGTAAGATTTTGCATCGAACCTGTCCGGTAACGCGCCAAGTGAATATGAACTGAAAAAATTGACTCCTGCATCCAGCAGTTCTTTCTCACGACACAGAGAGATGTCCTGGCCGTGGAAGTATACGTCGGCCAAACCTGTCAAGCGCGTCATACCCTCACGGTGAAGATTTTCGACTTGCTTGCCAGGAATTTTCCATCTGACACTTATTCCGAGCGCGTCCAACTCTGATGCGGCATTGCGAGCGAAGTCATAGGCCTCGTCTGAGTAGGGATCCGAGTCGTAGTGCTTCCACAAAGCTATCACGGCCTTTCGGATTCCGAACGGGCGACAAAAATCAACCCATTCACGTCGATAGACCTGATAGTATAGCCGGTCCAGAAGAGATCCGTGGCGGTTTGTCAAAAATTGCAAAAAATCGGGAAACTGAAAATCCGGAAACTTCGCGTCGATGATTATCTTTGTGTCTGGTAGAATCTCTAACAGTCGTTCGACCATATCGAACGTAACAGGATTGAATCTTTCGAACACCCGCAGGCGCTGAAATTCATCCTGAGTTATTGAGGCGAACTTCTTTTCAACCCCGTAGAATCTCCTTTCAGCTTCGTCGTGAGCCAATGCGAAGCCGTCAGCCAACTTGACGCAATCGAGCTCGATCTGCCTCTCACCAGATGCGAGCGAAGCAAGGACTGCTTCGATCGAATTGGTTTGTATATATCCGTCTATCTGGCCTCCGCCGTGGATGATCGTCTTTCCTGCCATCGCCGACCGCCTTTGATTACGCCAACGTTTGATTGATCATGTGCGCGCGAGAAGCTTTCATTTAGGGCCACGAAGCTGGCTGGCATAGTATAGAGCCAGACTCGTGAGGCTATCCGGATCCGTCTCCGGCAAAGCATGTGTTGGACGCGAGGCCCACGATTGAATGATCGCCTGTTGGGGGCGAAGCTTATGGTCGTCCTCGAAAAATTTGATATGGCTCTTCGCGTTGTCGATCCACTCTCTGTTGGTGCGGTCAGTCGGTAGTCCGTTATAAATTATGCCGACAGCTCCTACCAAGTTCTCTGCACGCAAGGCCTCCAGCAGATCATAAAAACGTAGCGCAGCGGCTACCTGTTGTGAGCCGGCGGAAAACGGTACGTCTAATTGCATGAACGAGATGCGTGATCCCAGACGCTCGCGAAGCCCGCGAAGCCATCGTCGCGTCTCAGTTTCCCATTCCGGCTGATATGCGACGCCGCTCGGTTCGATGTCTCCGATCGTCACCGTCGGGAATTCGTCGCGATAGATCCGAAGCACGGGCATCACGAGATCGATGACCCCCTCTATCGAGAGCCGGCATCCGGGCTTCTTACCGGGAAGCCCTTTGTAATAGCGCCCGAACCAGAGTGGTTCGTCCATTGCGATGTAGGCGATCGAGCCTCCTGCCTTCTTGATTTTTTCTGAAATCAACTTCGCACGGGAGATCGTCGAATAGCCTTCTACCCCAGGTCCCCCACATGCCGGTTTCGCCACCGGGGTGTTCATCACTCCCGCTTCAACCGCGATCGAAATATGACGACTATTGAGATTCTCCACGATCAGGTTCACTTGATCCTGAGGGGCATGTTCGAGATACGAGCCGTAGAGTTTGAAAACGCTTATGACCTGAGCCGCATTCCGCCAAGGAGCGTCAGATTTGAACATATCCAGAAAATCGACTGCGCGATTCAGGGGAGAAGGAGGGACGGAAGCTTGAGGCGCGATCCAGATCTCGGTTGCTGATAGGATGCCAAAGGCTCCTGAGACCAGCAGTAAGAGAATTGAAATTGTTGAGCGAACGAAAAGCCGCTGCTTTCTCATTTCCGCATCCGACGATCGGGACGGGTCCAAGCACTCGGCCCTGGGTTTGAACGCTTAATACTTCTCCAGTTGCGCACGCAGATGATCGATCTTGTTCTTCATCGACGCGATCGTATCGCTATCAATCTTTCGCAGATAGCCCTTAATATCGGTCGTAGAAATATTCGATGTTCGGCTCACATAGGTCACGATGCAGCCGGTTTCCGCAGACAGATGATCGAATTTTCCAACCCAATCGTCGCCCATAGCGAATATTCTGACGTCGTGCTTTTGGATATCGCTGCATTTTTGCTCCCATGTCGTTTCGGGTATCACCAGATCGACATACTTGCAGCTTGAAAGGATCTCGGCGCGTTCGTTGTAGCGGATTACAGATTTCTTCCCTTTGATATCGTTGAATTCGTCGGTGGAACACCCAACGATCAGGCGGTCTCCGAGGCTTCGCAGGCGCTGTAGCAGGCGAACGTGGCCCACGTGAAACAAATCAAAGGTTCCGTAGGTGATTACGTTGTTCATGTCGAATCACCCCTCTTTGAGTTGAAAGTGGCATCGGTGGCGAGCAGACAATCCTCGTAGATCTTACGAACTGCCGGATCGGAACATTTTACACTATCGATGAATCGCCGCAGGTGAACCGCCCGTTTCGCTTCCTTCTCAGTACTGATCAAAACATCCAATTTTACGCTTGGGAATAAACGTTTCAAATCCAGGACCCAGAAGCTTTGGTCGGCCCCGGTCAGGGTGACTTCGCTAAACCCACCTTCGCAGATCATCTTCGCAATGGTGTCAAAGTTTGCGTCAGCTGACGCTTCAATCTGCTGGCCCGCACCCGGTACAAATTCAGCAAGCCGCGTTCGGCTCAAACTCGGTGGTATGCCTCTTACATTCGTGGACAGTAAAGCATCATAGTCAAACTCGAACTTCTCCCAGTCGGACCCCATCAACTTGAGCGCGACTTTATCGTGAGAATGAACAACGATATTTTTGGCCACGTTCCCGTACTCGTGCCAGATATCATCCTCGTAGTGGCTGAAGACACGAGCGCGAAAGGAATCCAAGTGGACAAAGGTGCCCGGCCTCACCCATGCTTCGGGAACTTCCTTTGTATGGTACATGCCCCAGTTTGACAGGTTTCTTATAAAGCCCGCTTCATCAACGCTTGTGTAGAATACGTCTATCTGGGCCCATGGCACTACGACCTGTATTCCGTCTGCGAGTTCGATGGAGGCATGACGGGAGTTTGCGTCCTGCTGTAATGCCAGGATGTGGTACCCTCCGCCGGCATAGGGCGCTGCCACCGGCCAGCAAGCGTAGCCGCATTCTCGCAGTAGCGGCAGGATCCTGTCTTCGAAGATCTTAATCTGATCTTCGAAAATGATAACATCCAGATCATCATTCCACGGGGGCATACGACCATTTCGGACGTATCCGACGATTGCGCCAGCGAACAAGAAGTATTCGAGCTTATGGCGTTCGAAGATGCGCAGGACCTGTTTGTAGATCTCCTTGGAACCGTCGGTCAGCTGTTCGTATTTCGCATTGGATATCCCAGCGATCGAAGTTCGGATTGCTGGAAGCGAACTATTGAATAGAGGTGCGGCTAGATTCACGTGTGAACTCGCTTACTCATACTCGCCAGGACGATCTTATGCTTTAGGTGTTGCTGAGAGTCGCAAAGGCCGATGGCTGCGGACATGAACCGGATGCCTCGCTTTCGGTTTGAAACTTGCTCATGGAAAGAAATGATCCGTCCCTCCGTGCGTTAGACCGCCACCGCCTGAGAGTGCCGGCGATCGTAAACAGTAGGTGAGAACTCCTTCCAAAGGCTCAGGTGAGCGTCCAGCATTTCGTCTTCGCTCCAGGGTTGTTCAATGGATCGGTTTGTTGCGATCCATTGCTGCTCGTTTCCGACCAGATTCGACATGAGACCTGCCAGCGACCGGCCGTCCCGTGGCAAGAAAGTAAACCCGTTCTTTTGCGGGATCACTCGTTCCTTCAGACCTGCGATTGCAGAAGCGATGACCGGCCGGCCGAACATCCAAGCTTCAGAAACAACAAGACCAAAAATCTCCCACCACGTCGACGGAACGATCACCCAGTCAACCGATGCCATCCGTTCGGCCAACTGATCACGGCCGTAGGCTCCATTCTCACGCACGGTGATCCTGCCGAACTGGGACTTGCGGAGTTCTTCGACCTGCTGATTGATCCGATCCAGATAGGCATCGGATGCGTAGTGCTTGTTGCCGCCATTTATTTCGACAACGATGCCTTGTGCCGGAAGCCGCTGCTCTCTACCAAGCAACAGAAGGGCATCAAATATGACGTCTACGCCTTTGTTGTCGATGAATTGTCCGAAAAAGCCAAAGCGGTTGACCTGCCGCGAATGCTGACTGCGGTCGAATGTCGTACCAAGGTTTGTCTGGCCATTTGGTATGACGACGCACTTCTCCTGAGGTAGCCCCCACTCAACATATCGTTCGGCGATGAACTCGGATGGAAAAACAAAAACGTCACATTCCCCGAGAGCGGCCTTCAGACGAGCGGCTCGCAGGGTCACAAACTCGGGGCGAAGGTCCGGGAAACATTTGTTGCACGAAACAGGAGAGGCCGATCGACAGAGATCGCGCGAGCCTTTCTTCACCATCTGGCCATCCGCCATGCATATCGCCATCATCTCGTGGAACGTAAAACAGATGACTGCGTCAGGCGCTGCAATCCTGGCCGCACGAATCGATTCCACGCCGACGCGGTGGTAGTGATGGAAGTGGATGACGTCTGGTTTGATCCGCTCGATCAATTCACGAAAGAACTGGATCGAGCGCCAATCTCCAACGGAAAGGTGGAGGAAATCGTAGTACTGCGGGAAATAAAAGTACTGCCGTTCTTCGCCCTGGACAGGGACGATGGGGGCGCCGGGTTTGCCGTAGATCTGATCGTGATTGGCTTCGAGCGCTGCGATAAAATAGGCATCGTGTCCTCGCTTCAGGCTAGCCTGAAACATTTCGTATGCCACCTGTTGAGCGCCACCCGGCGCTATTGAAGGATGAAGATAGCTAACGTAGACAATTTTCATGGCGTACGCCTGCTTGTCTTGGCGAGATGCTTGTCGAAGTAAGCGCCATGTTCGGCGGTGAAGAAGTAGCGGTTCGCCATGGAGGCGCCGCGATATTCTTCACCGCGAGCGCGCGAACCCTGTCCCTCCAGATGCACAAGGCGAATTTGCGGGTGTACGCAAACAGGCCCGTTCGATGCGTTCCAACGCAGTGATAAGTCGGCGTCTTCGTAGTGGCCATAAATGTAGCGCGTAGAAAATCCTCCGAGCTTTTCAAACATTGGCTTTTCAAAGGACATTACCGCGCCGGTTATCGCGGGCACAGCCCTGGGCTTCTGCCATTCTGGTTCGGAAAATGGCACGCCCTTGTCAAAATGTTCGACTCGTAACAGACGTCCGTATGGTGCCAGCACCGAGTCGTCGGTGCGGTTCAGAGAATTGCGTCGGACGAATTCATCTTTATCGATGAACATGCCTGAATGCATGAGATTGTGATCATCATAGAATAACAATCCGCCCCAGAGCGTCTTTCCCAGCTTGGTATCTGCCAGAACCTGCTTCATCTGGCGTGCATAAGCGGGGATTGCATATACATCGGGATTGATAATGAAGATGCGGTTGCTAGCGGCGTGATCGATGGCTGCATTGTTTGCGGCGCCAAAGCCTGCGTTATCTCCCAAAGCAATGACAGTGATCATCACGTCATAAAGGTCCGACATGAGGCGCGCGTACCGCAACACCTCGTCCGCGTCCTCGGGCGAGTTGCAGACGTAGATCCATTCTCCGAAATCGATCCCCGCTTCCCGGAATAACATCGGCTGAAGCTTAATCGGCTCAGTTGAGCCAAAGAGCACCGTCACAAATGAGCTTGATACCTTGCGCGGTCTGAAGCGCTCAACGTAAGAGTTAGACACTGCGGATGCGACATGAGAGCGAAACAGCTGAATGAGAGCTGTTCCCGAAGCTCCGCATAGAAAGCTATTCAAAGACGCTTGTTTGCCAGAATGAGATTCACAGGTAGCGATGATCTGCAATAACGTATTTAGAAGACGCTTGTCTGACACGATCTCTGGAGTAATTTTTGTCTGGAACGTGCCAGTCAGGGAGGCCACTTGAAACAGAAGTGGCTGCTTCAAAAGAGACTTCGAGGGAGATTGACCGAACCCAACAAACCCATAGTCGTAGGCGCCCTCGCGGATGTGTTGCTCGACGTCTTTCCGGGCCTGCCTAAAACATGCGGTTCGCGGTAACTCGACAGTGAAATCGCCCCCGATCAGCTTCATTCGCGGAGTTTCACAGCCTTCATCCGCGAGCCAGCCGATGATTAGGCAGAACCCTGACTCCGAAACCAAGTATCGTTCGACCGAGCATGCCACAGCGCCCGGCTCGCGGCGGATGGTAGAGTGCTTGTTCTCATCGATGCCGAATCGCAGATAGTGATCGAGCGCGCTGGCGGCTTCACCTGAAGTTAACGCATGGCGCGCGTGCGGATTGGATTCCAGATATCGAGATTCGTCAAAATTGCGAAGAGCTACAGGAAGCAGCGGCGCTTCTAACATGTTCATCCCTCAAAAATCTCAGCGGGGCGAAGCGGGTAGCGCCAACCCGCGGTACCCACGCCTGACAAAATCTTCGTGCGCGTGTTTTTCCTCTTCACTTGGTTTGCGAACGTGCATATAGCGGCGGGCGTACCACCTTGCGTCTACGCCAGGGTTGGACGGCAGTCTGCCTTCTGCGTATCCGAAGTTTTCGAAGTGCTCCGCAGCGCTGGCTATCTTGCCTTCCAGCATTGCTTGAGCGACGTCGGGATACGTCTCAAGATACCATTCGCTGTCTACGATCGTCGGAGAGCCGAGACGCCCCTCAAGGTATCCCACCGATCTGAAGTGTGCCCATCCTGATGCAAACCGGGCGCTGCTGACGGCGGCCGCGATGTCAGGGTAAGTTGTGAGATACCAATCTTCGTCGAAATCCCAGGAGGAGATGTACAAATCAAGAAGACCGGCCAGCGTCTTCCGAGGGAGCCTAACCTCGTCTGCGTCGGCATTGAACTGATCAGGTAAATCACCAAAGGCGACCCGGGGATGCGGGATATTCACCATTCGAATTCGTCCCGATTGCAATTCCTCAACATGTGCGCCGCGGTGTCCGCGCAGATCACGAAAGCAAATCTCAAGGCACGACTCCTGATGCGTGTTCTTAATGTTGGTGATGATGAAATTTGGTGTGTTGTTAAACTGCTGTCATCGATAGTTCACACAAGCTGCGTTTCCGTTCACAAAATAGAAGTGCTTTGATTCACAAAATAGAAGTGCTTTGATTACAATCCGAATCTCGATGAACCTCTCACTGCTACTCATGACGTTTCGCCATCAAAGGTCTCAGGCCATTAGCCGCAGCAAAGGGGATAAGTTGGAGTGCGTGGATATAAAGACGCCATCCGTGTCGATCGGCGCGGTCCTCGTTCATGTCATGCCGCCGGCGAGCGATTTATCTTCGTAGCCGGTAAATTTGGATCGCGAAGGCAAGGCCAGCGGGTGCACACCAGCTTTTCCGTGGTATGTGCGATCGTCAGATGTGCTCAGCCTTGCGCTGTGCTGTCGCTGGACTCCAGCAGACGAAATTGACCTTCGCTGGAGCTTCCGAATGTGGCGATGACGATTGATCTGATCGAAGCCTCGGCCTTCAAGAGCATTTCCTCAAATTCTCCCTCGGGGGTGGATTCCGCAACTACTCCGCCTCCCGCACCGATAGAGAACCGTCCATCGGTCAGCACGATGGATCGGATCACGATACTCAGATCAGCGGCGCCATCATCACCCAGCCAGCCGAGTGATCCAGAATAGATACCTCGGGCGCGCTGCTCCAACTGATCGATAAGCTCAAGAGTACGGGATTTGGGCGCTCCGGTCATCGATCCGCCCGGAAATGCGCCGCTGCGCAGCACGTCAATGAGCGTATACTCCGGTTTCAAAACGCCGCGTATCGTACTGACCAGTTGGTGGACGGTCTGATATGTTTCGACGTCAAACAAGCTTGGCACCGATACGGTCCCGGTCTCACAGCAGCGGGACAGATCGTGACGCAAGAGATCGACGATCATTCCGTTCTCTGCCCGGTTTTTCCGATCGGTCCGCAGCATTTCGACCAGCTTCTGGTCTTCAAGCGGATCGGCGGCGCGCCGGATCGTCCCTTTGATCGGCTTTGCTTCGATGTTGCCGTCTGCGTCGACGGCAAGAAATCGCTCAGGCGAGGCGCTCAGGACTGCTCCGCCGGGCCATTTGAGAAACGCAGCAAACGGCGCGGGATTGACGCCTCGCATTGCGCGATAAACTCGCAGTGGCTCAACTGTGGCGGTGCAGGAAAGCTCGCTGGTCAAACAGACCTGATAAGTCTCTCCTTGCGCGATCAAATCGAGACAGCGGGCGACCTTGGAGAGATAGCTCGCTCTTCCATCCTTCATGGCGAACGCGAGCGGACTCCGGTCGATCACGTCAGGGAAATTCAGGGGCGGGCGGTTCGCCGATTCGATCCGCTTAAGTGCGGAACGAATCCAATGCTGCGCGCGGTCGGCTTCCCCGGGGCTATCGATCGCACATATATAGGTTTTTTCGTCGAGATGATTTACGGCGATGAACCTGTCGGAACGGATCCACAAGGCGTCGGGTGTTGCAGCCCGCCGCGTGGTCGGCGAGCCGCAATCATGTCGCAGCTCGTAACCAAACCACCCGACATGACCGCCGACGAAAGGACATGGCGGCGGCGATTGCGGCCGGCTCGGATGCTCCCTTTGAAGATACTCGAATATATCGACGTTCTCGATTCGGCGCCCGCGAGCATCGTCGATAAGGATCGTTCGGTCGATGCTGTTATACTGCACCGTTTCCGCATGTGGCCCGGATGCATCTCCCATATACGACCATTGTGACAGCGGCGACCCCGCAAGATTGCTGTCGAGCCAAAAGGCGAAGGGCTGATCGGCAAAGAGCGAACAGAACACCGCTTCGGTGTCAATCGCGCGCGGGATTTCGAGCCAGAATGCTTTACGAGACGTGGCAGTAGGCACCGTCGTGCGCCGCTTGTCCGGCCTTGCGAGCGGTGGCGTTGAGGTTCTTCCCATGAAAAGAAAGGAAAGGTCGCGAAAATTTCGTAGCAAGACCCGGCCGTCTTCTGTGAGAAACGATTCCGGATGAAACTGCACGCCCCATTGCGGCCGCCCGCGACGAGCGATGCTCATGACGAGGCCATCTTCGGTCCAAGCAATTTCCTCAAGAGTGGGCGGGAGAGGACGCTGGACCACAAAAGAATGATAGCGGGCCGCATTGAACAATGGCGGCATGTTGGCGAAGAGGCCGGACCCCCGGTGCACGATTCTGGATGTGCGTCCGTGGACGAGAGATGGAGCCCGCGCCAACGATGCGCCTGACCCGACGGCAATGCCCTGATGTCCCAAACATACGCCAAGCAAGGGAACGGCGGCCGCTTCGATCGCAGCCTTGGATAAGCCGAAATCCGCCGCCCGGTCCGGTCGCCCCGGGCCTGGCGAGATAATGATATTATCGAATCGTCTTTGGGAGAGTTCGTACCATGTCACCGCATCGTTGCGGACGACCAGGGGCTCTTCCTGGTTTATCTCTGCGATCAAGTGCACCAGGTTGTAGGTAAATGAATCGTAGTTGTCGATTATCAGCGTCCTCACCACATGACCTCGGCATGCACTGGTTCCCGCACGGAGAGCCGGCGAGCATTGATCGATCCAAAATGATCGCAGGAAGGTTAGAAACGATACATTTATTTTCCGCGAAGTCTCGCCGCTACTGGCGGTGTGCCATACGAACCTCTTATATGCTTATTTTGCTTCCGTCGGGACGATGAACCATATTTCGTCTCGGGAAGATCGATCATGCTTTCGAAAGGGCGCCAGGTATCGCGCAAAAACCTTCGAAGGTTTGAAGCTTTGACCTTGCTTTGATGCTCGATATCATAATTCTGCGGGGGATGGTTCAGATTGGAGAGCGAATCGCATGCCTAAAGACATTATTCTTCATCTGGAGCGCGACCCCTCGCGGGATATCGCCCGTGATTTTGCTGCTTCGATAGCCGAACTTTTCTCCGCCCATTTGACGGCCGTTATATCTAACTTCGAAGCGAACATTCCCGCGGATGCTCTTGGCGATCTATTTGCCGAGAGTGAAGCAGAGGCGCGCGGTGCAATAGAGCGTTTTGAACTGGCTATGAAACGCGGCGAACTCTCAGCTGAATCGCGTCTCGTTTTAGGAACACCTCAGACGTTTTCAGAAGTGGCGCGGTGTTTTGATTTAAGTATCGTCATGCAATCCGATGATCACAAGGGCATCAATAACAGCATTCTAATTGAAACGACGCTCTTTGATTCCGGCCGGCCGCTTATTATCGTTCCCAGCAACCAGCGGGAAGTTCTGAAGCTTGAGAAGATCGTGTGCTGCTGGGATGGAAGTCGCACCGCGGCGCGTGCCATCAATGATGCATTGCCGTTTCTGAAAAAAGCCAATGCTGTTGAGCTGCTTATTGTTGAAGATGAAAAGACCGCGAATGAACAGGTTCTTCGAGGAACTGAAATCGGCCAGCATCTCGCTCGACACGATATCAAGGTCAACGTGAAAACGATACCGGCAGCCGATAGGGACGTCGCGAATGCCATTTTGTCGTATGTTGCTGGCGGTTCGACGAGCTTGCTCGTGATGGGCGGCTATGGACACTCTCGCCTGCGTGAATTTGTGTTCGGTGGCGTGACGCGCGGAATGCTCTCGGCAATGACCGTTCCCGTTTTCATGTCGCACTAAAGTGGGATCGGATACCTTGAGACTTGCTGTTGGCCTTCAATCACCACTCCGCTAAACTGGCTTTAATCCTGCGGCGCGAAGGCTTGCCTGTAGGAGGTGATTGAGGACCTCCCGTTAACAAGCTTATGCAAAAAGGGGCACCCCGCGGGGTGCCCCTTCCATTTGCGATGGTCCATTTGCGAATGGTCATTCAATCCGCCCAATTCTCGTCCTGCGCTCGTACGCTGAAGTGACTTCTCGTCTGCGGTCGCAATCTAAAATGCGTCAGTTGTGTCGAGCAGGAGCAATTCCGAACCGTGAGTCTGCACGCGTACCAAAGTGGAAGTAGTAGAAGGCTCCTCACAACTTTAGATAGTTTCTAGTTCCCGATCCTTTCGTCAGAATCGCTTCTTATGTTACGAGCCGCTGGGGTTTGGATTGCTTAGATAATTGGGGGACGGGGACCATGCGAGAACTTTCAGCCAAGACGATCGTGAGCATAGCGTCGCTGGGAGCGGTGAGCTATTTCGTCGTCTCGGTGGATTCATTCGGCGTCATTCAAGCCGCGCGCGCGCAGCAATCCAACTTGCCGCCTGTGACGATTGTCGCACCCAAGCCGAAAGCACAACAGTCGGCCAAGCGGTCACGAACCCGAACAGCCAGTCCCGTTCAGAGACGGGTGGCCGCACCCGCGCCACGCGAGACGGCGCCCGTCCCTTATGTGGTGCCTTCAACCGGTACGGTCGGCACCGTGCCGCCCGTCTATGCCGGTGGCCAAGTTGCGACTGGGGCAAGCCTAGGAATGCTCGGCAATCGCAGCGTGATGGATACGCCGTTCAATCAGACAAGCTATACTGCTGAACTCATTGAGAATCAGCAAGCGCGGACGATTCGCGACGTGCTTGCCAACGATCCTTCGGTCAGGGCTGTTCAACCAGCCGGTGGCGGCGCCGATGGTCTTTTTATCCGCGGTTTTTTCTATGACAGCGGCGATTACGGCCTGAACGGACTCTACGGAATCGCACCATACTATTCCACGAGGGCTAACTTCGTCGAGCGCGTCGAAGTCCTCAAGGGACCGAGCGCGCTGCTCAACGGCATGACCGTCGGCGGTACCGGCGTCGCGAGCGGCGGGGCGGTCGGCGGCGCCATCAATCTGATCAGCAAACATGCGACCGACGCTGACATCACGCGAATAACGGGAACTTATGTTTCCCAATCGCAGTTTGGAGCAAATGTCGATCTCGGCCGGCGATACGGCGAACACAAGGAGTGGGGCGTCAGGCTGAACAGCACTTACTCGAACGGAAATACGCCGTGGAATCGGCAGACGGACGAGTTTGGAAACGTGGTCCTCGGCGTTGATTATCGGGGCGAAAGGGTGCGCGCGGCTTTCGATGTCGGCTATCAGGCGGATAATCTGAGGCCGCCTCTGCGATTCTTCGGGATTGGTGCGGGAGTGACGTCCATTCCTAAGCCGCCGACACCTGGCCTCAACTTCCAGGTGCCATGGGCCTACTACGCGCCCACGGACTTCTTCACGACAGCACAGGGAGAGGTCGACCTAACCGACTGGATGACCGCCTATGCCGTGTTCGGTTATCACGACAGCAACATCAACTATCTCTATCCGTCACCCAACATCCAAAATAATGCAGGGAATCTCCTCGGGCTACCGGGTCGTGGCAAGGAGACGTTCGAGACCTTCGCGGGCACGACTGGTATCCGGGCGAACGTCGATACCGGACCTATTCATCACTTGATGAATATCAATTACTCGGTCAACGACCGGGGCTACGACCAGAACCTTCGCGCAGCGGGCCTAATTGCCTGGAACCTCTACACCGAACCGACCAACATACCACAGCCCACCAACTTCAATGGATTGGCTATCACTCAGAGGACCGGCGTGAGGCTATCGAGCATCGGCCTATCCGATACCATGTCGATGCTGAACGATCGGGTACAGTTCACGGTCGGCGCTCGTCACCAGACTGCCAGCACGGAGGTGACAAATTTCCTGGCGCCCGCTTCGAGTCGGCCGGAGACTAGCTCGTCAGTGTGGAGTCCGGCCTATGCAATTGTTGTCAAGCCGGTCGAGCACATCTCGCTCTATGCGAACTATATCCAAGGTCTGCAGACACCCGTCGTGGTGGCCGGTAATTTTACGAATGCCGGGACCGTGTTCCCGCCAACTCCAACCCAGCAAGCCGAGGGCGGTATTAAGTTCGATGCCGGCCGACTCACGGCAACGCTGAGTTATTTCGATATCAGCCAGCGGAGCATCATCACTCTCGGCGCAGTCGGAAATCAGACTCAGGAACTTAACGGCATGCAGCGTAACCGCGGCATGGAACTCAATGTATTCGGAGAGGTCACTCCCGCCATCCGCGTGCTCGGCGGCGCCGCGTTGATCGATGGTGTGCAGGAAAAGACTCAAGGCGGAATCAACGACGGCAAGAAAGCGATCGGTGTTCCTGTGGTCACCGCGAATATCGGAGCGGAATGGGATACGCCCTTCGTGCGCGGTCTCACCGTGACCGGCAGGGTCATCTATACGGGTGCGCAATACGTCAACGTCACAAATACGTTGACCATCCCCGACTGGACGCGGGTCGATCTGGGAGCGCGATACACCTTTATCTCGCCCTGGAACGGAAAACCGATTATTGTCCGGGGTATGGTCGAAAACGTCGCAAACCAGGCTTACTGGGCGTCGGCGTTTAGCGGGGTTATCACGCTTGCCGCTCCCCGGACCTACCTGGTGTCGACGACCTTCAATTTCTAGCGTCTTTACAGCTCACCACCGGGGTCTCAGCGTTTGATGCGCTGAGACGAAGGTCGAGCATGTGCGCGGCGTGGTGGCTACGTCGCCTTTACGGTGCATTCAATGCACGATCGGCTTCAGCCTTATTGATACCAGCTTGTTCTTCTTGGCGTTATCGGTTTGCCATCCGCCTAGATTGGATTCGTCTTCATGTACTGAAGACCTGATGTGCTGAAGACCTGATGTGTTGAAGACTTGGCGGTGAAGAATCGTCCGGCTGAATCAATTCGATTGCAGCGCGGTGATCCGCTTATCGTTGTGCGCCCTGTTCTGTGCAACGAACGATAACCAGCTCGAAAAATCTGAACTGGCCCCGGATGAAGAGGTGCGTGCGTCGGAGTCAGCGCGCGTCAGAAAAAGAAAACATTTCCGATAGCGCGCTTACGCGTCTCAAGCGGCTGAATATCGACAAGGTGCACCGCGTGAGTGGGCCGCCGTTTGATGCCGCTCGGTAGGCTTGAACGAAACACCGCTGTGCATCGAGCATGACCGCTCGACGATCTTTGCGACTCACGTTGCGAAGATCTGATTTAGGCTCCCGCTCTCTGCTTTGCCGTCTCAGTCTGCACGGTGATCGTCCGTGGCTCCATTTCTTAGTAGCTCTGTTTCTTAGTAGCTCTGTTCCTTGAATCCATCGGCGCTCAGATCGAAGATGATCGCTTTTCAAGTTAGATTTCGATCTCACGTTTGAAATCTCAGAACGACTACGTGAATGTGTAGATGTGACGATAGTGTGATAGGAACCATTTGCGATGCGCGTAATCATAATGTCAAAAGGTCGCTGCAGTTAGATTAAACTTCGCCTCATTGTTATCTTTTTCGCCACGATGTGATGGCGAAACCGAGTTCAGTGTGATGTTCGCTCATTAGTTTTGAGACATTAAAAAATGCTCTGGTAGATATTGCTTTGACCATCATCTGCTTCTGACTTAGTCAAACATTGTCGCTTTCGTTTTCTGAAAAAGGAGACTGGGCCATGATGGTGTTTGATAGAGACGATGTGACATTTGCAGTGGTCATCAATGATGAAGAGCAATATTCGATCTGGCCGATGTTCAAAGATGTTCCCAACGGCTGGAAAGAGGTAGGCAAGACCGGCAGCAAGAAGGAGTGCCTCGACTACATCGAAGAGGTGTGGATCGATATGCGCCCCTTGAGCTTGCGAAAATTCATGGACGAAGCACCGTCGCAATCAGCGTAGTGGCGGAGCCAAATCATCCTATGCGGCTTCTGTGTCTGCCTTACTCCGGCGGAAGCGCGATGTGCTATGCGCGCTGGCGCAGGCTTCTACCGTCATGGATCGATGTCTGGCCGGTCGAATGGCCTGGACGCGGCGCACGGATGGATGAAGCGCTGGCAACCAATCCTCACGAGCTAGCGTCACAACTCGCTAGCGAGCTAAGCGCGAACCTTGATGTTCCTTATGCAGTGTTCGGCCATAGCCTCGGCGCGATCATCGCATTTGAGCTGGTTCACAATCTGCTCGACCGCGGCGTTAGGGCGCCGGCCGTTCTCTTTGCGTCGGGTGCGGAGGCGCCGGCGGTTCGGGATGACAGCAAGTGGCGTCTTCCTTTGAATGACGAGGCGCTGCTGCAGGAGTTGCGCCAACTTCGGGGAACTCCTGACGAGGTGCTGTCGAATACCGAATTCATGAAATCGGCGCTGCCGGTGGTGCGCGCCGATTTCATGATGTGTGGTGCCTATGCTTACAGAATGCGGCCCCGCTTGCCTTGCTCCGTGCACGTTTTCGGCGGGACTGATGACGAGACAAGCAACGAGAACCTGCGGGCTTGGGAACAGGAAACTTCGGCGTCCTTCGGGCTCGATGTTTTGCCGGGGCATCACTTTTTTATTCACACGCGGCAGGCCGAGTTGATCGATTTGATCGAAGCGGTACTGGCGGAGCAATCAAAGCGATCGGTCGGTTTACAGCGGAGTGACGATGATGAGCGCATTCTCCATTCAGCCACTCATTGATGGTCGGAGTCTCCCTTTATTACTCAAGGCGGGAGACGTGGGACGACCACTGGATGAAGCGCTTCCTCTGTTGCGAGCTGTCATCGACAGACACCTGACTGATTGCGGCGGCATCGTGTTTCGCGATTTTTCCCTGGATGGTCCTGATGCGTTTCGCGTCTTCGCCGCTGGTTTCGGGCACCCTCTGCTCACATACGAGTTCGGTTCAACGCCGCGGTCGCAGGTTACTTCCGGCGTCTACACTTCTACTGAATACCCGCCTCACCAGCACATTCCGTTACATAACGAACAGGCCTACACGCGCGATTGGCCGATGAAGATATGGTTCTATTGCGTGCAGCCTGCACTGGAAGGCGGCGAGACGCCGATTGCTGATAGCCGCGCTATCTATAGCGACATGCCGACGGCCATTCGTGAGCGCTTTGCCGATAAGGGAGTGATGTATGTGCGCAATTACGGCAATGGTCTCGACGTCGATTGGCAAGATGTGTTCGGGACCGACTCCAGATCGGAAGTTGAAGCCTACTGCGCCGGTCATGATATCGAATGCGAATGGAAGGATGACGGCGAGCTTCGCACGCGCCAAGTCTGCCAGGGTACTGCGCGCCACCCGGTAACGGGAGAATGGGTCTGGTTCAATCAAGCGCATTTGTTTCACGTTTCAAATCTTGATTCGGAAGTGCGCGAAAGTCTGCTCGACGTGGTCGGCGACGAGATGCATCTGCCGCGTAACGCTTTCTACGGTGACGGTTCCAGGATTGAAGATGAAACGTTGTCGGTCGTTCGGGCCACGCTGGACAGGCACAAGATCAGCTTTCCATGGCAAGCAGGCGACGTCGTGATGCTCGACAACATGCTCACGGCTCATGCCCGGGCGCCATTCAAAGGGCCGCGCAAGGTCATTGTCGCGATGGCGGAAGCCAATCGGCAAAGCTGATTGTTTCCATTCGTTGCCACGAATGGTGGATTTTCGGACCGCAACCGACAGGGATTCGAGAAGATGTATAACGACAATCTTGTCGAACGATTGCGAGAACACGTCGCGCGCCGACCGGATAAGGCCGCGCTACGTTTTTTGGAACAGGATGACCTCGTCGAGGAGCTGACATTTGCAGAGCTCGACGTACGTATAAGGTCCGTTGCAGCGCGGTTGCAGCAGTTAGGCGGTGCCGGCGAGCGGGCGTTGATACTGCTGCCGAGCGGAATCAACTATGTCGTCGCTTTTTACGCCTGTCTGTATTCGGGTGTGGTCGCTGTTCCGGCGTATCCGCCTGAAGGAAGCTCGGAGCGCTATGCGGGACGCCTCAGTGGCATTTTGCGGGATGCGGCGCCTCGTTTCATTTTGTTGGAATCCGATCTCCGTTCTCTTGTTGAGACAGCATTTCCAGAACTAACAGATGTTCAGGTCATCGCAGTGGATTCAGTTTTGACTGAACCTGCCGATGAATGGCGCGAGACCAGGCTTGCTGCGGATGCCATCGCTTTCTTGCAGTATACGTCGGGATCGACATCGCAGCCCAAAGGCGTTTGCGTTTCGCATGCGAATCTTGCGGCCAACGAACGCGCCATGGAATCCGCCACAGGCGGAACGCTTGATGATGTCTTTGTAAGCTGGCTGCCACTATATCACGACATGGGGTTGATCGGCGGACTCTTGAGTCCATTGTTCACGGGCTTTACCTGCGTTCTGATGTCGCCGCGTAACTTTCTTGAACGGCCGCGGCGCTGGTTGGAAGCCATCGATCGTCACGGCGGGACAATTAGCGGCGGGCCTGATTTTGCTTACGCGCTGTGTACCGATCGCGTTTCTGATGAAACCATTGATCGTTTGAACCTGAGCCGATGGAAATTCGCATTCTCCGGATCGGAATTTGTTCGTCACACCACGCTGCAGAGGTTTGGTGACCGATTCGCGCGGGCTGGGTTCGATCGGCGTGCGTTAAACGCTTGTTATGGTCTGGCCGAGGCGACGCTGCTGGTAACAGCGAGTGACATCACGGCGGAGACTATCAGTTACACGCTTGACACCGCGAAGCTCGCCGCTGGCCTCGTTGCTTGCGCAGATAAAGGAACCGACCTCGTGGCATGCGGTCGACCGGCCGCCGATCACGCAACGCGCATCATGCGCGTGGACGGATCGGTCGCGGCTGGGGCGGACGAAGTCGGCGAAATTTGGGTGAGCGGCCCCAGCGTCACGCTCGGATACTGGAATAACCCGGATGCCACGCGTCAGGTTTTCGTGGAGCGAGACGGATTCCGTTGGCTGCGCACCGGCGATCTGGGTTTTATTCGTGATGGCGCATTGGTTGTGGCGGGCCGGCTCAAGGACGTCCTGATCGTGCGAGGACAGAACGTCTACCCGACAGATGTCGAGCAGGCGGTCGAGGCCGATGTGAATTCGGTTCGTAGAGGAAGGGTTGCTGCTTTCGCAGTGGAAGCGGAAGGACGGGAAGGTATCGGGGTGGCGGCCGAATTCAGCCGTGCCGTTCTCAAGAGCGAAAATCCTGAAGCGCTCGCGGACGCGATCGGGCAGGCTGTGCTTCGGCAGGCGCAGGAATATCCGGCCGTAATCGTTCTGTTGAATCCGCGGGCCATGCCGCTGACGACCAGCGGCAAGTTGCAGCGTTCAGCCTGCGCGGCGCGGCTGGCCAACGACACGCTTGATAGCTTTATGGTGTTCGAGAAGGGACGCCGCCGCGATAGCACGACGTTGACGCCGCCCGTGACTGACACCGAGCGCGCCGTGTCCTTAATCTGGTGCGATGCGCTCGGCCTAAGGGCTGTGCATTGCGAAGATGATTTCTTCTTCCTGGGTGGAAACTCCATTACGGCTGGTCAGGTTGCTTCTGCGATCCGAGAACGTTTCGGCTTGGAATTGGAGCTGCGCAGTTTCTTTGACGCGCCGACGCTTGCTGCTTTCGCAAGTCATATCGACAGTCTGGCGCGGACTGGCGTCCGGCCTCCGCTGCCGTCGATTCCCAAGGCTGCTGCGGCGGATCGTGCGACGTTGTCGCATGCGCAGGAGCGATTGTGGTTCCTGTGGAATATGGATCCGGTTGGGACGGCGTATACGGTTGCAAGCGCGATCAGACTGAAGGGAGGCCTCGATCATGCTGCCCTGACGGGCGCGATCGATCAGATCGTTTGTCGCCACGAGGCGCTGCGCACCACCTTTGTCGCGATTGAGGGTCGGGCAACGCAAGTCGTTCACGATTCAATGGGCGTTGATATCAGGCATGAGGATCTCCGCGCCTACCCGGCGAACGCTCGCGACGCACATGCAGCGGAGATAAGACGATCCGAACTCGCCAAGCCGTTCGATCTCGCGAACGGACCGCTATTGCGGACCGTGTTGCTTCAACTCGCGGATGACGCACACGAACTTCTGCTGCTTTCTCATCATATTATCGTCGACGGCTGGTCGCTGGATGTCTTGCTTCAAGAGCTGTCCAGTCTCTATCGCGGTGCTCTCGGGCAGAAGGCGGACCTGCCGCCGGTGCCGGCGGTACAGTATGCCGATTTTGCTATCTGGCAACGAAACTGGCTAGCGGAAGGTGAGGGCGATCGGCAACTCAGATATTGGCGTACGAAACTGGGTGACGAGCATCCGGTGTTGGCCTTGCCGCACGACCGCCCGCGACCGGTAACGCAAAGTCATGGCGGGGACACGGTCGGCTTTGCGATCGACGGTGTGCTGGCGGCGCGGCTTCAAAAGGTTGCCGCAGAGCATCGCGTAAGCGTCTTCATGCTGATTCTCGCCGCCTATCAAGCGCTGCTCTATCGCTATTGCGGACAGAGCGATTTACGGATCGGCGTGCCGATCGCTGGACGGCAGCAAGCGCAACTCGAACGCCTGATTGGATGCTTCGTCAACACGCTGGTGCTGCGTGCGAAGATTGTCGATGACGCAAGCTTCACGAGCTTTCTCCAACAGGTCAAAGAAACGGTAATTGAGGCGCTGTCGCACCAGGATCTGCCCTTTGAAATGCTGGTCGATGGCCTGCGTCCTGAACGTAACGGCAGCCACAACCCGCTGTTTCAGGCTAAGTTCAATTATATGACGGCCTCGCGCGGATTCGACGGCGTTGATGGACTCGCGGCCGATATCGACATCATGGACCTCGCAGGCTCTCATTTCGATCTTGCGCTCGATGTGGTCGATAGCCTGTCCGGCATGAAGGCAACGTTCAACTACGCGACCGATCTTTTCGATCGACCGACGATCGAGCGATTTGCAGCGCAGTTTTGTTTGATGCTGCGTCAGATCGTTGATGACGCAGAGCGGCGGATATCGGACTTCGTCATTGACGATGCGGGTCGGCAGGTGGTGGCGACACAGTCCGCGACGTTTGAATTTAACGATGTGGTGAGCCTCCATCGTGCCTCGACGCTCGGAAAAAGGGCCGTAGTTGCGGTTCGATACGGCGACGAGACGCTGACGTTCGCCGATCTTGAGCAAAGATCGAACCGGATTGCGAATATGCTGATCGCTCGCGGCGTGACACGCGAAGTGGCGGTCGCGCTGTGGATGGAACGCACGCCGTCCTTCGTTGTCGCGCTGCTGGGCGTGCTGAAGGCTGGCGCCGCTTACGTGCCGCTTGATCCCAAGTGGCCGCTGGAACGCATCAAGCGCATTCTGGATGATGGGCGTATCGAAATTCTGCTTGCGACCACGGAGAATCTGACAAATTCGCACGCGCTCGACTGTGTTGTGATCGATGCAAATGCTGAGGCGACGAACGAAGAAATATCGGACGGTCCGCCGGAAACGGTGATCCATCCGGCACAAACCGCCTATGTCATCTATACGTCCGGGTCGACTGGAACGCCGAAGGGCGTCGCGGTCTCGCATGGCGCGCTTGCCAACTATGTGCAGGCTCTTTTGCAAAGGTTGCAGCCGCAATCGTCAGCCAGCATGGCGATGGTCTCGACCGTGGCAGCCGATCTCGGACATACGGTGCTGTTCGGCGCGCTTGCGTCCGGCACGACGCTAAATCTCCTGTCTTCTGAGGCCGTGCTCGATGCGGACGCATTCGCGCGAGCCATGGAAGAGGGGAAGGTTGGAGTCCTTAAGATCGTGCCAAGCCATCTGCGCGGTTTGCTGCAGGCACGGCGCTCAGCCGATCTGCTGCCGTGTGAAACACTCATTCTGGGCGGAGAAGCCTGCGACGCGGCGCTGCTCGATGAGGTCCGCCGCTTGCGGCCGCATTGCCGAATTATCAATCACTACGGGCCGACCGAGGCGACCGTCGGCGCAGCGATTCATGAATGCGGGTCGGAGCATAAAAACGGGTCGGTTCCGATTGGCTTGCCGCTCGCCAATCTGCGCGTTCATGTTCTTGATAATGCACTCAATGAAGTTCCGATTGGGGTGGCGGGCGAACTCTATATCGGAGGTGCGGGCGTGGCGCGAGGTTATCGCGGTTCCGCTGGCTTGACCGCAGAACGATTTGTGCCGGACCCGTTCGGTGCGGCCGGAGACCGGCTTTATCGGACGGGTGATCGCGTCCGCTGTGACCAGGCGGGCCGGCTGATCTTTATCGGCCGCAACGATGATCAGATCAAGCTGCGCGGTTACCGCATCGAGCCTGACGAAGTCGGACGCGCCATCAAGGCCCTGCCGGGAATCAATGACGCCGTTGTTATCGCCCGCAGCATCGATGCGAAGGTGGGCCGGCAGGAGCTCGTTGCTTATTGCGTGCCCGGCGACGGCATGACTCTGGAAGCGGAGGCGATCAAACGCCAGCTTTCGGCGTTCGTGCCCGACTATATGGTGCCGTCCCATATAGTGGTGTTGGAGCGGCTGCCGCTGACGCCCAACGGCAAAATCGACCGCAAGGCCTTGCCGGAGTCGGCTGGAGGTGTCGCCGCCTCGAACTATGTCGCGCCTGCGGGAGATACCGAGACGACGATCGCGGCAGTCTGGTGTGAAGTCATCGGGCGCGAGCGCGTCGGTCGCAATGACAATTTCTTTGAGCTTGGTGGCGATTCCATTCTAAGCCTGCAGATCGTTGCCCGTTTGCGCAAGCGGGGCATCCGCCTGACGCCCAAGCAAATCTTCAGTCAGCAAACGATAGCCGGCCTCGCCGCGGTCGCGATTCTCACAACGGCATCTGCTCCCGAGAAGGAGAGGTCCGGCTCGCGGACTGGCAGCGATCCGGCACCTTGCATGTCTCATCTGTTGCCGATCCAAACTCGTTTTTTCACCGAGGAGATTGAAAACCGGAATCATTGGAATCAGGCTGTGCTGTTGATTCCGCAGGGGCGGATGGATTGGGAGATGTTGCGGCGGGCCTTGATCACGGTCGTGGAGCACCACGACGCGTTGCGCTTGCGGTTCAAGCAGGTGGATGGCGCGTGGCGGGCGCAGAAGGACGTCTCACCGACGCCGTCGGACTTATTATGGACACATGCCGGTGTCGGCGACGCCATACAGGTGACCGCGCTTGCTTCCGCCGCGCAAAGGAGCCTGTCGTTGTCGTCAGGTCCTCTATTGCGCGCAGTCGGCATGGATCTTGCCGATGGCAGCCAGCGGCTTCTGCTCGCGATCCATCATCTGGTGGTCGACGGTGTATCCTGGCGAATCCTTCTGGAAGACTTGGCTTCAGCTTATGAGCAGATGGAGAAGGGCGGTGCTCTCGAACTCGCGCCGAAGAGCGACTCTTATGCATCTTGGGGTGAACGTCTGCACACCTACGCGGCCAGCGCGGAAATAGCTTCCGAATTGCCCGTGTGGCTCGACTGTGAGGCGAACTCAAATCTTCCTTGCGATGACAATCATGGTGGTGTCGATCTTGTCGGGGACAGCGCGGAAGTATCTCTGGTTCTCGATCCCGAATTGACATCGAGGTTGTTAGAGGAAGCGCCCGCCGCCTATCGGACGCAGGTCAACGATCTGATGCTGGCGGGCCTGGCCAGAGCTGTCTCGCGCTGGAGCGGATGTGACGATGTGACGGTCGAGCTTGAAGGCCACGGTCGCGAAGACATCTTCCCCGGCGCAGATATTTCGCGCACGGTGGGATGGTTCACCACGGCATTTCCGGTGCGGCTGCAAGGTGGAGATGATGACGCTTCGCTAATCAAAGCGGTTAAGGAGAAGCTTCGCGCTATCCCAAACCATGGACTTGGCTATGGCGTGTTGCGCTATCTCGGCTCTGAGGAGCAGCGCCGCGCCTTGAAGCGAATGGCGGAGCCGCAGATCGTTTTCAACTATCTCGGCCGCTTCGATGCCAGCGTGGGCGAATCCTCGCGCTTTTTGTTTGCTCCCGAGATAGCGGGTTCGTCTCGCTGCGCTTCAGGTCCCATGCGCGGTTGGCTGGTTATCAACGGGCTGGTGCGTGATGGCCGGCTACGATTGTCCCTTGAATATGGCAGAAAGCGCTTTCAGCGCGCGACGATCGAACGATTGGCGGAGCTCTACGAGACAGCGCTGCGGGAATTGGTAACCCATTGCTGCAGCGGCGCGTTCGGTCTCACCCCGTCGGATGTCGCGTTGTCCGGACTGCGCCAGTCCGATCTCGACCGGTTTGCGCTGGATGCACGCAACATCCAAGACATCTATCCGCTCTCGCCGATGCAGCAGGGCATGCTGTTCCACGCTCTCCGCGATGGCGGCAATGATGCCTACGTGAACCAGATAGGGATTGAACTGCTCGGCTTTGATGCCGGCAAGCTCCGGATGGCGTGGCAAGCGGTGAGCGACCGGCACGCCGCGTTACGAACTGGCTTTGTGTGGCAGGATCTTTCGGGCGCTACGCAGCAGGTGGTGTATCGTCATGTAGCGGTACCTTTCGTTGAAGAGGACTGGCGACAGCGAGCAGCGGTGCTCGAACGCGACGACAAGCGTGCGGAGCTTGAAACCGCGCTCGCCGAAATATCCCGACGGGAATACGAGAAGGGGTTCGACCTCGCGCAAGTTCCGTTGCAGCGCGTGCGGTTGATTCACCTGGACGAAAAGCGTCATTGGCTCATCTGGACTCATCACCACATTCTTGCCGATGGTTGGAGTTCGGCGCGTTTGGTGGCCGAGGTCCTGCAGCATGTGAGAGAAGGCGTTCTGCCGACGGCGCAGGGTAGCTATCGCGATTACATCGCGTGGCTTCAGAATCGTGATTCCGCGAGCGCCGAGAAGTTCTGGCGCGACACGTTGGCCGAGCTCGAAACGCCCACTCTGCTGGCGAATACGATGGTCACCAACAAGGCATCGGAAGCTCGGGGACACGCGAGCATTGTGCTTGCTGTGAATGCCGAATTGACCTGGTCACTGAAGTCGCTTGCGAAGCGCGAGCGAGTGACTCTCAATACGGTCATTCAGGCTGCATGGGCGCAGTTGTTGCGGCGTCTTTCTGGACAGTTCGCGGTCTGTTTTGGCGTGACCGTATCCGGCCGTCCGGAAGAACTGCACGGATCCGAAGAGACGGTTGGCCTGTTTATCAACACGCTGCCGATCGTCGATGCACCGAGCCCGCAAACAAAGGTGGGTGATTGGTTGCGTCGGCTGCAGGAGCAGAACCTCGTCTTGCGCGAGCATGGCTGGACGCCACTCTATGAGATCCAGCGCTTCGCGGGTCACGGCGGGCAAACACTGTTCGACAACATCCTGGTGTTCGAGAACTACCCGATCGATGAGGGCTTGCAGCAGGCCGGAGGGAGTGGCCCGCGCCTGGGGCGGGTGGATCATGTCACCCCCACTAACTTTGCGCTGGCGGTTGCCGTGTTCGCAGGGAACGACCGGCTCAATCTCGAATTCAACTACGATCTGGCCCGATTCGATGAGGCATCCATCCAGCGTCTTCGTGACATGCTGCGTGGATTACTCGAGCAAATCGCGTTCGATGCAGGCAGTCCCCTCGGAAGGCTTGGATCGGCGGTTTCCGATGAAGCGCGGGTGTTCAACTGGAGCAATGCAGCGCAGTTGGCGTCGCCCGCTTCCTCTATCGGCGTCGTCGCGCATATAGAGGCGCAGGCGGCACGGGCGCGCTCTTCCGTCGCCGTCATCTGGCGCGATCGGCGCCTCAGCTATGGTGAGTTGAACACCAGAGCTAACCAGCTTGCCAGGCAACTTCGTGGGCAGGGTATCGGGCCGGATTGCCTCGTTGGTATCGCCTTGGCGCGCAGCCCGGAGATGATGGTCGCGCTGCTTGCAGTCCTGAAGGCAGGGGCTGCCTATCTGCCGCTCGATCCGGATTATCCGGCCGAGCGACTCGTCCACATGCTGCGCGACAGCGGGACGCGGCTCATACTGACAGAAAGCGAACAGCTTAAGTCGCTTTCGTCGGTGCTGGACCAGATCGCTGTCGAGACTTTCTGCATCGATAGGCCATCGCTCTTTGCCGGGGAGGATGCTGGGAATCTGAATATCGAAATTCATCCGGATAGTTTGGCCTATGTGATCTACACATCAGGATCGACGGGTACGCCGAAGGGGGTGGCTGTCGCGCATGGGCCGCTCGCCATGCATTGCGAAGCGATTAGCCGACTCTACCGCATGACGTCGCGGGATCGGGAATTTCAGACGGCGTCTATCAATTTCGACATCGCCCACGAGCGGTGGCTGGTGCCATTGATGTCGGGTGGGTCGCTGGTTCTGCCGTCCCGGCCGGGCTTGCTGGTCGACGATCTCGTTCACGAGATCGAGCGAAGCTCGGTCACGACGATATTTTTGCCGCCCGCCTATGCGGATCAGTTGAGCGCGGCATTGCGGCAGAGTGGGCGGAAGCTATCGATCAGGGCCTGCATCGTCGGTGGCGAAGCTTGGTTGGACACCGGGATCAAGGCGGTTCGTGAAGTCATCGACACCGATCTTCTGATCAATGCTTATGGTCCGACTGAGACAGTGATCGCGCCGACTGCTTGGGTCGTCGACGACGCAAAGTTAAAGCCCAGGCAGGCTGCCCCGATCGGACGGCCTGTCGGTACCAGAACCGCCTACATTCTTGATGCCGACCTGAACGTCGTTCCAGCCGGAGTTACGGGCGAGCTGTTCATCGGCGGTGCCGGACTGGCTCGTGGCTATTTGAACCGTAGCGCGATGACTGCGGAACGGTTTATTCCAGATCCCTTCTGCGCGAACGGCGACCGCCTCTACCGGACCGGCGATCTTGCGCGATGGCGCGACGACGGGGTGATCGACTATGTCGGTCGAGCCGACCTGCAGGTTAAAATCCGCGGCTTCCGTATCGAATTGGGGGAGATCGAGGCGCGCCTGATCGAGCAGCGCGGTGTGCGCGCGGCGGCCGTGGTAGCGCGCGAGAGCAAGACGGGACGCCATTTGGTCGCCTATGTGAGTGGCGATGCGGCGCTGGACGGTGCAGCATTACGCGACGCGTTGGCCGCCGTGCTACCTGACTACATGGTGCCGGCGACGATCGTCGTGCTCGAGAAATTGCCGCTCACGCTCAATGGCAAGATCGATCGGCAGGCATTGCCCGCGCCGCACGAGGACATGCTGGCGTGCCGTCGCTATGAGGCCCCCGAGGACGACGTCGAAATCGCGCTGGCGAGGATTTGGTCCGAAATACTTGGCGTCGAGAGGGTCGGGCGTAACGACCACTTCTTCGAGCTCGGCGGACATTCGCTGCTTGCCGTGCGGGTGCTGAGTCTGGTGTCGCAAGAGATCGGCGTCTCTATACCGATCTCGGATCTTTTCGCGCATCCTGATCTCGCCTCGTTCGCGCGCGTCGTGTCGATCAGTTTGATCGAGCAGGAGTTCGATGCCGAAGAACTTCGGGAGCTGATCGCGGCGGAGCAGTGAGCATGGTTGATATGGCAAAACCGGATTTACGCGATTTAAATCTTGCGCAGGTGAGGAAGCTTGTATCGCGGGCCAGGGAGCGCGGTCGTAATGTTGGTGAGAATTCAACGACGATTCCGGCGGCGCCGCGGAACCGGCCGCTCGAACTTTCCTTTGCACAGCAGAGACTTTGGTTGCTGGCGCAGCTCGATGGCGCCAATTCCAACTATCACATTCGCGGCGCAGTAAGTCTTTCCGGCGAGCTCGACGCCGACGCGTGGCGTCAAAGCCTCGATCGACTGTTTGCGCGCCACGAAGCGCTGCGCAGCGTCTTTCGCGTGGTTGATGAGCAGCCGTGCGTCGAACTGTTGCCGTCTGACGTACATGTTCCGTTGCTCGAACATGATCTGTGCGGCTGCGACAACGTCGAACAGGAACTCGCGCGCTTGTGCCGCGAGGAGTCTGCTACGCCCTTCGATCTTGCGGCTGGGCCGCTGATCCGCTGCCGTTTGATCCGAACAGCGGAAAGAACGCATCTCTTCCTGCTCACGCAGCATCACATCATATCCGACGGCTGGTCGATGAGTATATTCGTGCGTGAGCTCTGCACTCTTTACCGGGCGTTGACAGCCGGTACAGCCGATCCACTACCTCCCCTTGAAATTCAGTATTCAGACTACGCTGCATGGCAGCGGCAGTGGTTGACGGGAGATCGATTGGACGGGCAGGTCAACTACTGGCGGCAGGCGCTTGCTGGCGCGCCTGCGGCGATCGAGCTGCCAACCGATCGACCGCGATCTCTGGAAAAGTCTTTCGCTGGCGCCACGCTGCCAGTCGAGTTCGATCGTGATCTCACGCTAGCTATCAGACGACTCGGCCAGCGGCACGGCACAACTGCATTCATGATCGTGCTCGCGGCGTGGGCAGCCGTATTGTCAAGGCTTTCCGGCAAGACCGATCTCGTGATCGGAACGCCGATAGCCAATCGCAACAGGCGCGAGATCGAGGGTCTGATCGGTTTTTTCGTCAATATGCTTGCGATCCGCGTGGATCTTTCAGGAGAACCCGACGTCGCCGAGTTACTGGGGCGTGTGCGCGCGGCAGCGCTCGCGGCTCAGGACCACCAGGACCTTCCCTTCGAGCAGCTCGTCGAGATCATTCAGCCTCCCCGGCGGCTGGAGCATCCGCCGGTGTTCCAGGTGGTGTTGGCTTGGCAGAACAACGCAGCGCCAGTTCTCGAACTGCCCGGCCTCAAGGCAGAGATCGTCGATATCCCGCTGCAGCAGATCAAGTTCGATCTTGAGCTCGATCTTGGCGAGACGGAGGACCGCATCGCCGGAACCCTAAATTATGCAACGGCGCTGTTTAACGAAGCGACGATCAGGCGACACCGGGATTATCTGTTGGCCTTGCTACGTGTCATGGTCAAAGACGCCGATCGAATTGTAGACCGTATCGATATCATCGGCGACGAGGAACGGAAGCTTGTTCTGGAAACATGGAACAGGACGGCCGCGCCATTCCCGTCCGAACGCTGCATCCACGAACTGTTCACGGATCAGGTTCGCTGCGCGCCCGAAGCGATGGCGATGGTTCACGATGGTATTCAGCTAAGTTATGGCGAACTTGATGCGAGAGCCAATCAGCTTGCAAGGCATTTGATTGCGTCCGGCGTCGGTCCGGATCAACTGGTCGCAATCTGTTTGCCACGCGGTATCGGGATGATTGTGAGCCTGCTTGGGGTCCTCAAGGCAGGGGGCGCTTATCTACCGCTCGACCCGGTCTATCCGGCGGAGCGATTGCGACAGATCGTGCAGGATGCAAAGCCGAAACTGTTGATCGCCGATCACGGTGGATGTGCGATCTTTGTGGATGCTGCGTGTGAGATTCTGGATCTGGAGGCGAGCGCTTCGACTATTGCAGGACTGGCGTCGTCCGCTCCGGACGTCACAGGGCTCACGTCAAGGCATCTCGCCTATATCATCTACACCTCCGGCTCGACCGGAAAGCCAAAGGGTGTGATGGTCGAGCACCGCGGCGTGGTGAATCTGGCGTTGACGCAGCAGGAGATGTACGCGGTCACCCCGCGCAGCCGCATTGCGCAATTTGCCTCATTCAGCTTCGACGCTAGTGTCTGGGAAATCGTCATGGCGCTGTGCTCGGGAGCCGCGCTGTTTCTTGTTGGCCAGCGCGAATATCAGAACACGTCCGACCTGATTGACTACCTCGTCGACAATGCGATTACGCATGCCGGCTTGCCGCCGGCAATGCTGCAAGGACGCACCGATCTTGACCGGCTGGCGACGCTGAAGGTGCTGGTACTCGCGGGTGAATCACCAAAGGCCGAACTGATCAAGAACCTGCCTTCAAACGTTGCTGTCTTCAACGGCTACGGGCCGACGGAAGTAACGGTTTGCGCGACCACCTGGCTGCGGCCAGCGGACTTTGACGATGATGCGATTCCCATCGGCCGTCCCATTCCAAATCAGCGTGTATATCTGCTGGACAGGTTCGGTGCGCCCGTTCCGCTCGGGGCGACCGGCGAGATCTATGTCGGTGGGGCAGGAATCGCCCGCGGTTACCTCAATCGCACTGAGTTGACAGAGGAGCGCTTCAAGCGCGATCCGTTCGCCGGCGACGCAAACGCGCGGATGTACCGCACCGGCGATCTCGGACGTTATCTGCCGGATGGCAATCTCGAGTTCCTCGGCCGCAACGATCATCAGGTCAAGATTCGCGGCTTCCGCATCGAACTGGGCGAGATCGAGTTTCGCCTGAACGAGCACCCGTCCGTATCCGACTCAGTGGTGCTTGTGCGTCACGATCATAGTGGTGATCCACGGCTGATCGCTTACGTTGCGCTGGGCGAGCACGCCGGTACGATACCCGATGCGGGTGAATTTGCGGCTGCGATGCGCAGCCATCTCCGCGCGCTCTTGCCGGACTATATGGTGCCGTCGGCCTTCGTGCGCCTGGACGCCTTGCCGCTCACCCCGAATGGCAAGGTCGACCGCAAGGTATTGCCGGCTCCGGAAGACGATGCCTTTGCAAGGCGCAGCTTCGAGCCGCCACGAGGGGAAACTGAGGAGGTCGTCGCCGGGATCTGGACAGAGTTGTTGGGCGTCGACCGGATTGGACGAAACGATCATTTCTTTGAACTGGGCGGTCACTCGCTCCTTGCAGTCCGCTTGCTGGAGCGGTTGCGGCGTCATTCGCTCGTTGCCGATGTGCGTATGCTATTCGCTAAGCCCGTGCTGGCTGAATTCGCCGCCGGCCTCAAAGTCGCTGCAGACGCAAATATTCCGGCCAATCGGATCACGCCTCAGACAACGAGGATCACACGCGAATTGCTGCCGCTGATCGCGTTGACGGAATCGGACATTGACCGCATCGTTGCGGGGGTGCCCGGCGGCATTGCAAATATTCAGGACATCTATGCGCTGTCGCCGCTCCAGGACGGCATCCTATTTCACCATCTGCTGGCGAAGGAAGGCGATCCCTATCTGCTGGTCGGCCAAATGGCGTTCGAAAGCCGCGATTTGCTCGGCCGCTATCTCGCCGCCGTTCAGCAGGTTATCGATCGTCACGATATTCTACGTACATCCATTGTATGGGACGGATTGTCCGCGCCTGCGCAAGTGGTCTGGCGAAAGGCTGCCGTGGCTGTCAGAGAGGTCGTCCTCGATGGCGAAGACCCTGCGCAAGAGCAGCTCGCGCGACGCTTCGATCCGCGCCGCCATAGGATCGAACTTGGTCAGGCACCGCTGCTAAGATTTGCGATCGCGCGCGATCCCGCCACCGGACGCTGGCTACTTTTGGCGCTGCTGCATCATCTGATCGGCGATCACTCAACGCTGGAGGTGATGCACGATGAAGTCCGTAAGATATTATCCGGACGCGGCTATGAGCTTTCAGCGCCGCATCCGTTCCGAAACCTGGTAGCGCAGTCACGCAAGTCCTTGGCGACCGCAGAGCACGAGCGCTTTTTCCGGAGCATGCTGGCCGACATCGATGAGCCGACCACGCCGTTCTGCCTGGACCGGGTGCACGGTGATGGCGGCGGCATAAAGGAAGTCAGACGGATGCTGCCCGCGTCACTTAACGCGGAGCTTCGCGCATTGGCGCGGCGCATGGGTGTGAGCCTTGCCAGCCTGTGTCACCTGGCGTGGGGACAAGTGGTGGCACGGAGCAGCGGGCGCGAACAGATCGTATTCGGCACCGTTCTGTCCGGGCGCCTGCACGGTGGTGACGCTAGTGATCGCAGCATGGGTTTGTTCATCAATACCTTGCCGTTGCGGCTCAATCTCGATGGCACGCCAGTCGAGGATAGCGTTCGCCAGACCCATGACCGGCTGACCGAACTGATGGCGCATGAACATGCTTCGCTGAGACTGGCGCAACGATGCAGTGGTGTCGCCGCGCCGGCGCCGCTGTTCAGCTCGATTCTGAACTATCGGCACAATGCGATGGCGGAGGCTTCATCCTCAGATCAGGGTGGCACCGGAATACAGGGCATCGAGTGGCTCGGCGGTGAGGAGCGGACAAACTATCCCTTGATGATCGCGGTCGAGGATTATGGTCGGGCGCTTGGTGTGACCGTTCAGGTGGTTCGCCCGCTCTCGGCCGATCGCATCTGCGGTTTGATGCAGCATGCGCTCGATCAGCTGGCTAGAACATTAGAGCATTCACCTCGCTCGCCAGTTCGACAATTGGATATTCTTCCTTCCGAAGAACGTCAGCGGTTGCTGCAGACATGGAATCGGACGCAGGCGCGGTATCCACGAGATCGCTCAGTCGTCCATCAATTTGAATTTTATGTTTCGCGGTCGCCGGGTTCGATCGCGCTGGTGTTTGGGGACGAGGCGCTGAGCTATGGAGAGCTGAACGCGCGGGCGAACCGGTTGGCGTGGCGGC
>NZ_JBXASZ010000006.1:0-193634 GCF_058809865.1 Nitrobacter sp. MLSD-S21 | reverse complement strand
TCGGGATGCCCCCCGGCCGATAGCCTATCGATATGTTTCTCGCTATACATCGTACAGCGCGGTGTCAACATGCAGGCTGCATCAAACAAGAGATAAATGAAAAGAAAGAAGGTCTTAAGTAAAGTAGATTGCACAAAACTCCGCGCCACCTTGCGGTTTCGCTTAGGGCATCAATGAAAAAGCAGGCTTGATGCAGACTGTCATCGCTTTGTCGTAGGACGCGTTCGATAATAATCGATTTTCGAGCGAGTGCTCGGCGCGGTTGAAGTCCACGCATCAAACAAGAGATATCGACGCACGAGCGCGAACAGGTACGGCGCGGGGCGCGGAAGATGCGAGCGACGCCTCGAACATATTCTTGCGCGGAATCGACTCGCGACGGCTCGCTCGTCCGGCCGAGGTCGGATCCCTTGGCTGGTATCGCCACGCCGGGATTGAACAGGATGATCCGTGAAATTCACCCGGCAACTGCCGACCGTCCTTCTATTCTGCCGTCGGGACATGACTGCAGATGATGCCGGCCCACAGGCATTTGCTGTTGGGCCGGCACGGTCGTTACTTTAAAAGAAGAAGCTCGTCTGGAGATAGCCGTAGACGGTGTCGGCCGTGTTGGGTGCGTTGGGTGCGTCCTGCAGAAACCGACCTTTAAACAAATAGGCTGCCCCCGTTTCGAACAGCATGGCATCGGGGACAACCCAGTATCGCAGGCGAGCCTCGATCTGCTGGCCGGCGAAGTTCCCGGATCGGCCGGTACGATCCCGTACCTGTGTGAGGCCGAAGCTGTCGGTGCGATCCGCCAGGAACAGCGTGCGGTAGGCGAAGAAGGCATCCCAGATCGGGCTCGGCGTGACCTCGAAGCGTATCGCCGGTGAGATCATGTTCGATCGCTGCAGCGGCCCATAGAGGTCGACTGGGTTGTATTCGCGGCGGACGCCGAACAGACTGTCGAAACGGGTGAAGGTATTAGGGTTTCTGCTGTCGCCGCTGCCGTGATCGTATTGCAGCGCGACCCGCGGCAACCAGGGCGCAGCGAAGGTATAGCCCGCCTCGCCATGGAAGAAGTAGGCCGACACCTTGAGGTCGCGCGTGTCGGTGACGGCAGTCGTCTCCCGGGCGAGACCCGTCTGGTAGATCGCCTCGAAATCGTAGTCCCACTGCCCGGGCTTCTTCGCCCGCGCCAACCGCGCGCCAGGAGTGAACAGGCGACGGTTTCGGGTCTGCACCGATTGCGGACCCGTCGTCCCAGTATCCTGCTCGTACAGGCCGTAGCCATAGACCTCGAACGATCCGCCGAACACCTTCGCGAAAGTATAGGAACCGCCGAACAGTTGAAAGTCCGGGCTCTCCGAGTCGAGCTCGATCGTATTGTTGCGGATGCCTCGTGTGTCATCGGGCAACCGGGTCTGCGGCATGGTCCAGAGCAGGGTCATCTGATCTTTGTTCGTGCCCTTCCAGTCGTAGGACAGGCCGGTGAAGGAGTTGATGGTGTTGCGCATTAAATTGCGCGCCACGAGGCGGCGTGAGCCGATGTCCTTCGTGAACCGGCCGGCGGTGAGACTGCTCCTCGATCCATCGTGCAGGACATCGGAGAGATCGACGTTAAGATAGGCTTGGCCGAGTTCGAGGGCGTTCACCTCATTGGTGGAGACCGCCGAGTTTCGCGGCTCGCCGTAGCCACGGCTATCGAACAGCTCCGCGCCGATCTTCACCGTGCCGAGATTGTACTCGGCGAAAATATTGGTGAAGAACGAGGCCAAATAGTCATCACGCGCGGCAGGCGCCGGACGAAATTGGTTGGCGAGCCCTTCACCACGGGAGCGAATAGAGCCGTTAATCGTGAGATTGTCGGGTCGTCCGAGTGTGTCGTAGAGCGAGTACAGCGGCGTTGGCGTGGTCGCCTTGAACTGAGGCCAGGTTTGCGGCTTCGGCTCAGCATCTCCGTTCTGGGCTACGGCATGGCCATGGCCAGGACCCTGGCCTTCGTCGCCCTGTGCATGCGCAAGATTCGGAGGAATGGCGACAAGCAGAACGATGGACAGGAAAACCAGTCCTGCCGTCGAACCGAGGAAAGAACTCTTCATTAAATTCATATCACCCCCCAAGTTGCTCTGTCATGGCGGGTTCGGATCCGCTGAGCCGCAACATTCGAAAAACGTTTCACGCAGTCCTTGATCGACGCAGCCGTCCGCGCATGCCGCACACTCCTCATCAATGAGGAACGATGCGACCACTCAAAAACAATGATCACCTAAAGTAGGAAGATGCCTCAATCCGATAGCTTGTCGATGTGTCTATCGGCATATTTCGCATTGTATGATGTCGACGTTGTATGGTGTCAACACGCAGAGAGCATCGAACAAAACATAAGAATACTTCTGACTCCATCATAAGCGGAGAAAGAAGATCTTGAGTGCGTAAAGGCAACTGCACAGAATTCTGTACCGCCTTGCGACTTCGCTTTTTGGCTTCAATTGAAGACAAACTTGATAGCGGTGTCATCTCTTGTCGTAGGACTGCGTTCGACAGCAGTCGATCTCGACGGAGTGCTCGACGCGATTGAAATCCATGCATCAAACAAGAGAGGGAGCATCGCTTCTCACTTCATCAAAAGCAAAAGAATATCTTGAGCGCGCAAGGGCGGCTGCACAGAATTCTGTACCACTCGCGGTTTCGCTTCGGGCATCAATTGAAGGAAAACTTGATGGCGGTGTCATCGTTTGTCCTAGGACTGCGTGCGATAGCAGTTGATCTCGACGAAGTGCTCAACGCGATTGAAATCCACACATCAAACAAGAGATGGAGCATCGCTTCTCACTTCATCAAAAGCGAAGGAAGATCTTAAGTGCGTGCGGATCTGCCTTCGCCTCTTCCGGCGGCAGCGGCCTTCGTCGTCACGTCGAAAAGCCAGATCTCGTTCCCGCAGGATCGCGCGCTCGCGGCGATAGACGGCGTTGATCGCTCTGTCTGCGCCGTCCGCTGCTTCCATGCGTCCTTGAATGTCGAGCGGGCGGTAGGCGACGAAGGCATCCCATTCGTCCAAGTCGGCCTACTCATGCGGCGATGACCCCGCGTCGGGTACACACATCCGTCAGCGTGATGCCTCGGCGCGCTCCGATCCGACGATCTGCGGTAGCGTGCCCGTGGGAGACGGATCTGCCGCTGCCTCTTCGGGCGGCGGCGCCGTTTTTGTCGTCATGTCGGGAAAACGCGATTTCATTTCGCGCAGGAAGCCACTCAGCGTATCCACCTTCGCCGCCATCTTGGCAATCTGCTCGAACTCGGCGCTGTTGCCCGCCGCCGGCTTGCTCGCGATATCAAAAGCGACCTTATCGGCGCTGCCGTTCATCAGCGGTGCATATTTTTCGCGGAAGCGCGCAAGCCCAAGCGCGTCCTCGGAGAGCGCGTAGCCGATGACAGCGCGAATGATGTCGCTCTTCTCGTTCGGCTTGAGCGGTTTGAAATCGCGCCAGCGCTCGCCGTAATAAAGCTCGACCTGTTCGGACGCCTCGCGCCAGCGCCGAGACGCCCAGTAAATATCGGACCGCAGACGAATCGCCTCACGCCCGGCGAGATTTGAGATGATGTCGAGCGCGAGATCGCGGCGGCCGACATCGCTCTGCGCGCGCGCTTCGAGCAGCAAGCGCTGCTGACGTAATTCACCGGCGAGATCCGCGATCCGCGTCGTGCGAAGTGCGGAGATTGCCCGGTCCGGCTTGCGGTTCATCAGATAGACCATTGCCAGCCGCGCGGCGACCTGCGCGCGTGCTGCACCCTCCAGCCGATGATCGATCTGGTATTGCAGGAGTTCGCCCGCCTGATCGAGCAGATCGAAGGCGACCAGACGATCCGCGAGCCGGCGGATCATCTCGTCGCCGCGACGGCCAATCGGAGTCAGGTCGCGAAAGTCGTAGAACATCGCCAACGCATCGACCGGCGGAAGATTGTCGCCTTTCGTGCTGAGGAAGAGCTGGGCGAACAGCGCCGCCGCGTCATCCTGAATCTGGCGTGACACCGCGGAGTCCGGTTCCAGCCGCGTGGCCGTCCTTGACGCCGCCAGCGCCTCCGCATAGCGGCCGGTATCGATATAGAGCGCCATCAGCATTTTCAGCGTCTGCACTTCCAGCCTATCGCCGCGCCACATCACCGACAGCGTTTCGAGATCGCGCAGCGCATCTTCCGGTTTGATCTCGTTGCGCTTCTGTCGCAACGCGATGTTGTGAAGCTGCGCCTCGGTCGCGGCTTCGCGGTCCGGCGAGGCCATCACCTCCTTGTACTGAGCAAGCGCATCCTTGTCGCGCCCGAGCGCTTCCGACAGCCGTCCGCGCATGACTGTAATCCGGGGCTTCAACTCGTCGGGAATGCCGAGCGCGTCGAGATCACTGCTGCACGAAGCGACCCCGGAAAAATCCCCGACCTCAAGCGAGGCTCGCATCGCAGCAGCGACGATCGCGCGCTGCAAATCGATTGGCAATACCGATATGGCGAAATGAGCGTTTTTGAACTTCTCCCGTGCTTCCGCCCACTTATGCTGCTGCGCGAGCGCAAGTGCCTTCCAGAGTTGAGAATCGTAATTGGCTCCGATCGCCGGATTAGCGAGATCCCGCATAGCCGACGCCGTATAGTTCGTCAGCGAACTCGCAACTGAATGCACGATCAGCAGAACCGGATCTTCCTGTCCGGGATTCCGTTCGGACAATGCGAGGTCAAGAACCGCCCTGGCTTCGTGATAGAAGCCGCGCGCCATGTAGAACCGGGCGAGGTCGATCCGCGCCGTGGCCCGCGCATCATCGTCACCCGCCGTCGACGCGGCGTCGACCAGTTCATCGAGCCGCTTGAAGAGATCGGCCTTGCTGTCCTTCTGCCATTGCTCGACATCGAAGATCGGCTGAGCCGTTGCCGCGCGCTCGGGCGCGGCATTAGCCGCCGACAGGGTAAGACCGCCCCGTCGGGTCACCGTGACCTTGTCGGAGGCGACCTCGACGGCAATATCGTCGGACTTTGGCTCGACCACCACGCCATGGATCGATTCACCCAGCGAAAACTCCACGAATTGCTGACGCCTGACAAAGCCGCGCGCCGGCGGCAGCGCGGTCACGACCATCAGGGTAGTGCCCGAGTCGGGATCGACGATCCGGTGCAGCTTGCCGGGGCCTGCGAGCGGCACAGTGACGCTTGCGTGAGCCCGATCGATCACATCGCGCTGTGCATAAAGCGCGCGCGATGGCTGTTGTACGGCATCGGCAAACGTCACGATCCAGCTCTCGCCCGCCGCGGTGGATGCAGACCCCTTCGAGTCTCCGGCCGAGAGGGCGGCCAATTGCGGACGAGCCAGGCGGATACGAATTGCCTGCCCGTTGTTCAAGGAACGGCGATCGATGTCGGTGATGAGCGACCCGCCCTCCTTTTGAATCGCGCCGGTATCGATCGGCTGCTCGGAGTCGAACACCAGCCACACCGTATCGGCCCGCCGGAACAGCGCGGCCGGTGCCGGCGCGCCGAATCCGAACGTCAGACGAAAACCCTCGGTGCGTCTCTCAGCGTCGAGGGTCACAGCGTCATGCGCGATTGCCTTTCTTGATGGCGCCGGAGCGATCGCAGGCTCCGACGCCGCCGCGGCCTTTACGGAGTCCTGCTTGATAGCAATATTTTCTGCTGGCTTCTCCTCTGCCGGCTTCGCTTCTGAAACGTCCGCCTTTGAAGGAGCGGTGGAGGGCGCTGGGGCGGCAACCGGCTTTTCGACCGGAGACTGAACAGACGCGAGGGGTGCAGCGATAGCCGGCGCGGCTTCGGAAGTTTTTGCTGCCGGCGCGGGTTTGACATCAGACGCCGGAGGCCGAACCGTCAGCCCGGCTTGCTCCGCAATCGTCTGAGAGGTCGGCGGCGGAATCTCGGCTGCCTTTCCGGCGGAAGCGCCCTGCGGCCGAGCTTCGGTTGACGCGAGCGGCACCGGCAGTATCGGTTTGCCGGTCTGCTGAAAGCCGATATCGACGATGTAGCTCTTCTCTTCACGAAACGAATGCACATCGACATCGCCGATCAGTTTTATTTCGATCCGCGAGCCCTCGCCGTCGACCTTCTGCGCGATTGAGCCGATATTGGCTGGCGCCACCAGTTTCGCATCCGCCAGATCGAACGTCAGCGCAGGCTTGAACAGCAACGCAAGCGTTTGCTCATTGAGGTTGGAAGAGACGCCGCTGCCGTCCGGCAGCTCAAAAACATAGCGCACGAAGGTCGGCTGCAACGAAGCGCGCACGCGAACTGGCGACCGCTTCTTCGCCGCTTCGAGGCTGCGCTGTTCGCGCAAGGCGCGCTCGGCGGCGCGGGCACGTTCCGCCAGTTCTCGAACCACCTCCTGCGGCAATTCAGGCGGCGGCCCCTTCCAGCCGTCAGGCATCAAATCGATGAAGACGCGCTCGCCGGCGGTCATTGTATTAACGGTGACCTTGCGCGCCAGCGCCAGACGAATGGCCGAACCATCCGGATCGCGGCGCGCCGAGCCGACATAGTCCGGTACCGCATCCGAGATCCTGTCGACGGGAATATCCACCGGCCGCTTGAATCGGATCAGAAGGACGGTGCCCGCCACCGTCACCTCGGAATCGACATCATCCTCGAGCGTAAGCACGAGGCGCGCGAAACCGTTCGCCGCCACAAAGCTCGCCTCTCCCTGGACCACCTGCGCGCGACTTGCATCGGGAAACGCCGCGGCCAGCAGCAGCACGGCTGTCGCGACCGCCGGAATAAAGTCGCGCCGAAGCCGCCGCGCGCAAGCGCGCGCTTGCGACCAACATCGAGCGGCAATCGTCCGCGCCATTCCAGATAGTCTCTCGACTCGAATCCGTGACCGGACGCTCGCACGCCGGTCAGACCGAACACTAGGATTGTGGAATTAAGGACTTGTTAAACAACGATCCTCGTGGAGTAAATTTGACATTCGCTACCGACGTCGCAGCAAAGCCGGCAAGCGAATGTTAAATTCAAAACTCCATTGGAAACCCAATAGTTGCTAGCGGTCCTTTGATTCTAACCTTCGCAAGGAGGCTCGCTGAAGCGGAATGCGAATATTAGAACGGACCACTAATTGCGAGTCGACTGCGTCGGCTGGCCCTCGATCTTCGGAAGATTGGAGGCCGCGGTTGCGTTGCCACCGCTCGCACGGCGCGCCAGTTCGACCGTCAACCGTTCCGCAGCCTCGGGAGACATCTGACCGAGAATCTCCGACATCTTGCGCGGCGCGATCTTCGAAGCGATCTCGAACAGTACCGGCATTTCCAGCCGGTCAAACACCTTGGCCGCCTCCTTCGGCTTCATGTTCTCGTACATCGTCACGAGACCCTTGAAGCGAGCAATCTCGGCCTCGTTCTTCTCCGCGGTCGCGGTCGCGATCCGCGCTTCGATGCCCTTCATCTGCTCGACGCGGCCCTGGATGCGATGTTCAGCGGCTTGCAAAAGGCTTTCGCGAATGTCAATTTCCCGAGCACGTGCTTCGATTTCCTGTCGCCGGCTCTGAAGGCGCTCGAGGATGGCCCGCTCGGAGGGCGACACAGACTGACCCGGCTCGGGGAGAGTGCCTACCTTCGCCACGCCCGGCGTGTCTGCTGCCTGGGCGGATTCTTCGTGCTTCGCCTTATCTTCTCCCGCACTGTCCTTGCCGGCGGCGTCTTTGTTCTTCGCCTCGACCGATCCGGTGATGTCGCCCGCGTCCGGAGCTGCGCCTGGAAAGTTTAAATTCTCCTGCGCCCATGATGGACGGGCTGAATCCCGCCGGACATCGAGGACATAGCCGCCGTCGATCACGAGCCCCGCGACCTTGAGCACCGCGAGGCCGAAGATCGCAGCCGCTACGACGGGAATGACCCGGATGTCCCTGAAAGCACTCATGCAGCGAGGCCGTTCGTCCTTTTGCGTTCGGAAAATGCCCGCGCCGCGGCTGCGACAGAGCGGGCATCACTCGTCACGGCCTCCGGTTCCGGGGCCGCCGGCGGACGCGCCGCAAGCGCGATCCTGGTCAACCGCCGCATGACGGCATCGCCCTCAGCCAGTTGCTTCGCCAACTGTCGCGACAAATCGGTGGCCAACGAAATCTGGTTACCGAGATTGTCGTTGACGTCGCGCACCGTGTGCTTCAGCCCGCCGATGGCGCGCTCGGCGATCTCGGTCGCCGTGATCAGTTCGCTAATCGTCGCCTTGAGCGACTGTTCATCCGCCCTCAGCCGCTTCAGCCGCTTGTTCAGTAGCATGCAGTAACCGATTGTCAGAACGAGAAGAACCGCAACAAGGCTCTCGATCGCTAATCCGAAAGAGTGGTTCATTGGGCCTCCATCATCTTGGTCTGCTCGTCCGCTCTCTCGAACATGGCGAAGGTGGTGTTCGGTTTGCGCAAATGTTTCGACACGCGAATGGCGACGCGGTCGCCGACCCGCCCCATGCGGCCTTCGGTGAGCGTAACGCTGCCGCACCGAACCGCCACCGACGCATCAGGCCGCATCTCAAGCGCAAGGGTATCGCCGACCTTCAGGGTCATAAGCTGCTTGAGCGGGATTTCGGCCTCATACAACACAGCGTCCACGGCGATCTGCGCCTGCGAGATCTCGGTGGCGAGGTGGCTTTCCCAGATCGGATCACGGCCGAACTTTTCACCCATGAACATCTGCAACAGAACGTTGCGGATCGGCTCAATGGTGGCGTAGGGAAGCAGCAGTTCGATGGTGCCGCCACGATCTTCCATGTCGATCCGCAGCCGGACCAGGATCGCCGCATTGGCCGGACGGGTGATCGCCGCGAACCGCGGATTGGTTTCGAGACGGTCGATCGAAAACGACACTGGCGAAAGCGGCCGGAACGCCTGCTCCGCGTCGGCCAGAACCACTTCCACCAGCCGCTTTACCAGATTGGTTTCAATCGTCGTGTAGGGCCGCCCTTCGATGCGGAGCGAGGTCTGGCCGCGACGGCCACCCAGCAACACGTCGATCATGGAGTAGATCAGGCTGGAGTCCACCATCGCCAGTCCGAAGTTCTCCCACTCCTCGGCCTTGAACACGCTGAGCACCGCCGGCAGGGGTATCGAGTTCAGATAGTCGCCAAAGCGGACCGAGGTGATGCGGTCAAGCGAAACCTCGACGTTGTCGGAAGTGAAATTGCGAAGCGACGTCGTCATCAGCCGCACCAGGCGATCGAACACGATCTCCAGCATCGGCAGGCGCTCATACGACACCATCGCCGAGTCGATGATCGCCCGAATGCCCGAATTGTCGTCGACGTTGATCTCGCCGACGCTAAAGCCGAGCAGGTTGTCGATTTCCTCCTGCGACAGAACCCGCTCGCCGCCGTTTTTGCCGCTGCCGAAATCGCGGCCACCGTCGTCGACCATGGCGGCCCATTGTTCCGCCATCGCGTCCGTGAGTTCATTCGCGGCAGCGGACTTCGCCGCTTCGGCTGGATCCTCCGAGTCGAGCGAGGCTTCCCACTGGGCTGCGATTGCATCCTGATCAATCTGATCGCTATCGTCCGCCATGATCCCGTTTCCGCGCTAGCGCCCGTTTCCGAAGTTCGTTCCTTGGAGTGCCGCTTGCGATTTGAAGCTCCTGATACGAGCTTGCGGCATATGATGTAGCAACTTCAAAAACAGCGACACTCCTCACTGGATGACGACTTCCTTGAACAGCACCGCATTGACATGATCAGGCGAGATCACAGCATTCACCCGTTTGGTCAGTTCTTCCTTCAGGCGGAATAACCCGGCTGAACCGTTGAGATCACTTGGACGCAGTTCGCGCATATAAGTCTGAAACAGATCGGTGACCCGGGGCAGCGCCGGCTTGATCTTCTCGACCTGCGGCTCCTCCTTCACCTCAAGAACGACCTTCACTTTCAGATATTGCACCCGCTCTCCGGGCGCGCCGACCAGGTTGACCAGCATGTCCGGTATGTCGACGAAGGCCGGCGGCTTCGGCGGTGGCGCTTCGGCAAGCTGCTCGCCATCGTGATGGCGGAATAAAAAGAACCAGATGCTGCCGCCGGTGACGAGAATCAGCAGCACGGCGCCGACCGCGACAATCAGCTTGAACCTTTTCTTGCCCGGCGGCGCGTCTCGATCTGCCGCTTTCTCAGCCTGATCATTCTCAGCCATCGTCAGCTCGCCCTTTCACCCAGGGTCGGTCCGAGTGCTGCCGAGCAGGCTGGATACGCAGAACAGATGCCGCCGGCGCACACGCGCCCTATTGCCTTGACACTCGTGCCCGGACCCGAAGCTCGTCGCTCCCGCAACGGCCTGCGAACTTCGAATTCGACGTTCACCAGCATCCATTCTGGTGTGTTTTGGTCAGAAGTTCGCTTTCGAGGTAGTGGCGAAAATGCGGAGAACTTCTGGGCTGCCACACTAGGTACGCAATGGTTAACGGAACCTTTCTTTTAACCATAACTAGGAAGATTTTGCCGGGCCGATATGGTCAACAGGGCCTTAATTACCGGGTCTCCCAGGGGGTAGATTTCAATAAACGACTGATAATCCATCGCTTCTGAAGCTGGCACGGCTTTCGCTATCCCTTTCTTGAACCGCAGGCTTGGGAGAGCCTCGAGGTTCGATCGATCCGGTGTCGCGGCCTGGGAGGGCTTTCTTCACACGGATCCTCAAGGGGAGAACCACCGATGGAGAATACGCTCCTCATCGGACTGTCGCGGCAGATGATGCTCGAACGGCGGATAGACGTCATTGCGAACAACGTCGCGAACGTCAACACCAACGGTTACAAGGCCGACCGCTCGCTGTTCGAGGAATACCTGATGCCGGGAGCGCACGAAGACAACTTCGTCGGCCGCGACCGCCGCTTAAGCTTTGTCCAGGACCGCGCCACCTTCCACGACTTCGCCGGCGGCCCGACCGAGCAGACCAAGAGCCCACTCGATGTCGCCATCGACGGCAAGGCGTTTCTGGTGGTGCAGACGCCGAACGGCGAGCGCTACACCCGCGACGGCGGATTACAGCTCAATTCACAGGGACAACTGGTAACGGCATCGGGCTTTCCGGTGCTCGGCTCCAATGGCCCGATCAGGTTCCAGCAAACCGACCGTGACATTACGATTTCCGCCGACGGCACCGTGACCGTGATCGAGGGCATCAACAACACGACCAACTCGATCCGCGGCACGCTGCGGCTAGTCTCCTTCCCGCAACCCCAAAAGCTGATCAAGGAGGGATCCAACCTCTACGCCGCGGGCGCAGGCAATTCCGCTCAGCCGGATACGAATGCGCAAGTCCATCAGGGCTTCATTGAGCGCTCCAACGTCAATGCGGTGACCGAGATGAGCCGCATGGTCGAGGTGTCCCGCGCCTACACGCAGATGGCGACGCTGTTGCAGCAGCAAACCGATCTGCAACGATCCGCCATCGAAAAACTCGCCGACGTTCCGGCATAAGGAAACCATATCATGCGTGCTCTCTATACCGCAGCAACCGGAATGGCGGCTCAAGAACTAAACGTTCAGGTCATCTCCAACAATATCGCGAACCTGCGCACCACCGGTTACAAAAAGCAACGGGCCGCGTTTCAAGACCTCATCTACGACCACGTCCGCCGCGTCGGCGCGCAGGCATCAGCTCAGGGAACCATATTGCCCGTGGGCATCGATCTCGGCGGCGGCGTGAAAACAGTCGGAACGCCGCGGCAGATGAGTCAAGGCACGCTGTCGCAGACCGGCAACGATCTCGACATCGCCATTCGCGGTGAAGGCTTCTTCAAGATCCAGATGCCGGACGGTACCTTTCAGTATACTCGCGACGGCACGTTCCAGATGGACAACCAGGGTCGCATCGTCAATGCGCAGGGCAATCCGGTGCAGCCGACGATCACAATTCCCCAAAACTCCGCTGGCATTACCATCAACGCGCAGGGCCAGGTCTCGGTGACGCTGCCGGGGCAGACCACTCCGACGGTGCTTGGCCAGATCGGCCTGACCCGCTTCATCAACAAGGCGGGCCTGCAGCCGGTCGGCGACAACAACTTCAAGGAGACGCCCGCCTCCGGTCCGTTCCAGGACGGCATCGCAAACATCGACGGCTTCGGCGACATGCAGCAGTCGAACCTTGAGCAGGCCAATGTCGAGGTGGTCTCTGAAATCTCCGATCTGATCGCCGCACAACGCGCCTACGAGATGAACGCCAAAGTCGTCAGCGCCGCCGACCAGATGCTGCAATCCGCAGCCGCGCTGTTCCGCTAGAGCATGATCCCGAAAAGTGGAAACCGGTTTTCGGATAAGATCATGCTCGGTCAAAAAGAAGAGAGGCTGATCATGGCCGTCCGCTCCTTTCTCATCGCTGGCGCGCTGCTGGCGGCGTCCATTCCGGCGCTGGCCGGCAATGACGTGGCTCCGCGCCGCATCGTCCTGGCGAGCACGATCCAGACCGCGGCCGCCCTTCCGGCTCCTGTGCTTCGCGGCCATGTCGACATTACGGACGAGGTGGTGAGAATCGGCGACCTTGTCGATAACGCCGGTGACGCAGCGCAGGTTGCGATCTACCGCTCTCCCAACCCCGGCACCACGGGCAGCCTGTTGGCTACCCAGGTGCTCGACGTTCTCCGCGCGCATCAGGTGATCGGCGTCGAGACTCACGGCATCCGCAACGTCGCGGTGACACGGCTCGCGCGCACCCTCGAACCGGACGACGTCGAATTGCGGATCGCGGTCGCGCTCGAACACCGCAATGGACTTGGCGACGCCAAGAACCTGCAGCTGACCTTCGATAAAGACTTTACGGCAATCCATCTCGATGCCGCTAACAACGGCGCCATCAATCCGATGGTAACCCGGTTCGACCCGCGCAATGGTCGCTTCGACGTCACGCTCGAGGTCGGCAACGACTCCGGCGCCGCACCGGCCCGCCTCCGCTTCACCGGAGTCGCCGTCGAGACTGTCGAGGCCGCGGTGCTGGCTCGCGACGTGGACCGTAACGCCCAGCTGAAATTTTCCGACATCGTCATGGAGCGTCGCCCCAAGGCCGAGGTCGGCCACGATGCCGCGAGCCGCGACCACGCCGTCGGGATGCAGATGCGGCGGCAGATGCGCGCCGGTCAGGCGCTGCACGGCGCCGACCTGACCAGACCAGACCTTGTGCAACGCGACGAGGCGGTGACCCTGATCTACCAGGCCGCGGGAATTTATCTCACCGTGCGCGGCCAGGCGACCGAAGCCGGCACCGAGGGGGACATCGTCACTGTTCTCAACCTGCAATCGAAGCGCACCGTGTCCGGCGTGGTGGTCGGGCGAGGTCAGGTGTCGGTGTCTCCCATCACGCCGGTTGCGCCCCGCAAGCTGGCGAGCGCCGAGCCGGCGGCAGCGGCAACAGCCCCCGTCTCCGCCCAGAGCGGCACGCCCACATCTTCAAAAGCCGAGTAACGTTCATGTTGAAGTTCGCGCGCATCAACCGCATCGTCCTAACCGGCTCATTGCTAGCGGCCGCCGGCCTCGCCAGCGGATGCTCGTCCATCGATCGCCTTTCGCAGATCGGCGAGTCACCCAAGCTGACCGCGATCGACAATCCGACGACGCAGCCGGGCTACAAACCCGTGCAGATGCCGATGCCAAAACCGGAGACGGTGTCCTACAACGCCAACTCGCTGTGGCGGAACGGCTCGCGCGCGTTCTTCAGGGATCAGCGCGCGGCGCGGGTCGGCGACCTTCTGACTGTGACCGTGAACTTCACCGACAAGGCCAACATCGCCAACCAGACCCAGCGCAGCCGCACCAGCAAGGAAGATTCCGGCATCACCGATTTCATTGGCAGCAAAACCATCGGCAATCCAGCAACCGCGGTCCTGCCTGGCCGTATCCTGACCACCGACTCCACCTCGCTGAGCGACGGCAAGGGCTCGGTCCAACGTCAGGAGAACTTGCAGACCAGCGTCGCCGCGGTCGTGACGCAACTGCTGCCGAACGGCAATCTCGTGGTCGAAGGCAAGCAGGAAATCCGCGTCAACAACGAAATCCGCGAATTGATCGTCGCCGGCATCGTGCGACCTGAGGATATCCAGAGCGACAACACTATCGATTCAAGCAAGATCGCGCAGGCCCGCATCGCCTACGGCGGCCGCGGCCAGATCAGCGATGTCCAGCAGCCGCGCTACGGTCAACAGGTGATGGACGTGCTGCTGCCGTTCTAGATTCTCGAGAGCTCCCCACCGGATCGCGATCCCAGGCGCGAGACGGCGACGACCCCGGCGATGCCATGCATCGTTCGGGGGATGCGGCCTCCGGCGGCTCCCCTGCCGGAGGCCGTGTCTATCTTCGAGAACAGAGAGCAGGCCTTGTTCGTTCGCTGATGAGCAGCGAATTTTTAATGACCCCTTGGTCTGTGCGTCGCACTTGCGATGGCTATATATCCGTGACATTCCGCAAGTCGAGACTGCCGGAGCGTCCAATGACCCTCGCCGTCCGAATCCTGCTTGTCGTTGCCGCCTGCCTGATCGGCTTGTCCGACACGGCACAGGCGCGCCACCGGCACCGCCCTGTCTACACGCTTATGCCTTCAGCGCCCATTATCGTGATGCCGGCGCCCTCACCGCGCCTCAGCATCGGCGGGGGCAATCTGCCGGGCGTGCCGAACACAACGTGGCCTGGAACTATCGGCACAGGCGCCGTGCCAAGCGGCCTGAGTGGCGACAGCCCAACCACGCCGGGATTTCCCGGCAGGGTCGGGCGCGACTAGAACAGAGCGAAGGTTCGGCCACCCCGCATGCGACCCGCTCGCTGCGCGTAGTAAAAAGGGGTTCGAAGGTTAAGTCCTCGGGGTCAAGCCGGGGAAAGGACGGGATTGGGTTCGCCGCAGCGCGTCACGCGCGCGACGTTAGAGCATGATCCCGAAAGTGGACACCGGTTTTCGGACAAGATCATGCTCAATGAAAGAATAAAACAGAGTTTGATTCAACGCGGTTGAATCGGACTGTAGAGAGCGGATTCCACATTCGCTTCACGTTGCCGCAAACCCTGTGGGCAAGTGTCAAAATCAGAGCTTTTGCCGCAACGGAATGCAATGCTTAAACGAACCAATAGGAGTTGCGGTATTGACGCCAAAACCCGATCCCGATCTTCAGCAACGCGACGCGCTGCTCCAGACCGTGCTTCGCGACTACTTTGCGTCCGACAACGCTGCGATCCTGAACACCATCCGGTCCGAGGCCGAATATGTCGATCTCGTCTCCGGCGAGATTCTGCTGCGTCAAGGCGACATCAGTGACGACGTGTACTTCGTCCTGTCGGGACGGCTGCACGCATTTTCCGAGACAGACTCCGGCGCGAGAAAAATTCTCGGCGAGATCGGGCGCGGTGAAACCATAGGCGAGCTCGCGCTGTTCACCGGCGAGCCACGCTCGGCAACCATCTTGGCGGTGCGCGATACGCTGCTGGTCAAAGTAACGCGCGCTATGATCGAGCGCGCGATCCTGCAACATCCGGAAATCGAAATGTCGATGATGCGGGTCGTGATCCGGCGATTTCGCGAGCGCGAGCGACAAGCGCCGCTGGTGCCAGTGAACATCTGCATCCTGCCGGTCACGTCCGGGGCGGATGCCGCCGATTTTGCGCGAAGCCTGCGTAACGCGCAAGCCGCAAAGGCCGGGTCGGTGACGGTCGTCACCGCCGATGACGTCGCCAGACACTTCGGGATCGCTCGGGACCCCTCGTCTGAACAGCGCAACGATGCGCTTGCCGGCTATATCGACGAAATCGAGGCTCAGAGCCGCGGCGTGTATCTTGCCGCCGACGGAAGCGACACCGCATGGACCCGGTTTTGCCTTCGTCATGCCGACGAGGTGCTGCTGCTCGCCGACGCCGGCCACGATCCCGGTCTCTCGGCTGTCGAGCAGGCTTTCCTGTCACCCGCCGCTCCCATTTCGATCGCGCGACAGACACTGGTTCTGCTGCACAAGGCCGATACGACAATTCCCACCGGCACGGCGCGTTGGCTGAACGCGCGGCCGGATGCGCGGCACTTTCACATTCGCCCGCAATTGCCCGCGGACATGCGTCGGCTCGCTCGCATCGTATCCGGACGCGGTGTCGGACTTGTGCTGTCCGGCGGAGGCGCGCGCGGTTTCGCTCATCTCGGCGTCATCAAGGCGCTGGAAGAGGCGGGCATTCCCGTCGACATGCTTGGCGGCAGCTCAATCGGCGCGGTCATGGGGATGGTACTGGCGCTCGGGCGCAGCGCGGATGAAGTCGCAGCCGCCGTCCGGAAGGCGTTCCTCGAACACCCGAGGGGCAACGTCACCGGCGACTACAATTTCATTCCGCTGGTATCGCTGATCAAGGGTGCGCGCACGCGAAGCGCGATGACGCAGGCCGTGCGCGATGCCACAGGCCGGGACGCAATCGACAGCGAGGATTGCTGGACCACCTTCTTCACTATCGCGTCAGACTTTTCGGCCGGTAGCGAAGCCGTCCTGCTGCGAGGCGACCTGACCCGCAACGTCGGCGCAAGCTACGCAATACCCGGTGCGCTGCCGCCGGTCTTCGTCGGCGGGCACATGATGTATGATGGCAGCACGTTCAACAATTTCCCGGTCGACGTGATGGCGCGGCTCGGCGCCGGTCGCATCATCGGCGTCGATCTCTCGGTCGATCGCGGGCAGGTGTTCGACATTGACTGCGTTCCTGGAACGCTCGCCTTGCTGCGCGACAAACTGAAACCGCGTGCGAAGCGGCGTTACCGTCTGCCGAGCGTGCCCGAGACGATGCTGCGGTCATCGTTCATCACTTCGATCTCCAAACAAAAGGAGATGGGAAAGTTCACCGACCTATTGTTTCAGCCGCGCGTCCCCGAGTGCCGCTTGCTGGACTGGAACCGCTTCGACGAGATGGTCGCCGCCGGCTACAGCCAGGCCCGGCAGATGCTGGCCGGCCTGACCGACGCGCAGCGGGAGATGTTCAGGTAAGCCGTTGCCGGCGAGCCGCCACGCCAACGATTATTCTGACGCGTTTTCTTGCGCCGAACCGGTACTGTCGTGTCGAACACCAGGACATGCTTCGCTCGCGAACTCACGCCTATACCGCGGCCCGCGCCGCCAAGGCATCGGCGCCGCCTGCCCTACTCGTCCCGATAAATCTTTTCCCGCTTTTCGTGGCGCTCCTGGGCTTCGACAGAAAGCGTCGCGATCGGTCGCGCTTCGAGCCGCTTCAGCGAGATCGGCTCGCCCGTTTCCTCACAATAGCCATAGGTATTGTCTTCAATTCGCTGCAAGGCGGCGTCAATCTTGGAGATCAGCTTTCGCTGCCGATCACGGGCTCGCAGCTCGATGGCGCGGTCGGTTTCCGAGGACGCGCGATCGGCGAGGTCGGGAAGGTTAACGTTCTCTTCCTGAAGAGTCTGCAGCGTAACCTTCGATTCGCGGAGGATATCGTCCTTCCATGCCAGCAACTTGGCGCGAAAATATTCGCGCTGGCGCTCGTTCATGAAAGGCTCTTTTTCGGAGGGCCTGTAGTTCTTCAACTTTTCCAAATGCATTCCTGCTCGGTGCAAGGCACCGGACGGACGGTCCGGCTGCGGCGGAGCTTATATAGCGGCCGTTTGTGACAGACAATATCGTCGCACCAAAACCCGTCCTTGACAGCTCGGGGCTTCCGCGTTCCTGCTTCCTCTGCCCGATGTGGAACCCCGGTCTGCGCAGCGTATCGAGGCCATCTTTTCAACGGGTTCCATCGCGTCCCGGCTGCTTTCAGAATTGCCCCGCCTTGGCCAGTTCCACCTCGACGCGCAATTCAATTTCAGCCAGGACCGCGTCGAGACCGGCATCGCCGGAGGACGATTTCAGCTCGGCAGCGGCAGTGCGCAGCCGGATCACGGTTGACGCGTCGAAGTTGCCGGAAAGCAGCCCGATCTTAAGATCGTCGAGCACGTCCAGCGCGCCCCTGCCCCGCTGTACCGAGCGCTTGCGCCGCTCCGCCGGATCGTCTTCGACGCCCTGCAACGCCAGCAAAGCATCGATGGTGGCAGGCGCTTTCGGCGCGGCCGCGGCCCTGCTTTCCATTGTAGCGGCCGGGTCCGGCAGAGAAAATTCGCTTCCGCCCGTTCGCCGCGCGGACGGGGCCTGCGTTCCCGGCGTTGTGCCGTTCGGTCCGTAAATTCGCATCGATCATCTCGCCCGAATATTGATGGCGCGCCATGCCGGTCAAGGAGTGCGCACCGGATGACTCCAGCAAGAGAACCGTGGGCCGTTATGGTTAACGAAGCGTGAATGCCCGGCAAATTCTGCCGACGCGGGCAACTTCGCCACCGCCTCCCGCCTGCGCAGCTTTATCCACCACATCGATCTTCCAACGATATCAATACTATATGCCATGCGCCGCGATGGCACGAACCTCGCATAGTTAACGGCGGATGACCGTCATGGGAGTGGCGGCCAGCCGGACCGAACCCTCAGCGGGGAGCAGAGGATGCCTGGCGTTGGTATTTTAAGGATTGTCCGGATCGCCGTCGCGGCGCTTGTCGCGCTGCCGCCGCTGGGCATGCCTGCGCACGCGACCTCACGGATCAAGGACCTCGCGAATATCGAAGGCGTGCGACAAAACCAGTTGATCGGTTACGGCCTCGTGGTCGGCCTCAACGGCAGCGGCGACACCCTCAACAATATTCCTTTCACCAAGCAGTCGCTGCAGGCGATGCTGGAACGCATGGGCGTCAACATTCGCGGCGCCACCATCCGAACCGGCAACGTCGCGGCCGTCATGGTGACCGGCAACCTGCCCGCCTTCGCCACCCAAGGCACCCGCATGGACGTCACGGTCTCGGCCATGGGCGATGCCAAAAGCCTGCAAGGCGGCACCTTGCTCGTCACGCCGTTGCTCGGCGCCGACGGCAATGTTTATGCGGTGGCGCAGGGCTCGCTTGCGATCGGCGGCTTTGCCGCTGAAGGCGCCGCCGCGAGCGTCACCAAGGGCGTGCCAACCAATGGGCGCATCGCCAACGGCGCCATCGTCGAGCGCGAGATCGAATTCGCACTGAACCGGATGCCGAATGTCCGGCTGGCGCTGCGTAACGGCGACTTCACCACCGCCAAGCGCATCGCCGCCGCAGTCAACGATTTCCTCGGCACGAAGACTGCCGAGCCAATCGATCCGTCCACTGTGCAACTCTCCATCCCAGGGGAATACAAAGGCAACGTCGTCGCACTCCTGACCGAGATCGAGCAGCTGCAGGTCGAGCCGGACATCGCAGCAAAGATCATTATCGACGAACGTTCCGGGATCATCGTGATGGGACGCGACGTCCGCGTCGCCACCGTCGCGGTAGCGCAAGGCAACCTCACAGTGTCCATTTCCGAAAGCCCGCAGGTCAGCCAACCTAATCCGCTGGCACGCGGGCGAACGGTTGTGACACCGCGCACAGACGTCGGCGTAAGCGAGGACGGCAAGAAACTCGCGCTGGTCAAGAACGGCGTCTCGCTTCAGGAGCTCGTCGACGGACTCAACGGCCTCGGCATCGGGCCACGCGACCTGATCGGCATTCTACAGGCGATCAAGGCGGCCGGTGCGATCGAAGCCGATATCGAGGTGATGTGATGGAAGCTCACACTGTCAATGACCTGATAACCACCGCTTATCGCAGCACCCCTCGCATGAAGCCGATGCTGAACGGCCGTCCCGATCCGCAGCTCGCGCGAGCGCTGGAACACGTCCCTCCGCGGTCAATAGAGAAAGCCAAAGCAACCTCGGAGGATTTCGAGGCGATGTTCCTCAATTCCATGTTCTCGCAAATGACGTCCGGGCTGAAGGGCGAAGGCCCGTTCGGCGATACGCCAGGCACCGGAGTGTGGCGCTCGATGCTCACCGAGCAGTATTCCAGATCGTTCGCCAAGGCCGGCGGCGTCGGCGTCTCCGACGCGGTGTTCCGCGCCCTGATCATGCAACAGGCGAGCCAGACCAAGCCAAGCTCAAAGGAGAGCGCATGACACCGAAGTCCCGGGATCCGCAGGCGTCCCTTCTCCCGCCTCCCGTATCGACGCCAGCGGACGCACGCAAGCTCGCCGACGACATGCTCGACATCATGAACGCGCTGCTTGCCGTCATCGAGCGCGAGACCGAGTTGGTGCGCGCCGGCAAGATTCGCGAAGGCATGGCGCTCGAGAGCCGGAAGACAGAACTATCGCGCCGCTACGTCGACGCCATCAGGCAATTCAAGACCAGCCAGGTCTACATGACTCAGTCGACGCCTGACCTGCTCACGGCGCTGCAACGCCACCACGACACATTCCGCGCCATGCTCCAGGTGAATCTCACGGTGCTCGCTACCGCGCACGCGGTCTCGGAGGGAATCGTTCGCGGCGTCAGTGCCGAAGCGCAGCGCCGCGCCACGCCGCAGACTTATACGGCAAGCGGACAGCGCAGCGCACCCTCGCGCCAGCACATGAGCCCCCTCGCAGTCAGCCGTTCGCTTTAACGCGCGAACCGGCAGCGACCATGATCCGGCGAGCTTAGAACCAATCCCGTCAGACGATATTGCAAGGAAATTACCCAGACGCGGAAACCGAACAGCGTCCATGATGCCTTGAGTTACTCGCCAGGCGTATTTGCGGAAGCCAACGGTTACCAGTCTGTGCAAGGTATTTTATGCGCGGCTTTCAGGGCAACGAGGTTTGCAGACCACGGGGCTTCAGACCGAGACATACGGCGTTGAGCGTATCGAGGTGATGCGTGGCCCATCGTCGGTGCTCTATGGGCAAGGGCAGCCGGCCGGTATCGTGAACCTGGTGACGAAGCGTCCGACCGGGCAGACCATTCGCGAAGTGCAGCTTCAAGGCGGATCGTTCGATTACAAACAGGGGGCATTTGATTTCAGTGGCCCAGCCAATGAAGATAAAACGCTTTTATATCGTCTGACTGGCCTCATTCGTGACAGTTGGCGCTTCTCCGTCAACACCAGCAACCTGTTCGACAAATACTACGTCGCAGCCTGCTTCTCGATGGCACAGTGCAATCTTGGTCGGGCACGTAATATTCTTGGAACCGCGACCTATCGCTGGTAGCTCGCCCGCCAACGCCTCCCGACATCGGCGGCGGCCCGATCGCGCTCGCCGTTCCAATCAGGTTTACACAGGACGAACTCGGGCCCGAACGGCATCGGCTCCGGCACTGCAACCGAACCAACTGCCGCTCGAAGAATGAGAAGCCTCGCTGAGGAGACCTGCCCTCGCATATTCCAACCAGTTTGAATCAAATTTCTGCACTCACGGCATCACCTCATTGAACACGTTTTCTAACGTGGCGTTGAGAGACAGGCGCTAGGCTTGCGTTCTAAAGGGGGGTGGGATTTGACTCGACGGGAGCCTGGAGGCGACCATGGGTACGGATTTCAGTATCAAGCCGGTTGGCGCGCCGGTGGCGGCACCAGTCGTTCAGCCGGCAAGCCCGGCCGCGGACGATGCGGTGGCGACTCAACTTCCGCCGAGCAAAAGCGTCACGGCGACGGACGTCAGCGCGCGCGCCCGCAACGATCTGCGGACCTCCGGTGATACGCTGTCACGGCAAGTAGTGGTCGATCGTGACGCCGCCTCGGTCGTCTACCAGGTCGTCGATCGCCGGACGAGCCTCGTCGTGAAGCAGTTTCCCGAAGAGGCGATGCTGCGGCGACGCGCATATTTCCGCACGCTGGATTTGATGAACACTGAGCGAGAACCCTCGGCCGCCACCGACCGCCGCGCCTAGAGCATGATCCCGAAAAGTGGAAGCCGGTTTTCGGATAAGATCATGCTCAATCAAAATAATGCTCAGTTCTGATGGACGTAGGCGTTCTCGAGCGTGCTTGCACCCGTCGCCGGATTGCTCATGACAGTGCTGACCTTCGCGGTGCCAGCCTTTGTCAGCACGAACTTTGAATCGCCGACCCGGAACGAATTGTTCTTTATCAGAACTTCCTGATACTTGATCGTGCTTCCGTACTGGTACTTGGCCTTGGCGCGGAAACCATTGACGCCGGAAATCGTCACGGAGAACGGCTTCTGGTTGGCGTACTTGCCGCTCCATGTGCCTTCGAAAACCTTGGGATCGACGTTAACATACCTTCCGGTGTTCAGATTGACGTTCTGACCGACCGTTGTGTAGTTCGATGCCAGGATATTCAGGACGTCGGCCAATGATCCGGCTCCGTCTGTGACGGGGATTACGCTCGACCGGACAAGCCGGCTGCGAGATTGCAGTTGATGTCGATCAGCGCCGTCAGCTTCGCAGGGTCTGGATTTATCTGCATGTCGACTGTCTGCTTCATCACGAAAACGCCGATGTTGGCGATGTTCTGACGAACCTCCAGCGGCTGCGGGTTACTCTCGCTGTCCGCCGCACTCATGAAGATCGACCACAAACGGCGGTTGAACAGCAGCGCCTTTTGCATGTCACTGTCGGGCCCTTTCCAGTTGTCCTGGATCTCCCGAAGCTGCCGCGCCGCTTTCAGTAAAGCCTGCGCCTCGATTTCACGCGGAGACGACGAGGTTTGAGCCGTCCGGGCATAGGCTTGAGCAGCATTCGACATCTAAACCTCGGGGGAAAAAGAAAGGGCGCACGCAACTTCGCGTTGCCGAATGTCTATCAGCACCACCTTTAAAATGGGTTACTCGGTGTTTTCACATGCGTCGAAAAAGTGGCAAATGCAGCGGGTTCTGCAATGGTGCCGCTTTGCTCCTGACTGGAATTAGAAACAAAGTTTCTAGATTGTTATTCTGACGCGTTTTCGTCACGCGAACCGGTATCCACTTCGCTCGAAAACGCTTGGCCTCGTTGCGGTGTTTTTTCGATTTTCACATTCGCCGGAGCCTTCACGGCAAGCGAATCTCGTGACATTCGCCGAGCTTACGTCATCAGCGTAGCAATTGCAGGACGCTCTGTTGTGACTGGTTGGCCAGCGCCAGTGCGGACACCGCGATCGACTGACGGGTGGCCAGCGCTTGGCTGTTTGCCGCTTCCTCGTTGGTGTCGGCGAGGGTCAGGTTCGACGAGCCGGTCTGTAACACGTTGATAAGGTTCTTCGAGAAGTCCTGACGGATTTGCACGATCGACAGGTTCGAACCAAGCGTCGAAGCCTGCGTGCGCAGGGTGGTCGACGCTCTGTCGAGGCTGGCGATCACGCTGTTGGCCGAGCCGTTGTCCAGGAAGTCGATGCCCACCGTCAGGGCCGACAGTCCAAGGCCAACTGCATTCATGTTGGTGCCGGTGATCGTGAGCGTGGACTTTGCGGTCTCGTTGAAGATGAGCTTCAGCGTGTCGCCGCTCAGCAGATTAATGCCGTTGAAAGACGAGTCCGACGCCGTCGTGTTTATCTGCTGAATGATGTTGTTGTATTGATTGACGAGGCCGGCGCGAGCCGCCTGAACCGCTGAATCTTGAACGGGCGCGCCGGCGACAAGGCCATTGAAGGCATATCCCGCGCCGGCCGCGGTTCCGCCGATCGTGCCAATGGTCTCTGCGGCAGCCTCGTTGGCGGTCGAGATCGTGATAACGCCTGCCGAATTGATCGTGGCCTGGAGATTGTTTGAAGCAAGCTGCGCGTTCAGGTCGTTAAGGGTTCTGACGGTACCGTTGGTGCCGTCACCGAACGTGACGTTGGTCGCGACGCCGCCGCCGGTTGCCCCGATCGTTAGCGTCTTGCCGTCGAGGTTTCCCGCGCCCCCGCCGCGCGCCGTCGTTCCCGCGCTCAAGCCTAGCTTTGCGAGAACTCCGGCCGGCGTGGAGTCCGTCAGCGCCAGGTCATGAGCGATACCGGTGTTGAGCGCGATCTGCCCGCTGCCGTTGACTGTCGATGCGGTGGCGGGCGTGGTGTTGCCGTTCAGCGCATCGATCACGCCGGTCAACGCACTGAGTGTCTGGTCGATGCCGATCGTGACGTTTCCGGAAGGGTCGGTCGTCGCCGCGCCCGACGCCGCGAACGTGATGGTCTTGCCGTTGACGGAAAAGCTCTCGCCGGCCGCGGGGCCGGTCGGCGTCGCAACCGCGCCGTCGGTCAGCGCGCTGATAAGGGTGGCGCCGGTCGCGGCGGCGTTGGCGGTGCCGGTCTTCAGGGCGGTGCCGGGCGTTGCGGCGACATTTGTAAACGGTGTCGTGCCTCTGAGATCGAGCGCGGTCGCGCCCGTTACGGGAAGACTTTCCACCGACGATTTCTGTGAATAGCCGACCTGGGATTGCAGAACCTGATTGGCGACCGACTTCGCCGTGTCCACCAGCTTCTGCAGCGAGGTCAGGCCGGTATTGGCCGCCTGCAGCACCTGTATGCCGTTGCCGATGCCGTCAAGCAGATTGCTGATATCGTTGGCGCGGTTGTCGAGCGCTGCTGCAGTGAAATAATTGGTCGGATTGTCGAGGGCCGTGTTGACCTTCTTGCCGGTGGCAAGACGGTTCTGCGTTTGCGCCAGCAAATCGGCAGTAGACTGCAGCGAGAGCAAATTCTGGCGAACGGATGCCGAGAGAACGATGTCGGACATGACTGGCCTTCCCTAACCTGCGCGGACGCCAACTCGCCCCAAGAGCCGGTCGCTGGTCGGAAAGGTGAACAAGACGTTTTAATTTATGGTTAACCCAGGATTAATCCCCGCTCGATCGTCGCGGCCACAAGAAAGCAGTCGTGACATTCTTGGCGCGCACGTCCTTTCTGAACTCAATCGGCAGAATGCAAGGCGGATGAGGGTTTTGTCCTACTATGTTGACTACGAAATTCAATAGCTCGGAAGCATCGCCCCACGAGCAATTTTCGCCGTTCTTTCAAGACCTCATGAACAAGCACTGACAATCCGGCTTCAGAAGAATTGGACCGCCGGCTAAAGCTATTCCGCTTTGATGAAATCAAACCCGAACCCTTAGCTTTTTTGTTTGGCGCGTTTTCTTCACGCGAACCTCGTGTCCACTTCGCTCGAAACGCTACAACAAAAAACGGCGGGGTTTTCCCCGCCGTTTCCGTCGTCTGAGATGCGTTTGCGATTAGCGGAGCAGCTGCAGCACGCTCTGCTGCGACTGGTTGGCCAGCGCGAGCGCCGACACCGCGATCGACTGGCGGGTGGCCAGCGCCTGGCTGTTCGCCGCTTCCTCGTTGGTGTCAGCCAGCGTCAGGTTGGACGAGCCGGTCTGCAACACGTTGATCAGGTTCTTCGAGAAGTCCTGACGGATCTGCACGATCGACAGGTTCGAACCGAAGGTCGAAGCCTGCGAGCGCAGCGTGCCGGACGCGTTGTTGAGCGAGTCCAGAACCTTGTTGGTCGAGGCGTTGTCGAGGAAGTCGGTGCCCTTGACCAGCGACGCGAGGCCGAGGCCAGCCGGATCAAAGGTCACGCCCTGAATGGTCAGGGTGGACTTGCCGGTTTCGTTGAACACCAGCTTGAGCTGATCGCCATTCAACAGGTTGACGCCGTTGAAGGACGAATCCTGCGCGGTGGTCTTGATCTGGTCGATCACCGCGTTGTACTGGCTGATCAGCGTGGCGCGGTTGTTCTGCGCGTTGGCGTCTTCCACCGGCGCACTCACCGTCACGGAAGCTCCGAACAGGCCTGCACCAGCGGCAACCGCCGTACCACCGAACGCACCGATCGTGGCATGGGCATGATCGTTGGTGGTGGTGAAGGTCAGCGCGCCGGCCGTGCTGATCGAGGCCGACAGGTTGTTCGCGGCCAGCGCCGTGTTCAACTGATCGAGGGTCGTCACGCCGCCCGTACCAAACGTGATGCTGGTCGCGGTGCCACCGTCGGTCGCGGCGATCGTCAACGTCTTGCCATCGAGCGCAGCCGGAGTTCCGGCCGTGCGGGCGTAGGTGTTGGCGGTAAGACCAAGCTTGGTGAGAGCAGATCCGCTGATCACCAGATCCTGGGCCGTACCGGTGTGGATCGAAATCGCACCGGCCGCAATCGTGGACGTGCCAGCAGTATTGCCCGTGATCGCATCAATGGCATCGAGGACATCGCCCACGTCACCGGTGGTCACGTCAATCGAGAGCGTGCCAGCCGTCGCCGAACCGCTAGTGCCGGAACCGCTGTTGAACGAAATCGTCTTGCCGTTCACAACGATGGTGTCGGATGCGCTGATATTGGACGCAAGGTTGTCCGAACCCGCACCCGCCGTACCAGCCAGCTTGGTCGCAGTCGTGATCGCCGCTGCGCCACCGGTGTCGTCGTTGTTAACCGCCGAGCCGGTCACGGTCCGGTCAGTCGGAGCGCCGCCCGGTCCGAGCAGGTTGTCCGCCGTCGCGCCGGTGATGGCGGCAGTGGTCGCCTGCGACTTGGTCGAATATCCCGTGGTCGCCTGGAGCGCCTGGTTGGCGATCGACTTGGCGGTATCGACCAGCTTCTGCAGCGAGGTGATGCCGGTGTTGGCAGCCTGCAGCACTTGCACGCCGTTGCCGATCGAGTCGAGCAGGTTGTTGATGTCGCTGGCGCGGTTGTTGAGGCCCTGCGCGGTGAAGAAGTTGGTCGGGTTGTCGAGCGCCGAGTTGACCTTGTTGCCGGTGGCAAGACGGTTCTGCGTGGTGGAGAGCAGATCAGCGGTTGACTGGAGGGAAAGCAGATTCTGGCGAACCGATGCGGAGAGAACGATATCGGACATCTTTCATACCTTTCTGGTGTGAATACACATACGCCCATACGCCGAAGATCCTCGGCGAGGCGCCACACTGGTGTGAAGACTCTAAGAAAGCATGAAGCCAATCGCAGACTCGCGCGGCTGTTCGGCCGGCGGCCGAAGCGAGCGCATGGCTTGATTTGCGCCGGTATGGACGGGATTCAAGGACATTTCATTTCCGGTGGCCGCTACCGCCGTTTACCCGGCGTTAACCACAATCGGGAAGGATCACGGCCAGACTGTCCGCGATGCTCGCGCCGACGCGGCCGTCCGCCGCATTTCGCAGCGAATGGCAGTGCCGTGCGTTCCGGCACGCTTCATTCAATGACAGGAAACCGTCATGGCGCTGAAAGTCGAATTGAAGCCGCATGAACGCATCATCATCGGCGCCTGCGTTGTCACCAACACCGACCAGCGCGCGCGGCTTTTGATCGAAGGCGACAAGATTCCGATCCTTCGCGAGAAGGACATTTTGACGCCTGAAACAGCGGACACACCCGCCAAGCTGATCTACCTCGCGGTGCAACTGATGTACCTGTCGCCGGAGCCACAGATCAATCACGGCACGTATTTCAGCCTGCTGCGCGACATCATCACCACCATGCCGGGCGCGTGGCCGATCATCGAGGGCATCAACAACGACATCCTCAACGGCGACCTCTACAAGGCGCTGAAGGAAGTCAAGAAATTGATCGCCTACGAAAAGAAGCTGGCGGGTATGAGCGACAGCACCGCCGATCGCGCCGACAGCAGACGACGCTCCGCCTGACATCACGCCGCGCGAGCATTTCCGGTCAAGTGGAATCCGGTTAGCAGAAAGAAAATGCCTTCGATCAATCTGCGCGTATTTCGATCGCGAACCGGTATCCACTTCGCTCGAAAACGCCATAATACGCGCCGACGCGGGCGCGCGGCCGTCACGGCTTCAGGTTTCGCGCGCGCCGAATTCCAGCACCGCTGATACCAGCGCTTCGATGTCGCGCATTCCGGTGCGATGATTGACGATCGCCGCGCGGATCGCGAGCCGACCGTCCAGCATGGTCGTGGACGGCGCTGCGATTCCCGACTCGTGCAGCAATGCGACGATTTCCGCATTGACCCTGTCGGCATCGTCGGCCCGATAGCGGAAGCACACGATGTTGAGTTGCACCGGCGCGAGCAGTTCGAGTTTTGGTTCGGCCGCGATCTGCGCTTCCAGGCAGCGCGCCAGCGCGCAGGTCCGGCCGATCATCGCGCCGAGCCTTTCGGTGCCGTAGGCTTTCAACGTGAACCACGTCTTCAACGCGCGAAAGCCGCGGGACATATCCGGGCCGTAGTCGCATGGCCACGGCGAGCCCGCCGCAAGCCCGCGCGTTTCCCGGCGCAGATAGGCGACCGGCGCCGCAAATGTGCGGCGGTGCTGTTCGCCGTCGCGAACGAGAAGGAAGCCCGCGTCGTAGGGCACCTGTCCCCATTTGTGGAAATCGAAAGCAATGGAGTCGGCGCTTTCAATTCCTGCGAGGCGAGGTGCAATCTCCGGCGACAAGACCCCGAGAGCGCCGAATGCGCCGTCGATATGCAGCCATAGTTTCTCGTCGCGGCACACGCCATGCAGCGCCGCAAGATCGTCAATCGCTCCGATGTCGACTGTTCCCGCCGACCCGATCACGAGAAATGGTTCAAGTCCCGCGGCGCGATCGACGGCGACCTGCGCACGCAACGCATCGGCATCGATGCGATGACAGCGGTCAACCGGAATCCGCCGCAGGGCGTCGGTGCCGAAGCCTGCGAGGTCCATGGCCTGGGCAATGCAGCCATGCGTCGCAACCGATGTATAGGCGATGAGACCGGCGCCGCGATCCATCAAGCCCCGCTGGCGCACGGACGGGCCGATTCGCGCTGAACGCGCCACCAGAATTCCCATCAGGTTCGCCATCGACGTTCCCGTGACGAAGATGCCGCTCGCGGTATCGGGAAAGCCGAACATCTGCCGGACCCACAGAACGATCTGCCGCTCGACTTCGATCGGCATCTGATCGCGGCCGGCGACATTGGTATTCAACCCCGCCGCCAGCATTTCGGCCAGCATCCCGACAGCCGTGCCGCCGCCGTTGACCCATCCCATGAATCCGGGGTGGACATTCCCGGCGGTGTACGGAGCGATGTACTCGGCAAACTCCCGATAAATGTCGGCCACATCGGCGCCCTCTCGCGGCAGCTCTTCGCGGAAACGGGCGCGCGTTTCCGCCGGTATCGGCCGCCATACCGGGCGCTCGCGAACCTTGGCTATATGATTGAACATATCATCGAGCATCCGGTGCCCCTCCGCTCGAAGCTTGTTCCAGTCGTCTGGATCGAGCGTTTCATCGGCTTCCGGCAGCGTGTCGCGCGATGCAGGCTTCATGATGCGCGCTCCCCGCCGCAAGCGATCATCGTGCACGGCGCATCGAAATGACGAAGGACGAATTCAATCTCAAAGCTGCGCATGAAACGTGCTTCCTTGCCGCGCGCAAAAGGGCTTCTGACCGGCATTTCCCGATGGGCTGATAAACCGTCGCGCCTGCCCGCTCCAGTTCCACTTAGAGCATTTTCGTTCGAAAACGCCATAGGGAGGCGGGCCAGTCCCGGCAGCGCGGAATTCCCAATGAGTAACGCATCATGACGGGTTTTGGAACGGGTTTGTCGTTCCTTCGTCAGGGCTGAAGCTATCCTGCTTCGGACGTAACTAATAACGTCAGATGAATTTTACCAGGCTGAGCTGCGAGAGCATCGCGGTGGTCTGGTATGACGCCTGCAGGTCGGTTTGCAGCGCCAACAACTGACTCGCGACCTCGTCGGTGGAGACATTCTCCGCCTGGTCGATGATATTCTGCATGGTCGCTTGCGTCAGTTTCTGCCGCGCGGTCGCATCCTTCATCACGGTCTGCGCGTTGGCGAGGTCGACCTGGATGTCACGGATATTCTGACTGCCGGGCGCGATCGTCAGATTTTGCGCAACGCGCGAGTTGAGCGCCGAAATCTGGTCGGTCGCGTTCGGATCGGTCGGCGATGTCGTCACCGCCGCGAGAACCGCAACGGATTCCATCAGCGAGCGGATGGCGTCCTCGTTCGCGCGCATACCATACTGCACCGTCACCGAAGGATCGACCCGAACGGTCGAGGTTGCGCGCGCCGACCCGGCTCCGGCGTCGCCGGTGTACCACTGCACGGTATCGGCGGCGGTGCCGTTCACCGCGGCCGTGGCGGTCGCAAGCGTCGCGGGCGGCGTAATGTCGACGCGCTGCGGCGGCTGATCGAAGAAATCATGCGTCGCGCGGATGGCGGAGGCCGCGACCAGCGCTGTCTTTGCCAGCGTTCCGACCGAGCTCGTCAGTGCGGCGTTGAGATTGGCAGCGGTTGCGGCAGGCGTCGCGCCGATCGCAAAGCTGCCGGCAGGCGTCGGGACTGCGCTGGAGGCCGTCAGTTGCACTGTCTCGCTGGTGCCGTCCGGAAGATTGAAGGTGAAGCTCACCGCGTCGCCGTCGGCCGGGTTGGTGGCACCGAGATCGATTGAAATGGCAGGCGGCGCTCCGGCCGGACCTGTGACGGTGGCCCCTGTCAATGACGACGACACCGATTGCAGTTTCATGCCGTAGACCGAGGGCGACGCATCCTCCGCAACTGACACCGACGTCGCGGTCGGCGAGGAAATGTTGAGACGGCCAAGGCCGCTGGTACCGAGGTCGGCCTGGTTGCGCTCGGAGATGACCTGCTTCAACCCCGCCTGCCCGGCCCCATTGCCGTTCAGGATGAGATCCGACGCGGCCACCGACTGAGTATAGATTGTGCTGCCGGAAAAGATGTAGCGGTCGCCGGCCTGCGTATTCAGGATGCCGACCACTGACGAAAATTGCGCGACCGCGGTCTGCTGGCCTGCGGTCTGTCCGGCGCTGTTCAGCACCTGCGATCCGCTGTTCGCCGCATTTTGCAACTGCGTACCGATGTTGGAGAGTGCCTGCAGCGCCGTATTGGCAACTCCGATGTTGGTGTTGATCTTCATCATGGTGTCGGTATACGCGGAGATGTTCGACAGTTGCGCGCGCGCCGCGATCGCAAAGCCTTCATTGGCGCCCATGCCCGAGTAGGTGGTCGCACGCTTGCCGCTTGTGAGTTGGTTTTGCAGATCGGCCATCTGCGTCTTCAGGTTCTGGATCGAGCCGCCAAGGATGGTGTTGCCGAAGCTGATTCCGTTGATCGCCATGCGAACCGCCTTTACGCCGTCGTTACAATTATGCCTGCAGCAGCGTCTGCATCATGCTCTGCACCACGGTCATCACATGCGCATTCGCCGCATAGGAATTCTGCAACGCGATCAGATTGGACATTTCGGTATCCATGTTCACGCCGGACTTGGCGTCGAACTTCTCCTGCAAAGTATTGACGACGATGTCCTGACCTTGCGCGACCTGCTTCGCTGTTGTCGCCGTGCCGCTCTGCAAGCTGACGAACTGCTGCAGGAACGATGGCAATGTACCCTGAAACGGCGCGGCGGCCGCGCCAAGGCCGGTGTTTGGAGAGTATGTGAAAGTGGCTGACGTCAACCGGTCGAAAATGAAATCGGAGCGCGTGGTGTCGCCGGCGGGAGTCAGCGGCGAGGTGTTGTAGACCGTGAGCTTCGAGGGATCGGCAAGCAGCGCTGCGTTGACCTGAATGCGCCCCGCCAGCCCGGTGATCTGCGACGCGGTGCCTGTGATCGCGCCGGTATAGAGCGAGGCACGGTCGGTGAAGAACGGCAGTTGCGGACTGCCCGAGGTCAGCGACTGCACCGTCGTCGTAGTCGATGCCGCGGTCACGGTCGATGCACCCGAACCGTCATCGACCACCCGCAACTGCGACCCGGAAGCGGAAAACGTCAGATGCGACGTAGCTCCTAGTTGCGCATTCAGTTGCGACACGATCGAGGCGAGCCCGCCCGAGAAATCGACGCCGATCACCCTGTCGTTTGGATTCGAGGCCGTGTTCGGAATCGGCAGCGCGGTTGGGTCGTCCACCCGCACCACGGTGACGGTGTGCGAGACGTTGCTGGAGTCGGTGTAGGTGACGTTGAATGCGTTGCCCGGCAGCACGCTGGAGAGACTGGTGTCGAATCCCGATGGCGGTCCGGCCACCGGCGCGCCGCTCGTGGTGACGTCCGACAATGCGCTGGCGAGCGTCGCCGCCATCTGGTCCACCTGGTTCTGCGCCTGCACCAGAATCTTGTCACGCAACTGGACATCGGCGGCGATCTGACCGGAGTTGATGCCTTGCAAGGCGATCATGTCCATCTTCGCGCCGTTCGGGAGCTGGCAGATGATGGTGCCGACGCTCGACTGCGCGGGATCCGCGCTCCATCGCGAGTTCGCGGTAAGCGAGGACTGCGCGTTGAACGTCAGCGTTGAAGCGTACACACCGCCGACGAGCTGGATGCCAGACGTGGTGAATACCGAGGTCTGATTGACGCCGTCCGTCGTCACGCGGATGTCCATCAACCTTGAAAGCTGATCGATTGCAGCGTCGCGTTGATCCATCAGCGTCGCGGCCGCCGGGTCCTGAGCACTCAAGCTTTGCAGCTTCTGATTGAGCTGCGCGATCTGTTGCATCGCCGCGTTGGCCTGCGAGACCGACACCGAGAGATCCTGCTCGGCGTTGGAGCGCAGCGTCTGGATGCCGCTGGTGGTGGCGTTGAGCTGCTGCGCCAGCGCCTGCGCGGCGTTCAGCACAGAGGATTGCGCCGCCGTGTTGCCCGAACTCGCCGACAGCGCCTGCAATGCGGAGGTGAAGTTATTGTAGGCCGCCTCCAGCGTTCCATCGTTGCCGGGGGTGCCATAGACGTTCTGCAACTGGCCGAGCACTCCGGCGATCTGATTTGCATAAGCGCTGCCGGCATTTTCCGTGCGCAACTGCGACTGGACATAGGCGTCAAGCGTGCGGTTGACGCCGATAATGCGGACGCCGGAACCGGTGCTGCCGGTAACGATCTGGTCCTGCACCAACGTCTGCGCGACGTAGCCCGGCGTGTTCGCGTTGGCAACGTTGCCGGACACGATCGACAGCGCGGCCTGGTTAGCGCGCAAGCCGGACATCGCGATGGAGAGGGCCGAACTCAAACTCATCTTTTTGCCCGCCTCGAAACCGGATCAATCCGCGTCGTGACCAGAGTCCGATTCAACTGCGTTGAATCAAACTCTGTTCTATTCATTCGACTGAGCATGATCTTGTCCGAAAACCGGTTCCCACTTTTTGGGATCATGCTCTATCGCAGCACGTTCAGAAGATCCTGAACCATGCTGTTCGCGGTGGTGATGACTTTCGTATTCGCCGAATAAGCCTGCTGGGTCACGATCAGCTTGGTGAACTCATCGGCGATATCGGTGTTGGAGCCTTCGAGCGACGAGCCGCTGATGTGCCCTGCCGCACCCGCGATTGCAGGCCCCGACTCGTCTGTCACCGCATAGGCCCCGCCGTCGAGCGCCTTGAGGTAGTTGGTGCCGTTGAAGTGCGACAGCGACACCTGCGCGAGAGACAGGTTCTGCCCATTCGAGAAGGTGCCGACCACAACGCCGTCATTGTTGACGGCAACCGACTGTAGCTGTCCGGCGGCGTAGCCGTTCTGGTTGATCGCATTGATGGTGGCGTTGCCGCCGCTGCTGGCGTACTGGGTCAGACCGCCGGAGCCGATATTCAGCGTGAGATTGCCGAGCGACTGGGACCCGACACTGACGCTGGGAATGGTGACGGACGACCCGACCGGGCTCGAAAGCTGGCCGTTGGTGCCGAAGGTGAAATTGGTGCCGACGTTGATCCACGCCGCTTGCGTGCCGGTGGCGTTCGGATTGGCCTGATAGAACAGGTTCCAGGTATCGGAATGCCCGGCGCCGAGCGAAGCGCTGTCGGTCTTGGCCCAGCGCAATTGCAGGTTCACCGCCGTCCCGGTCGCATCATAGGCCGTGACCGCGCCGCCGCTGATCGATTGCTGCTGGAAGATTGTCTGGTCGTTAGCGATCACCACGCCAGCCCCGGGCGTGCCGCCGCCCCCGCGCGCTACGTTGGTTGTCGCGCCGAAGCCCATTGCCGTCCAGCCCGCGGCTGCGCTCGTCACCGAGAGGTCCTGCGCGGTGCCAGTATGCAGGGTGATTGCGCCGGTGCCGGCATTGATCGTCGGAGCCTGGCCGGTGATCGCGCCGATCTTGCTCAGCAGATCACCGACGGTGTCGTCGATGCGGACATGGGTCGCATCCTGCGCGCCCGGCGGCAACGCGGTGCTGGCGTCGGTGAAGGTGATCGTGGTGCCGTTCACGGTGATGGTGTCACCGACCGCGAATCCGCCCGGCAACGAGTCGCTCGGCGCCGTGCCCGACAAAAGCGTCGCGCTGGAGATCGCGACCGCAGGCGTCTGCTGATTGGTCGCCGGCGACCCAGTTATGGTGTTGTCGGTATAGGGCGGGGCCGGTGTGCCGACCACAAGGGGATTGAAATTGGTCGTGAAGTCGGACGGGTTCAATCCGCCGGCCGCCGTAATGCTCCCGACCGGCGCGGTCGCGCTCGACAGCGTTCTCGGCACCGCCGGAAGATTGGCGGCGTATTGCACCGTCGTCGTGGCTTGCGCAGGAACGAAGCTATTCTGGAATTTCAGCACCTGCGGCACATTGCCGAGCGGGTTGCCGGTCCTGGGATCGACCGTCACGCCCATCAGATAGTAGCCAGCGCTATTGACCAGATGGCCGTAAGCATCGACCTGAAAATCGCCGCGCCGCGTGTAGTAAGTCACGCCGGAAAACTGCGGCTGGTTGTCGACCCGTCCCGTCGGCGCCTGGACGTTGAAGAAGCCATCGCCGTTTATCGCCATGTAAGTGCCAACCGTCGAGGCGGACACCGTTCCCTGACTGCTGATGGTTGGCGTCGCATAGGCGGTTACGCCGCCGGCAACCTGGCGATTGGGGGTGGTCGAATCCGGGATCAGGTCAACGAAGGCGGTGGTGATACCCTTATAGCCTGTGGTCTGGGAGTTTGCGATGTTGCCGGAGATATTCTGAAGTGCAAAGGACTGTGCCTGCAAACCGCCGACCGAAGTATTCAGTGCGTCGAAAATACCCATGCGTCGTCTCCAACTCGATCCAGGCGGCGGCCCAAAACGCGGGTCAAAATTCGCCGCGGCCGGCAAACGACATCGCAAGCTCCATGCCACCGGAAGAGACAAATTATTTCAGCAAGTTAGCATAGAGCTCCGGCTTCAAAGCCCGGGGCATTCTTGCCTTGCTCGGCAACTCTTGCCGGGAAGCGCCTCGCGGTGGCGAGCGATCGGGACTACTTTTTGCGAGGGGTCCGGTTCGCTGTCTTCGGAAGATATGAAGGAGTGCCGGGCCGAGCCCGGCCATCACGATCTCCATCCGGGGATGAAGCAAACGAACTTTACGTCGCCGATGGCGAAGCAGGATGGAAGACGAGCGCCAACCCGTCCATGCAGTATCGCAGGCCCGTGGGTTTCGGCCCGTCGTCGAAGACATGGCCGAGATGGCCCCCGCAGCGACGGCAATGCACTTCGGTCCTCGCCATGCCAAGCGTTGTGTCGGTAGATTTTCCGACCGCGTTGTCGAGCGGCTTCCAGAAGCTCGGCCAGCCGGTACCGCTTTCGAATTTCGTCTCGGACGAATAAAGCGGCAGGCCACAACCGGCACAGGCGAATGTGCCCTTGCGATGCTCCTTGAGCAAGGGACTGGAGAAAGGCGGCTCGGTGCCGTGCTCACGCAGGATGTGATACTGCTGCGGCGTAAGTTGCGCCCGCCATTCGGCATCGGTCTTTTCGATCTCGAACTTTCGCGAGACCTTCGTCCCCGTCGCCCAAGCGGATTCTCTCCCTGCCCAGCGGAAGCCGAACAGACCCGCAAGACCGGCGGCGGATGCGAGCAGGATGCGGCGATCAATCATGGTTGTCTCCGTGCAAGCGAGAACCGATTCACCTTGCATCTCATACGGGACGACCTGGGCAAAGTTACACGGACGTGTCGGGAATGTTCTCACGTTCTTGCGAGGTGGTTTCCGGAAGCGTTTTGGCTTCCTCCCATTAGCGGGGCGAGGTTGAAGAGCCGCCCGCTCCTGTTTCCCCGGAATCATTTGGCGCCAGCGCATGATGAGCCGCGGATCGCCGCGGACGCGATCCCGTCTGGCGATTGGCCGCATTCAGCCGCGCCTGCCGCGCCCGCTCGCGATAGCGCGCCAGCGTGCCGGCGGCGGCGGATCGCGCTTGCATGGCCATGCTGATCGCATAGCCTGCCGCGCGTCCGGTCATTCCGCCCGCCCATACGAGTTCGAACGGCGCAAACAACCGCCAGCGGTCATCTCCTTCCAGCATGCCGCGGGCGATCAGTTGCCCGGCCATCGCCGAGGTATTCAGCCCCTGCCGGCCGAAGCCGCTCGCAACCCACAGTCCAGGCCGTAATTGGCCGACCTGCGGCATACCGTGCACGGTCTGACCGACCGCACCACAGAAAGCCTTCGCGATCTCGACAGTACCGAGTTGCGGGAAGGTGGTACGGATGCGCTTGCAGATCCCCCCGGCATGGCGCTCCGGCCGCGCCTCCCAGGTCGTTTCCGGGCTCGCCCACATCAGCCTGTCGCCATCAACGATCCGAAAATGATCGATCCCGTCAGTGTCGATGACAGAGCCCTGAAACCTCATCACCTCGGCGAGCCGCTCGCCCAACGGCGAAGTGACGGCGGCATACCGCCAGACCGGCACCAGAGTATCGGACAATCGCCGCAACGCTTCGCCAAGATGGACATTGCCCGCAAGCACGACGTTGGAAGCCCGCAGCCGCGCCCGCGGCGTCGTAATGCGTTTCCGAATCCCGGACGAATCGATGCTAACCACCGGCGTCCCTTCGAAGATGCGAGCACCGGCCTTACGCGCGAGCTCCGCGAGGCCGTGAACATATTTGCGACCGTCGATCTGGAACGCTCGCGGATAATGCACCGCGTGAAAATACCGGTCGGTGCGTAAGGTGTCGCGGACGCGGTCGATCTGCCATCCCTCTGCCTCGGTCGCAAAATCCTCGCTTAGCATTTGCAGTTGGCTGATGAGCCGCTCGCCGGCATCGACATTGGAAACCTCGAGCGCGCCTTCCGTGAGTCCTAGTCCCGGAATGACATCTTCAGCGGCATGGGCGCGAACATAATCAGCGCCCTGCTGAGACAGCGACCAGAGTTCGTAGGCATCATCGAAACCGACGCGCGCGATCAGATCGGAAAGCGGAAGTCCGTAGCCAGGCATCGCCGTGCCGAGATGATGGCCGGACGCACTCCAGCCGACATGGCGGCCCTCGAGCACGACGACGCTTGCGCCTGTCCGTGCCGCCTCCAGCGCCACAGTGAGGCCGGCCAGGCCGCCGCCGACGACGCAGATTTCAACGTCGAGATCGAAAGTCAGTTGCTCGCGCCGCTGCGCCGCAGACTCCGCGTCACCGGGACCATCGGCCGCAACTATGTTATCCGAAATCATGACGTTTCCTACCACTACCCCTGTGACCTTGTCCCGTGCAAGGTTGTAGACTAAGCCGGCCCTACCCCGCGTTCCGGGTCATGCTTAACCTCGAATCGAGCCAGCGTCATGCGCCGCCTTTTGCTGCTTCGACACGCGAAAACCGAACGCGACTCGCCCAGTGGAAGCGATCGGGACCGCCCGCTTGCCGCGCGCGGCCGCAACGACGCCGCCGAAATCGGCGCGTGGCTTCTCACAGAGCGATCACTGCTGCCGGATCTCGCGTTGATCTCGACCGCTGTGCGGGCACGCGAGACCTGGGACATCGTTCGGCAAAAGTTTTCGGATCAAATGGCTCCGGGACTTGTCGAGCACCTGCCGGAGCTATACGGCGCCGAGCCGGCGCAACTCCTGACAATTATTCGTTCCGCCGGCCCGGATCCTGAGCGCCTCATGATCGTCGGGCACAATCCCGGCATGCACGACCTCGCGCTTCGTCTGATCGGCGGCGGTGACGCAGCCGGACGTGCGGCGCTGGCCGACAACCTGCCGACGTCGGGTCTTGCCGTCATCGACTTCGCCGTCGATCGCTGGGACAGCATCACATTCGGTGGCGGACAACTCGTCCGGTACGTCAGCCCGAAACTGCTGAAGGAAGCCTGACAGTTCGGCCTTTCATCCGACTCCGCATCGCTTTCATGATATGCTTGTATGGCACGCAGCATGGCAAGCTGCCCTTGAGTCAGCCCCTTAGGAAGACAGGATTCGACGCGGGGACTGGGCATGATGGAGGACACCCGATGTTCAAATCCATTCTCGTGCCGATCGATCTTACCAACACCGATCTCGCCAAGCCCGCGGTTGCAACCGCGGTGTTGTTGTCGCAAACCTCGAACGGAACCATCAGGCTACTGAACGTGCTGCACATGACGCCGGTGATGCTCACCGAATACGTGCCGGCGGATTTCGACATGCTGCAGCGTCAGTCGTCCCAGGAGGCGCTGGCAATCGTCGCACGCGAGGTGGGCATCGAACCGTCGCGCATTTCCAGCGTGGTGCGGCAGGGCAACAGCGTCTATCATGAGATTCTTGAGGAATCCCAGGCCGTCGACGCCGACCTGATCGTGATGGCTTCGCATCGGCCGGCGATGAAGACCTACTTTCTTGGCTCCAATGCCGGCTATGTGGTGCGTTATGCCAGTTGCTCGGTGTTGGTCGTGCGACATTGAGCGTCGAGAGCGAGGAGCAGCGTCAGTTTACGGCAGCAACTCCCGCGGCAACGCATTGAATGTGTAGGCACGCGGTCTGTTGCGGTGCATGAAACGGCCGATCTGCCAGCCAAAAAGCGCAGACAGACCGACGATGAACAGGGCGCCGGCCCATTCGCCTGTGACCATCGCCCGCACCAGCAGGGCTGCCATCGCTACGGACAGCAGCGTCAACACGCCCGCGCCCGCAAAATAAAGCACCGGGTTCAGGCCGCCAACGAGCATGGTGCGCGCGCCATGCGCTGCAAGCCGTCGGTGCAGTTCGACGATGAACGTGCTGTAGTCCTTGTCCTGCGCATCCATCAGCGCCAAAGTCCGCCAGGTGGTGGACATCACGATGATGCATCCGCCGTTCCGATGGCTGATCTCGGTGCGGAATCGGTGCGACTGCATCGACATCGGCCGGTAGGACATGCGCAAGGCAGCGACGTCCGCATAGCGCCATCTTCCCGTCCGGCGGCCAACGCGCCACGATATCCCGTCATCCTCCAGCGCGAACCGATGCGCTGAGCCGATCAGCGAGGCTCTATAAGCGTATCCAACGCCAGGCGGCGGTATCTCTGGTGGCGGCGACACAATCAGTACCCTTCGCACAGCGGTGCGTTCTCTTGCTCGACGTGCAGTTTTTATCCTAGAGTCTTTCACCGCTTCACGGAAACAGCGAAAGACTTAAGCTTTTTGATTTGAGGCGTTTTCTTCACGCGAACCGGATTTCACTTCGCTCGAAAACGCTATAGAAAACCCTCATGGCTGAAACCGCTTATTTTCCGCGCCACTTGATCGTCGGCGGGGCAATGGTGTCCGGCATATTGCTCGCTCTCGCCGTGCACATGCTGGGCGCTCAGATTGGTCTCGACCTCGGTGGGCTCTGGCGTTCCGATGCCAAGGAGTTCATGCCTGCGGGTGCCGCGATCGCATGGTGGCTGGTCGCAACGGCCAGCTTCTCCGGCAGCTATTTTGTCGCGACGCTGATGCATAGCGCAGCGTCCAACCGCATTCAGCAGCGGCTCCGGCAGTTCCTGATCGTAGTCGCCGTACTGTTTCTGGCGGGCGCGGGACAGGCCGCCTCGGCGCCCAGCACCGCGCCGACCGTCTCAAGTTTCATAACTGGCCTTGCCGTGCTCGGCCTTGGCGCGGCGATGGCCTTCTGCGGCGCTTACTTCACGCTGCGCAAGACCTGACTCTCAAAACGTCTATTTGCATGGCACTTCCGAGTCGCTAAGTCCCGGCACAAGCTCATCGTGTGCTGGCATTCCGTCCTGGCTGTCCTGAGCAGGAAGGGGTGATCGATCCGGATTCGATTCGCACCGGCTCGCCAGTGCACTGCGAAGCGGCCATGCACAAGTTCAGCACCAGCTTCACAAATTGTTTCCCTCGCGTAATAAGCGATGTCATACATCCGACGCATAAGGAGCTGTCGGGGCTTTGATGATGTCGTCTGCAAGAACTTCCTAACCGGCGATGGAACACGGGGCGTCTTATGCCTATATGCATCGTCAACTCACTTTCGCCGCTGCGGACGCGCGCAGCGGGGATGTGTCCTGACTTTTTTCAACCGGTGAAGGCGCCGCCGCGTTCAGGCCTGATAGCGACCGTCAAACGCCCCGTTTTGTCTTATGAGTTTTTCGCGTATGAGAGACGGAACAGCCGCTTGCCTTCCTCTCCGCAATCGGCTCGAAACGTATCGTGACCTGGTGTGGTGGTCAGAATTTGGCGTCATGGTCCCGACGAGGCCGTCGAGCGGCGTCTTCTGAAATCAAGCCACACCGGAATAGTGAGATTACTAGTGTCCCTTGATTTCGAAATTCGCATTGGACGTTTCCACAAGGCCATAAGACCTTCGGAATCGGGGCGCTAGCGGGAGGACGAATGCAACGGCTGCTGACCGCGCTGCAGCGCGGCTTCAAGGAATGGATCGGCTGGAAACGGCTTGGTGTCGTTGCGAGCTTCGTCATCATCGCTTTCGCGATCACGACTCTTATCCACACCCTTAAGGGCGTCGACTCCGGTGTTATCCTGGTCGCGCTGACGGAAAAGTCGCCCTCCGAGATCGCCTTGGCCGCGCTTTGCGTCGTCGGGGCGTTCTGCACCCTGACCTTTTATGATTTCTTCGCGGTGCGGACGATCGGCAAGGATCACATCCCCTATCGCGTCGCGGCGCTCGCAGCCTTCACGAGCTACACCATCGGCCACAACGTCGGCGCGACGGTGTTTACCGGCGGCGCGATCCGGTTTCGGATCTATTCGGACTATGGGCTGAACGCCATCGACGTCGCAAAGATCTGTTTTATCTCCGGGCTGACGTTCTGGCTCGGCAACCTGTTCGTGCTCGGCATCGGCATGGCCTGGCATCCCTGGGCGGCGAGCGCGATGGACCTGCTGCCGCCGTCAGTCAACCGCCTGATCGCATTCGGCTGCCTCGGCGGCATCGCAATCTATCTCGCCTGGATCATCACCGGTCGCAACCGCCGCGAACTCGGGCAGAACGGCTGGAAGGTCGTGCTGCCGTCCGCGCCGCTGACCTTCGTGCAGATCCTGATCGGAGTCGTCGATCTCGGATTTTGTGCATTGGCAATGTATCTGTTGATGCCCACGCATCCGGACATTGATTTCGTGTCGGTGGCGGTCGTTTTCATTCTGGCCACCCTGCTCGGCTTCGCCAGTCATGCGCCGGGAAGCCTCGGCGTGTTCGACGCGGCAATGTTGGTGGCGCTGCCGCAGTTCGGCAAGGAGCAGTTGCTGGCGACGCTGCTGGTATTCCGGATTCTTTATTTCATGATCCCGTTCGCCATTGCCATCACCATCATGGGCACCCGCGAACTCTGGCTCAACGTGGTGCAGCCTTGGCAGCACCGCCGCAGGATCAACGGCAACGGCAACAGCGACGTTGTCGGTGACAACGGCGCTAACGACGACCACGGTAAGGGCAACAGTGATGGCCCGCCGGATGAGGCGGCATCGCCACGGGCGGCCAAGTCGCCGGTCGTGCAGGACTGAGCCGGCGACTTCCTCTCCGCTCTTATTTCCGCCAAAACTGTCACGTCAAAACCATTCATGCTTCGCGCCCACGCCTCGTTCCTGGTCGGTATTGCCCTCACATTTCTTGGCAGCCTTGCTCTTAGCAGCCTTGCCGCGCAGCAAATCGCCGCGCAGCCGCTTTCCACTGGCATCGCCCCGGCCGACCCCGCTGCTCCAATCCAGGATCAGGCTGCCGGCGGAATGCAGATTTCCTGGGAGGTCCGTAGTCGCTTCCGGCTGTTCCGGGAGGAGCGGGATTTCCAGATCCATGTCGCCGCTGCCGGCAACCAGAGCATTCTCGCTGCTGAGCAGGCGCTGGAACTGCAAAGCGACGGTCGCGGCTGGGCTCGCAACGCCGTGAACCGTCTTTGCATCGATCTCGGGGGGCACATCAGCGAGCCCTGCACGCGCGACAAGATCAAGGAAAGCTATCTGACGCCGACGGAGCATCCGGTCACCGTGCGCCTGACCGGCGCGGTCCCGGTCGGCGCCGTCTGCGCCTGGTCTTTCGATGATGGCGACGGCCCCCGCGCCACGACGCAGGACTGCGCCGAGCCGATCGACTTCCGCGCCCGCTATGGCCGCGCCACCAACGCCACCGTCGATGTCACGAGCGGCAGCGACGCACCGCAGCGCCTGATGACGCAGATCAAGGTGCGCGACATCCTCGTCGCCGGCCTCGGCGACTCCATCGCTTCCGGTGAAGGCAACCCGGATCGCCCTGTTGCGCTGTCGGACGAAGGCTTTTGCTTCCGCTCCTATCTCGGCGGCGCGGCGGACGAATTTTACCGGCCGAGCCGCGCCGGCTACAAGGGCGGCCGAGCCTGCGGCACCTCCGGCTCGCTACAGACCTGGCAACAATACGGCGCGCTGTGGATGAACGCGGCCTGCCATCGCTCGCTTTACAGCTACCAGGCCCGCACCGCACTCGCACTCGCGGTGCGCTATACGCACGTCGCGGTGACCTATCTGCCGCTGGCCTGCACCGGCGCCAGCATTCCCGACGGGATGCTGGGTTCGCAGCGTGCGCGCGAATGCCTGACCTCGAAGTCGTCGGCCAAGTGCCAGGGCACCGTCAACGGCCAGATCGCCCAACTACGCGAAGCGCTCGCGGCTGCGAGGCACCGCCAGCCCGACCGCAGGCTCGATCTCGTGCTGATGACCATTGGCGCCAACGACATCAATTTCTCCGGCCTCGTGTCCGACGTCATCGTGGATGCGGCAACCGAACGCGCGCTGTTCAGGCGCGGCGGCCTGATCGGATCGGTCGACGATTCACGATCGAGCCTTGTGCGCGACCTGCCGCAATCCTTCGTCCAGCTGCGCGCAGCATTGAAGCCACTGTTGGATAACGACCTGTCGCGGGCGGTGTTCGTCTCCTATGCCAACCCGGCGCTGACGAACGGCGGCGCGCCCTGCACCGGCGGCAAAGCGGGCTTCGACGTGCACCCGTCATTCAATGCCGATCCCGGGCGGCTCGCCGCGGTCACCGGCTACGTTCAAAATGAATTCCTGCCGCGGCTGAAAGCCCTCGCCTTGTGCCAGTCCGGCGTGATCTGCCGCGATCCCGCCGGCGACCGCATGACCTTCGTCGAGGCGCATCAGGCGGCTTTCGCCGATCACGGGTTTTGCGCGCGCGCCGGCAGCGATCCCGAATTCGACCGCGAATGTTTCTCGCCCCAAGGCAACAGCTTCGTCAGCAACATCGTGGAGGCGCCGCAGCAGCCTCTCGCCTGCGGCCGTGAGGCAAGCGCGTTCCGCGCCTATCTGCCCCGCGCGCGCTGGATCCGCGACGCCAACGACAGCTACTTCACCGCGATGACCTACCCGCAGGCGCAGTCCTCATCAATGCAGCCGTCCGACATCCATGACGCGACATGGGGACTGCTCTCCGCAGTGTATGGCGGCGCGATCCATCCGACCGCCGAGGGTCATGCCGCGATGGCGGACGCCGCGCTGCCGGCGGCCGAGGCGCAACTGCATCTCAACGCCGCCGACGGGAGCAACGTGACAGGCGAACCGCTGCCGCCATTGGCGTTGCCGACGTCGCCGGCACTCACCCCACCAGCGGCAACCCCACCCGCACCGATGCAGCAATAGTCAGCCTGCGCACGCCATGTTTGCAAGCGCGGCTTCGACCACCTCTCGTGTGTAGGGCTTCTGGATCACCGGCACGCTGCCGAGTTCAGCCGGTATTGGCGCGCGCTCGCCGTAACCGGTGGCGAAGATGAATGGCACATTCAATTCCTGCAGCTTCATGCCAACCGGAATACTATTCTCGTTGCCGAGATTGAGATCAAGCAACGCGAAGCTCGGTTTGGTGCGTTCAATTGAGTTCAACGCCTGAGCGACTGAGGCCGCCGTATTCACGTGGCGAGCGCCGAGTTCAAGAAGGATCACCTCGCCGCTCATTGCGATGATGAGATTGTCCTCCACGATCAAAGCCGTGTCGGAGATGCGGGGCGCCTCCTGCTTTTTTGCTTCAATCCGCTCCGACGCGTTCGCCAGAGACGGCACCCACTCGATAAAGTTGGGCGGGATGACAAAGCGAGCCTGAACGCCGAACAAGTCAAAATGGATCTCTGCGTCGCCTTTGAGGTCGAAGGGAATCGAGCGCTCGATGATGGTGGTACCGAAGCCGCGGCGCGATGGAGGCTGGACCGGCGGGCCGCCGCTTTCCTTCCAATTGATCACAAGACCCGACTGATCATCAATATTCCAGATGATTTCGACCCGGCCGACCGAGTCAGCCAGCGCGCCATACTTGGCCGAGTTGGTCATCATCTCGTGGACGACCAGCGCCAGCGCCGCAAACGCCTTGGGATCCAGAGCGACCTCAGGCCCCTTCATCTCGATGCGGTCGGCGCGCGCTCCGAGATAAGCGCCCGCTTCCGACTCCACCAGCGACCGCAATGCGACCGGCGCCCAGTTGAGATTGGTGATCTGGTCGTGAGCGCGCGCCAGCGCCTGGATGCGGCCGCCGAGCACGCCGGCAAATTCCTCGATGCTGACGGCCGTGGTCTTGCTCTGGGCAACCAGCCCGCGCACCAGGCTCAGAATGTTGCGGACGCGATGATTGAGTTCTGCAATCATCAATTCCTGCCGCTCCTGCGCGTTACGGCGCTCCCGCGCTGCGAGATCGGCAAGTTGCAGGATCACCTCGAGCAGCGTGACCCGAAGGCTTTCCGCGATATGAAGATCGGCTGACGTCCAGGGTTTGGACTGGCCGCGCACGACTTCTTGCCAGAGCTCGAAACTTTTGCGCGGTGTTAGCCGGGGCCCGTGCGGTCCCTCCTGATAAGATTTGTTGGGATCGCCCGCCCAATTCACCGACTGCTGGATTTCCCGGCGGAAGAAGAGCAGGCAGTCGCGCGGGGTCCGCGACAGCGGAATGGCGAGAAAGCCCGCGGCCCGGTCGCGAAACGACTCGCCGGCGGCGTAAACTTTGCCTATCTCGGCGGTGGCGAATATCCGTCCCGGCGAGGTGCGATTGATAAATGCTACGAGATCCTTGACCTCGTTCTCCCGCGGTGTCTCACCATCGAGCGTGATCTCTCCCTCCGACCACACGGCGATCCCGTCGCATGCGATCATCTTGCGATACTCGGGCATGAAATCCAGCACCGCGCGCTTGCTATGGGCGTGCGTCGCCGCCGCCTCCATCAACCACTCCTGGATTTGCTGTGCCTTGCTCTCGTAGGCGACGTCCTCTTCGCGGATTTGTCCCTCAAGTATCCACGAAAACATCTGACCGAATAATTCGGAAGCGGTCCGCCGCTCGAAGGAAATGTGCCTCGGCGAATAGTGGTGGCATGCGAACAGCCCCCACAGCTTGCCCTCGCGTAGGATCGAGACCGACATCGAGGCGCCGACGCCCATGTTGCGCAAATATTCGATGTGGATCGGAGAGACCGAACGCAGGACGCTCATCGACAGGTCGAGCGGATTGGTATGCATCGGTAGCGATTGCAACGGCGCGGGCTTTTCATTGATGTCGGCGATGATCCGCAGCCAGTTGCGCTGATAAAGCAGCCGCGCCTGCTTCGGAATGTCCGAAGCCGGGTAGTGCAGGCCGAGGAAGGACTCCAGGCCGGAGGTCGCGGCTTCGGCGATTACCTCGCCGGAGCCGTCGAAATGGAAGCGGTAAACCATGACGCGATCGAAGCCGGTCAGAACCCGAAGCTGCCGCGCCGCCTCCTGTGCAAGCTCTGTGGTGGTGCGCCTCTTGCGGATACGCGCCAGCATCAGGCGAACGAGCTCGCCGGAATTGACGCCCGGTTCAACGATGCTCGGCTCTGCCTCGATCACGAAGTAGACGCCAGAGAAATGAACCGCCAGATCGAATGGCGGCCCATCCGGCATGAGTGGAATGCCGAACATACGCTCGACAGTGTCCGGGCCCGAGAGAAAATCAATCCGCTCGCGGATCGACTTCACCGCCGACTCCAGCAGGATGTCGCCGAGGGGACACTGCAATAATTCACCGGCGGCAATACCGAGGTGCTGCTTCACGCTTTCGGAAGCTATGCTGATGGTGAAATCGGGCAGCAGCGCGAGCAAAAAGCCGAATGGCTGGACGCTGCCAGGAATATGGATCGGCTCGCGATCGCAATTTGTAAGATCGACCTCGATGTTCATAAGCGCGCGAACGCCATGCCGAAGAGATTGAAAGCCATGATCGAGCCGGCGACCGCGCCCGCCTCATCGGCTATACGGCTTTTCCGATTGAGTACCGCAAGAAAAGTCTGCCACAACGACACTGAGCCATGGCCGAGATAGGCTGTTGCATTTACCACCATCGGATCGGACGATGCGCTCACGGTGCGCAACAGATATCTGGCGCCAAGCCGCGAGCCCTCCAGAACGTAAAGCACACCGAGTGTCTCGGCGTGGCTCAAGCGCTTAACCGACGGAAGCGGCAGGACTTGTCCCCCGATCCGCGCGAGATCACTGCGGATCGCTTGAGTACGCGCACGCTCCTGCCAATCCTCGACAACCGCGTTCACATTGGAGTCTTCGAGCGCTGCTTCGAGCGGGATCAAGGCCGCTGCGGTCGCTTCAAGAAAATGCCGATAGCATGCGAGGCTAGTCAAGTTAGAGGCGGCTATCCGCGCGTCCAACGATTGATGCGCTGTAGCCGTCGCTTCACGCAGCCGAACCCGAAGTCCCTGCGAGCGTGAGCCACGAGCTCTACCTCGAGCGATTAATTCCGCGAAAGTATGCATTACCCCAACCCGCTGGAAGCTCGGTACCAACGTAAAACGCTAGATACCGCGCCTGGTTCCACACGAGCACAGAGGCTATAGCGCCGCCGAACAGGCAGCAGGATTCTTAATCGAAATTTGAGGTCGCGATGAAACGCCGGATCAAAGTCGGCGAGAACATCCGGTCTCAATTCACCCCGAGCTTCTTCTGCAGGCTCGACGACGAGGTGGTGTACTGGAACACCAGCCGCTTGTCCGGATAGACGTAGCGATGCGCCTTCTGCGCCATCAGCGCGCCCTCGTGGAAGCCCGAGAGGATGAGCTTTAGCTTGCCGGGATAGGTGTTGATGTCACCGATCGCGAAGATACCGGGAACGTTGGTCTCGAACGACGCGGTCTCCACCGGAATGAGGTTGTTCTCAAGATGAAGGCCCCAGTTGGCGACCGGGCCGAGCTTCATGGTCAGACCGAAGAACGGCAGCATGGTATCGCAACTGACCGTCGACATCGCATTGTCGCTCCCCTTCACCTGCGCGCCGGAGAGTTTTCCGTCCGCGCCTTCCAGCGCCGTGACCTGACCGATCTTCAAATCCATCTTGCCGTCGGCAACCAGCTTGCGCATCTGCTCGACGCTATGAGGCGCCGCGCGAAAATCGTCGCGACGATGCAGTAGCGTCATGCGCTTCGCCAGCGGGTGCAGGTTGAGCGTCCAGTCGAGCGCGGAGTCGCCGCCGCCGACGATCAGAATCTCCTTGTCGCGGAATTGCTCCATCTTGCGCACCGCATAGAACACGGAAGTATTTTCATAAGCCTCGATGCCGGGCACCGGCGGTCGTTTCGGCTGGAACGAGCCGCCACCCGCGGACACCACGACGACCTTGCACTCGAACACCTGGCCAGCGTCGGTGGTGACGCGGAATCCGGGATCGCCGATTTTCTCGATGCTCTCCACCATCTCGTTGAGATGGAACGTCGGGTTGAACGGCTTGATCTGCTCCAGCAGGGCTTCGGTGAGCCCTTGACCGGTCACCAACGGAATACCGGGAATGTCGTAGATCGGCTTCTCCGGATAAAGCTCGGCGCACTGCCCGCCGATCTTGTCGAGGATGTCGACAAGATGCACCTTCATGTCGAGCAGCCCCAGTTCGAACACGGCAAACAGTCCGCAGGGGCCCGCACCGATAATCAGCACATCCGTCTTGATCGCTTCGCTCATGTCAGCTTCTTTTTCCGTTGAAACCTTTGCGCGGGCCAGCAGGACGGCCGCGCCGCTGCCTGGATATTCCTGACGCGTTTCTTCCCGCGAACGCTTATCAAATTCGCTTCGCTATAACCAACCGGCCGGTTTGAGGAAAGCCATAAACTGTCGCGGCGCCTGCACCGCGTCCGGCCAGCGTCACGCCAGATGCGGCTTTGTGGGCGGGCGTCAGTCGGCTATGCGACGCGCTTAAGCCTGCCGTTCCGGTACCGTAACCACGAGGCCTTCGAGTTCGTCGCTTACCTTGATCTGGCAGGACAATCGCGAATTCGGCCGCACATCGTAGCCGAAGTCGAGCATATCCTCTTCCATCGGCGTCGGTTTGCCGACCTTCTCGGCCCACGCGTCGTCGATATAGACGTGACAGGTGGCGCAGGCGCAGGCGCCGCCGCATTCGGCCTCAATGCCGGGAACGGCGTTACGGATTGCAGCTTCCATGACGGTCGCGCCGTTATCGACGTCAACAGTGCGGGTTTCGCCGGAATGGTCGACAAAGTTGATCTTGGTCATAGGGTGCCGTGTTGCCGAACAGATTACTGGTAATGAGGAAGTTCGGCTGTCCTATAACGAAACGATCGGGCCAACGCCAGCGGTCGGCGCAAAAAGGCGCACTCGCAGGAATTCGCCCGTGGCCTCAGGAGCGCCGCAGGATCGCATCAATTGCCTGGCAAACCTGATTGACGGTGTCATTCAGCGTAACCCGCGGCTCGGCCGGATCGGCACCCTTGCGAAGCGCGGTTTCCAGGTCGGCGGCGGCAACGGCGACGTGAATGGCGCCTATCGCCCGCGCGGAGCCCTTCAGTTTGTGCGCCAGGATCGCGGCATTCGGCGGAAGTTGCGCCAGCGAGGCGGCCAGCTCGGCGGCCTGACCGGCGAACATTGCCAAAACCTCCCGTTCAAGACTGTCATCGCCGAGTGTCATGCGATGGAGATGGTCGAAATCGATCGGCCCATCCTCTGGAACCAACGGTGGCGAGGGCATCCAGTCGACCTGTCCAAGAGAAAACGACATTGCTGCTATCCGGGCATCCGCTGCGACGGCGAGGTTCCCCCCGCAGAATCCGACCCAGCCAATCACGGAACTGGTTAATGGAACGTTTCAGGTACGAAACTGACCTTCCGTATGTTTAGAGACCAATTTCGACCTACTGCCCCATGACTTTCGAGCCGCCAGAGCGGTCGGCGCCGCCAGCCGTTAACGATGATTAAGATTGTGTTAATCACGACCATTTCATTCGAGACGCCAAGCCAATAGGATGTTGGGGGGAAGTGACCGACAACGGGCGGTGGCGATTGCCGCGCCTGGGACCGGCTTGGGGCTCGGGTCGGCGACCGGACTTGCAGCGGCGACGCGAACTTGCGGTTTGCGTAACACGAGGGCGTGGACTGAGATGGCGAACAATCCCAAGAAGATCAAAGATCCGACAGAGGTCGCTCTCTCCGCCATACAGGAGGCGCTGAGCATAGGTGAGGCATCCGCAGCAGACCTTGATCAGGCTGTGACCCGTCACGATGTCTTCCCGCCGGTCCCACCCGCTGGCCATGGCGAGGAGTGGCCCGGCATCCGTGCAGATCGACCGATTCCTGAAGCCGCAGAAGGACCGCACTTCACGCGACGCCCTGCCAACGACGACCGTGAAACGATCGGGCAGATCCTTCAGTCGCTCCAAAAGAGCGGTCCTTCCCGCAACATCTATACGCTGGCGACGCTGTTCGCCGGTATCTGGATTCTCGGCGCCGGTCTTCTGACGATCAGCTTTTTGCCGTCGCTTCAGGCGGCCCTTGGTCAGGGTAGCGGCGGCACGCTCGCCCTCACCGGTCTGATTGCCGTGTTTTTCGCCCCTGTGCTGCTGTTCTACTTTTTGGCCAATATGGCGTGGCGCGGACAGGAATTGCGCATGATCGCTCAGTCGATGGCCCAGGTGGCGATCCGATTCTCCGAGCCGGAAGGCTTGGCCAGCGATTCAGTGGTAACCGTGGGACAGGCGATCCGGCGCGAAGTCGCCGCGATGGGTGACGGCGTCGAGCGTGCCATCGCCCGAGCCGGCGAACTGGAAGCTTTGGTCGCCAACGAGGTCGCCGCGCTGGAACGTGCCTATTCTGATAACGAGGTGCGGATTCGCGCTTTGCTTCAGGATATCGCGCATCAGCGGGACAACCTCGTCGGCCAGGCCGAGCAGGTCCGCAGTGCGATCTCGGGTGTCCAGATAGACCTGCGGCATGACATCGCGCTGATCAGTGATGCCATCGCCTCGCGCGTCGACGAAGTCGCAAAGGGTATCACCGGTACGTTGGAAGAGCGCGGCGAGCACATCACAACGGCTCTTAGTAATGCCGGAGACAACATGATTTTTGCGCTCGGCGAACGGGGCGGCGACTTGCTCGACCGCCTTGAGGAAGCCAGCGCCCAGACCGCACGCGCCGTTCTCGACGCCAGCGAGCGCTTGACCAGCAGCCTTAATTTCAAGACCGGTCACGTCCACGATGAATTCGTCGATCTGGCCGACCGCGTCCACGACATGCTGAACGATCGGATCGACCGGATTACGGGCGACTTCGAGCAAAAATCGGCATCCATCGTCGAGGGCATTTCGGACCGTACCGAACAAGTCCACGACGCTCTGAAAAATTCCAGCGATTCCCTGCTGGTGGAGCTCGAGCTTCGCGGCGGCGACCTTGCCAGCAAGATCGACGAGGCAGGCAACCGGCTGGCAAGCCGGATTCTATCGTGCGGTGACAAGGCGAGCGAAGCACTCGACGTCACAGTCAACACACTGGTGGCCAACGTTGTCACTCAAACCGAAACCGCGCACGATACGCTTAGCCTTCAGATGAACGCGTTCGATCAACTGGTGAAAGACCAAGGCTCCGAACTCGCAGAGAAATTCGCACGCGACAGCGGCACGCTCGGCGCCCTGATCACTCGCCACATCTCGGAGTTTGATCGCACGGTGAAGACCTTCGGCGCTGAGATCGTCGATCGCCTTGGCCAGCGCACCGAAGATATCGCACAGAGTATGAAGAACTATGTCGATACCTTCGATACACGACTGACTTCCAATGGAGGCGAGATCAGCGCCGCGCTGGATCAGCATCTGGCAAGATTCGAAACCTCGCTCCAGTCGCGCGTCACCAATCTCGATGCTTCGTTTGACGCTAAAATCAAGTCGTTCGACGAATCGGTCAACGGCCGCCTGAAAACACTGGAGCAAATCTTCGATACGCGTGCAAAATCAGTCACGGAGACAATCGACAGCCGGCTCGGCACCCTCACCTCGTCGCTATCCGATGGCACCGCTCATGCGATCGGCTCGATCGAGAGTCGTCTCTCCCTCCTTACAACATCGCTGGCTGAAGGCGCGACGCAGGCCGTCGTGGCCCTTGAAGGACGCATCTCAGGGGTGACCGAAGCCATCGACGACCGTAGCGCTTACCTCGCGGATACGATCACAGCTCGGTTCCAGGAAATCCATCAAGGTCTCGACGAACGTGTGGGCTTTGTCGCAACCGCGATCGATACACGAGTCGCGCAGTTCGAGGATCTGCTCGGATCGCGAATTGAAGCTGTGGCAGGCCGCTTCGAATTGAGCGGGCGCGAGGCCAGCGACACACTGTTGGCACGCGCCGAAGAGCTGTCGCTCGGTATCAAGTCGCACGTCGAGGATGCGGAACGCTCGCTGACCAATCTGGTCGTCAACACAAGCGAAACCATTCAGACGGGTGCTCGCTCTGCTAAACAGTCCCTGCTTTCGATTTCAACCGATGTGGGTGCCCAGCTTCAGCTGACGTCGACGGAGGTCGAGCGCGCCTTGACCACAGCCGGAACGGCGGCTGCCAGCTCCATCCTCAACAGCGCCCGCGAGGCGCAGACGACGCTGATCAACTCATCCGCAGAGACTGCAAGTCAGGCGAAATCCCTGTCAGCCGATATCGAGCGGACGCTGACTGCCGCTGGCGCCAACACGGCAGATTCGGTTCTCGCCGGCGCCCGCGCGGCGCAGACCACGCTGGTCGCCGCGTCATCGGACGCCGCAAATCAAGTGAAATCGCTCGCGAGCGATATCGAACGCACGCTCACGACTGTCGGGTCCGACGTTGAGCGCATGCTGTCCGCCACCGGCACGTCGACCGCGAACACTGTACTGTCGAGTGCGAGGGAGGCCCAGACCACACTCGTCAACGCTTCGGCCGACGCCGCAAATCAGGTCAAATCGCTCGGAAGCGACATTGAGCGAACATTGACAGCAGCGAGCGTTGATACCGCCGCCGCCATACTCAACAGCGCACGCGAAGCCCAGAGCACTCTCACCACCACCTCGGCAGAGGCCGTAAGTCAGGTCAAGTTGCTTGCAAGCGACATCGAGCAGACATTGACGACAGTGAGCGCCGGCACCGCCGCCGCCATACTCAACAGCGCACGCGAAGCCCAGAGCACCCTCACCACCACGTCGGCCGATACCGCAAGCCAGGTCAAATCGCTCGCAAGCGACATCGAGCGGACATTGACGACAGTAAGCGCCGATACCGCCGCCGCCATTCTCAACAGCGCACGCGAAGCCCATAACACCCTCACCACCACGTCGGCCGATACCGTAAGCCAGGTCAAATCGCTGACGAACGAGATCGAACAGACGTTGACGACGGTAGGCGCTGAGACCGCCGCCGCGCTTCTCGGCAGCGCACGTCAGGCCCAGAGCACGCTGACCACCGCTTCCGCCGACTCTGCCAATCAGATCAAAGTGATCTCGTCGGATATCGAACGCACCCTCCACGCAGCCGCGGCAAATACCACCGAGATAATTCAGGCGAGTGCGCAAAATGCGCAAACCGCCCTTGTCTCGGCATCGAACGAAGTCAGCATGAAGGTCAAGTCGGCCTCGACCGACGCCGAGCGCTTGATCTTCTCGGCCAGCGGCGGCTTCGGCGCGATGATTACCGGTAAAACGGACGAAATCGTCAATTACGTTCAGCAGCAGACGGATCGTCTCTCACAGGTTCTCGACACCAAACGGGGATCTCTGATCGAAGCTCTCGGGAGCAAGGCCGATCAACTCAACTCCGATATCGGCCGCGTTACCGGCGACGCCCTCAAGTCGATCGAAGCCAGAGGCCAGGCATTCTCGCAATCGATCGCGGCGAATGGCTCTGACGTGGTCCGCACAATCACCAACGCGGGTGAGCTAGCAACGGCCGCGGTCAGCAAATCATTGAAGGATCTCGAGGAGGCATCCCACTCCGCCATCGATCAGTCCCGGCAAGCATCCATCGCGGCCGTCACCGAGATGCAGGAGACCAGCAAGATATTGCGCACGGATACAGTTGCGCTGTTTGAGCGGCTGCGCGAGGGCAATATTCTCCTTCAGGAGGTTCTCACCGGAGCGCACGAAAATCTCAATTCGCTAGAGCGCACGCTCGTCACACGCGTCGCCGATTTCGTCACTACGATGAGGGATGTCACCTCGCAGAGCGGCCTCGCGACTCAGACACTTGAAGATCAATTGACGTTGTTCAACACCAAAACCTCGAAGGCTCTCGATGATCTTGGCGGCTTATCCGCCGAGTTTGAGAATCATGGAAAAATTTTGGTCGAAGCTACAGCGCGAGTCGAACAGAGCAACCGAAGCGCCACCTCCTCCGTCGAGGAGCGTAAGTCGGCGCTGGAATCACTCGTGACAACAATCGATTTGCGGACGACCGACTTCGACCAACGGCTGACGCGTTTTACGAGCTTGCTCGATGAATCGCTCGCCGCCGCCGAAGAGCGCGCCCGCGATATCGCGCGGGTGGTGGCCGAAACCGCCGGCGCGGGATCTGCCGCGATCAACCGTCAGTTTGAGGCCGTTCGGGCTACGGCCGAGGAAGAACGCCGGCTGACGTCAGAATCGATGAGCGAGATTTGCAAGAAGGCGAGCCAGGAAGCTGAATCGATGCTCAGGCAGTCCGCCGACCGGTTCGCCGCGTTGGTGCAGAGCATGAAGCAGATGTCGGCCGAGATGCATTCCGAACTGGAGGCGACGCGCGGCGAGCTTCGTCGCGGCGTGCTCGAGATGCCACAGGAGGCGGCGGAGAGCACCGCTCAGATGCGCAAAGTGATTGTCGATCAGATCGAAGCGCTTGCCGAACTCAACCGGATCGTCGCACGCCATGGCCATGGGTTCGACGTCGTCAGCAGCGGCAGTTCGCAGCGCGAGGAAGAGCCGGTGATGGCGGCCGCTGCCGGTCGGAGCGCGGCAACGGCACGCCCTGCGGCACGTATGCGTGACAACGGCAGTGCATCGAACCTGCCGACGCCGGACCTTGGCATTCAGTCAACTCGCCGCACCGATCAGCCAGCCAAACCGCCAGGCGCTGACGATGAGGGTGACGGTTGGCTTTCGGATTTGCTGAACCGCGCCGATACCGGAAGCGGCGACATTCCACGCGGACGACCAGCGCCGCCGGCTGCGCCTGTAAATCCTCTGGATTCACTGTCGCTCGATATCGGCCGCCTGATGGACCGCAAGCTTGTCGGCGAGATGTGGGACCGCTATCAGCGTGGCGAACGCAAGGCCTTCACTAAGCGGCTCTACACGCCAGGAGGTCAAAAGGCCTTTGACGAGGTGGCCCGCAAATACCGTACGGACCGCACTTTCAAACAGACGGCGGATCGCTACATTGCCGAATTTGAACGGCTGCTGGATGAGGTCGCACGCGACGAGCGAGAACCCTCGGTGATAAGCGACCATCTGACATCCGAGACCGGGTTGGTCTATACCTTGCTCGCGCATGCGGCGGGACGGCTCGCATAGCGCTTCACAGGCTGAAAAACGGAGGCTTAAACCTCCGTTTCTTGGCTTTTGATACCGACGAAGACCAGATCGCCCCCGGAATATCGCAGCCCTTTCAATTCAAGGGGCCGCAGCGGGCACAAGATCGCGCTACGCAGCATGCTCCTTCCGTCCCTTTAGAAGGCCAGCCGACAGCGCGGGGGCCGTGCGTTGCCGCCAACGTTTAGCCAGCGCCAGACCGGTCGCCTTGCGCAACCGTGTTCAGTGTGGGATCGTCGACCAACATTGGTTCCGCGCAGTGGTCTCTGCCGACATGAAGCGGAACGTCAACATGGGGTCGCTGGCTCGCGGATTTATCCCTCCCAACGTGACCGGCTTGCGGTGCATTCGGACCTGCCAATTGGAAATATTGTCGAACGACGCAATCACGCTTCGGTGCCGCATCGAACGCTGGCCGATCGCCGGGAGTTTCACGATCAGCCGCGGCGCCAAGACCGAAGCCGTCGTGGTCGTCGCCGAAATCAGCCGGAGTGGCCACACCGGACGCGGGGAATGCGTTCCATACGCTCGTTATGGGGAGACACCGGAAGGGGTTCTCGCTGCCATCCTTGGGATGCAGAAGCCTCTCGCAGCAGGCCTGGATCGCCAATCACTCGCGTCCGCCATGCCAGCTGGCGCGGCGCGGAACGCACTGGACTGCGCGCTCTGGGATCTCGAGGCTAAATGCAGCGGCCGGCGGATATGGACGTTACTGGATCGTTCGGCGCCCTCTCCTCGCTCCACGGCCTACACAATCTCACTCGGCTCGCCTGAGGCGATGGCGGCAGCGACCGCCAAAGCCGCGCATCGGCCCCTCCTCAAGATCAAACTTGGTGGCGACGGCGATCCCCAGCGCATAGCCGCTGTGCGCAAACAGGCGCGCGAATCGGAACTGATCGTCGACGCCAACGAAGCATGGACGCTTCATAATCTCGAGCGGAACCTGGCGGCTTGCGAGGCCGCCGGCGTCACGCTCGTCGAGCAACCCCTCCCCGCAGGGAGCGACGACGCGCTGGCACGCATTCGCAGACCCATTGCTGTCTGCGCCGATGAAAGCGTTCATGACCGGGCATCGCTCGACGGCCTTCGGGAACGCTACGACGCCATCAATATCAAGCTCGATAAGACCGGCGGTCTGACCGAAGCGCTGACCATGGCAGATGCGGCTCGCGCATTGCGTTTCGAAATCATGATCGGGTGCATGGTCGCAACTTCGCTGTCGATGGCGCCCGCCATGCTGATCGCGCAGCAAGCCCGCTTCGTCGACCTCGATGGTCCGCTGTTGCTGGCTGACGACCGTGACAACGGTCTTCGCTACGACGGCAGCACGGTCTATCCGCCGAACGCGGAGCTCTGGGGCTGATCCCGCTGGCTCTCACGGAACGTTCTTAGGGATGGTGCGCCGGCAAGCTCACGGGCAAACGCAAACCACCTGCCCTCCAGAACGCGGCGAATGGGGGATTTCTGATTCGGATCGCGTCAATTCAATTGCGATTCGGGCTGAATCGTGTTGATCGTTACAGCAACGCGCAATGATTTACGCGACGAGTTTGCCATGGCCGATGAAGCTTTTGCCCTGTCGCCGATTTCCGCCAGCGCTGCGCCTCTCAGCGAGACCGACTTCGACGCCATTCGCGAAGCCTTTATGGAGACGTCGAGAGGCCGGTGGTTTCTTGCCGAGTACGCCAAGCGCAACCGCAGCGCCGACACTGCGATGGTGCTCGATGCCGTTGCGCGCATCGAGCAAACTATCGCGACTCAACAACAGGCAGCGCCCGCCGACACATTGCCCAACGCACTCGCCGCGATCAGGAGAAGTCTCGTTGAAGCCAGAACCGCCACAATGGCGGCATTCGACAAGCGGATCATAAACGATGCACTCGTCCCGATTCAGAATGGCGTACGCATCATTCGTGAAATCTCGTGGCGTTGGCGCGAGATCGGCGGGGACAGCCGTATTTGCGATATCCTCGAGTCGCAGGCCGGCGCGATCGAGAAAGCTCATTCACAGCTTGCCGCCAGAGACGACGTGGCAGTGCTGCATTCAGCGTTCAGCCTGATCGAGGCAACACTCGACGGGTTGTGGGACTCGCCGAGCTCGAAGGCTTCTCCGTCCCCACTCAAAACCGCATCCCCGACGACGAGCGATGAAGCCGTCACCCTACCCGAAGAAGCAGCATCTCACGAGCAGGCAATGGCGGAAGCTGCTGTCGTTGAGCCAGAAGCCGCCACCGCTACTGCGGGCGACACGCCGGTCGCGGCCGCCGATGGAGCGACGACGGAAAATCATATCGAACGCGAACCCGCCGCCGAAGTGAGTGAACAGGACATAGCGCACGACGACGCCGTGCTCGACATGATCGCGCTCGAAATGGCAGCGCCTGATTTCGAAGAACCCGCGACGGACCATGCTATTGACAGGCCGGGAACCGTCGAGCTAGCGCCAGTTGCCGAGCCGATCGCAAACAGCTCTGACGCGCGTATTGATCCCGAGCCCGAGTCAACACCCGATATTGCCGCGCCACCTTCACTCGGCGTCTCGCTGCTGGAGAGCGGAATCGTCCCGCGAATCACGCCGCGTTCCGATCCGATGGCTCCGTTCAGGCGCATGACTCAAGCAGAAAAAATCGCGTTCTTTTCCTGACCATCCGTCTCCCATTGCAGCTTTTGTCAGGCGACGAAACGCGGGTTGGCGATGTGAGAACTTGCCGCCCTCGTCTCAGCTGCACAAGCCTCAACTATATTGGTGACGAAAGCGCGGGCTGACTTCTCCCATGTCCGGCTGGCGGCAAACTCAAGGCAGGCCTCGGGCGCGATTTTCAGCGCCGCCAGGGACGCCGATCGTAAATCCTCGTCGAGGACGCCGACGGGAGTATCACCGATGACATCGCGCGGGCCGGCCGCAGGGAAGGCCGCGACCGGAACGCCGCTCGCCAGCGCTTCGAGAAGAACGAGGCCGAACGTATCGGTGCGGCTCGGGAACACGAAGACGTCGGCGGCGGCATATGTTGCTGCCAGTTGTTCGCCTGCTTGCGCGCCGAGAAAGACCGCGTCCGGATAGGTCCGCTCGAGCGCTGCGCGAGCCGGTCCATCGCCGACGACAACCTTGGTGCCGGGTAGATCGAGGCTGAGAAACGCATCGAGATTTTTCTCGACTGCAATGCGTCCGACCGACAGAAAAATCGGGCGCGGCAGGCGGAGATCGGTCTCCCGCGGATGAAACAAGCCGATGTCGACGCCCCGCGGCCACAGCACCACATTGCGGAAGCCACGGTGGCGCAACTCGTCCGCAAGCGCTGGGGTTGCTGCCATGACCGCTCGGCTGGCACTATGAAACCAGCGTAGCGCGGCCCATATCCAGGCTTCGGGGATCGGCGCCCGCGCCGAAATGTAATCCGGAAAACGGGTATGGAAGCTCGTCGTGAACGGCCTTGCATGCTTGCGACAATAGCGACGCACCAAAAGGCCGATCGGCCCCTCGGTCGCGATGTGAATGCTGTCGGGATTGGCCTCTGCGATCAGCGCGGCGATCCTGGTCGGCTCGGGCAGTGCGACGCGAATTCCAGGATAACCCGGCAGCGCAACAGTCCGGAACGACTCCGGGGTCAGGAAGCGGATATCGACGCCAAACGGCCTGGCGGCGGCGGCAGTCATCGTCAGTGTCCGCACGACGCCATTGATTTGCGGATGCCAGGCGTCGGTAGCGATCAGTATACGCATCTACGCCGCACGCGCGCTTATAGGTACCACAGACGGCGAATGGCGCAACGGATCGGCCCATGTGATGATCTCAAATCGACCGTCCTCATGTTCGGCAAGCGCGGTGCAACTCTCCACCCAGTCGCCGCAGTTCATGTAGCAAATGCCCTGTTCGTTGCGGATCGTGGCGTGGTGAATATGGCCGCAGATCACGCCGTCGGCGCCGTGACGACGCGCCTCGCCGGCCAGCGTCTGCTCGAACGCGCCGATGTAGTTCACTGCGTTCTTGACCTTGAATTTCGCCCATTTCGATAGCGACCAGTACGGGAATCCGAACGAACGGCGGAACGCGTTGACGATACGATTGGCCCGGATGGCGAAGTCGTAGGCTTTGTCGCCGAGGTGGGCGAGCCACCGTGCGTTCTGAACCACCAGGTCGAAGATATCTCCATGGATAACGAGATAGCTCCGCCCGTCAGCGCCGTTATGGATCGCGTTCTCGACGACCTCGATGCCACCGAAATGCGTTCCATAATAGGACCGAAGGAATTCGTCGTGGTTGCCGGGCACGTAAATAACTGTCGCGCCTTTGCGCGCCTTGCGCAGCATTTTCTGGACGAGGTCGTTATGCGATTGCGGCCAGTACCAACTCGACTTCAGCGCCCAGCCATCGATGATATCGCCGACGAGATAAATCGTCTCGGCATCGTGATACTTGAGGAAATCCAGCAACTGGCCGGCCTGAGAGCCGCCCGCACCCAGATGGACGTCGGAGATGAACAGAGCCCGGAAACGGCGATCTGGATTGCCTTCATTCATCGCGTCGCTGCCCATGGTAGCGCAGCTACCATGCCGTCATGACAGAGCAATGACAGACACAATCGGACGACGACACCATCAGCCGCGATCGAACCCGTGAAAATGATGAACAGGTCCATGGCCGCGACCGACGTTTAGCCGGTCGGCGGCTGCGATCGCCGCCGTGATGTAATCTTTCGCTTTGCGCACGGCGGTTTCCATGCCGTCGCCTTTGGCCAGACCTGCAGCGATAGCCGACGACAGCGAACAGCCAGTTCCGTGGGTATTTTTCGTGGTGGCACGCGGAGCGGCAAACTGAAGCGTTCCTTGGCGGGTGACAAGATAGTCGACGCTTTCGGGACCATGCATGTGCCCGCCTTTGATCAAGACCGCAGCACAGCCTAGCTCCAGCAACCGCTGGCCCTGCCGCACGATATCGCTTTCACTCTCAGCAACGGGTTCGTCGAGCAGCATTGCGGCCTCCGGGAGGTTTGGCGTCATCAGTTGCGCTCGCGGAGCAAGTGTTCTCCGTAATGCCTCAACCGCATCAAACTCCAGCAGGCGGGCCCCCGAAGTCGCGACCATCACTGGATCGAGCACCACATGCGCGGGCGCCCAGCGCAACAGGCCAGCGACGATGGCATCGATCGTGGCGGCGTGAGCGACCATCCCGATCTTAAGGGCTGCGACATCGAGATCGCTGAACACGGCGTCGATCTGCGCGGTCACGAAATGGGCCGGAACGTGGTGGATTCCCATGACGCCTTGCGTGTTCTGCGCAGTCAGCGCCGTAATGACAGACGCTCCATAGACGCCAAGCGCGGCGAATGTCTTGAGGTCGGCCTGGATTCCCGCGCCGCCGCTGGAGTCGGAGCCAGCGATGGTCAAGGCGATAGGGACTGTCATCGTCTTCTCACGTAAGCCATCAAATCACGCCAGCATAATCAGCGCGGACCGGCAGGGATAGGCAACAGGGTTAGCCAGCAGGCGCAGGCGCGGCGTGCTTTCTCAAGCGCGACCGGTGTGCTCCCGACCTGAAATTGTTATATTGGAGCTTCGTCCTTCCGGAGATACGCGATGGTCCCCTTCTTCGTCCAATTCAAGTGCAAGCTCGGCCAATCCTATGCCGTCGCCAACACGCTCGCCGAAGCCGAGATCGCCTCCGAGATTTATTCCACCGCCGGCGACTACGACCTGCTGGCGAAGTTCTATGTCGATAACGACACCGATATCGGTCACTTCGTCAACGAAAAGGTGCAGGTCATTCCCGGCATTCAGGACACCCACACCATTATTACTTTCAAGGCGTTCGGATCGAAATAGCTGCTGCCGGTATCGGGAACAAACTGCGGAAAGCCTCGTTTGAATTTGCGCCAACTCTGAACACGATGAGGAGAAAACGATGAAAACCGCCGGGATTTCTCTCGCTGCCCTCACCCTCGCCGCTGCTATCACGTTCGCGGGTCAAGCCTCCGCTGAAAAACTGAAAGCAACCCTGAACGGCGCATCCGAAGTGCCCGCCAATACCAGCAAGGGCACCGGAACGGTCGATGCGAATTACGATCCCGCGTCCAAAAAACTGACGTGGAAACTGACCTATTCGGGTCTCACCGGTCCGGTGACGGCCGCCCATTTCCATGGCCCGGCAGCCGCTGGCGAGAATGCGGGCATTGCAGTTACGATCCCCGATGCGACGTCCAGCCCGGCCGACGGCAGCGCTACGCTGACCGACACGCAAGCCGCCGATCTCCTTGCCGGCCAGTATTATGTCAACGTCCACACCGCAGCCCATCCTGGCGGCGAAATCCGGGGTCAGGTCACCAAGTAGGCTTCCGACTCGACCGTCTTCACCGGCTCCGCTGAGCGTTTTGGATCGCCGTCCAGACTCGCTCGGGCGTCGTTGGCATGTCGATGTGGTCGATCCCGTACTCCCGCCACAGGCCATCGATGATGGCATTGACCACCGCTGGGCAGGAGCCGATGGCGCCTGCTTCACCCGCTCCCTTGATCCCGAGAGGATTGGTGGCGCAGGGAACATTGTGGGTCTCGAAGGTGATTGAGACGCCGTCGGCGGCGCGCGGCAGCGCGTAATCCATCAACGTACCGGTGACGAGCTGTCCGTCCTCACTATAGACCGCGTGCTCCATCAGCGCCTGGCCGATGCCCTGCATGGTGCCGCCATGGACCTGCCCCGCAAGCAGCAGCGGATTCAACGTCACGCCGAAATCGTCGACGACCACGTAATTCACAAGTTCGATCTTTCCGGTCGCCGGATCGATCTCGACTTCGACGAGATGGGTACCGTTCGGGTAAGTGCCGTCGGCGCTGCTGAAACTCTCGTCGGCCGTCAGCTTCGATGGATCGGCGCGCTTTGCAAGATCGGTTAAGGAGACGGAGCGGTCCGTACCGGCGATACGGATCGAGCCGTCGCTGATCTCGAGGTCGGCCGCGCTGGTTTCGAGCGCCTCGGAGGCGATCTCGCGGAGCTGCGCGCCGAGCTTGCGTGTCGCCCGCTCGACGCTGACGCCGCCGGACGGAATCGAACTCGACCCTCCGGTGCCGAGACCGGTAGCGACCACATCGGTGTCGCCCTGCATCAGGTAAACCCGTTCGGGAGGTATCCCAAACTGATCGGCGATGATCTGCGCATAGGCGGTGGCGTGGCCCTGCCCGGTTGATTGCGTACCGATCAACACGGTGACGTCACCATTGGCATCAAGCCGTACGTCCGCCCGCTCGCGTCCCATGGTGCCGCAGACCTCGACATAGGTGGCCAAACCGATACCACGAACAAAACCCCGCTTTTTCGCCGCTTCAGCCCGCTTGGGAAATTCCTGCCATTTCGCGATCTCGATCGCGCGCGTCATGTGCGTCGCGAAATCGCCGGAGTCATAGATTTTGCCCGTCGCGGTCCTGTACGGCATCGCTTCCGGTGAAATGAAGTTCTTGCGCCGGATCGCGTCCGGCGTCATTCCGATCTTGCGCGCAGCGGCATCAACCAACCGCTCCACAACATAGGCTGCCTCGGGCCGGCCCGCGCCTCGATAGGCATCGACCGGCACGGTGTTGGTGAACACGGCGCGGACGCGGCAATGAAACGCCTGGATATCATAGAGGCCCGGTAGCATCCCGGCTCCGCTATATGGAATGTCCGGACCAAAGGTCGAGAGATAAGCTCCCATATCTCCCATCAGATCGACGTCCATGCCGAGGAACCTGCCGTCGTGGGCCAGCGCCATACGCGCGGTCGTGACGTTGTCGCGCCCCTGCGAGTCGCCAACGAAATGGTCCGACCTCTCTGCCGTCCATTTGATTGTTCTGTGAAGTTTTTTCGAGGCGACCGCGATCAACGCGTATTCGCGATAAGGAAACAGCTTGGTGCCGAATCCGCCGCCGACATCGGGACAGATCACGCGCATCTTTTCCATCGGTATCTTCAGCACGGACCGGCAAAGGATCTCGCGCAGGCGATGGCTGCCCTGACTGCCGACCGTCAGCGTCAGGTGATCGCGTCCCGCGTCATATTCGCAGACTGCGGCGCGCGTCTCCATAAAGTTGGTGACGACGCGCGGATTGACGATCGAAATCTCGGCAACGGCATGCGCCCCGGCGAAGGCTGCATCCGCCGCCTTCTTGTCGCCGAGCGAAACGTCGAACAGAACGTTACCGACGTGATCGGACCAGACCTGAGGTGCGCCATCCTTCACGGAATTGGCGACGCCAACAACCGAGGCAAGCGGCGTCCATCCGACCTCGATCGCCTCGAGCGCGTCCCGTGCGTGCTCGACCGTATCGGCGACAACGAAAGCGATGGCATCACCGACATGCCGCACCTCGTCCTTCGGCAGAATGGGATACGGCGGCGCGGTGAAGGGTTGGTCAGGCAAACTGAACTGGCAGGGCAAGCCCCCGAGATCGCCGACATCGGCTGCAGTGAGAATCAGGGCAACCCCCGCCAAGCCCCGAGCGCGCGAGGCGTCGATGCTGTATGTTGCATGAGCATGCGGTGAGCGCAGCATCAGCGCGTGCAACGCATCGGACGGCGTGTGATCGTCGGTATAGCGCCCCTTGCCGCGAATAAGGGCATCATCTTCCTGGCGCCGAACGCTTTGGCCTATGCCGAACTTTACGGGAGCCATGGGATCTCCAGCTATGTTCCCGGATTACCGAGATACTGCAGCGGAACACTACCGAGCGCAATGCTCGAGCAACTGTCGGAATCGGAGACTAGACCCGCACCAACGACCTCAACCAGCGCGGACCGAACAGCAGCAAAATCGCGCCGGCATAAACGAGGGCTCCGACGATCATCAGCAATCCGAGCACCGCTTCGTCGCGCATCGCGCTCCAATCCGCAAACTGTCCAGAGGCGAAGCGCGCGGTGAACCACAGCGCCGCTGCGAGCACCGCGCCCGCGATCAGAAATTTGACGAGCGAGACTCGCAACGCCCGATCGACCTCGAAGTATCCTGCCCGCATCGCAAATCCGATCACGAGCAGAAGATTGATCCAGGCCCCGACCGCGGTGGCGAGCGCCAGACCGACCTGCGCCAGCGAGCCCATCAATGCCACCTTGAGCACGAGATTGACTCCGAGCCCGGTGAGCGAAGCTTTCACCGGAGTCGCGGTATTCTTGCGCGCGTAGAACGTGGCGACCGCGCTGCGGATCAGAACAAAGGGGATGAGACCCACCGCGTAGGCTGCAAGCGTCGCGCCGGCCGCCGCCGCATCCGCCGCGGAAAAAGCGCCGCGCGCGAACATCGCCCGCATGACCACATCGGGGACGGCCAGAAAGGCGGCCACGAACGGCACCGAAAACAGCAACGTGAAATCGAACGCCCGGCGCTGCGATGCCATTGCACCTGCAAGATCACCGCCCGTGATCCGCCGCGACATTTCCGGCAGCAGCACGGTGCCGATGGCGATACCGATCACCCCGATCGGCAATTGATTAAGCCGGTCGGCATAATAGAGCGCCGACAGCGCGCCGACCGGGAGAAAGGTGGCAATGATAGTATCGGCAAACATCGCCAGTTGCGTTCCCATGGAGCCGACAGTTGCAGGTCCGAGCGCGCGAAAGAAACCACGTACGTCGGCGTCGAGCGTTGGACGTGTCAGCCGCGGCATCAGGCCGTGACACGCCGCGTCGGCCGCCAATAAAAAATATTGCAAGAAACCCGAGAGCAGCACGCCCCAGGCCGCCGCGTGTCCGGCGCTCGGAAAAAAGGCGGCGAGCGCCAGCGCCATCATCATCGACAGATTAAGGAAAATCGGCGCCGCGGCCGCGCTGGCAAAGCGGTGGACGACGTTCAGCATTCCGCCGTACAGCGTCACCAGCGTGATCAGAAGAAGGTAAGGAAAGGTGATCCGGGTCAGCGAAATGGCGAGCTCGCCGCGTATCGGGTCATCAGCGAAGCCGGGTGCCAGCAATGCGATGACCTGCGGCATGAACAGCCATGCGATCACCAGCAAAATCACCTGCGACAGCAACAGCAGGGTGAAGATGCGGCTGGCGAACAATTTTGCAGCAGCAGGGCCGCCGGCAGAGACATGCGCGTAAGCAGGCACGAACGCAGCGTTGAAAGCGCCTTCGGCAAAAATCGCCCGGAAATGATTCGGCAATCGCAGCGCCACGAAGAACGCATCCGCGACCGGCCCGGCGCCAAGGATTGCCGCGAGCATGATGTCGCGCGCAAACCCCGTCAGCCGCGAGAGCAGCGTATATCCGCCGACGGTGAAAATACGTCCAAGCATCCGGCGTTTCTACAGGATCGCCTTGCGGCGCAAAATGCCGAAGTCAGTTCGGAAGCGCGGCGCGCACAGCCTCGATGATTCGGCCCTGGGTCGATTCATCCAGATAGGGATGCATCGGCAGGCTGATGACCTCGGTCGACAGCTTTTCGCTGACAGCAAGGCCGCCGGCGGCGACCGGGAAGCTCCGATAGGCGGTCTGCTGATGCAGCGACCTCGGATAGTAGACCACGGTCGGAATGCCCTGCGCCTTTAGCGTCGATGCCAGCGCCTCACGGCCCCCATTCGGCAGCCGGATCGTGTACTGCGCCCATACCGAGGTGCAATCCGATGCGACGCGCGGCACGATCGCAACCTGCCCGAGCCCTTCATTGTAGCGTCTGGCAACTGCATTCCGCGCCGCAATCTCGTCAGGGAATATCTTGAGCTTTTCGATCAAGACCGCCGCCTGCACAGTATCGATGCGACCCGTGAGACCCAGCCTCACGTTGTCGTACCTGTCAGATCCCTGACCATGCACACGCACGCTGCGCAATGTGTCGGCCAGTTCGGCATCGTCGGTGAAGATCGCTCCGCCGTCGCCATAGCAGCCGAGCGGCTTGGCGGGGAAGAAACTGGTCGCGGTCGCAAGGCCGAACGTACCCAACCGCCGGCCCTTGTAGGTCGCGCCAAAACCTTGTGCGGCGTCGTCCAAAACGAACAGATTCTCGGCCGCAGCAACTGCCGCAATCGCATCATGATCGGCGGACTGACCAAACAGGTCGACGGGGATGATAGCCCGGGGCTTGAGACCCTGCCGTTTCGCGACGGCGATGCCGTTCTTGAGCGAAGCGATGTCGATATTGAAGGTTGTCTCGTCAACATCGACAAACACGGGCGTCGCGCCGAGCAGCGCCACGACCTCTCCGGTCGCGCAGAATGTAAATGTCGGGCAGATCACCGCGTCGCCAGGGCCGACTTTCTTCGCCAGCAGCACCATCAACAGCGCATCCGTGCCACTCGCGCAGGCCACCACATGCTTCGCGCCGCTGAAAGCCGCAAGATCGGCCTCCAGGCGTGCGACCTCCGGACCGTTGATGAACTGGCAGTGCGTCAGGACACGAGCTATCGCGTCATCGATACGTTTACCCAGGCGACGGCGCTGTTCGGCGACGTCGATGAATGAAATCGCCTGAGAAGGCATATGCTGCTGCATTCTGTGCTCTGGGCTATCAGCCGGCAGCACGGCGCACTGTCTGCACCGGCGGAGCGACGGGAGACTGGTCTTGCAGGCACTTGATCGCGATCGCGAGGCTGGCGACGCCTTCGGCGCCACCCACGGCCGGAGCTTTGCCCGAACGCACCGCATCAACAAACGCGATCAGTTCGGCGCGCAGGGGCTCGTCATGACCTACCGGAAGATGCCGCATGGAGTAGCTGCCGTCCGGCTGAAAACCGAAACATTCCGTGACCTGGCGAGTCAGCAGATCACCCATCACGTACTTGCCGCGGGTTGCGACCGTAACGTTGCGGGCCTTGAACGGCGTCAGCCAGTTCGTATTGATGTGCGCGAGCACGCCGGACGCGGTCCGGAACTGAAGCAGCGCGATATCCTCCCGCTCGGCGACCGCACAGGAGAGCTGGGGCTGGACGTCGACAATTTCGGATTCTGTAAACCAGCGGATCAGGTCGATGTCATGCACGGCGAGGTCGATCACAACACCAACATTCGACATGCGCGGCGGAAATGGCCCGACACGCGTGATCGCGATCGAGAGAATATCCTCGCCCCCAATCGCCTGCTTGATGGCGGCGACCGCCGGGTTGAAGCGCTCGACATGGCCGACCATCAGAGTCAAACCAGCACGGTGCGCCGCTGCGACGATCTTAAATCCCTCCTCGACCGTCGAGGCTATCGGCTTCTCGACCAGAACATGAACGCCGCGCGCGATACAAGCCAGCGCGAGTTCACAATGAAGATGTGTCGGCGCAGCGATGGTCACCGCGTCGACGCCGGCGGCGAGTAGCTCATCGAATGTCCCGAAGGTTCGGCACCCGGTCATCTCGGCCGCACGGGCACGATGCCCGGGCAAGGGGTCAACAATGCCGACGAGCCTGACGCCCGGAAGACCGGCCAGCACGCGGCCGTGATTGCTGCCCATGACGCCCGCGCCGATCACGCCGACGCGCAGCAAGCGCTCGGACGCTGCAGTTTTCAATGCAGGCGGCTTTAATGCAGACGGCTTCAGTGCAGATGGCTTGGAACTCATCAGGTACCCCAAAAAAAACGGCAGCCTAGGCACCCCCGAACCCGACCGCGCGTTCTCCCTAGCACGCCATAACGAAAGAGGCGATTAGAGGAATAACAATCCCAACACGTTTTGATTCAAAGAATTACATAACATTGTGGCCGGCCGAACGAAGAACAACACCTTTGGATACGGCAACAGTGTGTCCACAGATTAGCCGATTCGGTGCCCGAGCCGTAGCTCAGTTTCGCCGATAATCATCCTCGATCCGGACGATATCGTCGTCGCCAAGATAGCTGCCGGTCTGCACTTCGATCAGCTCCAGGGGAATCTTGCCCGGGTTCTCCAGCCGGTGGACGGCTCCAATCGGGATATAGATCGATTCGTTCTCGTGCACGATCTTGACAACGTCATCGACCGTCACCCTCGCCGTACCGCGCACCACGATCCAGTGCTCCGAGCGATGGTGATGTTTTTGCAGCGACAGCCGGTCGCCGGCCTTCACGGTGATGCGCTTGACCTGATGCCGCTCGCCCCTGTCGATCGACTGGTAAGCGCCCCAGGGCCTATGGACCCGCAGATGTTCTTCCGTGACCTGCGGCGCAAGGCCCTTCAACTTCGCCACCAGACGTTTCAGCCCGCTGGCGTCCTTCTGACGCGACACCAGCACGGCGTCCTGCGTCGCTACCACAACGAGATCGTCGACACCTTCCAGCGCGACCAGTGCTTTATCGGTCGCGACATTGCAGTTGCGGGAATCCTCGAACACGGCGATCCCCTGCGCCGCATTGCCCTGACCGTCCTTGTCCGACAACTCCCAAACCGCATGCCACGATCCGACATCTGACCAGCCGCAATCAACCGGCACCACGGCCGCATGAGCGGTCTTTTCCATTACGGCGTAATCGATCGAAATTGCTTGCGCCCTCGAAAAGGCCTCCGGATCGAGCATGACAAAACCAAGATCCCGGCCAGCATGGGATACCGCATCGGTCACCGCGGCGACGCTGTCTGGATCGACGTTGCGATATTCATCCAGAAGAACCGCTGCGCGGAACATGAAGTTGCCGCTATTCCAGAGATACCCCGCCTCAAGGTAACCGGCGGCGGTTTGCGGATCGGGCTTTTCGACAAACGTCGTTACCACTCGCACCGCGCCCGCAATCGCCGCGCCAGGGTTGATATAGCCGTACTCGGTCGCCGGCCGCTGCGGCCGAACGCCGAAGGTTACGATGCGGCCACCATTGGCGGCAGCTAATCCCTGGCGGCAGGCGGAGACAAACGCTTCGGTGTCGCGGACAACGTGATCTGCGGCGAGCGCGAGCACGACGGCTTCACTGTGACGCATTTGCGCGAAGATCGTCCCCGCGGCTATCGCCGGCCCCGAATCGCGCCGTGCCGGCTCCAGCAGAATGTCCGCTTCAAGCCCCATCTCAGCGAGTTGTTCAAGCACCATGAAACGGTAGGCGGCGTTGGTGACCACGATCGGCCGCTCGAACAGCAAGGGATCGGACACCCGTCGCAGCGTATCCTGAAACGTCGAACGCGGCCCGAACAACGGCAGAAACTGCTTCGGACGCCCCTCCCGCGAGGCCGGCCACAGCCGGGTTCCCGCACCGCCGCACATGATGAGCGGGACGATACGCTCACTCACAGGACCATCTCCGTATGCTGATTTGTCCATCCCGATTCCGACGTTCGCAGACCCTTAGAGAAAAATGGAAACCGGTTTTCGGATAAGATCATGTCAATCAAAAAGTTAAGGCCAGAGTCTGATTCAACGCAGTTGGATCAGACTCTGCCGGCCATCTTGATGCGAACCCGGATCAAAGGGACGAGGGAAGCCGTACGATGAAAGGCACTCAATCGGATCACGCAAACCCCGACGGCCGCACTAATTGACCCGATGATAACGACAATACCAGGCTGCAAAACGATGAATACCATCTTCCAGTGAAGTCGAGGGACGGAAACCGACGTCACGGGCAAGATCATCGATGTCAGCAAATGTTGCCTGTACGTCGCCGGGTTGCATCGGCAGCAGTTCCTTTTGCACGGATCGTCCGAGAGCTTTCTCCAGCAGGGTGACGACGCTCATCAATTCTGCCGGTTTGTTGTTGCCGATATTATAAATTCGCCATGGAGCCGAACTGGTCCCCGCATCCGGAGCATCGCCCGACCAACTCGCATTAGCCTGTGGCGCATGATCGATCAGGCGGACAACGGCTTCCACCACGTCATCGACGTAGGTGAAATCCCGTTGCATGTTGCCATGATTGAACAGCTTGATCGGCTGCCCTCCGACGATCGCGTCGGCGAACTTGTAGAGCGCCATGTCCGGTCGGTACCACGGGCCATAGACCGTGAAGAAACGCAAGCCCGTCGTCGGAATCCGATAGAGGTGGCTATAGGCGTGCGCCATGAGTTCGTTGGACTTCTTCGTCGCCGCATAGAGGCTGACGGGGTGATCGACATTATCATGAACGGAAAAAGGAAGCTTTGTGTTTGCGCCGTAAACAGAGGACGATGAAGCAAACAGCAAGTGAGGACAGCAGGCGTGCCGACATCCTTCTAGGACATTCGCAAAAGCCGTGAGGTTGGAATCGACGTACGCATGGGGATTCTGCAATGAGTAGCGAACGCCCGCCTGCGCTGCGAGATGGAGCACGACCGAAAGGCGGTGTTCAGCGAACAATGCGGCCGTCGCCTCACGATTGGCCAGGTCGGCTTTGACAAAACGAAAGTGTGAATCCTTGCGCAAGATTTCGAGCCGGCCATCCTTGAGTGCAGGATCATAATAATCGTTGAGACTGTCAATGCCGATAACCCGATGCCCCTGCTTCAGGAGTCGGCCGGCGACGTGAAATCCGATGAAGCCCGCCGCGCCGGTAACCAATATCGGATAATCCGACAATTTCACTCCTCAGGAACTGTGAGCCGCGGCCCACGGGGTAGCCCTGCCTCGTTATCCATGGCATCGCAGGACCGCAATACCCCGCTGTGCACGACTATTGCCAGAGGCAATCCAAAACCATACCAAGACAAGACGTCCACTTTGTCCCGAAGAGCCCGATGGCCAACTTAACCTCGGCACAGACAAGCGCAATGCGCCAAATTCTGCTTTCAACGGCAAAAATACTGATTTCGGCTGCCCTGCTCTACCTAGCGCTCCGTAAGGTCGATATCTCTGACCTCCTCTCGCGCCTCGGTTTCACCAGCGCCGGCTGGATCGCGCTCGGCATTGTCGTAACGCTATTGCAGGTGTTCGCCAGCGCCATGCGGTGGCGTGAAATCAGCGCCGACTGCGGCGCCAGCCTCTCGGTCGCACAGGCGGTGCGCTATTGCATGATCGGCTCGTTTTTCAACCAGACCCTGCCTTCATCGATCGGCGGCGACGCCATGCGGCTCTGGCTGGTCGGACGTGGTCCGGCCGGTTGGCGGGCAGCGGCCTATTCGATCTTCGTCGACCGCGCGATTGGCCTGATTGCGCTTGCCCTGCTGATCGCCGCGAGTCTGCCGTGGAGTTACCGTCTGATCGGCGATCCCCAAGGCCGGCTCGCATTGCTGTTCGTCGATCTTGTCGCGCTCGCAGCCGCCGGTGGTTTCCTGCTTCTCGGTAGATTGCATTGGCACTGGCTCGGACGTATCCGGGCCGTGCACCATCTTCGCGCCTGCTCGATCATCACGAACCGTGCCATCTTCAATCGAGAGCGCTGGTCGAAGATTGCGTTTCTGTCGCTGCTCATCCATATCCTCGCCGTGGTGATTGCATGGTGCGTTGTGAAGGCAATCGCCGCGCCAATCCTTTTCAGCGAGATTTTCTTGCTTGTCCCACCGGTCATGCTGATTACGATGCTGCCGATCTCGATAGCCGGCTGGGGCGTGCGCGAGGCGTCCATGGCTCTGACTTTCGGATATGCCGGACTGGCGACTAGCGAAGGCGTCAATGTCTCGCTGCTGTACGGCGCGGTGTTTTTGGTCGTAGGCGCGCTCGGGGGACTCGTCTGGATTTTCAGCGGCGAAAGAAGTCAGAAAGGATCGACCTCAATCGAGAGTGCCGAATAACGCAGCGGTTCATCGCGACATATCGGGCGCGAGAGGCGAGGTTTGCGCGGGATGCGCGCCGAACTCCGGCACGGCATCTTTCAGGATCGATCGGATCGCCAGCTTGTTCTCGCTCGCGACGGCTTCCTTTAGAACCGCAACCCACTCGCGAACCGTGTCCATCGGCGGCTCGTTCGGCTTTGCCGCCAAGATCCCCGATAAGCCGATCTCGATCGTCGGCTCCTGGCTTGCAAACAGGATTTCGTTCAATCTTTCGCCCGGCCGCGCCCCGGTAAAAACAATCTCAATGTCGCTGTGAGGCTGCAGGCCGGACAGGCTGATCATGCGTTCGGCCAGATCGACGATCTTCACCGGCTGACCCATATTCAGGACATACACCGAGACATCATGTCTTTCCGGCATCGCTGCATGGCTGGCCGCGGTAAGGACGAGATCGCAGGCTTCGCGGATCGTCATGAAGTAGCGAACCATGTCCGGATGCGTGACTGTCACCGGACCGCCGGCTTCGATTTGCGCCTTGAACTTTGGTACCACCGATCCGTTCGACGCCAGCACGTTGCCGAAACGGACTGAAATCAGCCGCATCGGAACTTTGCCGGCCGCACGTGCCGCCAGTTCACGATCCAGCGCCTGACAATACATCTCGGCAAAACGTTTGGTCAGCCCGAGCATCGACACCGGCTCTATCGCCTTGTCGGTGGAGATCATCACCATGGATTCGGCACCCGATGCCAGCGCGGCATCGGCGACATTGACTGAACCGAAAATGTTGGTCTTGACGCCCTCGCCCCAGTCCCGCTCGAGGATGGGAACATGCTTGAGCGCAGCCGCATGAAACACGATGTCGGGCTTGAATTCGTTCATCAAGCGCATCAGCCGCTCGCGATCACGAATGTCAGCAATGCGACCTTCCACCACAGCGGCTCGGCTCGTGGAGCTGAACTCCTCCACGATCGCATAAAGAGCAGGTTCAGAATTTTCGACGATCAACAGACGGCTCGCACCAAACGTCACGACACGTTTGCAGATTTCGGACCCGATCGATCCGCCGCCGCCGGTCACGACAACGGACTTGTTCTTGATCAGTCCTTCGAGCCGTTCATAGTCGATGGTACGGCTTGGGCGAAGCAGAAGATCTTCAACGGCGACCGGCGTCAGGCGCGGAATCTCCCCTCCCTCCCCTAGCGAGGGCAGCCGGCTTACCTTAAGGCCTAGTTTGCGGCCGTAAGCGAGAACCGTTTCCGGCTGGGCGTCGGGCTCGAAGGCGGAGGGCGTCATGATGATGCGCTTGATCGACGTCTGCCTTTCCGCAAAATCCGTTATCACCTCTTCGAGTTGATCCACTCCACCAAGGACGGCAACGCCGCGTATCGTCTGACCAATGTCAGCGGCCGACGGCGACAATAGGCAAACCGGTCGCAATTGCTTGACCGCGCCACTCTCGACCGAACGCAGGAGAATTTCGGCATCCGCAGCGCGTCCGACGATGATGGCTGGCGTTGCGTCGTCGGCCCTTACGTGAACAAGGGTCCGCTTGTAACGAAAATACCGATAGGTAAAGCGCGTAGCTGCGAGCAGAAATATCTGCAACAGCCAGTAAAGTATGATCGTCTTCTTTCCAAGAAAGAACGTGCCATAAAGATTGGGGGCGATGATGACGTAGTCGAAGACCAGGATGACGAATGCCAGAAGCGAGGATGCCTTGACGATATTGAGGGCGTCCACAAGGGAAATGAACCGCCATTTTGTTGTCGTCAGGTTAAAGACATAAAAGATAACGCAGCTGATGGCCAGGAAATAGGGCAGCGCTTTCAAGAGCAGTGGCAAGCGCAGGGCAAAATCATGATCATCAAAACGGAAGTAACAACTCACGAGCACCGCTGCCACGACCGTTATCAGGTCATGCAGCGCGATCAGAACATTTCGGGAAGTAAACTTTCGGCGCGGATTCATGAGGCTTTGGTCCGGACAGTATAAGAAACGAAAACACGCCGGCCACTGCGGAGCAAGACTCTCATGCTCGGCCTCCTGCGCGCTTCACCAGCGACGTCGTACTGAATCCTTTCAGAGTATCGATCAGCACCACTTCCCCGCCTCGTGCAGTAACTAGCTCCTGACCGACGACTTGCTCAAGAGAATAATCTCCGCCCTTGACGAGCACATTCGGCTGGATTCGCTCGATCAGGTTCATCGGCGTGTCCTCTTCGAAAACCACAACGAGGTCGACAGCCTCGAGCGCAGCCAGAACTTCTGCGCGCGCCCGCTCATTCTGGATCGGACGGCCCTCGCCTTTCAGCCGCATCACGGACGCATCGCTGTTTAATCCCACGATCAGCCGGTCGCACGTAGCGCGTGCTCCGGTCAGCACCTTGACGTGACCGGGATGCAGGATATCGAAACAGCCATTGGTGAAGCCAATTCGCAGACCTTGCGCACGCCACGCCGTCAGGTGTTGGTCAAGGTTGACCGTCGATTGCGCGATTTTCTCTTCGGCGGCCAGAGAGGCCGGCGGCAGAATATTGCGGCGCAGTTCCGCGAGCGTGACAATCGCAGTCCCGCTCTTGCCGACGGCAACAGCAGCTGCGGCGCTCGCTGTCCGCAGCGCGGTTTCCCAATCTGCGCCCGCGGCAAGCGAAACCGCGAGCGTGGCGACGACAGTATCGCCGGCGCCCGTCACGTCGCGAACCTTGACGGTGTGCGCGGGAACATGGATGACCTCGCCCTCGCGCGGCACCAGCGTCATGCCATGTTCGCTTTGCGTCACCAGCACGGCCTCACCATCGACGAGCCGCATCATTTCGCGAGCCGCTGCCGCAATGCTCGGCTGATCGTCGGCGCGGGTGCGAGTCGCATCCGCAAACTCCTTGCGGTTCGGCGTGAGCAACGTGGCGCCGCGATAGATGTTGAAATTAGCGCTCTTCGGATCGACGATCACGCGCTTGCCAAGCCGGCGCGCAGCATCGATGACGTCGCGGATTACCCGCGCTGTCAACACTCCCTTGGCATAGTCGGACAACAATACGATGTCGGCGCGTGGCAGTTGCGGCAGAATGGCATCGATCAAGGTCTGCTCCACCGCCCCGGACGCCGGAACGGCCATTTCCCAATCGGCTCGCAGCATGTGGGTCGAAAAATGCTCCGAAACAAAGCGGACCTTGCGCGTCGTCGGTCGCGCCGGATCCGAAATCAACAATGGTTCGATCAGGCGTTCCCGCGAAAGCGTGGCCCGGAGCCTCTCGCCGGCGTCGTCCTCACCCGCCAATCCAACGAAGATGCAGCGCGCACCGAGCGCGGCGATATTGCGCGCCACATTGCCGGCCCCACCGACGTTGGTTTCGCTCCGCTGAACCGCGATGACCGGGGCGGGCGCCTCCGGCGAAATCCGCGAAATCTCGCCGTACACGAACTCGTCGAGCATGAGATCGCCGACACAGAGGACCGTCTGGCCGGAAAAGCCATTCGACAAGTCGTCAAAATCGATCATCAAAACCCTTCACCTGTTGCTGGAGTCTGATGCAATCGCATCAACCAGACCCAAGCCCATCCTTCGGTCGAGCATGATCTTATCCGAAAACCGGTTTTCACTTTTCGGGATCATGGTCCAGCACGTCAGCGAAAGCGATCATCGCGATCCAGATAGCCTTTGACATAGGCATCGACGGCTTCCTCCAAAGGCGTGAAGCCTCCGTTGTAACCAGCGCTTTGCAAGCGCTCGATATCTGCTTGCGTAAAATACTGGTAGGCCCCGCGAATCTGTTCAGGCATATCGACGTATTCGATATTCGGCTTCGTGCCAAGCGAGGCATAGGCCGCAGTCATCAGATCGCGAAAGCTGCGCGCCTCGCCAGTTCCCACATTCAAAAGACCGTTGACCGAAGGCGTCGCAAACAACCACATCATCACACGAACGACGTCGTCGACGTAAATGAAGTCGCGGCGCTGATCGCCATCGGCGACGCCTTCACGGTGCGACTTGAACAACTGCACCGGGCGGCAGCCTTTCACATCGCCGAAGCGGCGCGCCAGCACGCTCATCATGGAGCCTTTGTGATATTCATTCGGTCCGAACACGTTGAAAAACTTCAGACCAGCCCATTGCGGCGGCAGAGCACCACCTTTGGCGGCGCGGTCCACAACGGCCATGTCGAACAGGTGTTTGCTCCAGCCGTAGAGATTCATCGGCCGGAGCGCTCGCAGCGCGGACAACGATTGATCATCGCGAAAGCCCTGCGCGCCATCGCCGTAGGTTGACGCCGAAGAGGCATAGATGAAAGGCGTCATGGTCGACGTGCACCAGTCGAGCAATCGGAGCGACAGCCGGAAGTTGGTCTCGATGACGAGATCGCCATCGGTCGCCGTGGTTTCGGAGATCGCGCCGAGGTGAAAGACGGCGTCCAGGCGACGGCCGTCCAGCCAACGCATCAATTCCTCGGGTGGAACGATATCCGCAAGCTGCCGCTTGGCGAGGTTACGCCATTTGCCGTCATGTCCCAGCACATCGCACACCGCCACATCGCTGCGCCCGGCGTCGTTCAACGCGGCAACGAGATTGGATCCGATAAAACCGGCGCCCCCGGTCACCAGCAGCATGATGTCCCCGTCATGGATGTGCGACTCTTAGTGGTCCGTTCTAACATTTGCATCCCGGCGCGGCAGGCGTTCTTTGCAAATGTTAGAATCAAGAGCCCACTAGCAACCATAAGGTTTTCCAGTGGAGTTTTGAATTTGACATTCCCTTGCCGGGTTTGCGGCAAAGTGGGTGGCGAATGTCAAATTCACCCCACTGGTTTGCCCCACTCTAGCCCGCGAGGCAACTTAGGTGGGCCTGCCGTGTGACGATCGGCCGTGAAAAACAGCGCGCGAGATAACTTTACCTCACGGGTCGGAGCGGATACCGAGGACCGAACATCGATCCTGGATTGCGCATCGATTAAGATATGAAAACAGATTCACCATATGGGCCGGAAATGGCCGACCCGGACGATACCCGACCCATTCTGATCGTTCCCTACATGTGGATCGGCGACTTCGTGCGCGGCCACACGGTGGTGCGGGTGCTCAAACAGCGCTGGCCGAATCGACCGGTGGATATGCTGGTGACAACGCTCTGCGCGCCGCTGGTCGATTATATGCCCGGAGTGCGCGCTGGCGTGGTCTGGGACCTGCCCCGCAGCCGGCTGGCACCGACGCAACAGTGGAGTCTCGCCCGGCAATTGCGCGCGCGCGGGTATGGAACGGCCTTCGTCATGCCGCGCACCTGGAAATCGGCGATCGCGCCCGCGCTGGCCGGCATCCCGGAACGGGTGGGTTTTGTCGGCGAAGCGCGTTTCGGACTACTTAACCGCTGGCGGTGGGGTGAAAGAGCCCTGCCCCGCATGATCGACAGGAAGGCGTCCCTGGCGCTTCCGGCCGGGGCAGCCCGGCCACCTGAATGGCCGGCGCCGCAGCTTCGGATATCCACCGAAGACGTCACCCGCTGGCGGCAGGCGCAGGGATTGGGCGCGGGACCGGCGGTGGCGCTGGCACCCGGGGCGGTCGGCTCCAGTAAGCGCTGGACCTCCTACGCCGAGGCCGCCCGAATGCTGGCCGAGCGCGGAATCGACCTTTGGGTGATCGGCGGCCCCAATGAAAAAGCGATGGCGACCGAAATCGCAGCAACCGGGGGCCCGCGGGTCCGGGATCTCACGGGTCACGACCTGCGAAATGGCATTCTGGCGATGGCGGGGGCCACCATTGCAATATCGAACGACTCCGGTCTGCTACACGTCGCGGCTGCGATCGGAACGCCGACACTGGGAATTTTCGGGCCGACCAGCCCCTATCACTGGGCGCCCTTGAACGGGCTCGCCGCGACGATTCAGGCGAAAACGCCTCTCCCGTGCCAACCATGCCATCGTCCGGTCTGCACCAGGAATGATCATCGTTGCATGCGCGATATCCCCGCAGCAGAGGTAATCGCGATCGCGGAACGGGTGCTTGCGGAGGCCGGCGCGCACGACGCACGTTGATGCGACACGCCATGCTTGCGTGAGTATGACGCGCTCATTACCACTGCTATAGCGTTTTCGAGCGAAGTGGATACCGGTTTGCGTGAAGAAAACGCGTTAAAATAACAATCTAGAGCTTCGCTTCTGATTCAATCAGAAGCGAAAATGCTCTGGCCATCACGGTGACAAAGGTGCGTCTTGAGCCAGAACCCGATCGCAACCCATTTTCAGCAATCGCTGACGGCCCTCCAGCGCGCAGCCAATGACACGGCGCTGCTCGCAGTCGTAAGCGACATTGCTGTCACGATCATCGACGCGCTCCGTTCCGGAAATAAAGTGCTTCTGATCGGAAACGGCGGAAGCGCCGCCGACGCCCAACACATCGCCTCGGAAATCGTCGGGCGTTACAGGAAAGAACGGCCCGGCTACGCCGCCATTGCCCTGACGACCGATACGTCCGCTCTCACCGCTATCTCCAACGACTACGGCTTCGAGCAGATTTTCGCCCGGCAGATCGAGAGTCTGGGCCGACCTGGCGACGTGCTGCTGGCGCTGTCCACCTCGGGACGGTCCCCAAACATCCTCGCTTCCCTATCCGCCGCGCGACGACTCGGACTTGTCACCGTCGGTTTTACCGGCCTCAAAGGGCAAAGCCTGCACGAGATCTGCGACCGCCTTCTCGTTGCGCCGAGCGACGACACCCCGGTGATCCAGCAGATCCACATGACCGCGGCTCACGCGATCTGCGATAACGTGGAGCACGCCCTGGTGGACGGAGCGGGCCGCAAGTGAGCGGAGCGGAGATCGCTCAGGCCGGCAAACCCGCCGCCTTCCTGGACCGTGATGGCGTCATCAATCATGACGACAGCTATATGGGTACGCGCGATCGCATTCGTTGGATGCCCGGCGTCGCCAGGGCAATCCAGCGGCTAAACGAGGCCGGCTATTTCGTTTTCATCTTCACCAATCAATCCGGTGTCGCGCGCGGCTTTTTCAGCGAGGATGATGTTCGTAATCTGCACCTGTGGATGCAGTCCCATCTAGCGTCTCAGGGCGCGCGGATCGACGACTTCAGGTATTGCCCGCACTACCCCGACGGCAGCGTCGCCGGATATCTGGAAGATCATCCCTGGCGCAAACCGAAGCCCGGCATGATCCTCGACCTTATGCAGCATTGGCCGGTGCGGCAGCACGGCAGCTTTGCCATCGGCGACCGCAAAAGCGATATCGAAGCCGCTGCCGGTGCAGGAATTCCGGGCTTCCTGTTTAGCGGCGGCGACCTCGACGCATTCGTCGCGCGGGTGCTTGCAGAGATATCCAGTGCAATCACGCCACGTGCCTAAGTAAGCAATCGCTCCGCGGCATCGATCACCTGCCCCGCGGAAGGCGGACCGTTCTTGCCGCCTAGAACCGCCATGCGGCCACTGCCGACAGGCCCGGTCAGGCCGGGATCGGTGCTGACATAGATGCCGACGAGCGGAACGCGATACGCAGCGGCAAGATGCATAAGGCCGGTATCGACGCCGATCACCAACGCCGCATTGCCGATCACCTGCGCGGTCAGATCGAGGCTCTGGCGCGGCTGGACACGACTGCCCGCGATGTCTCCCGACAGCCGCTCGGATAACAGACGTTCGGCCTCGGTGCCCCACGGAAGCACGGTCTGCAATCCGTTCGCACTCAGCCAGCGGCCGGTTTCGATCCAGTCCTCCGCACGCCACGTTTTCGAGAGCCGGGAGGTACCGTGAAGCAAGACTGCATAGGGCTGACCACCTGTCCGCATGAACGGGCGCAGACCGTAGTCAACGTCGTGGGGCGGCTGATATCCGAGCGACAGAGCGGTCAGGATCCGGTTGCGCGTCACGGCGTGGAGATCGCGCCCTACCGTGTGCCTAACGTCGTAGAATCGCGCGGCTAACGGTTCGCGGATGCTGCGACCGTCATAGCCGTGGCGCTCGCCGCGCGCGACGCGCGCCATGATCGCCGAGCGGATCAGGCCCTGAGTATCGATCACCTTGTCGAACGATCGTTCGCGAAGCCTCGCCCGGAACTTGGCGATCTCGCGCCATGTGACGCCAGCACCAAGTTGCGAACGCCAGCGTCGCGTCGCGACAGGAATGATGTCGGCGACCGACGGGTGCAGCCGCACCAACGGCGCGAACGATTCCTCGACCAGCCACGTCACCCGCAACTGCGGACATGCATGCACGGCATCGACGATCGCCGGCATCTGATGCACGACGTCGCCGAGCGAGGATGTCTTGATGATGAGAATGTCGGTCATCGACGGCCGCAGCGGCTCAAAGAAAGACCGGTTCCCGTTACAGTTTGGCAACCATAATGTCGAATCCCGAGATCAGACGGACGAAATCTGGTCGTTCACGGTCATGCTATACGGCAATTCCATTCTTTTGTGGGACACTTCGGCGACCGCGGGACCCGCCGCACACTTTGGTACAAAGGAGCAGATATGACCGTGCTTGTCACCGGTGGAGCCGGCTACATCGGCAGTCATATGGTGCTCGCGCTGGCTGAGGCCGGCGAGAACGTCGTCGTGATCGACAACCTGTCCACCGGATTCTCGTCGGCGCTCCCCGAGGGCGTACCGCTGTTTATCGGCGACGCCGGAGACGAAAATCTTGTCGAGAACGTCATCGCCCAGAACGGCATCGAAAGCATCATTCACTTTGCGGGTTCCGTGGTGGTGCCCGAGTCGATGCGCGATCCGCTCGCCTACTATCGTAACAACACGATGACGACTCGCAGCCTTCTGAACGCCGCCGTCAGATGCGGGGTCAACCGCTTCATCTTTTCGTCGACCGCCGCAGTCTACGGCAATCCCGACCGGATGCCGGTCCCGGAAGAGGCGCCGACCCGGCCGCTCTCTCCTTACGGATCGTCGAAGCTGATGACGGAGATCATGCTGCACGACGTCGCGACCGCACATGGCATGAACTACGTGGTGCTGCGCTACTTCAATGTCGCGGGCGCAGACCCACAAGCGCGTATCGGCCTCTCGACCGCGGGCGCCACGCACCTGCTGAAAATCGCAGTCGAAGCCGCGACCGGGCAGCGCGCCAAGATCGACGTGTTCGGCACCGACTATCCGACGCCGGATGGAAGCTGCATTCGCGACTTCATTCATGTCAGCGATCTGGCGCAAGCGCATCGGGCCGCGCTGACTTATCTGCAAAACGGCGGATGCTCGACCACGCTGAATTGCGGATATGGACGCGGCTATTCCGTTCTGGAAACGATCGAAGCGGTCCGCCGGGTCTGCGGCCGCAATTTCGCGGTTCACTATTCCGACCGCCGCCCCGGCGATATCATGACCATGATCGCCGACACGAGCCGGATTCGCGCGGCGCTCGACTGGACGCCGCAATACGACGACCTCGCGACCATCGCCGCGCACGCGCTGGCGTGGGAAGAAAAGCTGGCGGGCCGACAAGTCTCGGAGGCGCTCGCGGCATCAGCCTGACAAACCGGGCGAAACCCGGTTTTCGCTTGAAAAAGGCTGCTATTGCGGGCATTGAGTCGGAGCTTTCGCAATATCCCTGACGCGCGGGCAACCGCCGATTCACGGCGTCAACGGAACGCGATGACCGAACCGCCGAAGAAAATTACCGACGATCCCTATGGCGCGGCCGTCCTCATCCGCCGCCTGATCACGGAACAGGGCATGGCCTATTGGCGGCGCTACCTCGCCGCATTTGCGCTGATGGCCGTCTCCGCGGCGGCGACGGCGACCTCGGCCTACCTGCTCGGCGAAGTCATCAATCAGGCTTATGTGGACCGCAACGTCCACGGCATTTTCATGCTGTCGATTGTGGTGCTCGTCATCTTCGTGGTCAAGGGTGCGGCGACCTACGGTCATTCCGTAATCCTGTCCCGGATCAGCAACGCCATTCTCGCCAATAATCAGCGCCGCTTGTTTGCGAAGCTGATGAGCGAGAGCATCGGCTATTTCTCGCAGCGACATTCATCGGAGTTTCTCGCGCGGCTCACGGCCGGCGCGACATCGGTCACCCAGGTGCTCAACCTGCTGATCAACGCCGTGGGTCGCGATCTTTTGTCGTTGATCGCGCTCGTCGTCGTGATGGTGATGCAGGATCCGTATATGTCGCTGCTTGGCGCGCTGGTGGCGCCGCCCGCGATGATCGTGCTGCGCAAGCTGGTCAAGCGCATCAAGGGACTGGCGCACATGCAGTTCCATGGCACCGCCGACATCATGGAGACGATGCAGGAGTCGCTGCAAGGTATTCGGACCGTCAAGGCGTTCACGCTCGAACAGACCATGCGCGAGCGGATCGACGCCAGCATCGCCGCGGTGGAGCAAACCAACAACAAGATGGCGCGGGTTTCGAACCGCGCCAGCCCGCTGATGGAAACGCTTGGCGGTTTCGCCATCGCGGGCGCGCTGATGTATGGCGGCTATCGCGTTGTCGCCATGGGCGCGACGCCGGGCCAGTTCTTTTCGTTCCTCGCAGCCTTTCTCTTGGCCTATGAGCCAGCCAAGCGGCTGGCCCGTCTCAACATCGAACTCAACAGCAGCCTGATCGGCGCGCGCAAGCTGATTGAAATCGTGGACAGCCCCGCCAGCGAGCCGGACGACAGTGACAAGCCCGCTCTGCAATTGACCGACGCGCGCGTCGAGTTGCAGGATGTCACGTTCGCCTATCGCGCCGACGAGCCCGTGCTCAAGCGCATGAGCTTTGTCGCCGAGCCGGGCAAGATGACGGCGCTGGTCGGCCCATCGGGTGGCGGAAAATCCACCGTGCTGGCGCTCCTGCTGCGCCTGTATGAAGCCACCGACGGCGACATCCTGATCGATGGGCAGGTCATCTCCGGCGTATCGCGCACATCGCTACGCCAGCAGACTGCCTATGTCGGCCAGGACGTTTACCTGTTCCGCGCCACCATCCGCGAGAACATCGCGTTCGGCCGCCCCGGCGCCAGCGAGAACGAGATCGTCGCGGCGGCGAAAGCCGCCTGCGCTCACGACTTCATTATGAGCTTTCCGCTCGGCTACAATACCCCTGTGGGCGAGCACGGCACCCAGCTCTCCGGCGGGCAACGCCAACGCATCGCCGTGGCGCGCGCACTCATCAAGGACGCGCCGATCATCCTGCTGGACGAGGCCACCGCCGCACTCGATTCGGAATCCGAAAAGCAGGTGCAGGAAGCGATCGAGCACCTGTGCCGCAATCGGACCACGATCGTGATCGCGCACCGCCTGCATACCATCATGCATGCCGACGCCATTCTTGTGGTCGAGAACGGCGAGATCGTCGAGCGCGGGCGCCACGACGACCTGCTGCGGAGCGGCGGACGCTATGCTTCGTTCTTCCGCCTGCAGCATCGTGAGACAGCGCCGCTGACGCTGGCCCCCTTGAGCGCGTCAGCGTAAGCTCATTGCGATTGTCCGCAATGACGATCTCGTCGCGCCAGCGCAGGCAGAGCGGAGAGTTCGCATGAGCGTATCGTCGTTCGTGATTCCACAGCCGCCCCAACCCGTCATCGCGGTCGCAGGCGACGACAGATTTTTTCCGGTCCGCCGCGTCTGGTGCGTCGGGCGCAACTATCTCGACCATATCCGCGAATTGGGCCACGACGAGCGCGCGCCGCCGTTCTTCTTCGCCAAACACGCCGACATGATCGACGCCAACGGCGCGGTTATCCCCTATCCGCCCCTCACCCAGAATCTGCATCACGAAGTCGAACTGATCGTCGCGATGAAGAGCGGCGGCTTGCGCATTCCCGCCGACACCGCGCTCGATCACGTCTACGGCTACGCCGTCGGCATCGACCTCACCCGGCGCGACCTGCAAAACGCTGTGCGCGAAAAGAAGCAGCCCTGGGAGATCGCAAAATCGTTCGATCACGCTGCGCCCTGCAGCGCTCTGCAACCCGCCGCCAGGATCGGGCATCCGTCGAAGGGCCACATCTGGCTCACGGTCAATGGCAAGGAAACCCAATCCGGCGATCTCGCGCAGATGATCTGGAATGTGCCGGAGATCATCGCGCAGCTCTCGCAACAGGTCGCGCTTGACGCCGGCGACATCATCATGACCGGCACGCCAGCCGGCGTCTCCCCCCTTCAGCCGGGCGACCACGTCGAATGCGGCTGCGACGGCGTCGGTACGCTGACAGTGACGATCGGCCAGCCAGCAGCTTGAGCGCCATCACGTCCTCGACGCACCACTCAGGAAACCGCTTACCCCTCGATCAGTTGCAGCCACTCGTCTTCCGAAATCACCTTCACGCCGAACTTCTCGGCGTCCTTGAGTTTTGAGCCAGCTCCGGGACCAGCGACGACAAGATCGGTCTTTTTCGACACCGAGCTGGACGTTTTCGCGCCCATCCGCTCAGCCGATGCCTTAGCCTCGTCGCGCGTGAATTTTTCCAGCGAACCCGTGAACACAACGGTCTTGCCGGCCACGGCCGAGTCGCTGCGGGCCTGCGCGACCGGCAGCACTTCGATCTCAGCGAGCAGATCGTTCAGCGCCTTGACGTTGCGCGTCTCAGCGAAGAACTCGACCACTGCGTCGGCGACGATATCGCCGATGCCTCCGATGTTGTTGAGGTCGGCATAGGCTTCGGAATCATTGCCCGCTTCTGTCTGCGCCGCAGCGGCCTCCGCCATGGTGCTGCGAAAATTCTCGATGCTACCGTAATGCCGCGCCAGCAGCTTGGCGTTGCCCTCGCCGACATGGCGGATGCCGAGCGCGAAGATCAACCGGTTCAGTTCGATCTTGCGGCGAGCGGAGATCGCAGCGAACAGGTTGCGCACCGAGACCTCACCATAACCTTCGCGATCACGCAGCTTCTTTGTCGCGCGCGCGTCGCGCTTCTGCAACGTGAAGATATCGACCGGATGCATGATGAGGCCATCGTCATAGAATTCCTGAATCTGCTTTTCGCCGAGACCGTCGATGTCGAAGGCAAGACGCGAGACGAAATGCTTGAGCCGCTCCACCGCCTGCGCCGGGCAGATCAGTGCTCCGGTGCAGCGGCGCACCGCCTCGCCCTCCTCGCGCACGGCGTGACTGCCGCAGATCGGACACTTGTGCGGAAACGCATACCGCTTGGCGCTCGTTGGCCGCTTGTCGATGACAACACTGACCACCTGCGGAATCACGTCACCAGCGCGCTGCACCACCACGGTGTCGCCGACGCGAAGATCAACACCATCGCGGATCGGCTGGCCGTCATTTCCAATGCCTCTAATGTAGTCTTCGTTGTGCAGCGTCGCGTTTTGCACCACAACGCCGCCAACGGTGACGGGCTCAAGCCGCGCCACCGGCGTCAATGCACCGGTGCGGCCGACCTGAATGTCGATGCCCTTGAGGATCGTGATCGCCTGCTCGGCAGCGAACTTGTGCGCGATCGCCCAACGTGGGCTTCGCGATACGAAGCCGAGCCGTTCCTGCCAGTCGAGCCGGTTGACCTTATAGACCACGCCATCGATGTCGTAGCCGAGCGTGACGCGCTGCTCGCCGATGCGGCGATAAAACGCCAGCACCTCCTCGACGCTATGACACAACTCGATCAGCGGATTGACGACGAATCCGATGCCCCTGAGCCACTCCAGCATGCCGTGTTGGGTGTCGGCGGGCCGATCCGTCATTTCCCCCCATGCATAGGCGAAGAATTTCAGCGGTCGCGACGCGGTGACCGCGACATCCTTCTGCCGCAACGAACCGGCGGCCGAATTGCGAGGATTGGCGAACACGGTATCGCCAGCTTCTTGCTGCTTTTTATTCAGCGCAAGAAAATCCTGCTTCAGCATGTAGACCTCGCCGCGCAACTCGCAGGCGGCGGGAATGTTGCGGCCTGTGAGCGTCTGCGGCACGTCCTTGATAGTACGGACATTGGCGGTGACATCCTCGCCGGTGAAGCCGTCGCCGCGCGTCGCCGTGCGCACCAGTTCGCCGCGCTCGTAGCGCAATGATAGCGACAGGCCATCGATCTTCGGCTCGGCGACAATGGCGGGGAATTCGTCCGGGGCAAGCTTCAGAAAACGCCGGATGCGTTCGACGAATTCGGCGACCTCCTCGTCGCTAAAGGCATTGCCGAGCGACAGCATCGGCACCGCGTGCTGCACTTTCGCGAAGCCGCGCGCGGGGGCGGCTCCGACGGTCTGCGTGGGCGACCTTGCAGTGACGAAGTCCGGAAAGCGGGCCTCGATCGCTTCGAGCCGCTGCCGCAGCGCATCGTAGGCGGAGTCTGAAATCGTCGGCGCGTCTTTTTGGTAATAACGTTCGTTATGCGTCTCGATCTCAAGCGAAAGCCGCTTGTGCTCAACCCGAGCCTGCGACCTGGTGAGGAGATCGACGGGCGGAGGCGTTTTGGGCTTCGCCGCCACAGCGACTTACCCCGCCGCTTTCAGCAGCCGGTCCGCGGCGGCGCGAGCCTCCGCGGTGATCTCCGCACCGGCGAGCATCCGCGCGATCTCCTCGCGGCGGTGATCCTCAGCCAGCGTCGCAACACGCGTGGCGACGCGCTTGCCGCGATCCAGCGCATCCTTTGAAATGAGCAGATGCTGATCGGCCCGCACCGCGACCTGCGGCGCGTGCGTCACCGCCATCACCTGCACCTTGCCAGCGAGCCGCGCCAGACGCGCGCCGATTGCGTCGGCCACCGCACCGCCGACCCCGGTGTCGATCTCGTCGAACACCAGCGTTGGTGCCGAGCCCTTGTCGGAGAGCACCACCTTGAGCGCCAGCAGGAAGCGCGACAGCTCGCCTCCCGAGGCGACCTTCATCAGCGGCCCCGGTCGCGTGCCGGGATTGGTCTGCACCCAGAACTCGACGCGGTCGAAGCCTTGCGGTCCCGGTGCCGACGGGTCGGACTCGATCTGCGTGGAAAATCTGGCGCGTTCGAGTTTCAGCGGCGCAAGCTCGACGTTGACTGTCTTGTCGAGTTTGTCAGCAGCCTTCGTGCGCGCGGCCGAAAGTTTCGCCGCTGCCGCTGAATAACGTTTGTCGGCGGCGGCCGCCTCTTTTTCCAGAACGGTCAATCGATCCGCGCCGGCGTCGATCAGCGCGACCTCCGCAGCGTATTTCTTGGCAAGCGCAGCCAGGCCGTCGACCGGCGTCGCATATTTGCGCGACGCCGCGCGCAGCGCGAACAGCCGTTCCTCGATGCGCTCCAGCTCGGCCGGATCGAAATCGGCGGCAATGAGCGCCGCCGCGAGATGCTGGTCCGCCTCCTCCAGCGCGTTGATGGCGGCATCGATGGCCCTGACCGCCGGCTCGACCAGTTGCGGCGAATTCGCAGCTCGCCGTTCCAGCCGCCGCACCGCAGCCGCCAGCACGCTCACCGGTGAGCCATGACCGCTGACGACGTCCTGCGCCTCGCGCAGGTCGGTCGCGATCTTTTCGCCCGCCATCATCGTGGCACGGCGTTCGGCAAGCGCGGTTTCCTCGCCGTCCTGCGGTGCGAGTTGCGTTAACTCGTCGGAGGCATGACGCAGAAACTCGGCCTCTCGCGCGGCGCGCTCCACGCCGGCGCGATGATCGTCAAGCGCCGCGCGGGCGCGGCGGCGAGCTTCCCACAACACCTCCAGCGCGGCGACTTCGGTGTCCAGCCCCGCAGAGGCATCGAGCAGCCGACGGTGGGTCGATGCATCGACCAGCGCCCGCTCGTCATGCTGGCCATGAATTTCCACCAGCGTCGCGCCTACCGCCTTCAAGGTCTGCACGCTGATCGCTTGATCATTGATGAAGGCTCGGGTGCGACCGTCGGCGAGTTGAACCCGTCGAAGAATCATCTCGCCCGAATCTTCAGAAATAGAGCCGTCGATGCCATTGGTGGTCAGGATGACGCAGGCCGGATGGTTCTTGGGAACATCGAAGGTGGCCGTGACCTGCCCCTGCTCCGCGCCGTGACGGACCAGCCCGGCATCGCCGCGACCGCCGAGCGCCAGCGCAAAGGCATCAAGCAGAATGGATTTTCCCGCGCCGGTCTCGCCGGTCAGCACCGCAAGACCGGAGGCGAACTCGATGTCGAGCCGCTCGATCAGGACGATGTCGCGGATCGAAAGGCGCGCAAGCATAGGAGGCCGGTTCCTGCCGAAAGTCGTTGAGAGGTGCAGAGAAGCGTGGCACGGAGACTAGCGAAGTTCGGATCGCGAAACCAGAGCCGCGGATTGACCACAGCATTGGCAGCCCAAGGGGCGCCCTTCGATTCCGCATTCGCAACAGCATTCGCTGAAACGGCGTGGGAATGTCTAGCCAAGCCCCACTTTCCTGAACGCCTTGCTGATCCACGAGCCCTTATTCTCGCTGGGCTGGCTTCCCCCTGACGTCACGAGATTGTAGGCGTCCTTGTACCAGCGACTGTCCGGAAAGTTGTGGCCGAGCACAGCCGCGGCGGTCTGCGCCTCGGCAACGATTCCAATCGCCATGTAGGCTTCGGTCAGCCGCGCCAGCGCTTCCTCGACATGCCGCGTGGTCTGGTAGCGCGTCACCACGGCCTTATAGCGGTTGATGGCGCCCGTATAATCACGTCGCTCCATATAATAGCGGCCGATCGCCATTTCCTTGCCGGCGAGTTGATCGCGCGCGGCCTGAAGTTTCTTCTTGGCTTCGCCGGCATATTCGGACGTCGGATATTTACGGATCACCTCTTCCATGGAGTGCATGGCTTTTTCGGTGCGAGCCTGGTCGCGCGAGACATCGGGGATCTGGTCGTAGTTCGAGACGGCGATCAAATATTGCGCATAGGCGGCGTCCGGGGTGCCCGGATGGAGCGTCACGTAGCGCGATGCGGAGCCGATGCACGTATCGTAATCGCCCGCCTGATAAGATGCATAGGCCGACATCAACAACGACTTCCGCGCCCATTCCGAATAGGGGTGTTCACGGTCGACCTCGTCGAATTTCTTCGTGGCCGCCTTGAGGTCACGCTCCTTGTTCATCAGGAACAAGCCCTCATTGTAGAGCTTGTCCGCCGGATCATCGCTGAAGGTCTGTTCGTCCTTTGCCGTGAGCTTGTCCAAGAGCGGTCCGGTCCCGCAGCCGGCCACGGTAACGGCAACAAGTGCAAGACTGGCGGCGAGCCGGAGTTTCCCGCCAAGCCGATCAAGAGCGGCGCGATCCATGAACTCGCTCAGTCCGAGCGCCATACGCTTAGCCAACATTGATGAAAATCCGACGTCCGTGATACGGCGATCCAAGCACGAGGCAAACAGGATGCGCTGCTTTTACCGCGACCCGTTTAGCCGAAAAGAATCCGTCCACCAACGGGGTAAGCAGGTATTTCGCCGGGATTAAGGCGGGAACACCGGGCGCGGTGCCGAGCGGAAATCACTTTTCGGATAAGATCATGTTCGATCGAAAGTAAGGCTTTGGTCCGATTCATTCGGATCTCGCCTGTCCATACTATCGCCCAAGCATTTCGCGTGAGACTGCGGAGCCGTGCCAGGATCAGGGCGCGCGTATGGAGCAGAATGGATGAAAGCGTGCGAGGCCGGGCAGAACTCAGGACACGTTGGGACCATAGGCCGCAACCATACCGCCCACCATTCCGCCGACCACTTCGCCCTGACTGCGCGGACGCGGGGCCGGCTGATCCTCAACCACCCGCCAGGCAGTCCGATCGGCCATAAGAGCCGTGAGCACCGCGTGGTTGAGCTTGTGCCCGCCACGCACCGAACGATAGCCGCCGATCAGCGGAAACCCTGCGAGAGCCAGATCGCCGATCGCATCGAGAGCCTTGTGTCGCACACACTCGTCCGCGTAGCGCAGACCGCCGGTATTCAACAGGCGCTCATCATCGAACACCATGGAGTTTTCAAATGACGCGCCCAACGCAAAACCCGCGCTCCGGAGTCTTTCGACATCGTTCATGCAACCGAAGGTTCGAGCCCGGCTAATTTCGCGACGAAAACTTTCGGGATTGAGATCGATGGAATAGTCCTGATGACCGATCACCGGATTGGCGAAATCGATCTCGATGTCGATGCGAAAACCGCGCCTGTGCGGTCGCAGTTCGCCGAACGCCTCGCCCTTCTTCACCCGGACCGTTTTCAGAACCTGGATGAAGCGGCGCGCTGCCGACTGCTCGACAATACCAGCCTGATCGATCGCGGCGACGAACGCCGCCGAACTGCCATCCATAATCGGTACTTCAGGCCCGTCGAGTTCAATGGTTGCATTGTCGACCCCAAGGCCTCGCAACGCAGCAAGAACGTGTTCGGCGGTGGATACAAGCGAGCCTTGCTGGTCGCCCAGGACAGTGGCAAACTGGGTCGCGGTGACGGACTTTACCGCAGCTCGTACCCGACGTTCGGTTCCATCGGGACCGATACGGACAAAAATAAAACCCGCATCGATCGAGGCAGGCCCAAGGGTCAAATTGACTGGTAATCCGGAATGAACGCCGACACCCGTCACGGTGGCTCGCGAACGAAGCGTCGTCTGGCGGTTGAATCTCATAAAGTCTTGCCCAAGTGACTAATCCCGAAAGCCGATGTCTCCGCCTGCAAAGGCGACGAATCGATTCGTGATCCCCAAAGTCACGCCTAGAACATACCGGTTGCCACAAAGCACGCCAACTCACGCTTCTTTACCGATTGTTACCCCATCTCCGCCGCAATCACGCCGCCCCTTAACCAAATTTTCCGTCGGAGCGTGACCTTCTACGAAAATCCGAAGACCCTAATTTTCTATTAATTTCAGTAAAATACGTGGAAATGCTAGATACCGTATCAAGAGAGAAAGGGCCCCGACCCTAAAAGGTCGGAGCCCTTCCAATTTTCAATTGTTACAGACTTCAATGGGCCTGGCGGCGAAGAAAAGCGGGGATATCCAGGTGATCATCGCCTTGCGGGGCGGGCGTAACGGGAACCGGACGGCCGTGAAAATCCAGTCCTTGAGGCGACGGACGGCGCGCGTACTCTGATACCGGCTCGTTACCCATCTGCTCGGCAACGCTGCGCTGCGGCCGGCGCTCCGGCAATGGCGGCATCTGAGCCATGGCTGGCCCGGCCTCGCGACCCGCGAGAGGAGGCTCGGCGTCCTGATCGCGCCGGCCGAGGCCAACATTGGCCAGACGTTGCAGAAGTGACAGCCGATTCTTCTGCGGATGCTCTCCGTCGACCTCGCCCCGGGCCTGTCGGATTTCATTCTGAGCCGGCATCGGTAGTTCTTCCATCCTCGGCATCCGAGGAACGCGGACCGGGGCACGTTCGGCCGGCTGCGGGATGAAGTTTTCCGGCGGCGGCGGCTCGTGCTGCTCGCGCGGCGCAGGATCGTGATCTGGGAACAGCGTCGGCTTCTGCGCAATCGGCCGAACAGTAACGTCGCCGTACGAGGCCGGCTGCACGGGAGCCGGAGCAGGCGGTGGCGGCGTTGGCTCGGCAACCGCCGCGGCAATCGCCTCCAACGCTGCACGCTCTACATTAGCGGCGGGTTGAGCGGTCGGGGCCTGAGCTGGCTGCACCGGCTGCGCAGCAGGCCGGGGCTCGATGGGCTTCTGGGCGAGATTAGCGGAAGCACGCTTGTTGTCCTCACGGAGCTTTGCAGTCAGTTCGGCCGCGCGGGGGTCGGGCGCAGCGGATACCGTCTTCGCGGCGGGAGTGGCCGCAGCGCGCGCGATCGTGCCCTGGTCGATGCCGGTCGCGACCACGGATACCCTGATGATGCCGTCGAGACTCTCATCGAAGGTGGCGCCGACGATGATGTTGGCGTCCTGATCGACCTCCTCACGAATCCGCGTGGCGGCTTCGTCGACCTCGAACAGGGTGAGATCTTTGCCGCCGGTGATCGAAATCAGGAGCCCTTTGGCGCCCTTCATCGAACTGTCGTCGATCAGCGGATTGGCGATCGCCGCTTCGGCGGCAGTGAGCGCGCGCTTCTCGCCGGAAGCCTCCCCGGTGCCCATCATCGCCTTGCCCATCTCGCGCATCACGGCGCGGACGTCGGCGAAGTCGAGATTGATCAGACCTTCCTTCACCATCAGGTCCGTGATGCAGGCCACGCCCGAGTAAAGCACCTGATCGGCCATCGCGAAGGCGTCGGCGAAGGTAGTCTTCTCATTAGCCACGCGGAACAGGTTTTGATTGGGAATGATCAGCAGCGTATCGACCACCTTGTGGAGTTCGCCGATCCCCGAGTCGGCAGTGCGCATCCGGCGCTGGCCCTCGAAGTGGAACGGCTTGGTGACGACGCCGACGGTCAGGATCCCCATTTCGCGCGCGGCCTTGGCGATAACCGGCGCAGCACCGGTCCCCGTGCCGCCGCCCATTCCGGCGGTGACGAACACCATGTTCGCCCCTGAGAGGTGATCGCGAATTTCGTCGATGACTTCCTGCGCCGCAGCAGCGCCGACATCGGGCTGCGAACCCGCGCCGAGACCCTGGGTGACCTGCGTGCCCATCTGGATAATGCGCTGCGCCTTGGACATGGTCAGCGCCTGCGCATCGGTGTTGGCAACCACGAAATCGACCCCGACCAGTCCGGCCGTGATCATGTTGTTGACCGCGTTGCCGCCAGCGCCGCCGACGCCGAATACAGTGATCCGCGGCTTCAGCTCGTGAATGTCGGGAACGTTGAGATTGATGGTCATGGTTGCCTCTCGATTACACGCGCGGTGTCGCTATGCCGGCGGTCGTCGACCGCGGGAATTGATGGAAATCTGCAAATTGGCGGAAAATTCATCAGAAGCCCTCCCGGAGCCATCGTCCGACCTTTCCGAAATAGCCGTCTGTCCCTGTCCGGACCTGCCGCGTGCGCCGCGGTTCAACATGTTCCAGATGCGCGTATTGCGGATACACCAGCAGCCCGGTCGGAACGGCGAACGAAGCGCCTTTGGCCTCATTGGGCAGGCGGCCGAAGCCGAGCGGACGGCCGATGCGAACCGGGCGACCGAGGACGCGTCGGGCGAGTTCGGGAATGCCAGTAAGCTGAGACGCACCGCCGCTCAACACAACCCGCGCACGCGGCTCGGCGGCAAATGGGGAATCCGCGAGCCGGTCCCTGACCATCTCAAAAATCTCCTCAACACGCTGACGAACGATGTTGGCGATGGTCGCACGCGACACGACCTGCGGCGCATCACTGTCACTGTCTCCGGCTGCCGGAACCGTCATCAGTTCGCGGACATCCGAGCCGCCCGTTAGCACCGTGCCATATAACGTCTTGATTCGCTCGGCATCCGCAATGCACGCACCCAATCCGCGCGCGAGATCCATCGTGACGTGATGTCCGCCGATGGCAAAACCGCTGGCATGAATAAAGCGCCCAGCCGAATAGATCGCGATCGTGGTGGTTCCCGCGCCCATCTCCACGACCGCGGCGCCGAGATCGACCTCGTCGTCGGTCAATACCGACAAGCCAGCAACATAAGGGCTGGCAGCCATGGCTTCGACGGTAAGATGGCAGCGCTCCACCGCCAGCATCAGGTTTTTCGCGACGGTCGCCTCCGAGGTCACGACGTTCATATCGACGCCAAATCGGCGTGCCACCATGCCGCGAGGATCGCGGATACCCTTTACGCCGTCGAGCGAATAGCCGACCGGCAGCGCATGAAGCACAGTGCGTCCCGGGGCCGTGGCGTGATGCATTCCGGTCGAAGTCACCCGGCTGACATCGGACGGCGTAACCGCGCCACCCTGAATGTGGGAGGCCGCTTCAATCAACTGTCCTTGCAGCCGTCCGGCCGAGACCGACAGCAACACGGATTCGACCCGGACCTTTGCCATTTGCTCGGCCAGTGAAACGGCTTGGCGAACCGCCTGCTCGCATTGGGCGAGATCGGTCACCGCGCCGGCCTTCATGCCGCGCGACTGAATCTGGCTGTAGCCGATCAGCTCCACTGCGTGGGTTCGTCCGCGCAACGCATCGTTCGGTGCGCTCGGCCGCAGCCTTGCGATCATGCAGGCGATCTTGCTGGTGCCGATGTCCAGCGACGCCACCAGCGCGCTGCGATTACGCTGCATCGGCCGGGTTTTCGGGGCCTGGTCGCGATCGAGGACCGTCATGCGCTGCCGGCCTTTTTGCTGGACTTCTTGGTCTGTTCTTCGCGCGCCTTCGCGGCCTCTTCCGAAAGCCGCACGGTCAGGCGATCGGGCAGCCGCAGGTCGATTGCGGTGATGTCGCGCGACAGCAACTTGTTTTCTCTGTCATATTTTACGAGCGAAGCGAGCGCGAGACCGACGTCATTCTCCGGAAGCCGGATGTCGAGTCCGTCCTTGAGACGCAGATTCCAGCGCCGCTCGCCGACGAAGATCGCGGCCTTGAGTTGGCTATTCACAACCGGATAGTTCGCAACCAGCGCAAGAAAATCCTTGGCGCGGGTTTCCGCCCCCTTGCCGACCACGAGTGGCAACGACGCGAAGCGCTGCGCGACGTATGGCGTAAGCACCATTCCGTCGGCGGCGATCACCGCGAGCTTGCCGTTCTCCTGCCAAAGCGCAAAGGGAAGACGCTCGGTGATGTCGATCTGAAGCGCGCCCGGATAAAGCTTCAATACGGTCGCATCCGCGATCCACGGATTAGCCTTTAGGCTGTCACGCACGCTGGCGGCATCGAGGAACAGGAGGGATGAACGGCCGTTGACGCCGCCTGCGGCCAACACCTCATCCTGCGTCAATTGCGTGCGGCCATTAACGGTAACGGATGTGATCCCGAAGCCCGCAGCGTTGGCGAGTGCATTGCGCGTGTCGTCCAAGGCCGCGATCGCTTCATCGACATGGCCGCCCGCGACCACGCCGAACGCAGCGCTGCCACCGACGACGACAACGGTCATGACCGCGCCAAGCCGGCGCGGAACGTGGCGCTCGATAAAGGCAATCGCGCGGTTGGGATTCCTGGCACGCGCATCCAGACGTTCCGCCCGTGCGCGCTTCAGCTTGTCGATCTGTTCGCGCAGCAAGATGGCGGCACCGCTGGCGGCCAACCCGAGCAGGCCGACCTCCTTCAAGAGGCCAGACTTGAACCTCGGCAATCTCAACGACCGATCGAGGTGTCCTCCACCATTCATTGCGCGAGCTCGTCACCGTTTCGCCCCGCCCCGCTTGAACCGCGGTGCTGAACGCAGAAACACGAATTTGGGAGCGCGCCCAACGTTTTAGCGATACCGGGCGGGGTGCCGACCTCCGGCAGGTCCGCTATTCCCTCGATGCGGTCGGAAGCGGAAAATTCCGCCAGCTCGCGCCCCGGCAGCCAAAACGCCACATGCGCCGCCAGTGTTAACCTTGGGACGTCCTGGTAAACAAAAGGTAAATGCGGTGCGGACAGGCCGCATTTTGACGCGATAAAAGAATGCCTTGCGGCTTTTCGGGATCAGCCCGTCGGATTGCCGTGCACCCTTCGCGGTTCCCTCAGCGCGCTGCGTCAGGCTCCTCAAATCGGACGTACTGTCTTTTCGGCAAGCACGATTTGATCCCTGAGGAAATCCGCAAACCCGACCCCGTGTGCATGAAGCGCCTTCGGATAAAGCGACGCCGCGGTCATGCCCGGCAGGGTATTGGTCTCAAGATAGACCGGCCCCTTGTCTGTCACGATGAAGTCGGTGCGGGAATAGCCGCGACAGGACAACGCCAGATGCGCCCGCAGCGAATGATCCATAATCTGCGTGGCTATCTCCGGCGAAAAACGCCCCGGACAGATCTCTTGCGTCGTCTTCGCCAGATATTTCGCGGCATAGTCGAACGCGCCCTCGGCCGGCACGATCTCGACCGGTGGAAGCGCGACGACCGAACCGTCGGAATGCTCCAGCACGCCGCAAGTCGCCTCAATGCCGGACACGAACGGTTCGATCACATAGTCTTCTGTCTTCGCTGCGTCGCGAACGGTGACGAGGTCCTGCGGCGCATTGATGAAGATCAGGCCATAGCTCGATCCGTCACATGCGGGTTTAGCAACCAGCCGGCCGTGTTCGACGAACGCACGGTCGATGTTCTCAAGCAAGACATGCGCCGGCGTATTAACACCGGCCAGGGCCACGAACCGCTTGGCCGCAACCTTGTCGAACGCAAGATGAGAGGCGGCCGAGCCTGACCCCGTAAACGGAATGCGGCGGAGTTCGCACATCGCCTGCAGTTCGCCATTTTCGGCGCGACCTCCGTGAAGGCCGAGCACCAGAAGGCGGCCCTCGGCCTTCGCCCTATCCAGCGCCCGTTCAAGCGGCGTGCCTGCGTCGGCAGGGACGAACTCGTCCTCGAACGGCCGCGCATGATTTCTCAGCGCGTCGGGTCGCACGTCGATGACTTCGTCGCGATGGTTCCAGAACCAAAGATCGGCCTCCGGCAAAGCGTGATGCAGCGCCTGCGCGCTCGCGACCGAAACGAGACGCTCTTTGTTGCTGCCGCCGAACAAAATGGTGATGCGCATCGACCTTCTCGAGAGTCTGATCAACTGCGTTGAATCAGCCGCTCGCCTTATCTTTATGATCGAGCATGATCTTATCCGAAAGCCAGGCTTCCTTTGTCGGGGGTCATGCTCCAACCCCGATCCGCTTGATTTCCCACTGCAGTTCGATACCGGAATGCTGTTTTACCCGTTCGCGGACGGATTCGCCCAAGGTTTCGATGTCACGCGCCGTGGCCTCTCCAGTGTTGATGAGAAAATTGCAGTGCATTTCCGATACCTGCGCGCCGCCGACACGATGGCCGCGCATCCCGGCGGCATCGATCAATTTCCAGGCACTCTGGCCCGGCGGATTCTTGAACGTCGAACCACCGGTCTTTTCGCGGATTGGCTGCACCGTCTCGCGGTGAGCCTGCACGCCGTTCATGCGCGCACGGATCGTTTCCGGATCGGCGAGACGGCCACGAAATATCGCGCCGGTGAAGATGACGAAGGGGTCGACTCTGCTGCTGCGATATTCGAACGCCATGCCGGAATTATCGAAGACCATCTTTTCGCCACGGCGGCTGACTGCGCGAGCTTCGAAGAGAACATCTTTGGTCTCGCTGCCGTTGGCGCCCGCGTTCATGCGCAGCGCGCCGCCGATGGTGCCGGGAATGCCGAAATAGAATTCAAGCCCGCTAATGTTCGCTGCAGCCGCAGCTTCCGCGACGCGCTTGTCGAGCGCGGCCGCGCCGGCGCGCACGATGTCGCCATCGGTCGTAACGTCGCCGAATCCGCGCGGAGACAGGCGGATCACCACGCCCGGCAGGCCGCGGTCGCGCACCACAACGTTGGAGCCGACGCCGATGCAATAGACCGGGATCTCTTGCGGCAGATGGAGCAGGAAATAGGCGAGATCGTTTTCGTCCGCGGGCGTAAACAGCACCTGCGCCGGGCCACCGACGCGAAACCATGTCAGCGGCGCCAGCGACTCATTCGCCAGCAGCCGCCCGCGCAACTCCGGCATTTGCGATTTCAGCTTTGTCGTGATGTCGGGGAAGGTCATTGAAACCACCGCCCGACGCTATGACTCAAAAGACGTGGATGGCCGGGACAAGCCCGGCCATGACGCGTTGAGATGCAGAATTCTTTATTGGATACTAGTATCCCGCAGAAACCACTCAGAAGAAAATCTACATGTTCGTCATGGCCGGGCTTGTCCCGGCCATCCACGTCTTGCAGAATTCCCACATGGCAGGCGGATATGTTTATTTCCTGACTAACCGGCCGAACGGCGTTCTTTACGTCGGCGTGACGAATGACCTCGTGCGGCGCATCTTCGAACACCGTTCCGGATTCGTCGCTGGATTCACGAAGCGGCACGGTCTGAAGCGTCTTGTTTATTTCGAAATCTTCGACGATATCCCCAGCGCCATTCAGCGAGAACGCAACATCAAGCACTGGGCGCGCGCCTGGAAGGTCCGGACAATTGTCGCCGCGAATCCCGAATGGAACGATCTCTATCCGACGATCATCAAATAAAGACGTGGATGGCCGGGACAAGCCCGGCCATGACGAACATAAACTTCGCGCCTGTTGCATCATCCCAGCGCCTTGAGTTCACCGGGTAGCGCATAAGCCCATTGCGTGATGTTGCCGGCGCCGAGACACACGACATAGTCATCCTGCTTCGCGAGGCCTGCAATAACACCCGCGAGCGCCGCGGACTCCTGCAGCGGTACCACCTCGCGGTGGCCGTGGGCACGCAGGCCGAGCACGAAGTGATCGCGGTCGATGCCCGCGATCGGTGCCTCGCCCGCCGGATAGACGTCCGCGACGACAACCGTATCGGCGTCGTTAAAGCAGGTGCAGAATTCCTCAAACAGCGCTTGTAACCGCGTATAGCGATGCGGCTGCACCACGGCGATGACCCTGCCGCCGGTGGACTCGCGCGCCGCCTTCAGCACCGCTGCGATCTCGACCGGATGATGACCGTAGTCGTCGATGATGGTGACGCCGTTCCACTCGCCGGTCTTGGTAAAGCGACGCTTGACGCCGCCGAACCCTGCGATAGCGCTGCGGATTGTCGCGTCGGGAATGCCGAGTTCGTGCGCCACCGCGATTGCCGCTGTGGCGTTGAGCGCGTTGTGGCGGCCCGGCATCGGCAGCACCAGATCGGAAATCTCGTGGGCGGCATCGGTCTTGCGATTGCGGAACACCACCTTGAAATGCGAGCCGCCGCCGTTCGGTGCGAGATCGATCAGCCGCGCGTCTGCTTGCGGATTTTCGCCGTAGGTAATGATGCGGCGGTCCTCGATCTTGCCGACCATGCTCTGCACGACCGGATGATCGATGCACATCACCGCAAAGCCGTAGAACGGCACGTTCTCCACGAACGAGCGGAATGCATCCTGGACGGCATCGAAGGTCTTGAAGTGATCAAGATGCTCGGGATCGACGTTGGTGACGACAGCAACGTCGGTCGGCAGTTTCAAAAAGGTACCGTCGCTCTCGTCGGCCTCCACAACCATCCACTCGCCGGCCCCCAGCCGCGCGTTGGTGCCGTAGGCGTTGATGATCCCGCCGTTGATGACAGTGGGATCGAAATCGCCTGCGTCGAGCAGCGCCGCAACCATTGATGTCGTCGTCGTCTTGCCGTGAGTGCCGGCGATGGCGACGCAGCTTTTCAGCCGCATGAGTTCCGCGAGCATCTCGGCGCGGCGCACGACCGGAATGCGCTGCGCGCGCGCCGCCATCAGCTCGGGATTGTCGCGCTTGATCGCGGTCGAAACGACCAGCACGTCAGCGCCGTTTACGTTCTCGGCCTTATGGCCGACCGTGACCTTGACGCCTTTCTCACGGAGACGCACCACATTAGCGCCTTCGGAAGCGTCCGAACCCTGCACCGTGTAGCTAAGGTTGCACAGTACCTCGGCGATGCCGCTCATGCCGATGCCGCCGATGCCGATGAAGTGGATAGGGCCGATTTCGCGCGGCAATCTCATGGGTCGTCTTCTCGCAAAAGTCCTGATGCCCGCTAACCCGGCACTCGCCGGCACATGGCTTTATCACGGGTATCCACGTCTTGCTTTCGAACCGATTCATGCAAAACGCGGATGGCCGGAACAAGTCCGGCCATAGTGGCAAATGTCAAGCCGTCACGCCGGCGAATCAAGTCGCGCCACCTTCATCACCAGATCCGCCAGCCGTTCGGCTGCGTCGAGGCGGCCTACCTTGCGCGCCGCCGCCGCCATGGCCGCGAGTCGCGACGGTTCCTCCGCGAGCGCGGACAATTCCGCCGCGAGCCGGTCTGGAGTGAAGTCGGACTGCACGATGCGAATCGCGCCCCCGGCATCAGCGAGCACACCGGCATTGGCGAACTGGTCCTGATCGATCGCGCCGGGCAGCGGTACAAGAATGGAGGGGCGCCCAATCGCACCGAGTTCAGCCACCGTACCCGCCCCCGAGCGTGATACGACGATATGACTCGACGCCAGCCGCGCCGGGAGGTCGGCAAAGAACGGCGCAAGCTCCGCTTCGATCTTCAGCCGGTCATAGACCAGGCGCACCCGCGCCACATCTTCGTCGCGCACCTGCTGGGTCAATATCAATCGCTGCCGTAGCGCCGGTTCGAGTCTCTCAATTGTATCCGGCACGATGTCGCTCATGACGCGCGCACCCTGGCTACCGCCAACCACAAGAACGCGCAAAGGATCGTTCGAGCCTGGTGCGGCGAACGGCACCATGGCGGCAGCGAGAATCGCAGGCCGCATCGGCGTTCCGGTCGTCGTGGTCTTGCCGATCAGCGACGGCTCCTTGTCGAGCACGCCCGGCAACGAGGTGGCGATGGCGCTGACGCGCTTGGACAGAAAGCTGTTAGCGCGGCCCATGACCGCGTTGGAATCATGGATCAGCGTCGGAATGCCCTTGAGTTGCGCCGCGATCAGCGGCGGCAAGGTCGGATAGCCGCCAAATCCGATAACGGCGGCCGGTTTCAGGCGACGCATCAGGTTGAGCGCGACGACAGTCCCGATCGCGAGCATCAGGCCGGTGCGCGCCAGCGCCAGCGGCGAGCGGCCGCGCACCGTCTCGCTCGGGACCACGTCGGTCATGTCTTTCGAGAACAGCCCACTATAACGCAGCGCACGCGCATCCGTCACCAGCCGCACGCGCAAGCCGCGCTTCATCAGCTCGACGCCTAGCGCCTCGGCGGGAAACAGGTGTCCCCCGGTTCCGCCAGCGGCGAGCAGGATGAGAGGCGTGGTGGTCATGAGATTTGCGTTCCGAACGTCATTGCGAGCGTAGCGAAGCAATGACGAAGTTGCTTCAGCAGGACCAGGTCACGCATAACTCGCGGCGGCAGTGGCGTTTATTGATTCCATTTCCGTGCGCGGCCGTTCGCGTGTCAGCGCCAGCATCAAGCCGACGCCGTAGGCGAGCGAGATCATCGACGAGCCGCCATAGGAAATGAACGGCAGCGTCATGCCTTTGGCCGGAATCAGATGCAGGTTGACCGCCATATTGATGGCGGCCTGCACGCCGAACATGATCGCGAGCCCGGACGCGGCAAAACGCGAGAACAGATCCTCCGATACATAAGCGCGCGACAGTGTGCGCATGACGATGAAGGTGAACAGCGCCAGCAGTCCGAGGCACATGATGATGCCGAATTCCTCGGCGCCGACCGCGAACACGAAATCGGTGTGACTGTCCGGAAGACTCCGCTTGGCGATACCCTCGCCGGGGCCGAGCCCGAACCATCCACCGTTGGCGAAAGCGTCCATCGCTGTGTCGACCTGGAAGGTATCGCCGGAGGCCGGATCCATGAAGCGCCGGATGCGGAGCGCGACGTGCGGCACCATCATGTAGGCGGCGAACAAGCCGGCGATCGCCGCGCCTGCGAGACCGAATACCCAGACGATGCGCATGCCTGCGATGAAGAACAGCGCGCCCCATACCATCAGGATCAGCATGGTCTGGCCGAAGTCCGGCTCCATCACCAGCAGTGTGACGAGTCCCAGCAGCAGTGTCAGCGCCATCGAAGTCGCCGGCATCTCGGGCTTGCGCGCGGATTCCGAAAACAGCCAGGCCGCCAGCACGACGAAAGCGGGCTTCGCGGATTCCGAAGCCTGGATGTTGACACCGAGGATCGTGATCCAGCGTTTCGCGCCCTTGACCTCCGGACCGAATCCGAGCGTGGCGACGATCAACACCACGCTAAGCGCGAACACGATCAGCGCCGAGCGGCGGATCTGACGCGGAGACAGAAACGACACGCCGACCATCACGACGATCGACGGCAGCAGAAACAGCACATGACGATGAAAGAAGTGAAATGGATCAAGGCCGATCCGGGTCGCCACCGACGGGCTCGCCGCCAGCGACAGCACCACACCGGTGAGCATCAGAAGCACCATACCCGCCAGCAGCAACCGATCCACGGTCCACCACCATTCCGAGAGCGGTGTGCGTTGTTCGCGTGAAATCATGGCGGGTCCTGCGGGCGGAGATAACCCATTGGTCCCTCATCGTGGTTACCGGAGAGTTAAGGCTGTTGCTATATCTTCGTCATCGCTCGCCAAAAGCGCAAAGCACGTCTTCGCGCAAAGGGGCAACCCATCCTCTTTGCAAATTCACGAAGTTCGATGGATGTCCGGATCAGGTCCCGGCAAGAGGCCATATTTGCGGTGGACGAGCTACACGACGGGTGTGACGCCCGGTAACGCCCGAACCAGCTCGCGGAAACGATCACCACGAATTTCGAAATTGCGGAACTGATCGAATGAAGCACAGGCCGGCGACAACAGCACCACGGCGTCCGCAAGGCCGGAGGCTTCGGCATCACGCGCCGCAGCAGGTACTGCGGCCTCCAGCGTCGTGCTGATCTCGTAAGCCGCCTTGCCTTCCAGCGTCGCGGCGAACTCCTGTGCCGCTTCTCCGATCAGATAGGCTTTCCGGATGCGCGGAAAGAACGCGTCGAGCGAGGCGATGCCGCCGCTCTTCGGTTTGCCCCCGGCGATCCAGAAGATATTGGTGAAGGACGACAACGCTTTCTCGGTGGCGTCGGCGTTGGTGCCCTTGGAGTCGTTGACGAACAGCACGTGAGCCTTGTACCCCACCTGCTCCATGCGATGCGCGAGACCGGGGAAACTGCGTAAATCCTGCTGCAGAATCTCCCGGCTAACCCCGAGCGCCAGCGCCGCCGCCGAAGCGCACGCTGCATTCTGCGTGTTGTGCCTCCCGCGCAGCGACCCGATTCCACCAATGTCAGCGATTTCGCTGCGCGCACCACCAGACGCGAGAACGATCCTATCCTGTTCGACGCTGATACCGTACGCCAGCGGCCGCTTCACCGACACCCGCACGACGTTGCGGCCGGCCTGCTCCTGACGGTCGGCGACTGCTCCACACCAGCGATCGTCAACACCGACGACCGCTGTGCCCTGCGGCTGCACACCGGCGATGAGTCGCTCCTTCACCTCCGCATAGTGTTCGATGCTGCCGTGACGATCGAGATGATCGGGACTGACATTGAGCAGAATGCCGACGGTCGGATCGAGCGAGGGGGCGAGGTCGATCTGGTACGACGACATCTCGATCACATGCACGCGTCCTCTGCGCGGAGGCTCCAGCGACAGGATCGCGGTGCCGATGTTGCCGCCCATCTGCACATCGTGTCCGGCCTCGCGCATCAGATGCGCGACCAGCGCTGTGGTGGTGGATTTGCCGTTGGTGCCGGTGATGGCGACGAAGGGCGCGTCGGGGGCATGACGCTTCCGCTCGCGGCAGAACAGTTCGATGTCGCCGATCACCTCGACACCCGCCTGTCGCGCCGCAAGCACGCTCCAGTGCGGCGCCGGATGGGTCAACGGCACGCCGGGCGCAAGTACCAGCGCGGCGAAATTCGTCCACAATACGTTTCGCAGATCCGCGGTGATGAAACCAGCCTGCGCCGCCTTCGCAAGATTGTCGACGTTGTCGTCGCTCGCAATCACTTCAGCGCCGCCGGCCTTCAGCGCGTGGCAGCTTGCAAGACCCGAGCCGCCGAGGCCAAACGCCGCGACCGTCTTGCCGGCAAAGGAGGTGACGGGGATCATGTGGATAAACCGGCGAGGTTGTGGCCGTCATGGCCGGGCTTGTCCCGGCCATCCACGTCTTTGATGATTGGACCAAGCAGCACGGACCGAAGCATCAAGCACCGGCCTCGCGCCTGGAAGATTCGAAAAATCATAATAAACAATCCGAACTGGAACGATTCGCTTAAGACGTGGATGGCCGGGACAAGCCCGGCCATGACGACGAGTCACCGCAGCTTCAGCGTCGAAAGGCCGGCAAGCGCCAACATCACCGAGATGATCCAGAACCGGATCACGATCTGCGGCTCGGTCCAGCCGAGTTGTTCGAAGTGATGGTGGATCGGCGCCATTTTGAAAATGCGCTTGCCGGTGAGCTTGAACGACGTGACCTGAACGATCACCGACACCGCTTCCAGCACGAACAGGCCGCCAATCACGGCCAGCACGATCTCATGCTTCACCGCCACTGCGATCGAGCCGAGCATGCCGCCCAGCGCCAGCGAACCGGTATCACCCATGAAGATTGAAGCCGGCGGGGCGTTGAACCAAAGGAAGCCGAGGCCGGCCCCGAGCACCGCCCCGCACAGCACTGCCAATTCGCCCGCCCCCGCGATGTAGTTGATCTGAAGATAGTCGGCGAAGACCGCATTGCCGGCGAGATAGGCGATCATGGCGAAACTCGCCGCCGCGATCATGACCGGCACGATGGCGAGACCGTCGAGGCCGTCGGTGAGATTCACCGCGTTGCCGGCTCCGACGATGATGAAGGCACCAAAGGCGAGAAAGAACCAGCCGAGGTCCAGCGCCACGTCCTTGAAGAACGGGATCACCAGCGCCGTCGAGAACGGCTCGCGGCCGAGCCGCGTCAGCGCATAGCACGCGGCCAGCGCGATCAACAGTTCGAGCAGCAGGCGGGTGCGCCCGGAGAATCCGGCGTGGGTCTGCTTCGTCACCTTCAGGTAGTCGTCATAGAAGCCGATGAAGCCGAAACCGAGCGTCACCGCGAGCACGATCCAGACATACGGATTGAGGGGATTGGCCCACAGCACGGTCGACACGACAAGTCCCGACAGGATCATCAGGCCGCCCATGGTCGGCGTGCCCTTCTTGCTGACGAGGTGCGACTGCGGCCCGTCGGTGCGGATCGGCTGTCCCTTGCCCTGACGCAGGCGAAGATTGTCGATGATCCAGGGGCCGAACAGAAACACGAACAACGCGCCTGTCACCATCGCGCCGCCGGTGCGGAAGGTGATGTAGCGGAAGACGTTCAGCAGCGGCTTGAAAATGCCGAGCCCCGGAACCGTGTTAGAAAGATCGATCAGCCAGTAAAACATTTTATGAAACCCTAAACCGCGACTCCGTCGTGCGCGGCGTTGTCGGGAAACCGCTTTTCAAGCGCCGTTATAATCAATTTCATTCGCGATCCGAGCGAGCCCTTGACCATGATGACGTCGCCGGCGCGGATCGCCGCCACCACCTGCGATTCGAGCGCGGCCGAGTCCTCTGCATAACCGCCCCGCTTGCCGGAGGAAAGCGCGTCCCACAGATTGCGCATCAGAGGGCCGCAGCAAAAAATCATGTCGACCGCATTGGCATTGATCGCCTCGGTCAGGCCACGATGCAGGTCCGCACTTTTGGGACCGAGCTCCAGCATATCGCCCAGCACGGCGATGCGGCGACCCTGCGTCCCGACCCTGGTCCCGCCAAGTACGCCCAGCGCCGCAGCCATCGAAGCAGGATTGGCGTTATAGCTTTCGTCAATCAGGGTCGCCTCCCCGCCCAGCACGGTCAGCGCATGGCGCACGCCGCGCCCCGCGGCCGGCTGCGCTTGCGACAGCGCAAGCCCCGCAAGCGCAAGATCGGCGCCCGCCAGTGACGTCGCCGCCAGCACCGCCAGCGAATTCATCGCCATGTGACGGCCGGGCATGCCGAGCTTATAGGTCAGCTCATGGCCGAGAATTTTGGCGTGCACGGCGGAGCACGCCGGATGCAGCGCCACGTCGAGCAGGCGCGCGTCGGCCTTCTCGTCCGAGCCGAACGAGACGATCTTCGCGATGCCGAGTTTCTTTGCACGTCTTTGCAGCCGCGCGAACTGAGCGTTGTCCCGATTGAGCACGACGGCTCCGCGCGGCTCGACGCCTTCGAAAATTTCCGCCTTGGCGTCGGCGATCCCCTCTATGCCGGAGAAGAACTCGAGATGCACCGGCTCGACCGTGGTGATGACCGCAACATGCGGCCGCACCATCTTCACCAGCGGCTCGATCTCGCCAGCGTGATTCATCCCGATCTCGAAGATGGCGAAACGCACATCCGCCGGGCAGCGCGCCAGCGTCAGCGGTACGCCCCAGTGATTGTTGAACGAAGCCACCGAGGCGTGTGTCTTGCCCTGCGCGCCAAGGACGCTCCGCAACGCCTCCTTGGTCGAAGTCTTGCCGACAGATCCCGTCACCGCGATCACCTGCGCTGAAAGTCGCGCGCGCGATGCCCGCGCCAGATTGCACAAGGCGGCAAGCACGTCCTCGACGATCAGCAGGGGCGCATCGGCGGCGAATTTATCGCGCTGCGCGTCCTCAACCACCGCCAGCGCCGCACCCGCCTTCAAGGCGGCATCGACAAAAGCGTGACCGTCGTGCACGTCGCCCTTGATCGCGAAATAGGCCTCGCCCGGCGCGATAGTTCGGCTGTCGATGGAGATTCCGGTAATCACCGCCGGCAAAGCCCCGCGTCTCTCGGCCCGCATCGCCGTAACCATCGCGTCCAAAGTCCACAATGCGCGCACGCTCATATCTGCCTCGATGTCAGTGCCGCGATAGCCGCCTCGTGGTCGCTGAACGGCAGCACGCGATCACCCACGATCTGCCCGGTCTCGTGCCCCTTGCCGGCAATCAGCAAGGCGTCGCCCGGCTGCAGCCCCGCAATCGCAGCACGGATCGCTTCGGCTCTATCGCCGATCTCGCGGGCACCCGTGGCGGTGGCGAGGATCGCGGCGCGGATCGCGGCGGGATTTTCGCTGCGCGGATTATCGTCGGTCACGATAACCACATCCGCGTTATCGGCGGCGATTGCGCCCATCAGCGGACGCTTGCCTGCATCGCGATCACCGCCCGCTCCGAACACCACCACGAGCTTGCGCTTGGCATAGGGCCGCAACGCCTGCAACGCCTTTGCCAGCGCATCCGGTTTGTGGGCGTAATCAACAAAGACCGGAGCGCCATTGCGCTCACCGACTAGTTCAAGCCGTCCCCTGGCGCCTTCGAGATGTTCGAGCGCCGCAAATACTCCATCCACGTCGCCACCGCTTCCGATGACGAGACCGGCCGACACCAGCGCATTCTCGATCTGGAACTCTCCGACCAAAGGCAGACGTATGATACGTTCGCGTCCGGCATGTTCGAGAGTCACCCGTTGCGCAAAGCCCTCGATAGTGGCCGCGACCAGACGAATGCCGATGCGCGCACCGTCGCCGCGACGGCCGACACGCATCACCGGCACGTTGCGCGCGCTTGCCGCTTCGATCACGATAACCGAACAGTCATGATCCGCGGAAATCACCGCGACCCCGTCCGGCTCGACCAGCTCGCGGAACAGCCGCAGCTTCGTATCGAGATAGTGCGCGACGGTCGGATGATAATCCATGTGATCACGCGACAGGTTGGTGAAACCTGCAGCACGCACCCGCACGCCATCGAGTCGATATTGATCAAGACCATGCGAGGACGCTTCCAGCGCAAGATGCGTCACGCCTTCGCTCACGAGCTGATCCAGCTCCCGATGCAACTCGATCGGATCGGGCGTCGTCACAGAGCCGTAGACCGTGCGCGACGGTGCGACCACGCCGATGGTGCCGATGCTCGCCGACGAATAGCCGAGCCGCTGCCAGATCTGCCGCGTGAATGCCGCGACCGAGGTTTTGCCGCTGGTCCCGGTAACGGCGGCAATGGTCGTGGGCTGCTGCTTGTAAAATTTAGCGGCGGCCAGCGCCAGCGCGCGCCGCGGATTCGGCGTTACGATGAACGGAACGCGCCCGGACGCGGGCGCGTGGTCACCGACCACCGCAACGGCGCCCGACGCGATCGCGACATCGATGAACCGCGCGCCATCTGTCTTCGTACCGGCAAGCGCGAAGAAAAGGTCTCCGGGCTTCACCGCGCGGCTATCCACCGCGAGACCCGTGACGGCAAGCTCGCCAGTCGGCGCGTCCATGGTGGCGTCGTCACCGAAAAGCTCACGAAGTTTCATGTTCTCCCAGCCCGGTGGTTCAACTCTAACATCCCATTTCAGCGAGTTTCCGGCAAACGTCAGAATCATCAAAGTACCACCGGCGAATATCAAGTTGCCGGTGTGCTTTTTAAGTCCGAAGTTTGCTGCGTGGCGCGCTGAAAATGAGGCGAACCTCCAATTCGGGACGCCGGAAAGGCCCGGTCGTCCTATTGCGTCGCACGGGATGCCGCAAGAATGAGGCGCTCGGACGGCGGCAAATCGAACCGCGGTTGCACGCCCAGGATCGGAGCGATGCGCGCGATGACCTTGCCCCCGGTCGGAACTGCGTTCCATCCCGAGGTGATGAAGCCATGGGTTTCTTTGAGCGGCTGCGGCTCGTCCAGCATCACAAGAAGCTGGTATTGAGGATTGTCCGCGGGCAGGATCGCGGTGAAGGCATTGAGCACGCGCTTCTTGGCGTAGCGACCGTTGATCACCTTCTCGGCGGTGCCGGTCTTGCCGCCGACATAGTAGCCCTTGACGTCGGCCTTCCTTGCGGTTCCGATCTCGGCGTTCAGGCGCAGCAAGAAGCGCATCTTGTCGCTAGTTTCCTGCTTGATGACGCGCTTGGCAACCGCCCTTGCTTCCTCTTCGGTGCGCTTGAGGAATGTCGGCGGAATCAACCAGCCGCCATTGACCAGCGCATCGATCCCCATCACCGCCTGCAACGGAGCCACCGCCATGCCGTGCCCGAAAGCAATGGTGACGGTGTTCAACTCGCCCCACTTGCGCGGCAGAATCGGTGACGCGCTTTCCGGCAACTCGGTACGCAGGCGATCCATCTGGCCCATCTTGCGCAGGAACGCCTTGTGCGCCTCGACGCCTTGCGCCAGTGCGATCCGCGCCGCGCCGATGTTGGATGAGTAGGTGAACACTTCCTTCATATTGATGAAGCGGCCGAGCCGATGGTCATCATGAATCGCGAAGCGGCCGAAATGCAACGGCGCACGCGCGTCCCACATCGAATTCAGATCGTACTTGCCGGAATCGAGCGCCATCGCCAGCGTGAACGCCTTGAAGGTCGATCCCATTTCGTACACGCCCGTTGTCAGACGGTTGATACGATCGGGATCATGCGCCTCTTTCGGATTGTTGGGATCGAAGTCCGGCAAGGAGACCATCGCGACGATCTCACCGGTTCGCACGTTGGAGACAATACCCGAGGCGGCCTTGGCTTGATAGTGCTCCTTGGCATTCATAAGCTCGTCGCGCAACGCGTGCTCGACACGCAGGTCGATCGACAATTCCACCGGCTGCTGCAGGCGGTCGGTGGCGAAGCCGGCGCGGTGCAGGTCCGCGAGCCCGTTGCTGTCGAGCCACTTCTCCATCCCGGCAATGCCCTGGTTATCGATGTTGACGAGCCCGATCAGGTGCGCAACCTCCCGCCCGCTTGGATAGACGCGTTTATTCTCGCGCAGGAAGCCAATCCCAGGAATTCCGAGACCATGAATGTCCTTTTGCTGGGCAGGGGTGATTTCGCGTTTCAACCAGACAAAACCCTTACGGGTGCCAAGACGCTGTCGAACCTCGGCGGTCTCCAGATCTGGCAGCGTCGCCGTCAGTAACTCGACCGCCTCGTCCCTGTCGATGATGCGTCGCGGTTCGCCAAACAAGCTCGGCGCCTTGATGTCGGTGGCAAGAGCCTGGCCGTTACGATCGATGATATCGGGTCGCGCTGTGGCGATCGCGTCCTGCGAGGCGGCACGATGCCCTCCCCGGTCGTCCGGAAATGTTGCAAACATGACGAGACGCGTTGCGATTACCGCATAGATCAGCCCGAATAAGATGATGACGAAGCCGACGCGCACCCGCGCCTTGGCGGCGCGATCGACGTTCTGCCCATAGAGCAGGTTACGGATCACGCGCTGACTCCAAGACGCCGACGGAAGCCTGTTTTGACCACTCACTGCGGGGCCTCCTGCAACGGCAGAGAACCGGTGACGGCGTCGGGATCGATGATCTCGATCATGGCACCGATCGGATCGGAAGTGCCGGGCGGCACCAGGCTCGGCGGTCGCTCCGGCAGGTTCTTCAGAGAATCGAACTGTCTGGTTTCAATCGGCTTCAATTTCAGATGTCGTTCGGCCAAAATTTGCAGACGCCGTGGCGCATCGAGCTTTGCCCATTCCGCGCGCAGGACCGCGATGGCCTCGCGCTGCTCGCGCACCTGAGCCTGAAGCCGCGACACACGCTCAGTACGGGCGGTCGAATCCATCTTGATGCGATAGACATACGATGCCGCATAGATAAGCGCGCAGACGACGAGGAAATGGATGATCCGCACCTATCAGCCTCCCCGCATCACGTTTGCAAGCGATGGCCAGGCCGGACGCTCGGCGCCGTCATCGATTGCCGCCGCATCGGTGCGTTCGGCAGCGCGCAGCCTGGCCGAGCGAGCGCGCGGATTGGCGTGCATTTCTTCTTTACCCGGCGTCAGCGGACGTTTCGTTAGAATGGCAAAGCTGAGTGACGCCCGTTCGATTTCCGGCCGATGGCGCGAACCGCCACCCGTCTTGCCGCGCCTGACCAGGAAGTTCTTGACGATACGGTCCTCAAGGGAATGAAAGGACACCACAGCAAGCCGGCCACCCGGCTTTAGTACGCGTTCTGCCGCGGCTAGCGCCGCGATCAGTTCGTCGAGCTCCTCGTTGACGAAAATCCGCAGAGCCTGGAACGTCCGCGTCGCGGGATGAATCTCATGAGGCTTTGCGCGAACCACCTTCGACACGATATCGGCCAGCGCCCGTGTGGTCGCGATTGGCGCGAGCCGCCGGGCCGTGACGATGGCGCGGGCGACGGCGCGCGAGCGACGTTCCTCGCCGAAGATGTAGATGATATTGGCGAGATCGGTCTCGGACGCGCGCGCCACCACGTCGGCGGCAGTTGGCCCTTGCCCACTCATGCGCATGTCGAGCGGACCGTCGAGACGAAAGGAGAAGCCTCGATTGGCCTCGTCGAGCTGCATCGAGGATACGCCGACGTCCATGACGATGCCATCGACAGCGGCTGTGCCCTGCGCCGCGCAGACCGCGGCGAGATTGGAGAAGCGGTCCTCGACCAGCGTCAGCCTGCCGCCGGACTCCTCCACCAGACCGAAGCCGCCAGCAATGGCGGTACGATCGCGATCGATTCCGATCACGCGGGTATCCGCAGTTGCTAGAATGGCGCGTGAATAGCCTCCGGCGCCGAACGTTGCATCAATGTAGATGCCGCCGGCGCGCGGCGCCAGCATGGCAACAGCCTCGCGGCCGAGCACAGGCACATGACGGATGGGCGGCGCCGTCATGATCGGGCCTCCATCCGCAAATGTCTCGTTCTCGCCGCGTGTGTGCCCATCCGACTCCGACCGTCCGGAATTCCGCCTTTTCCGGTCCTGGAGCCAGCTCACCACCGTAAAACCGCTCGGACCGGCCCCCAATCGCTTCTCCACAAGGAGATGAGCTGACAAACCCGGGCTTCCGCATGGAATTTGAAGGGTTGCCATGGGGATTTCGAACGCAAATGGGACCTCGGCCGTCCCGATGCCGGTTCGGCTCTTCACCACTTAGTAACGGCGTTTAGCGTTAAGAAAGCGTTGATAGCCTACACAGCAATCGAGCTATCCCTTCCCTGTGGTGGCCCTGGGTGGTGCAGCACCCACACAGCTAACGGAAAAGCCAAAGCCGTTAACAGGAAAAAGCGAAAAGGAGTCACGCATTCGATTGCATGCCGCATGACGCCTCCGGATAATGATCCTAGTGATTCGCTGACAAGTCGGGCACGCGCTCCCGTTTTCCGCGATTTCTAATGCCTGTTTTGGATCGTTGCATGTTTGCGTCCGTCAGTCTTGACTTAAAACGCCGACGCCCTCTTCCGATCCCCAAGGCCATCGTTGGAATGCCGACCTTCGTCCCTGACTCATCCCTCGTCTCCGACACGGTGCCATCCTTAAACTTTGGCGACCGCGCCAAAGGGCGGCCGCCGGATATGATCGTGCTGCACTATACCGGGATGCCCGACGTTGAAGGCGCGCTGGCGCGGCTATGCACGTCTGGAACCGAGGTGTCCGCACACTACGTCGTGCTCGAGGACGGTCGCGTTGTGCAATGCGTTCAGGAAGCGAAGCGGGCCTGGCACGCCGGTGTCTCCTCATGGGCGGGCGAAGAGGACATCAACTCCTGCTCGATCGGTATCGAGATCGTCAACCGCGGCCACGACTGGGGCTATCCGGCTTTCCCGCTACGACAAATCGCCGCTGTCATTGCGCTATGTCGCGGCATCATTCATCGAAGGGATATCCTGGCTCATCGCATTGTCGGCCATTCGGACGTCGCACCTGCGCGCAAGAAGGATCCTGGCGAAAAATTTCCATGGCATTCGCTGGCCGATTCGGGCGTCGGACATTGGGTCCGGCCGGCGCCAATCGTGGCCGGCGACGTACTGAAGACCGGCAGCGAAGGTGAGAACGTCCGCGCGCTACAGCAATCGCTGGCGCGGTACGGTTACGGCATCAAGGCGAGCGGCAAATTCGATAACCCGACCATGGAAGTGGTCACAGCTTTTCAGCGCCACTTCCGGCCTGAAAAGGTCGACGGCGTCGCCGATCAATCGACGTTGACCACGCTGCGAGCGCTGCTTGAAAGCCTGCCCGTCCCAACCGTCGCGGCATCCCGGGACATCAGCTAAAAGCCGGAGCCACCGGTGGCGCGCAGATTTCAAACTGCGCGCTTGAGAGCGTATTCGAACCCCACCCGACAAGGCTGTTGAGCGTTGTCATCGATTCCAGCGTTGCGGGTTCCACCTATCAACGTTTCGTGGGGCGTGCATCATAGCGATGGAAAAGCCAGCGGAAGAGTCGTACCATTTCTCTCAATGGCACACGCCGGGTGACAACCGGCCGCGACGGGGATGATGGACGTAGCCTATTTTGCCGGTTTCAGGCTGCGGCACCAACGCATTGGCACGCGTTTTGTCTAACCCGTTCCCGGCGTGTGCAGCCTCCCTTTTGACCCTCCCGCTGGATCGCAGGGGCATTGCGTTAGGCGGGCAGATCCGCGACGAATTTGGGCACCTCAAGACCAGAGTCGGCAAAGAAGGACATGACCGCCGTCTTCGACCAATACTGCTCGATGAGCAATCTGGCGAAACGTTCCTTTTCTCGCGAGAACCTTGCCATGAGTGTATCGATGCTGTCCGGTTTCTTGCCAAACAGGTCGTCATTCCACGGCTCCTCGTTGAAAAAATCCTGCTCGAGGACCATTCGTTCCGATACGTCCTGGCCTTCCGCCTCACCGCGCCGGGCGAGCACGGCTTCCGATACTTCTGTAATCAGGGAAAACAGTCGCGCCTGTTCCACGAGCATATCCTGAGTCGGAAAAACATTGTCCACCAGCAGGCCGGGAACGAAATCTCGCGCCAGGGAAGTCGCTAGTTGCATCCAGGCGTCCTCCGGTGCGCGCGCTGTAATTTTGTAGAAGTCGAACAGTTCCGTCCACCGGCCGCGCAATTCCTCGACCTGGCAGGCATACCAACGCGACCAGACGGAGAGCTGGCCGAGCCGCCCATGAGCTTTTTGGGCAGCGTCAATCCGCGCCAGCAATGCCAGGTCAACCCGCATAGGATCCCTCAACCGTTCCGGAAAATCAGGCGCACTGTATTCCTCAACGTCGTGCGTGAATTCGGTCGAGTCAGGATCCGGGAAAGACGTTCTGTATGTTCCGCTTCCAGCTTTCTGTCCCATGCGAACGTCTCCTAAATATGCAGCCTGATTAACCACAGACGACATCCCGGCGCTTTCAAAGCGCAGAACGTGAAACCGCGAATTCAACCAGACAGCTATAGATTGCCGTTCGAGTCGGTCCCGGACAAGTCAACAGCAGCGGGGTATCGGGAATTTGCGCCGGCACGTTGCCATCAAGGCATTGGCGGCACAGCCCTATTCTACTCTGTTCTTGGATTCCTTGGATAAACCGGCCATGCTGCAGTCCATGTGCGACCATTCGTCCTTCGCAGCGGCGGAACGAAGTTCGAGTTTTTTAGTTTTCCCCTTTCGCGGCAATCGCGCGAAGGAGGGAACTATGGACTGGGACCGGATTGAACAAAACTGGGATCAGGTCAAGTACAAGGTCAGAGATCAGTGGGGTAAATTCACTTTCGACGACCTCTGGGAAATCTCCGGCCATCGCGAGCAACTCGAAAAGAAACTGAAGGAGCGCTACGGGTACCAGGACGACTTCGCGAAAAAGCAAGTCGATAACTGGTATGCGAAGGCGCAGTCCTGGCCTGACACGAAAGAACCGCCGCGCTGGCAGGGATACTAGAATCCCTTTCCGGCGAAGTGGACAAGACTTTTCCCGGCTAAGTGGAAATCCGGTTTAGCCGGGAGAATGCTCGAATTAGTAGCTAGCGCGTGTTCCGAGCGCAAACCGGACAATCCACTGTTCGGATGCGTGCTGGTCGTTGTTTCGCGTCTTCGATTCCTTTGGAGTGCATCGCGTATTTTGTCCGATTTCCAACGTTCGGTCTGAAGCGGACTGCACGGCGTCAACCGCCTCTGAAGATATTTTGCATCTCGTCACGCATCACAGCTCCGGCGACGCGTCTGATGGCCTTTACTTCGGCCGCTGCATTTTTGGCGAGTTCGCCCATGCATCGATTCTTGCTGCCGTTTTGGCACTCTCGATTTTCTTGATTATCTTTTCTCGCTCTATGCCGTCTGGGGCTTCGTCGGCTCTTTGTCGCGATTCCGCAAGGAAATCAAAGAGACGGTCCTGAAAAGGCTTGGTCTGTTTGTAACGGCGCCGATGAGTCATGGCTCTCTCTCCTTTCGCTTTTCCAGGAGACTGGGCTATGTCTGCGTGCCATGAACGCTGGGGGCCGCGTGCATTGGCGCCTGTCAATGTGCGGCGGGCCTTATGGTTCCAAACGCTCAAGGGACTACGGGACAAGCCGCGCTTATGACGACGAACAATGACTCCGCTCACCGCTGTTTACTGGCCCCAGCCTTATGGTAGGCTGCCGCGCGGTAGAAATTGCGGGCCACTCCTCGAGTTGATCGTGCAAATCACGCACGCCGGATTTGAGGATCCCTGTTCGCAGGTCAGCCAGCGCGAAAACTTGTTATTCTCTACGAGACAAGAGCACTCAAGAAACAATGAACCTCATGCTGACCGGCGTATTTGGCCTTATCGGATTTGTTCTGAGCTATGGATTTTTTGTTCCAGAGCTCTCTGCATTTCGGCTTTTAGCACCTGTTGGAGTTATGGTGGGATATCAGGCTGGCCAACTTGTTGGCCGGCTCGTCAGGCCACGACCCAAAAGGTTTCTCATTCTAAGCGTCGGCGTATTGTTTTGTTTTTACTTTGCGTTTGCCTACGTCCAGTTGGGAAGGGCCGACCAATCGGATATTGTGAACTTGAGCGTGCTATTCAGCTTGTCTTTCTTCTGGCTGGGATTTTTCTTACCTTTCACACGCGCCCCGAACGAAGTGAAGATCCTGTTGTCTAAGGCGGTTGAAGCATTCGGAAGGCGCTCTCGAGATTAGAAGATCAGACAACGCCGACCGGACGGATCTTTAATTCAAAGACTTACTCGCAAGACACGTTCGTGCGATTGAATCACGACCCGCGCTTTAGCACGCGAGCGCCAGCCCATTAGGGACTGGCCACTCGCGCGACGCTCTTAATTACTTAAGGCAGGATCTGATTTGTGCGGATTTTGATGTTTTCGTCCCCGCCATTTTCAATGGTGGCGCATCTACGAGAAGACTATCTTTGGAGCTGGAATTGCGTTGCGGTATACGCGGATGCGGGGCCGCGTTCGGGTGTAGACGAAGCAGCGACCGACCAGTTCGGGTGGAACCTGCTCTTCGCTCGCGAGTTGTGGGATGGCGCCGGGCAAACGGCCGAGAAAGAGGACCCCACAATGCGAAGGATGCTTTTGATTGTCCCGCTCATGCTTACAAGCACATATTGTTTTGCTCAGGGCGCGCAACATATGGGCACGCCGCAGGAGCAAAAAGCATGCTCCCGAGACGCCTCACGCTTTTGCCGACAGTTGCTAGGCGATGACATGGCCGTTCAACAGTGTCTTCAGCAGCATCGGGCGAAACTTAGCCAGAAATGCCAGAAAGTCTTTCAAAGCCACGGCATGTAAACTTCGCATGCGTGTCGCCGACTGTTGGTCAGGCTAACCAATCGAAATCCGAGAGACCCAGACGAGATGGGAGCGAGGAGATCGCCGTTCCGGTTGAGTCAATGCAGGTGGACGGAACGTGTTTCATCAAAAAAGGCCCACCGGGCAGGCGAGCTAAAGAGACGGTGTCTGGAGAACGCTGATGGGGGGTTAGCGTTCCGGGTACCGCCATATCCCGCTCTAGCGGTGTTTTCTATTTCTGACCAGACGCTAACCTCCCTCGATCAAGGGAGGTTAGTTAATGATCGAAAAACTAAATCCTGAACAAGAGATCATAGCCGCGCACATGGGCTGCGACGACCGCAGCTTTTCAGGTGCGCTTCCTTTTGCGAGCAGCCCCATCTGAGCGTCATCCCGACCGGGCACGGTACGCCACAGAACATTGACGATACCCGTATAACCGAGGTCGTGAGCGAATGCCGAAGCCGCCGATCCTTGAAGTTGTCGCGGAGACCGGACAAGCAGTTGAACCTCCGCCTCCGGAAATCTTGGAACCGAACGCGGATCTCTCGCCGGAGGAGATTGAGCAGGCACGCAGGGACTATCTGCTCACGCGATTCTGGATCAGCGCCAAAGGATTTTGGGGTGTCAACGGCGGCAAGCTGGCATGGGTGTTGTCTCTCGGCCTGATCGCCTTGATTATTATAAACGTCGCATTTCAATATGCCATCAACGTCTGGAATCGCGCGATCTTTGACGCCATCGAGAAGCGCGACTCCGCCACGGTTTATTATTTAACGGGGGTATTCTTCCCGCTCGCGATCGGCAGTGTGGCGCTCGGTGTTTTTCAGGTGTTCGCACGCATGGGCATCCAGCGCCGCTGGCGCGCGTGGCTGACCGATTCAGTGGTGTCGCGTTGGCTAACCAACGGCCGCTACTATCAACTCAATCTTGTCAGCGGCGATCACGAAAACCCGGAATATCGTATCGCCGAGGATCTGCGAGTCGCCACCGACGCGCCGGTGGATTTCGCGTCCGGCGTGATATCCGCCTTCCTCTCGGCTGCAACCTTTATTGTCGTGCTCTGGACCATCGGTGGCGCTCTGACCCTGACAGTCGGCGGGTCGACATTTACCGTGCCCGGCTTCCTGGTGGTGGCGGCGGTGATCTATGCCGGAGTAACCAGCAGTTCGATGGTTTACATCGGACGTCACTTCGTCGCGGTTTCGGAGAGTAAAAACCAGGCCGAAGCCGAATATCGCTACGCGTTGACGCGCGTTCGCGAGAACGGTGAAAGCATCGCCCTGTTGGGTGGCGAGGAGGAAGAGCGCAGCGGAATCGACAAAACGTTCGCCAGCGTCATCAAGCAATGGGCGCTCCTCTGCGGTCAGCACATGCGCACCACCATCGTCTCGCAGGGATCGAGCCTGATCGCTCCGGTCATCCCGCTGTTACTATGCGCGCCGAAATACCTCGATGGCAGCATGACCTTGGGACATGTGATGCAGGCCGCATCGGCCTTCACCATCGTGCAGAGCGCGTTCGGCTGGCTTGTCGACAATTATCCCCGTCTGGCTGACTGGAATGCCTGCGCGCGGCGGATTGCGTCGCTGATGATGTCGATCGACGGGCTGGACCGGGCCGAGCGTGGCGACGGCGTCGGCCGCATTCAGCGCGGCGAGACCGAGAACGACGCGATGCTCAGCCTTAACGACTTGTCCGTGACGCTAGACAACGGCACCGCCGTGGTGGGAGAAGCGGAAGTGATCATCGAGGCCGGCGAGCGCGTACTGGTGGCGGGCGAGTCCGGGACCGGCAAAAGCACGCTGGTGCGTGCTATCGCTGGTCTTTGGCCATGGGGTGGCGGCAGTGTCAGTTTCCATCCAGATCGACGGTTATTCATGCTCCCGCAAAAGCCGTACGTGCCGTTTGGCACGTTACGTCGCGCTGCCGCCTACCCCGCGGCTGCGGAAGACTGGACTCCCGAACAAATTGGCACTGCACTGGACAAAGTAGGACTTGCTCACCTCAAGGAGCGACTTGAGGAAGAGGCGCCCTGGGACCAGACGCTGTCGGGGGGCGAAAAGCAACGGCTCGCCTTCGCCCGGCTGTTCTTGCATAATCCCGATATTGTCGTGCTGGACGAAGCAACATCCGCGCTCGATGCAAAGAGCCAGGACAAGATGATGGACCTCCTCAATAAGGAGCTCCCTAATGCCACCGTCGTCAGCGTGGCTCATCGCGTCGAACTCGAAGCCTTTCATACTCGAAAGATCGTTCTGGAGCGAGGTAAGGGTGGCGCGAAGCTAGTCAGCGATATTGACCTCATTCCGCGCAAGGGAAAACGTCGGCTGCTGGGTCGTTTCCTGCGCCAACGTCACCGCAAGGCATCCCGTTGAAGGATGCACTGCGAAGTTCTCCAGAGCCTGTCCAGGTTGACCATAGCGCCAAACAACGCGCCTGCGCACACCGCCATCGCAGCGAACTATTGTCTAGGCGGTCCGGCTGAGGACAGCTGACTTCGACGAACACCTTCCTCACGCGACGAAAAGGCTGATCAAATGGATCATCAGCTTTGCCGCACAGACCGCGATGCCGAAATCCGTCACCATCAGCAAAAATTGTCTCTCTTGTTCATCCAATTCTGAGAAGATTCTGCGCATTGGAGATCCTCCTCCCCGCGCAAAACATTCTCTATCGCTGGTTTGTTCTAATCTCGCATACTGCGCCGTGCCACGCCGCCTTCCACCCCAACGCCTCACATGATCGTGACACACCGAAGGATCGACGACAGTGGAGATTGCGCTAATCTCTCAATGCAAGCTCAACGTGCCTTGGGAGACTTGAAATGTCAGACCATAGCGAGATTGTGTACTCAACGTCGGATGGAATGGACTATCCGGCTCATGAGCGGCAGTACAAGGCGTTCATTAAGGTAGGGGCGACCGCCACAGCGGCCGTAGCTACCATTGTCGTGTTGATGGCGATCTTCCTCACCTGATTGTGCGATCACCGTTCTAAAGGCCGGCATTTCTGCCGGCCTTCTTCTTGGCCGCCGAGGAGCAGTCACGCACGAGAGAAGCGCCTCCCCCGCCTGATCCGTATTGGATTGTCAGGGACGCACAGCACGGCGGGCACTAGAATGGTTCGAATGATCGTCGAATTGCCTTGTGATGCCCGTTGATAGTTTTAGGGTGGGCTTCCGTGTTGGCGGTTTAATACCGATCCGGCGCGGCCCCGGCGCGCCGCTTCCCAGGACCGCGCGTCGGGGGACTTGATCTCAGGCGAGATTGTTGCGGATCAACTCGCCGGAGCTTCAACCGCCGAAGTGATTCATGGGACCGATGTTTTGTCCTCTCTCCTTCCATCAGGCTCAGGCATCGGAAACTTCGTGCGTGTACGGTTGATCAACACATCCATGCTCGACATGATCGACGGCGACGGTTTCACCCAGCGCAATTCATCGCGCAGCCTGTCCAGCGCGTCACGTGCCCCGGCAGCGTAAGCGCGGCCCTTTCTGGCGCGGTGTTTGCTCATTCCCCATCCTCAGAAGCACCCGCGAATTGCGGCGCGGCCTGCTGCCGTCAGTATGATTGAAGACAGAGTGCGCGGGAATTGGGTTGTGGCCCAACCACCTTGTTCTCGTCTTCGTCTGGCAAGTCTGCCCAATATGGCCAGATCAAATTGGCGGCACTTCAATCGATCGCACGCGACTCCGCAGCGTGCTGCGGCGACCCCTTCACGAGGGATAGATGGACCGACCTTTGCGGAATCCGCGGGAACTTGCGACTGCGCTGAGCTTTGATATGTCATGTCAATTAATCTCGTGCGTGCACTGATCCTGTTTGGCGCGTTTGCGCTTTCCCTGTTATCCGCCAATGCGAAAACCTTGGACGGTATCGCAATAGAGAGCGCACAATTCCTGGGCGCCCAGCCGGATGATTCCGACATCGATGCCCTGGTGGTGAAAACGCAGATTCTGCTCGACCGCGCAGGCTTCTCGCCTGGCGAAATCGACGGAAAGCTCGGCGAGAATGTTAAGAAGGCGCTACGCGCCTATTCGGAGGCCAACGGCTTACCTTCGACGATGACGCTGAACCACGACGTCTTCGAACGGCTGACCGCGAACATGAATGGGTCCTTGCTCGTCGAGATCACCGTCACCGAGGACGATGTCAAAGGGCCCTTTCTCCCTCGGCAGCCAAAGGGCCTTGACGAGATGAAGGGCCTCAAACGCCTCGCCTATCGCGATGCCAAGGAAGCACTTGCTGAGCGCCACCACATGAGCGAGGCGCTTTTAGTGGCGCTTAACCCGCATGCGGAATTCTCACAGGCCGGCACAACCCTCATGGTCGCGAACGTCCTCAAGGCCAAGCCATCCACGATGGTTACCCGAATTGAGGTCAATAAGGACCTCCAAACGATCAAGGCTTTCTCCCAAGACAATGCGCTCGTCGCGTTTTACCCTGCGACCGTCGGTAGCGAGGAGAAGCCATCGCCGAGCGGGACGCTGAAGGTGCTCGCGGTGCGTAGCAACCCTTTCTACCGCTACAATCCGGACTACAAGTTCAAGGGCGTGAGAGCACGCCGCGCCTTCACCATCAATCCCGGACCGAACAATCCCGTCGGTTCGACGTGGATCGCGCTATCTGAGCGGGGCTACGGTATCCACGGCACTTCGGAACCCTCTAAGATCAGCAAGGCTGAGTCCAACGGCTGTGTGAGGCTGACCAATTGGGATGCGGCGCACCTAGCGCAGATGGTGAAGAAAGGGGTCACGGTGGAATTTCGCGAAGGAACAGACTCGCAAGTGAACGCCAGGCCAGCCAAGTAACGGGCGTCGTCCAACGGAATAGGGTCGATAAGGTTCTATACAGAGCAGTTCTGGAGAGCCTTGGGCATGTCTGCCAATCCCATTGTCAGCTACATCCGCGTGAGTACTTCGGGTCAGGGCCGATCTGGACTCGGGATAGAAGCACAACGGCAAAACCTCTCCTCCTTCGCTCAAACCGAAGGCTTCACCGTGGCCGGGAGTTCGGCTGTCTTCGGCTACGCAATCGATACCACTCTCTCTTGAAGCAACACTGCAGCTCGAAGGGCCCAAGGGATACCCTTGCGAGCGAACCACCGCTTGTCCGGAGCCCGGCCTAAAGAAACCATCCGCAATGCCATTTGTACGCGCCTTTGTATTTTGTGAGGCGCTAATCCACTTGGCTTATCAATATGTTGCTGATCTTGCGGGGCAATTCAACTGTATTGGTACAGTTGGGTGGGCTCGAACCACCGACCTCCTGTTCCACAGACAGGCGACACGATTAAACGATCCATCGCTATCCATCACCATCCATCGCTAAAGATGGATGAAATATCAGTTATTTCAGTTGCTTATGACTAAGACGTATGGTTAGGTTACTAACACAACCGAACACACCATAACGACCAATTACCCACACCCCTGCCCACACCCCGAAAACGCTTCAAGATGCCTCAAAAACTCACAGCGGCCGCCGTCGCGAAAGCTTCTGCTCGCGCATCTCGCTACGAAATTGCGGATTTGGGCCAGCCAGGGCTCAGGCTGGTTGTTCAGCCATCCGGGGTAAAAAGTTGGGCTTACCGCTACGAACGTCCAGACGGCACGCGCGTGAAGGTTACGCTTGGCCCGGCGACTGGAGCGGGAGCGCTCTCCTTGGCGGAAGCTCGTGTCGCGGCAAACGACGCAATGCGCCTCCGCTTCGATGGTTCAGACCCAGCAGACCAGAAAAGGACCGCCCGCAAAGCTGAGTTGGCGCGGATCGAGACCGAAGAAAAAGAAGCTCGGCGGCGCGATGATACGGTCCCGCTTATTCTTGATCGTTACTATAGCGACAAGGTGGACGCAATGAAGTCCGCCTCGGAACTCAAACGGCTCCTGTCCAAAGAGTTGAGTCCCTGGGCGAAGCGGCGCGTTGACGACATCGGCCGCGTTGACGCCATCAAATTGATCGAAGCGATCAAGAACCGTGGAGCCCCGGTGCTAGCAAACCGCACTCGGGCCGCCGCCCGGACGTTTTTTGGATGGTGTATCGACAAGGCGTTGATCGAAGAGAATCCGTTTGAGCGAACCAAGCCGGTAGCGGTCGAGGAAGCACGAGACCATGTCCTTTCCGACGCCGAACTGCGGTTGCTCTGGATTGCGCTGGACCGGTGCGACTGGATTTGGCGGGCCTTTTATCGGCTCTTGATCCTGACCGGGCAGCGCCGTGATGAGGTCGCAGGCATGGCTTGGGCCGAGATCGATTTGGAAGCCAGCGCGCCCATGTGGACGCTGCCCGCAGCGAGGTCGAAAAACGGCAGGGAGCACGTCATCCCCCTGCCCCCTCCCGCCGTAGACATCCTGCGCTCCCTTCCGAGAATCCAAGTCACGATTACAATCAACGACACCGAACGTCGTGTAGATTCGCCGCTTGTCTTAACCACGACTGGCAAAACGCCAATCTCGGGCTTTTCTCGCGACAAGGTGCGATTGGACAAACTCATGAAGGCCATCGCACACGAGGAAGCAGTGAAGCGCGGAGACGATCCTTTTGAGATCGGGCCTTGGCGGATTCACGATCTACGGCGGACGGTTGCGTCCGGGATGGCACGGCTTGGCGTTGGCGTAGCCGTCGCGGAAAAGGTCATGAACCACGTGTCCGGCACCTTTGCTGGCATCGTTGGCGTCTATCAGCGGCACGATTTTCTCGCTGAGAAGCGTCACGCCCTCAACTTGTGGGCGGATCATGTTGCCAGCCTGACGACCGCGCGCGAGTCGAACGTAGTGCGGCTTAGAATGGAGGATTGAACGATGGCAGAGCTTTTTTTGCCGCAGGAAATTGCGCGTACCGAAATCGAGCTTATGACGGAAATTTTCAAGAACGACCATGACCCGTCGGCGGCATGGCGAGCATTCTTTCTGTCTCGAAAGTATGGTCTTGAGCTTCCTGAGCTGATCAATGCCGAAATCGATCGGTTCGCGGAGGCCGTTGGATCGATAGCCGACCGTGCCCACAACGGGGACGTTGGTGCGAAAATCGACAACGAGACGGTCGGCAAAATCTGGAAAAACCATAAAAACCGCGACGCAGGACCCGCCGCATTCAGGGCGCAGCGTTCATTCGATATCGCCGTGCGAGTCGAGCAATTGCGACGAGACGGCTATTCGTCCGCGGGTGCCGTCTTTGGAGTTTGCGAAACATTGGGAGTCAGCAAGACCATTGTTCACAACGCCATGAGGCAACATGCCGATGTCAAACACGAGGGCAGCGACGTACTCGATACAATCTGGCGGCCTACAAACGAGACGCGGCAGAAAATTAAAGAGGGCAATTTCCAGCGAAGTGGTGGTAGTTAAATGAGATTACAGCGCTCTTACTCCCCGTTAGCTTCCGTTCATCACATTTCGCAACGGAGACAACATCGTGAGTAAGCGCCTTCTTCTAGCAAAAGATGTCCGCGCCACGTTCGGAGGTGTCAGCGATATGACTCTCTGGCGCTGGCTTCATGACAAGTCGCTTGGCTTCCCGATGCCAACTGTCATTCGCAACCGTCGCTATTGGGACGCCGACGAAATCGAGGCGTTTCGCGAACGCATGGTCGGCGCTGGCATGAGCCAGCGTGCGGCGTAGGAGAGGCCCCATGGCAGCCGACGCGACCACCTAACCCCCGCCCGCTCCGGCGGACAAATCATCCAAACAAATCCAAGTCACCACGCGCCAGGAATGTCTCTGGCTCGAACGATGGCCCTTTGGCCAAAACCAAGGAGAAACTGAAAATGAATGATGACATCAAGCACAAAGTCGAACGTGCTCGCAACCTGTCGCGTGAGCTAATGTTGCGAGATGAGTGCGGCGCTTTTTCCCCAAGCGACTCAGTGCTGTGTGGAGTCGCTTTCGTCAGATACGGGAAAGCCATCCTCGCGGGAGATGCAGCCAAAGACTTGGACGATGCTACACGCCACGTAGTCGCCAACTACACTGACGTCATGGCGCACGATTTTCAAAAGGGACGGATCGCTGGCCTAGGCCCGACCGACAGCGAGTTTTGCTCGCGCGCGTTGGCATTTTACGCGAGCGAGCTTTCGGCTCCGGCAGTTGTCTGACGCTAACAGCGCCCGGCCCCGTGCCGGGTGCTTTCTCTGCAAGCTCAGCCCACTAACGCGAACGCCGCAAACGTCGTAAAGGGCCTGTCAATTCACCTCAGCTACAAGGTTTCCGCAATGTATCCGCAACAAGTTTCTACTGCAACACAATCCAATACTCCGTCGACACATCGTGCCAGGGTCGCCTATCTGCGCAGCACGCTCGATGAGCTCGTCATGATCACATCCGAGCCCCATCCCAAGCTCGGTGAGGTCCTTCGCTTTACCTTTCGCAATGGGCACTCGTGCCCCGTCGATAACGAAATGCTCCGATGGTATCTGAAGCATGACCTTAAAAGCATCCGGGGCGATCCGCTTCCGGCGCTAGCGCTGATTCTCGCGCGCACGTATTTCCGTGATTCCGGCGGGACGAAGGGATGGGGCATCTCGTTCGAAGACTGGATGGTATGTGACGAGAATCGCTATCTCATCCGTCTGAAGAACGGCACCATTCGGCGGGTTAGGGTATGGCCCGGTGAGGAACCATTCGCGGTTCAGTATCGCGGTCGTTGGTATCCCGTTTTTCGGGCAGCGTCTGACGAAGAATATTTTCGTGACTTCCCGAACGCGGCATACCGAATGACCATCCGCTCAGGCTCTGACGGCTACAATTATCAGTTTAAGATCGTGACGCGCGATGGCAGCGTCTATGCCGATGGCGATCGCTATGACTTTGATGCCGTTCTTAGGAGCACGCCCAGGGACCTTTCTCCACGCACGCGATTCTACCTGGCTGTTCTGGCGATGTTGACCGATCCGCACCGCGCGTACCCGCCTTATGGGCTGTTAAACTATGCGCAGTGACGAATTTGTGAGCGTCGCGCTGGCGATGGTCGCGCTTGGTGTGTTCGCTGGTCGCATGGTGTGATGACAACCGACCTCGCCCCGCTCCGTGCCGCGCTGTCGGCCAGCATGAACGATCTTGCACGCCACCTTTGCGGCGAGCCGAACCGGCGTATGTCGAACCGCCGAGAATTGCGGTTTGGTAGGAAGGGGAGTTTCGCCGTCGTGATCGCCGGACCGAAGGCCGGCTCTTGGTATGACCACGAAACGAGCGAATGCGGCTGGCCGCTAGACCTTATCATGTCTATGCGCGAATGCAGTTTCCGTGATGCGCTGGACATCGCACGGGACTTCCTTGGTTCGGCGTTGCCGGACGCGGCCTACGAACCTTCGGAGATCGTGCTGCGCGCCACCGACGAGGAAGACGACGTGAGGCGCATCGCACATGCGCTGTCGTATTGGGAGCGGGCGCGCGACCCGCGCGGAACGATCGTCGAGACATATCTCGCGTCTCGCTGCATCGCGCTTCCCGACTGCGTGGCAGGCGAGGCCATCCGCTTCTGCGCCGGGCCGCGAATGATGGTTGCGCTGCTACGCGACATTCACACGAACGAACCTTGCGGGATTCATCGGACCTTTTTGACGGCTGAAGGCGCTAAGATCGAAAAGAAGATGCTCGGGCGCGCGAGGGGTGCCGCGATCAAGCTGAGCCCGGACGAGGATGTAACTCACGGCCTGCATGTCGGTGAAGGCATCGAGTCTACCTTATCGTTCATGATGGCCGGTTACGCTCCAGCCTGGGCGCTCGGGAGCGCTGGCTCCATCAAGACGTTTCCGGTTCTGCCAGGAATCGAAGCACTGACAATCCTCACTGAGAACGACAAGGCGGGTGACCGCGCCGCGGAAGTGTGCGCCGACCGCTGGCTCGAAGCTGACCGCGAGATGACATTCGCTACCCCGCAGCACGGCGACGGCAACGATATTCTGAAGGAAGTGGCGGCATGAACTCCGGCAATCTGAAACAGGCCTTCGACTCGAAGGTCAAGCTCAAGACGATCTCTCGCAGGCCCAAAGTGGACGAGCGCGCGAAGGTCAGCCCAGCCGAACCGGTGCTGGCCGAAGGGGGCGCTTGCTGGCACGAGGTGAAGGTGGTGTCTATCGCCGACCGCATTGATCGGCGACTCGTGGCGCACCTGAATAAGGTTGCAGGCCTGTCGTGGTCGAATGTCGTTGACGCACCCGCTCTGTCCGACCTGACGAACCCGCCCGGTCTTATCGGCGAGATCATGGATTGGATCGTTGACTCGTCGTCGTATCCGTCGCGGGAGCTTGCGCTTGGACCTGCGCTATGCGCGGTAGCCACCCTCGCCGGAAGGGCCTTCGAGACGCCGAGTCACGCGCGCACGAACCTGTACATTGTCGGGCTGGCGCAGTCTGGATTCGGCAAGGATCACGCGCGAACGTGCATCAAGAACCTGATGAATGAGGCTGGACAAGGCCTCCTTGTCGGTCCGTCGCGGTTTGCTTCGGCACCCGGACTCAGGGAGTCCGTAGCAGCGCTCCCGTCGTTCATGAGCCTCCAGGACGAGTTCGGCGGATTCCTCGCCAAGCTACAGGACCCGCGATCCGGCAGCGATTTCGCGATGATCAGGCACTACCTAATGGAATTTTTCTCGTGCGCAAGCAGCACGTATGACGGCGACGCCTACGTGCGTGGCGTCACGGAAAAACTCTACAACCCGAACCTATCGATCTACGGCACCTCAACACCGGATGATTTCTGGATGACGCTAACGTCGTCGCGAACGTCCGATGGTTTCCTTCCGCGCTTCCTACTGTTCAATGTATGCGGCGAAAAGCCGGAGTTCGTCGAGGAGCCGGTGCAGCGGCGGGACAAGCCTCCGACACACCTAATCAAGGGCGTGCGCAAGATTGTAGAGGCCGCCAAGTCTATCTGCGGAAATATCAAGATTGGGAACCACCTTGGCAAGGTGTCCGCGAAGTGCGTCGAGCTTGACGCTGACGCCAAGGCGTTTGACAGGTCGCTGCGAAGGCAGATTGATGGCGCGCTTTTTATTGCCAACCCGAAGGTCCATCCGTTCCTGAACAGGACCCGCGAGCACGCGCTGAAACTCGCCCTTACGGTTGCGGTCGGAGTTGACCCCAGCGCGCCAGTAATCACCGGAGAGATTCTGCGATGGGCGGCCGGACTTGCCTCGTACTCAACGCAGACATTCGTCGCCGAGGCGGACACGAGGCTTGCGGATAGCGACCGCGAGCGCAACTTCAACCGCGTGTTGGAGATCATCCGCGAGGCCGGCGCCGAGGGTATCACTGAAGGCAAGGTCGCCGACAAGATTCGTTCGCTCAAGGGCCACGAACTGAAGGACATCATCGATTCCGCAGATGCGGCGGGGCATATCGTCCTGCACACGCGCAAGCCGGATGGCAAGGGCCGGACCAGCAAGCGTTACTTTGCCAGCCAGCACGCCCCGGCCGACGACAAGGCCTAGCTCAGTCAAGTAACCCTGACCTGCCTGTAGCCCTCGCCAACGCGGCGGGGGCTTTGCTTTTGAGGCGGACGAAGCGGCGATTTTCATCGGGCTTAATTTCGTCGGGGACCGACCTTCCGACGAAATTAAATGGAATAAACCACGCACTAGCAGTGCCTTAGGTCTTCTTCGTGGAATTTTGTCTTTTGTCGGAGTGGTCTTCTGTCTGTGCGTAAATCTAGGTTCATGTGTACACATCACACCTACAAAAGAAGGGGTACTCAGACAATAAGATAAAAATATACATGTATATATAATATACTGATTCTAAAGGCTTTTCTGGCCTGAATTTCGTCGGAATGGCCTCCGACGAAATTCAGATGAAATTCCGACAAAAGTCCCCGCGCTGGCAACTATTTGGCTGTTAGCTATCGGTGTGATGATCGTAGACGCGTCGATATTCGCCGCTTGCGCCCCTCATGAAGTTGCTGGGGCGTCACCGCCGCCCGCTTCGCGGTTGCCTCGTCATTCCGAGACGGGCAATGGTGGTAGCATGTCGGTCTTGATCTCATTCTCCGGCCTGCCGGGCGTCGGAAAAACGACCGTGGCACGTGCTTTGGCGCAGAAAATTAGCGCAGTTTATGTGCGCGTCGACTCGATCGAGGCGGCCCTTAAGTCCAGCAGCTTGCAAATCCATCCAGCCGAAGATGCGGGATATCTCGCAGCCGTCGCGGTCGCAAAGGACAATCTGGCCAATGAGCTCGACGTCGTTGCGGACACGGTCAATCCCCTATCCGGCAATGCGCAGTTGCTGAACGTCGAGATTATTTGCTCGGATCATGCCGAACATAAGCGCCGGATAGAAAATCGTCTGAGCAATATCGCTGGGTTTGATCTGCCGGATTGGAGCAGCGTTCAGGACCGAGAGTACGAAGAATGGTCAGACGCTCGTGTGGTATTGGACTCGAGCAAGATGTCCCCGAGCGCGTGCGTCAAACGGATCGTTGAAGCGATAGCGACACTGGAATACGACTGATGATGGCAGTAGGGCCATGCAGGAGAAAAGATGAAATTCGGTTTATCGTTGATCGTGCTCTTCGCGCTTTGTGGACCGGTCGTTGCCCAGGTGAGCGATTGCCAATCAATACAAAAGGCAAAAGAGCGCCTGGCTTGCTATGATAGGGCCTCTCCGCCGTTGAGTCGGAACAAGTCGTCCACCAAGCACAAGACCGATCCACAACAGGACGGGCAAGACGATCTTCTTGGGGTTGAAAACACGCGGGTCGGTAAAAAGATAGGTAGTATCTGTAGAGGATGCTGAGGCCCCATGCTTGCCGGTCAAGTGGCACTCATCCTTGCCGCCGCATTTTCAGGGGCAGCCTTCTACATCAATTTCGCTGAGCATCCCGCGCGCCTGGCGCTGGACGACGAAAATCTGCTTAAGCAATGGAAGCCCAGCTATGACGCCGGCTACGCCATGCAGGCAAGCTTGGCTGCCATCTCAGCAGGGCTCGGTTTGCTTGCGGCGTGGATCACCTGGGATTGGCGTTGGATCGCTGGCGCGGTGCTCATATTCGCCAACTGGCCCTATACCCTCTTCGGCATCATGCCGACAAATAACAGACTGAAGGCTATCGCCGACACCGACGCGGGGCCAACGTCGCGAACCATGCTCGTGTCGTGGGGACGCCTGCATGATGTCAGAACCACGCTCGGACTTGCTGCGACTCTCGCATACCTGTGGGCTCTTAACTGAAGATCGCTCGGACTCAAACTCATGACGCACCTGCTGGCCATCTGCGATCTCGCGCAACACCCTCCATCGCAGCGGCGCGCCCACGCCGCCGACTGAGCAACATCGGGATGCAGGCCGATCAGGTCACCACACGCGCTGTTGCGGGAGCCGTCGCGTTACCGCCAACGTCGACAACCAGCCGGCCGGGTTCATTAGAGCACCACCCCAGGGAACAGGTCTAGCAGCCGCTGACGATCGGCGAAGCTGCTATCGATCACCAAGTAACCGTCCCAAGTTGGTTTGTCGGATACGTGATACCGCTCAAAGAAGAAGAGATAAATACAAGTCAGCACCGGATCGGCGTCATCAATTTTCACGAAACTTTCCATCGCACCTTCCTAACACTGCGACCGACGTTGCTTTTAGTTTCAAGGGAAGGCTTTCGTTGACAAATTTCGCCGGAGCGAGCGGTGCTTCCTACGGCCAACGCCTACCAACGGCGCTTAAAATCGATCTTGAGCGCATCTGATCGAACGCTGCGAGCGTGGCGAAGCGAAACGCGATCGATCGTTGGCGAGCATGAACATGCGTATGATGGGCGAATGCTCGCACGGCGGCGCGGATTGAAAACTGATCGAGATCAGGAAGCGCTGCGGATTGAGGGCGATTGAACGCGAGTTGATTTTGATCGTTTCGATTTGAGACGAACGCGCGATATAGGGCGACCGAACTACATCCCGCAGCCGTGTTCCGCGACCGCATGGCAGCAACCGTGCGTAGGCTCTGGTCAATTTGAGGGTCGATGGCAAACGTTCTATCAATCGTGCGATTAAGCGAAGATTATTCTATTGTTGCAATGCACAAAGGTAAAAAGGTACTGTCAGAAGCCCCCTCCCTGCGGGTGACGCGCGAGCCCGCCGCTCTGGTAGGCACAAAAAAAATAAAGTCGCTTGTTGTTCTTAATATAGGTCATTTTATTACGTGAGAATATGGGGTTCGGTGCGTTTAGGGAGACCGGACTAGTCTCTACGTCGGTAGCTCTTTGCCTGATCCTGCGGCCAGTGAACCGCCGCAAGGATTTCGACATGGCATACGCTCGACTCGACATGTACAGCCGTCACGCCGATGGCCCTGCATGGCGGCAACCCGCAAACCCGAAAGTTGAATTGCGATTGACGGTCCCCGACCGCGCGCCCGCTGTCGTGCGTTTGCTGTTCGCTCTGATGAAGTCGAAAGGGTTGGGATACGACCTGGTCTCGGAGGTCAGCGGCCTGCAACGCGCGACTTTAAAATCTTGGCGCCATCACTCGGCACCAAATTATTCATCGATCGAGGCCGCATTCGGGGCGATTGGTTGGTCCTTCGTACCGTGCCCTAGGATCGAAGTTCTGCCTGACGATATCGCCGCGGACCTCGCACGGATCGCTGCCAAGATGAAAAGCGACCTTCCGACGATGTGGTCAGCGTTGGCGGAACTAGCGGCCGATCAAGCATTCCTCCGCGAACGTGCAAAGGAACGGATGGAAAACCGCGAGGCTGAGCGCGAAGCGTTGCGGATCAAGCGCCGCCGCAAGTCCAAGACTTCGGCCTCAAACGACAACACCAGGCAAAGCAAGATCGCCATTTAGGGCTACTCGAATGGTCCTGACGACATTGAGCAGATCGCGCACATTGCTCACGTCATTATCGCTCTGACAAAGCAAGAATAGAAAGCCCTCGGTGGGTTTCTTCCTTTTGTTCGCCCACCGGCGGTTTTTCTCTCTCAGGATTATCCCATGCCGAAAAAGACTCTCAGCCTGCGCAAGGCTGCTGCGCATTGTGGCGTCGCACCGAGCACGTTTGGAAATTACGTCCGAGCAGGACGCGGACCACGTCACGTCCGCCTGGATGGTATCTGCCTGTTCGAGATTCCGGACTTGGATGATTGGGTCGCTGCCCGCACGGTGGAGGGCGCGTAATGGGCCTGAGTGCTTACATCGATGAACCGCTGAGCGAGTTCATTGCTCGCCAAAAGCGGGCCGGCGGATCAATGCCGGCAACCGAAGCAGAACGCCGCGCAAACGTATCTGTCGCCACTCGACCGTCTCAGCCGAAACCCATCACCGCGCCAGCCCAGCGGCATACTCCAAAGGGAATCCCGATCATGTCTACTCGGAAGCAAGCTATCCTCCGCGACCTGGAAAGCGCATCCGCGCGTCTCGCTGTTGCGAAACAAGGTCTTGAAGACGCGGAGCATCTCTCGCGCGCCGGAATGGCCAGCGATCTCGTCTTTGCAACTTATACCGTGACCGGGGCTGTAAATGAGTGGAATCGCGCGTGTGCGGCGTACCTGAGCTTCAAGGGCTGACAGGCATGGCCCGTAGAAACTCAATTTCCGAAGCACGAAGTGCATCACAGGCTTATGCCGCCACCTTGCGCCGCTTGACCACCGCACGGGCGCTTCACTCGCCTGACACGCTCGAACTCTCTGCGGCCGAATACATGGCGCGCAACAACCACCAACGCGCCCTCGCTGCGCTCAACACCTGACAGAAAGAAATGACCACCATGGGTATCACCATCCTCGAAAAGTTCTTCCCCGCCAAGACCACCATCACGTCGGCAACCATCAAGGCGGAAATCGAATATAGCGAGTCCGAGATCAAGCGCCTCCAAGCGAAGATCGGTCCTAAGCTTGCAGCCATTGCGACGATGGACGACGCCGAGCATCGTGCGGTTGAGTCCGACATCGCCGCCAGCAAGCGTGCAATTGCCAGGCTGGATGCACGCATCGCGCATCTGCAGTCCGAACTGCCTGCCATCCTTGAAGTGGAAGCCGCTGCGGAAAAGGCCGAATCCGACACTGCGCTTCGCGCTCGTGCCGAAGCTTGTCGCAAGGCGAACGCAAAGGACGCCGCGAAGCTGCTCAAGGAATATGACGAACACGCCAGTGCAATCGGCGATATCATCGCCAAGCTGAAGGCCATGGACGCGGAAACCGCCGCCGTGAACCAAGCGCTGCGCACCAACGCCGTGTGCGAGCCGGTGCGAAGCCTCGTAGACATTCACCGTACCACCCCGGGCACGGGAGCCACCGAGCATCGCGAGAAGGTGCCGTGTTGGGTCTACCGCTATCCTGGCAGTCCCGCCGACACGAGCGAGGTGAAGTATCAGTATGAAGCGCCGCGCGAAGAGGTCCGGCGCGCGACCATTGGTCCTGATGACAAGCCGGTGCCCGGCGCTACTGAGATTCACGATTATTACGGCCGCGAGATTGTCATCAGGCCGACCTTGGAGCATCGCGAAGTCGTGGTTTCGCGAACCAAGGCGCGTCCGCCTCGTTACGAACATCCGCTTGATGATGTTCGATTGCCACCCGCGTTTGCGGGCGGGCAGTGGGCTTGGCCGAAGGCGTAGCGGGCTTCCGCATTCCGTCGAAATCGGCGGGGGTGTGCGATGAATCTCTCCGCCCGGTTGGCGATCTGGGCGGAACGGCACGCGCAGCAATTTTTAATACGGAGATGACACGTGATGAACTTAAGCCTCAACAGCAAGTCGAAGGTCTAAGCAGATGGCAACACGTTTTTGGGTTGGCGGAACAGGTACGTGGGACGCGAGTGACACGACGCATTGGTCTGCCACCTCGGGCGGAGCAGGTGGCGCGAGCGTTCCTGGTAGTTTCGACACCGTTACCTTTGACGCTAGCTCTGGCGGCGGCGTCGTCACGATCAACGGCGACATCACTCTTTCAACGGCCGCGCCAGCCTTCACAGCGGGGTCATTCACGGGGACGATAGATTTCTCCGCCAACAACAACAATATTTCAGCGGGAGGTTTCAGTCTCACGGGAACGGGTGCGCGCAAGTTCTTGGGCGGCTCCGGAACGTGGACCGTAACGGGGACGAACGGCTCCTTCGACCTCAACATCACGACAAACCTTGATCCTGCGACCTCGTTCGCTTCCACCAACATTAAGTTTAGTGCAAACCCGAACGCGGTTCGATCCTTCAACAGCGGGGGTCTGACTTACGGTTCGTTGGAAATTGCCAATACCGGTTCAACGAACCATGTGCCGTTTTACATAAACAACACGCCAATCATCGCGACATTTATCCCCACAAATGTCCCTTGGCTTGTCCTGCTCTCAAACGTAACGATAACAAACGGGTTTACATGGGATGGGTTATCGTCGGCCACAAATATATTGATGAGCAATGGGATCAACGGAGAGATAAGGACTCTGACTGTCGGCGGCGCTGTTGATCTGTCTTATGCGACAATCTTCCAGATCACCAAAGCCGGCGCAGGTTCAATCACGGCGAGCAACTCTTTTGACGCGGGAAAGAATACCGGGATCACTATCACGCCACCGAGCGGCGGCGGTGGCCCTGGATGGGGTGGCGAAGGTTGGTGGGGTGGGAGCTGACCGCTGTCATTTGAAGGACCATCGGACAGGGCAAGAGACGGCCCGAAGGCGGTCTCTCTAAAAAACGAAAACGCCCAACCTTTCGAAGGTCGGGCGTTCACGAAGATTGGCATAACTGACGATCTTACTTTATTCGGCACATCGGTGGCTACAAGTGCATTGATCAGGCTATTCGAAATGCGGAGTTCCGATTACGATAGCTGATGAAGCCAAGGCCGAAAAAGCCCAAGATCATCATGGCCCAGGTGGACGCCTCGGGGATAGCCGCGATAGAGGTGATTCCGTCAATACGTACCTGTCGAACGTCACTAACGATTCCGCCGAAGGCTTCAAATCGAATTGAGGTAATTGACTGAAGGTCGTCCGAGTCCACCGTAAAGAAGTTCTGTCCGTTTCCGAGATTAAAAGTATTCGAGAATTCCGTATTATTCTGGTCATAGGCGTAAACCGTCACGCTGGTTGCCGGCCCACCATTTGGATTGGGAACATTGATATTAAATACCCCAAGATCATATCCCAATGTCGGATCAGAAAGATGCCATTCAAGGTTATTCAACGAGCCATCAACTGCGCTGATGCGAGCTTGCCCACTTGAATTGTCGCCGGTAAGCGCTTCGCTGCTGGTAAACGTTACCCGATCACCTTGGTTCGTGTCCGTGGAGAGGGACGTTGTGCCATTTCCGACCACGTTTTGGAAGAGAACGTTATTACCCGTGCCGGTGGCGCCTTGGGTGATAACGATGCTGGCCGAAGCCGGGACACTGAAAGCCATCACGGCCGCTGATATTGCTAAACCCCCGAGTATGGTTCGTTTCACCATGGGTTTAATCCTTTCATGGATTACTGTAAGTTGCATTTAATTTTGTTTAAACTTTTACTCGATCTCAGTATATTAAAATTATTTAAAGAAGGCAAAGTTCCGAAATAATTCATACATTAAATTGGGTCGCAAACGCATTTAGTGGCGGTGTTTATTGATGCCTCTTAGGACCTCGACGTTGGCTTCATGGTGCGCCCTAAGGCTGCGCGGGCTCCAATGCAGTCTGCATAGCGCCTTATAAAAGGTATTTCGCGACCTCGGATCCACTTATAGAACGCGGCGTGAAGTCCGCGCGAACTGGCTACACGACTGTTTCCTGCAGGCAATATCGAGGCCGCCGGCGGAATTAAGGGGATACGCCGACGACCTCGCTCCGCGCGGAGCCGGATGTGGGTGGCGTCCGGTATAACCACCAAATGTCGCAACGCACGGATGCGCAATGAAGACTTGGAATTAAGCTTTATCCGGCCGTCAGAACAGGAATGCGACATCTGCACGACGCCCTCGGCGTGATCGGAAGCTGACAGTGAGTCATCTGGAACGACCATCGGTCAAAGCAAAAGACGGTCCCCAGGGCAGTCTTTGTACAAAAACGAAAACGCCCGACCCTTGCAGAGGCCGAGCGTTCTTGAAGATTGGTATAACTGACCGTGTTTTTTTAATTCGACAACATCGGTAGGACAATCGGGTTAAACTGAATTGCAAAAGGCTGCAATTGCGCCGGCCTTTTTCTTGCACAAGAACGCTGCCCGCCAGCGCTAACTCACCAATCAGGCCTTGCTTCGCAATCTATCGCCAGTAATGTTCAAGAGCTGGGTTCCACCACCTAGCCGGGACTGCTGGTCAACGCCCCCTTTTTCCCCGCGAAGATCCGCAGTCCCGATTCAACCGAGTACTGCCAACTCTGCGCGGAGGCGGTTTATCTATTCCCTTTAGCCACGAGCCAAGCATTCTACATTCGTTCTAGGTGCGGATGGCCCTTGCACCCCCGATAAGAATGCAGGCGCCGATAAACCCGGCAACGAGATAGCCAAGCCATCCGCCAAACGAGACGCCAACCAAACCGAGCAAAGCGCTGGCAACGGCAGCGCCAACGATTCCCAAAAGAATATTCATGAGGATCCCGGTGTCGCTCTTCATGAAGTTGGAGGCGATCCACCCCGCTAGCCCGCCAATTATGATAGCCGCGATCCAACCAATACTCGCGTCGTTCATCCGTGATCTCCGCCTTCTTTTTCGCGTCCAGTGCGACTCCAAAACACTTGTCGACGGTTTGGGTTCCATCTTCGCGAAGGGCGTAGCGGATGGAGACCTGCTTTGCCTCGGTCCCCAAGGAACAATCGCCGCAGTGCTTTTGTTGTAAATCACCTAATCTTAGAAGGAGATTTCCATGAGATTGATTTCAGCGGCGGTAATGGCCTGCGTCCTCGCTTCGCCCGTGGCGGTTGCCCAAACCACTGCGCCCAGTTCATCAGCCGCTGAGGCGCCTCATTCAGCAACAGGCCAGTGGAGAGCTTCCAAGCTGGTGGGTGTAGATATTTATAATGAGCAGAACGAAAACATTGGGGAAGTGGATGATGTGATCATCGACCCATCCGGAAAGATCGACGGTGTGATTGTCAGCGTTGGCGGTTTTTTGGGTATGGGCGAGCACCACGTTCTAATGAAACTGGATCAAATCAAGTTTTCTAACAAGGCCGGAACGACCTCCACCGCTTCCACAAGCTCCGATTCCAGGCAGTGGTACCCCGACCGGGGGACGGTCAACCTTACAAAGGATCAGCTCAAGGCCATGCCTCAGTTCAAGTATTAAGCGATAGGCAAGGGAAACATTTGAACGTGCCTAGTCGTATCGTGTAGCACCCACAGTGATGCGCACGACACGCATAGGTCCGCAACTGACGGCGAGAGCACCCCCGACTAGATAGAGCCTTACCCGTTTTGATTAATTAAGCCTGGAGCGCTCACGTCCACGCCTTCAGAATCCAATGGCCGACATTCAAGCGAGCAGAGGTGCGCGATCGTTGACTTCTACGAAGCTTCGAACTTTGTACGCGTGGCAACGATCGGCGGGCGCCTTCTTCATGGGCGGATGAATAATCCAGTGTATTACGTTGTACGTTTATCCCCTCGGCCAAGACGCAGACCTCCGCTAACGGCATTCGGAGAGGAAAGTGATAACCAGCTGGGAGGAAAGCTCGGCGGGTCATCAACATGACTCTCTCGAACCGTTCGCCGGTAAGATGAAAGCAGTAGAAATCGCGGCAGCCTTGATGAACCAGCGGATCGCTTTCTTCCTCCAAAATTTTTGCATGGACCGGTGGGTCGGAGAAACCGTTTTAGTTTCGCCACGTCTGCTCTTTTGCTCATTCCCTGATTGCTAAAACGGGGAGTGAAACCAAACGAACATTGTAGACTTGCGTGTGGTCCACCAATCGTGAAACCATGTTGAGGCCTTAGCGTTGTTGCGCCACATGGGAGGCGACGATGGTTTCAACAACACGCATCTTCTTCGCCGGAGTGGCAACGTCAGCAGTATTAGTAGGAATTGGATTTAGCGGTGGCATATTACTTGGGCGAGCGGCGCTTGAACCCGTTCATCCGATGAAGACGGTTCAATCAAGGTTAGCGAAGAGATCGCTTCCTACAGCAAGAGTAGTATTGCCAGCACCTATGGAAATGGCTGACCATCCGCCCGAAACGGCTACTGCTCCCCAACAAAATCCCGAGACGTCTGAGCCGCAGAAGACGTCTCCAGAGGACCAGCCTCACGTCGCGTCCGGGAAGATCAACCAAGCTCGCATGCAGGATTTGAAGAACGCAGAGCAGGCAGAGCATCGCGCGGAAGCTGAAAAAAAGAAGGCCGAGGCTGCCGAACGACGTAAGAAGGCCGCCGAACACAACCATCATAAGCGATATGCAGAGAAGAAGGCGCGGCAGGAAGCAGCGCTGGAGCAGCAAGCACAAGAACAACGTCATCAAGAAGAACGTCAGGCCCTCCATAAGCGGGCTGGACCATTTGGTCTGTTAGCGTTTGGTGACGGTAGCGACGCGCCGAGGCAGGCTAGCTTCTTCGGTAATTAACCCGGCATTGAAAGAGGCGGCCTCTTTAATGGGGAACTTTCGACTTGGCACGATGTTACCTGCGAGCGATCCGAACAAGGAGACTATGAATGAAGAACCTTTTGATTTGTGGTGCACTTGCAGCATTCGTTTTTAGCACGCAGGCAGCGGTGGCCGATCATGAGTTTTACATCGTTCAGGATGCCCACACCAAGAAGTGCACAGTCGTTGATACTAAGCCCACGACGACTACAACGACGGTGGTCGGAGATGGCACTGTCTACAAGACTCGTGTGGAGGCGGATTCCGCGATTAAGACGACTAAGATTTGCACCGAGCATTAAAGAGTTAACCAGGGTGACCTTGGCCGCTACGAATCGATGTAGCGAATCTGAAAACGGCTCGGCAACGAGCCGTTTTCTTTTAGCGTGATTGCAAGAAATGTGACGGAAGAAGAAGCTAAGCAAATGATTGCGGCGAATATGAAGAAGTATAGCCACTGCCGCCAATGTCTATTCCGCTGTGCGCTCGGGGCAGGTCGAAGCAAGACGCGATACCAGTGCCTTAACCTGACTGACTAGGCTAACCCTTTTGATGTGGGGAGTGGCGAGCGACGTCAAACCGATAATGGTTTTGGAAGGCGCACAGACTTCGATGATTTAGATTTCGCGGCGGATTTTTACGCGTAACTTGAGACCCTGTGCTTACTCTAGATTTGGGCAGCGTCCGTCGATTAAGGAGACGGACGATGCGCCTCGCGGTTCACTGAAGAACAAATCATCGAGATTCTGAAGGAGCAGGAGGCTGGTGCGAAGACGGCTGATGTCTGCCGCAACCACGGCATCTCGGCAGCAACCTTTTACAAGTTCAAGGCAAAGTTCGGCGGGATATCCGACGCCCCCGCCTGAAGGCTCTTGAAGATCGCTCGGCTGAAGAAGCTGCGCGGCCCCTGGCGATCGGCACGCGCAGGCCCATGCTTGTGCCGGACCGGGCCAACTCAACATCATGGGCGGCGATGATCAGCGCACGAGTGCCGGTGGAACGATCGGAAGCCGAGCAACAGGGCAACGCTACAAAAGCCCGCGCGGCGCGTTCTCATTGCGAGCTTCATGCATTTTTAGATTATTTTGTTGGGTTAAGCATATCGCAACTTGTTCGGTGACTACCCGAACATTTTGATGTCCTTGGCGCAGCCTATCGCCCAACCTTCTTCGTCAAGATTAGGAATCAAGCGCGTCTGGCATCAACCATGGATATCGTTCTTATTCTATTGTCTATCAGCGCATTGATAGGCACCCTCGCAGGCTTGCGCTTTAAAGTCTTTGTCCTTGTGCCTATCGCGTTGCTGATTGTCTTGGTCTCGGCAGCCGTTCTCCGCACGCATGGTTTCGGTACCGGGAGTGGGATTGCCATCATAGTCGCGGGTCTGGTCGTGAACCAGGCTGCCTACGCCCTGATTCAGATCGGCTTGGGGGCAAATGCTTATGACCGATCATTTGAAGAAATAGCCGACGGCGAACCAGCCCCCGACCCCGAGCAGGATGTCGGCGACGATCACCGCGATCAAAAGACGTCCCCATCCCGGCCTTTTCTTTCGCATAAAAATTAGCGCTTGGCGTATTTTCCAAGGGCTACTGTACCATTTTCGCTTGAAGGGCAGGCACGTTGCGTCGTGGTGGGACAATGTTTGGGTCATAACAAGGCACTTTACGTTGTGATTTCACTAAACGCTCTCTTCAGAGCAAAGCGAGTGCCATTCGTTAGTGACGGACGCGCTGAGAGAAGACGGTGATGTTCCGGAGCTTTAACGAAAATTCCTGCGAACAAAGCCATCCCTCGGAAGCCGCTCGATTTGCGCGAACACGGCTTCGGCTTGGCTTTCTTTGAGCAGTCAAGTTTTTACGACGGCGCAGCGCGGATCAGTCGTATCAAGCTTCGGCGCGCCACCTCACCCTGCCATAACGACAAACGTGATCGCCTGTTTGAATGCATCCGCTAGGGATTAATGAATGGCAATGCAATCGTATGACGTGGCGAGTCCACCACTCCTAGTTGTTGAAGAAAACTGGGGCTACGCCCTGCGCGAATTATCAGACGTTCGAGGGATTCAAGAATCCCCCTGTGAAAGATGCTCCTCTAACAAGATGCCCGCCTATGGTCACAATCCCCACTCATCAAGGAAGCAAGTCTGATTCGATCATAGGGATTGGCAGTTGTACGGTTGGATTCGCGAGGAAGAAGCTGTTCGGAACGCTAAAGCCAGCGAGACGGGACTGATTGCCTTGCTGATCGGATACACGGTTGCTGAAGTTGAACGCGATCTCATTATTGAAACGCTGCGTGCTTACGATGGCAATCGGACGCGGGCAGCAAAGACGCTTGCTGTTTCGGTTCGCACCTTGCGCAACAAGATCAACGAATATGAAGCCAAAGGTTTTGATATTCCCACCTCGGTTCACAATCAGGTCTGCTAATCGATTCCAGCCTTCCGCTTCATCAGTAACTCGACGGCTTATCCGCTCACTTCATCTTATCAATTTGTTTTAGCGGATGGTCGCGCCATCGATACTTGGCTCCGGCACATTTTCCAGAAGCAAAGTGGTTGACCCTGTGCAAGGCGTAGAACGTGGTCAGGCGGTGGAATGCCTACGTGAACTTGGGCAACGGCTTCATAACCCGGCTCACTCATCTGATATCGGATGATGCCGCAAGCTAACGTGTTGGTGCCACAGACGGGTTAAGGCAGCGGGCAAAAAGGAGCTGGTCGACGAATGGTGTCCTATAATCGGTTCCGTCGCTGAGGTCCGGTGCGGTCGATCAAAACATCTATTCCGGGATCGCCGGTGCGACTGAATGCCACCGCACCGATATTTCCCTCAGCCCGCGCCATTCGTTCAGCGCTTCGCATTGCGGCATTCGCGTTTGTGCATTCGGTGGCCTCGCGCGGTTCGGGACCGTCTTCGCCAATGCCGAAGGGCAGTGCCACGTAGTAGGTTACATCAGCCATCGCGGCTTTCCCCTATTCCGCGCGCGAAGCCACGTGAGACTGACGCATATACGTCAGACAGTTCGCTTTCCATCATGGTCATGGCGATTAGCGCGGCCTCACGTGCAGCGCGCATATCACCGCCACAGGCTTCAATCGCTTGATCGGTTGCGGTTTCTAACCACTCGTTTTCATCCGCTAGTTTTTCAGCGAGCAGAGCAGACATCGGGCATTTTCCATCTTGACGGTGCAGGATAATGTTCTCATTTTGTTCTTATGGAGTCAAGTGCCCCTCATCGGCGTTTCCCCGTTCCGTGGCGGGTCGAAAGAACACAGCATGGTTTTGAAGTGCTGGATGCTAACGGGATTCGGCTAGCCCATGTCTTTGCTCGCGATGACCTGCACCGGGTGCGCTTCGGCCAGTACCGTGAACACCTGACTTCAGACGAAGCCCGACGTATAGCAAATGGCATTGCTCGGCTGCCCGAGTTCATGATGCATCGAAAAGAGTTTTACCAACGCGGCGGTGGACAATACCGGTGGCGAAGCGCACGGCCCTACCATGTCGCGCTTGAAGACAGCTACATTCGCGCGCATTGGCCACTCATCGACGCGGTTTGCAAAATGAATAATATCCCGTTTGACGGGACAGGTGAGCGCATCGAACGCGATGGCTCATGGTGCGTCTATGAATTCGCAGTGCAGCTAGACGCGATTCAGTTTTGGGATCGCTTCGACGGGCGATGGCTTCGCGGCGAAGAGTTCATTTATCCGGATCGGCCGAAGGGGTTGCCGACGCTTCGGGAGCCGGCTGATACGGATAAGTTTAGAAGACGATCGGTGGACAGGTAGCGGTTAGGAACGATGTTCATGAACGGACTTTATAGACGTTTAGGCGTTTCCGAAGAGCGAGCCCGATTGTTTGAAGTCTTTCATCCCTTCGCATTTCCGCGCACGCTCCATGCCGTCAACTCTAGACAGCGTTTCGTTTACTACACAGACGCTGATACGGCGATGAAGATCATAAAAAATAAAGAAGTTTGGATGCGGAAATCGCACAGCATGAACGACTACCGCGAGATAGAACACGGTTTCGACTGTTTGAAGAACGCCCACTATAAACACAAGGACAGGCTTTGTTCTTTAATGGATAATATCCATCCGGGGCTGTGCGCAGAATTAGAAAAGCTACTCGACGGTTGGATGCCCCACTTCAGGGCTAACACCTATATTGCTTGCGTATCCGAACACAACGCGTCGGAGGATAAGCACGGACGCCTATCTATGTGGCGCGCATACGGAAGAAACGCAGGAGTCGCGATTGTCTTTAAGGGCGATGTTTTCTTAGTCGCATCGGACGCTTTGAAAGCGTATTCGAGCCCGGTTGCTTACTTGGACGACGAGGGGTTTGGAGCCGAGTACCAAAAGCTGCTGAACAGTATTGAGCAGAATGTCGACCTTCTGAAATCGATCGGAGAAACCAGCACAAAGAACTACCTTTTTAACGCATACAGGTACGCTATATTGTGCACGAAGCATCTGGGCTTCGCAGAAGAACGGGAATGGCGGGTTGTTTATCAGCCCACGTTTGAGCGCTCGGCACGCATCCGCATGAACGTTGAGTCGATCAACGGCATACCGCAAATGGTTGCTAAGATTCCGCTGAAGGATGTTCGTGAAGAGAATTTAGTTGGCCTTGAACTACCTGGATCAATGGAACGTATCATCATTGGTCCGAGCAAATTCCCGGCTGAAATCTCTGATGCTTTTCATAAGCTAATAATGGATATCGGCGCAAGCGAGCAAGAAGCAGCACGCAAGATCATGGTATCTGATTTACCGTTGCGCCAGTGAAACAGTTCCGGATCGAACAGAGAAAGGGCTAGCCTTTGCCTCGCAACTTTGCATTCGTCCTGCTTATCGTGTCTGCAACCGGTGTCGTCTCCGCCCAAGAGCCGAGAACCATCAAGACTGTCAAAGTTACACAATCGCTTAACGATACAGCGCTCTATGACGTGAAGGACCACGGCACCATTCTGATCGATTGGGACGAAGTCGAGGCGCTCGCTGCGAGCAAGCAGAACCCCATTCTCTCGCCCCAGGCGGCGTGACGGTAAATGGAAAGCCAAGGATATGCAAGATTGCGTGCCTCCGAAAGCAGAAGTGGATAGCGCTCAGCGGGAACGAGTTGAACGAGCGATAGGACATTTCATTCTCGACCTTGGGATGATTGAAGGGACCATGATCCAAGCGCTTGCAGCTTTGGTATCCGTACCTCCTACTCAAGCGCACTTTCTTTTGAGCAAGACTGCAGGTGGCGCAAAAGCCGATCTTCTCAAGGAGGCTGCGATAGCGAAGGGAATTGACGTTAAGACTAGTGGCTTGAAAGGCGCGCTAGGAACAATTCATAAAATATTCAACTACCGGAACCAGATCGTATGGCGTTGCGGTAATGTCCATTCGGCCTCAAAATCGGACATCAGCCGGGGGAAGCGAAAGCATGTCCGCAAAGAACCAACAAGCAGACATCGCAGCATGGCTAGCTATGAAGATGCCCAATTGCGGGAGGCGCGCCCGGTGGCCATTAAACCAACTTTGATCGGTCTTTGCCAGGATCGGCAAGGTCGGAAGCGGTCAGGAAATGATAGAGCGGAAAGCTAAATTTTTTCAAAAATTTACTCGCATTTTGCCGCGAATCATTACGGGCTTGCTTCTTGTCAAGAAAAATTTTAAAGAAGTATCTTCTCGGTGACCGCTATGATTGAATATCAAGCGAAGAGCCCCTGCGAGAAGTCGCCGGGGCTTTAATTTTTTCCGAAGCCATGTTCCAGTTCGCTAGCTGTCTCATGACTCGCGGGAAACCACTGCTGTGACCACTCCAGCGGAAATTATTGCTCAATATGACCACCTGCTCCTTCACGACGCTAACGAGGCGGCGACACGCCTCAAAGTAATTAATGACGTGCTCTATAGTGTGCTCGGTTGGACGCATTCTGATATCGCTCCCGAGGAGCGGGTCAGCGAAGATCGTTCGACCACATGGGCCGATTATGTCATCCGCACTGGAATGACAGCCGCTGTTGTAGAAGCGAAGAAAGTCGGCGTCTGCTTTGACAATGTGCCAAACACTAGGCGCGCTCAGCTCAACGGAAAGTTAGTCAAAGACGCGCTCGGCGATGCAATCGTACAGGCCAGAGACTACGCGCGGAAGTTAAGTATACCGTTTGCAATCGTGACGAACGGAGATGCTTGGATCATCTTCCCGGCAACGCGCACCGACCAAGTAAAATTTCAAGATTCTTCCGCTATTATATTCCCGAGTCTTCGGTCCGCATTGCAAGATGACTACGCTGAGTTCTACGACTTACTATCGCGAGCCTCGGTTATTAGCGGGCGTCTCGAGCATGAGCTGTTAGGACGAGTTGAGAACCAAATCGAGGCGCGGCGCCTCAATAGTTATTTTAAGGTTGGGTTCTCGAGAGTAAGCCGACACAGCTTGTTTCCCCTTATTGAAGACGCTGTCACTTCGGCATTCACGGAGGACATCGTAAACGCAGACCCTGACCTGCTAGAGAAGTGTTACGTAAACACGCCTGACCGACTGCGCTTCGACAGCCGCATCAAGATGCATGTGGCTCGGAAGGAGAGCGCGACCGCGAAGGCACCGCACCGGCCACTACGCGACAAAAACCCGCAAGTCGGGTCAATAATTTCTGACGCTGCTTCACGAGCTAGGCCGCTTGCCCTCTTGGTCCTAGGTCAAGTTGGCGCGGGAAAAACAACGTTTCTGGAATATACTCACAAGATTGAGGCCGCTGAAACATTTCAGCAACGAGCAGACCAGTCCTACGCCTACTGGATGCAGATCGACTTCCGTACCTTCTCGAAGGAAGAGTCGGCACACGATTATATTCTGCAGGCGCTGAAGAAATTGATTAGCGCAGACCCTTTCTTGTCTGACTATAATCGCTGCATCAAACATGCTTATGCGTCAGAGATAGAAGAGTTGTTCAAAGGTCCTCTATTCCTGATCTCAGGCGAAGAGAAGGAGAAGAACACTCGGATCAGTGCGTTGATAATGAGTGATTATGAAAAGACGCAGCCCTATGTCGAGAAGCTAATATCTTACGCTGCTCAAAATGTCCCGGTATTTCTCGTGATCGACAATATCGATCAATTCGAGGACGAGGAGGTCCAATCCAGCATCTTTGCGGATGCCATGGCTCTCGCTCGAAAACTAAGTGTGAGTTTGATTTGCGCAATGCGTGAGACAACGTTCGTTCGGCACAGAAATACGCCGATTTTTGACGCGTTCGATTTCGACCCCGTTACTATCGATCCGCCTCAAGTCCTGTCCGTTTTGTCGAAACGTTTTTTTGTTGCTCGACATCTACTTCGGGATAAATCAGGGCGATTTACTGCCGAGAATGGTGCAGATGTTCAAGTGGCCGACTTGCGCGTGGTCATCGATCTCGTTCAAGGTTCTGTTCTAGGAAGCGAAATCGGCACGCTAATTGATGTTCTTGCGACGGGTGATATTCGCCTGGCGCTAAGAATGACTCGCGAATTTTTGCAGTCCGGCTGGACCGCATCCGGAAAGGCGCTTCGTATTTATCAGCAGACTGGAAAATATGTAATGCCGAGACACGAGGCGCTCCGCGCGATTATGCTTGGCAATAATACGGTTTATTCCGAGGCTACCTCAGTCCTGGGCAATCCGTTCGATAGTCGCCTCGCGAAAACCGAGGCACAGTTGCTGCGACTGTTCGTACTCGCAGCCGCTGTTCAGTACAGCAGTGAATCGAACTTTCGCTATCTCGAAGGTCTCGAGATTCAAAGGGCTGTGCGTGAGGTTGGTTTTGGGGATAGCGCAACGACTCGAGTTTTGTCTGATCTCTGTAGCTTGAGGTTCATGCATACGGTCTCTCACTCGATGCCGACGTTTGAGTCAAATTATATAGTCAGTCGTCTTGGTGGCTATATCGTGAGACACTTCATGTCGAACATGATGTTCGTCGAGAATGTTATGATGGACACGTTCATTCCGAAGGAGTCGACTTGGAATGAGTTGTACGGTCTTACAAACCAGATTTATTCAAGCCGTGACACGATTGGTCGTTTGAAGATCAGAAAGAAGCGGGTCCAGTTCTTTATGGAAGTTATGCGAGAGCAATATGCTCCCTTGAGAAGCGAAAGTATTCGGCGCGGCCTGCCTAAAGAGTGGTGCACCGATCCCTTTGCTGCGGCAGCCAATCAGCTTTCAATCAATCTTGAGAAAGCAATGCATTCGGCCGAGAGGAACTACGGAGCTGACGCCAAGTAACGCCCAATACCGAGTGGAGTTGACCTCACTCTGATAGGCTGCAGCTAACCTCGCGGAGGAGATTGAATGTTCTCCGCGCTTGAAGGATGAGGCCGGCTCCCTCTATATCGGCCGCGACCTGCCAACGGAGTTACGTGATTTTCGATCTCGCAGCCCACAATTGCCAATTCCGGCGAGCTGTCGGTCTTCCTCCATGGCTTTGTGTCGCTTGGGTCGTTCCGGAGCGGTTGCAAACGTAAAGGCTGCAAAGGCATGCGCGGCGCGACGCCCCCCGGCGCTGCGGCTGCTTCCTGATAATCTCGCTGATAGGCCGCATATTCCGCGATGATGCGCCGTGCCAAACGCGCTGCTCCTCCGGTTCCGGCCTATCCGAACTTGGTTCGTGGTGACCTGCCCCTGCTGTCATCCAGCCGCGCTTACGCGCGCCAAAGCCTCCACCAGACGCTGCTCGAAATCTGCCGTCCACAAGCGTTGTAATGCTGCCCGCGTGGCAAATCTCCCATGCTTATTACTTAGCAACGGATAGACCCGAGATGGCTGCTAGCACCACTGAGATGCTGGCGAATGGTGCGAATTCAGCGCCACCGCTAGACCGTCCAATAGTGCGGATGCGGATAGGATCGCGAGCGATCACCCCAGTCGAAGGTCTCGTCGTCAAAACTCAGAGGGGCCTGCACGCAGTTCATTCATCGTCAAATCGGTTTCATAGATTTGGCGCTTTGGATCGTATCTGAGTGCATTCCACAAGACCGGATAATGATGGTGGCTGCCGAGCACCCTCCGGCTAGCGCGAACGGACACGGTGTGCTCCTGTCGTATTGACGACGAGTACAGGCCGATTACAGAGCTCGCCCTTATTCACGATTCTCTCTGCGACGATCCGCCACATCCCGCCCTCTCTAGTGGCCTCGCGACGGATGAACGATGGATGAAATCCACACCCCTGCCCACACCCCGACGAGAAATGTATCTATCGGTGGCAGATCAAAATATCATTTAAGTGATTGATTTTGTTGGTACAGTTGGGTGGGCTCGAACCACCGACCTCCTGTTCCACAGACAGGCGCTCTAACCAACTGAGCTACAACTGCATCATGCTCGCGCGCCCAAAACGCACTGCGAACGGGGCGGAAACTAGGTGCAACGCTCCGCTTTGGCAAGGCCACAACGATCCGTTATCGCGCGCCGCTTGGTCGTTTCAGACAGCAATCCTTTGGTCGTTGCATCTTATCGCGAGCTTTGGCTCCACGGCAATCGGGCGTGGGCATAGGCCGGATCTGATCGCGGCGGAAGCGACACTGAAAATAGCAAACCCGGACCGAGGGGCCCGGGTTGATAGATTTAACGCGAACAGGCGTTTATCAAACGGTCGGCTGGAACAGTTTCGACGCGCCAGTCCTGATCGGCTCGGCAGTCTCCGCCGCAATTTTCTGGGTCAGTTCGGTCAATTCCTTGGCCTGGACCGCGAACGTTCCGAATTGATTGCGGGTATGGGTGCTCCATAGTTCGGTCGCATCGGACAACGATTTCGCGCCGACCAGAGCCTGCAAAAAATCGAAGCTGGCATTGGTATTGGCCTGACCGAAATCGAGCAGCTTAGCGGAATAAGCATGCGCCCCTTTAGTTGCAGCGTTAAACACGGCCTCAACGGCGCCGTTGCCGTCCTGCGCGGCTTCCTTGAACTTCGCGTAGTTATCGCGCGCCTGCAAAACACCCTTCTCGGCGAATGCACGCACTTCCTCGGGAACTTCAAAAGCCTCGGTTGGATTAGCCATGGCAGTCATCCTTTGCAGTTGGGAACGCGGTGTGACCTGCAACGACGATCGTCCTGCAACTCAGCTTGATTGCGAACTGATCAGGCCAGCATCTGATCTACTCCTACCATGACTCCCTTGTGCGACGCAACAATATATTGCGACGCAAAACTTATCGCGGAGCGCGAAAACTCGAATAGCGGCCTTGGCCCCTTAGACTTGAGGTTTGCGGGTTCCCAAGGCGGCCCGGCCCATGCTCTGCCCTATTTCGCTGGCCTGCTCGCTCAAGGCCTTCATTTGACCCTGCACATATTCCGTATTCAGCCGCATCACCTCCGCGAGATCCCTCGCGCGGAGAAGTTGCTCGGCATAGTCCAGTGATGCGGTCATATTCTGCTGGGCAAAGGAGATTGCCTTGCTGCTGATATCTCGAACGCTGTCGCGAACCGCCTCGTTGCGACCCTCGATCGAATTGGCGGTTTGCTGGGCGCCGTCGAGAAAACTCTCAAGCGCCTTGCGTGCCTGCTCGAAACCTGCCTCCGCTAGCGACTGCATCTCGTTCGAAACTTCAAAATGCCGTCCCTGGTTGCTCATGGTCGCCGCTCCATGTGGTGGTTCTTTCATGGGTCCCGGTCCTCCGGTCCCCACCACCTCAACGTGCCACCGATCGCGGAGGTCCCATGACAACGGCCAAATTAAGGTTATCCCGGCTTTGCCGGGGATTTCAGGAGAGCGGCCGTGGACCTCCGACATGGCGGACACGATACTGACGATCTGTTAGGACTGCGGCCAATGAAAGCCGACATGCGCAGCCGCCGAAGGCAAAAGCCCAAGACATCTGACACGCGGTGCCCATGAATAGCGCCGATTTCCAGTTGCAGGGTATGACCGACCCACGGCTGGCCGTTCATGCGGCGAGCGCCCTGCCCGCGTGGCTGTGGTCGCTGGACGGCGCCTGCATCCTGTGGGCCAATCCGGTGGGCGTCTCTATTGTCGGGGCAACCAACACCTCCGCTCTTGCTTCACGACACATCGACCCCGACGACCCGCGCCGACGGCAGCTGGCGCAGCTCGCGCGCCGTCTGCCGCCCACTGGCGCAGTGCAGCTGGAACGAATGCGGGGCTATGCCGGCCTAGGAAGCCTTCTCACCTGCGCCTGCTCGCGGCTCGAATTTCCGGGCGTCGGCAGCGCCATCCTCGTGAGGGCCGCTGAGCCGGCCGGTCGCGGCATGCCGCTTGTCGAACGATTGCAGCGACTGGTGGATGGCGTCGATATGCCGGTGGCTGCATTCTCGCGCGACGGCCGGTTCGTCGCCGCCAGCAACAGGGGACGACCGCTGTTCGGCATTGGCAGTCTCGCCGAGGGCGGGCTGGACGGCTTGCGCGACAATGCACTACGCGAGGGTCGCGCCCAGACCCCGGTCGGACTTTGGCAGTTGGTGCTGCAACGTGTCGGAAGCGGCGACGACATTGGACTTGTCGCCCTGCTGGAGCCGAACATCTCCGAGCGCTCTTCGACTCACCCGGCACCGTTGACTGAACCGGAGACCGAATTTCCATTGCGGAACACCGCAACCGTTCCACCGATGCAAGCCATCGAGTCGCCGCCCGAGCCGGATAAAAGTCCGTCGCGTGATTCTCCACCGCAGAGGCGCCACCATCCCTTGCGCTTCATGTGGCGGATGGATGCCGAAGGCCGCTTCTCGTTCGGATCCGACGAATTCACCCGCATCATCGGAATGCGAACAGCCTCAGGATTCGGCCGGTTGTGGAGCGAGATCACGGACGTATTCGGATTCGATCCTGAAGGCCGCGTTGCGAAAGCGGTCCAAACCCGCGACACCTGGAGCGGCATCACGCTCCTTTGGCCCGTCGATGGATCGGATGCACGTTTGCGTGTCGAATTGTCGGGGCTTCCGATCTACGACCGCGCACGCAATTTCGTCGGCTATCGTGGCTTCGGCGTCTGCCGCGATCGGGAGGGTTTGGCGCGGCTCGCAGCAAATCGGCGCCACGAATTTTCGTTCAGCGAGACCTCCCATCCGCCGCCGGCGGGCCCAGCGGGTTCTGCCGACACCGAGCCCTCCGAACTCTTGCAACAACCAACAGAACCGGACACCACCGTGGAAACGCCCAAGAATGTCCTGCCGTTCAGGCCTCCGGTCGACTTGAAACCGCCTCCTCTCACGCCTGTCGAGAACAATGCCTTCAACGAACTGGCGCGCCAGCTCTCGGCCCGGCTGGAGGGCGAGCCCGACGCCGCCGAGCCTGGAACTAACGCCGAGCAGCCGGTCGTGCAGAAGCCGTCCGAAGCCACCCAAACACAGGTGGATGGATTGTCACCGCCCGAACCGACTCCGCAGGCCACTATCGCGCGCGACAGCCTGATCCTCGACTTGCTTCCAGGCGGCGTGATGATCCACCGAGCCGGCCGCGCACTGTACGCTAACCCGGCGTTTCTCGCGCAGGTCGGCTACAGCAGTCTTCAGGCGCTGCAAGAGGCCGGCGGGCTCGATGCCCTCCTGGTTCAAGCCGACATGCCCGCCGCCGACAGCATGCCGCCCACTGGCTCTCCCGTCACGGTCTCGGCAACGCCACCGTCGGGCGCGCCGCAACAACCGATCACCGCCCGTCTTTTCGTGATGGCCTGGGATGGCGAGCCCGCGCATGCCTTGATATGCGGCGGTGCATCGGCGCCCTCTCGCGTCGGCCATGCAAGCGCCGAGGAGCTTGCCACCATCGTCGACACCGCAGCCGAAGGCATCCTGATGTTCGACGACGGCGGACACATCACTGCTTGCAACCGCAGCGCCGAAGCGTTGTTCGGGCATTCCGGCGACAGTCTCACGCAGCGTAATCTCGCCGATCTCTTCGCGCCGGAAAGCCAGGGCGCGGTGCGCGATTATCTCAAGGGCCTCGTGGACGACGACGCAAGACTGCTCGATCACGGGCGCGAGGTGTTGGGCCGCGTGCGCGAGGACAGCCTGATCCCGCTAGCGATGACGATGGGCCGGACCCAGACTGAAAGCCCCAACTTTTTCGCCGTGTTCCGCGACCTGTCGCAGTCAAAGAAAATCGAGACCGAGTTGTCACAGGCGCGACGGCAGGCCGAGCGCGCAGCGAATGCAAAGGCCGACGTGCTGGCGCGGATCAGCCACGAAATCAGAACGCCGCTGAACTCCATTATCGGGTTTGCCGAGGTGATGATCGATGAAAAATTCGGCTCGCTCGGAAACGAGCGCTATGTCGAGTACATGAAGGACATCCGTGCTTCGGGCGAACGCATCATCGCGTTCATCGACGACCTGCTCGACCTGTCGCGGATCGAGACCGGCAAACTTGATCTCGCCTTCGTGAACCAGAATCTCAACGAAATCGTCGAGCAATGCGTCGCCGTGATGCAGCCGCAGGCCAATCGCGAGCGTATCATCATACGAACCTCGCTTGCGCACACGCTACCGCCGGTCGTCGCGGACGCACAGGCGCTACGTCAGATCACGCTCAATCTCATCGGAAACTCGATCCATCTGGCCAATGCCGGCGGGCAGGTCATCGTCTCGACGACAATCAATGATTTCGGTGACGTGGCGTTGCGCGTCCGGGACACCGGACACGGCCTCAGCGAAAACGAGTTGGCCGCGGCGACGGAGCCATTCCGCACACCGGCGCCGAGCGATCAGGCTTCGAAGAGCGCAGACGTCAGCCTGTCGCTCACCAAGGCGTTGGTGGAGGCCAATCGTGCCCAGTTCCACATCAAAACGGGGCCACACTCCGGCACGCTGATCGAAGTGGTATTTGCGCAAACAAACGCGCTATCCTAGAGCGTTTACGAGCGAAGTGGAATCCGGTTCGCGTGAAGAAAACGCGTCAAATCTATGACTGAAACCCTGCGGCCGGGTCTGTAGCGCCTGAGGCCATCGGATATCGGCTTCTGGCCGCTGTCGCATCGTCCTCAAGCGCTCTGCAGCCCGACGCCGAATTCGGCTTCGGTCTTAGCCCTGACCTCGTCCAGCGTGACGCTGTCGGCGAGCTCGATCAGCGTCATGCCATCCTTGCCGTGCTTGTCGATGGTGAACACCGCAAGATCGGTAACGACCATATCGACAACCCTTTCGCCGGTCAGCGGCAGCGTGCACCGCTTGAGCAACTTGGGGCCATCCTTGGCGGAATGCTCCATCACGACGACGACGCGCTTGACACCGGCGACGAGATCCATCGCGCCGCCCATGCCCTTGACCATCTTGCCCGGGATCATCCAGTTGGCGAGATCGCCGTTCTGCGCCACCTGCATCGCTCCGAGGATCGAGAGGTCGATATGGCCACCGCGCACCATGCCGAACGAGTCGGCCGACGAGAAATAGCTGGAGGTCGGCAATTCTGTGACGGTCTGCTTGCCCGCGTTGATAAGGTCGGGATCCTCTTCGCCTTCATAGGGAAATGGACCCATGCCGAGCATGCCGTTCTCGCTCTGAAGCTGAACGTCGATATTGTCGGGAATGAAGTTTGAGACCAGCGTCGGAATACCGATTCCGAGATTGACGTAATAACCATCGCGCAATTCCTTGGCGGCACGCCCTGCCATCTGCTCGCGGGTCCAGGCCATGGGGCTCTCCTGTCATATTGTTGTCGTTGCAAGGAGCTTATCGGAAGCGATCCAGCACTGTCCTGAGCCTAGAAGCGCCTATGCCGCCGGGCGTGGACGGGTGTTGCGGAATTCGATGTGCTTCCTGGCGCTCCCCACCTCGACGATACGCTTGATGAAGATGCCGGGAGTATGGATATGATCGGGATCGATCTCGCCAGCGGGCACCAGATGTTCGACTTCTGCGATGGTAACCTTCGCGGCAGTCGCCATGATCGGGTTAAAGTTTCGCGCGGTCTTGCGATAGACCAGATTGCCAGCGGTGTCGCCCTTCCAGGCGTGGACGATGGCGAGATCGGCGAATAGCCCTCGCTCCATAAGATATTTCTGGCCGTCGAATTCCTTCACCTCCTTGCCCTCGGCAATGAGGGTGCCGACGCCGGTTTTTGTGTAGAACGCCGGAATGCCGGCGCCGCCCGCGCGAATGCGCTCAGCCAACGTGCCCTGCGGATTGAATTCAAGTTCCAGATCTCCGGCAAGATACTGTTGGGCGAAAAGCTTGTTCTCGCCGACGTAAGACGAGATCATCTTCTTGATTTGCCGTGTTTCGAGCAAACGGCTCAGTCCGATTCCATCGACGCCGGCGTTATTGGACACGAAGGTCAGATTTTTGACTCCAGAGTCACGAATGGCATCGGACAACGTTTCCGGGATGCCACACAAGCCGAATCCACCGGACATGATCATCATGCCGTCCCTGAGGAGACCATCGAGGGCCGATTTGGCGTCGGGGTAGACTTTGTTCATGAGCTGCGACCTGCAAGGAGGAAAGCGCCGCTACCGGCGCACGGGCAGGGTTAAAGGGGAGTATTAGGCAAAATCCTCGTGGGGCGTCAATTGGAGCTATGGCCGTCTTAGCGTAGCGAATTTGACATTCGCTATTCACGTTTACAGCAGCAAAACTCTCGCCGTAGCGGCGTGTAAATGTCAAAATCGGACTGTCGGCGGCCTTGAAAGCGTCAAGAAAACCAATCAAGTTGCGGGCGCTGCCGGACGGCGTCCGACCGGCCGGCAAGCGTCAACCAACCCCGGACATGTCATTGACGATGGCCCAAGGAATGAAGCGCCTGGGAATATCGGTCGCGGCCGTTCTGGGAGTTGCGGTGATCGGCCTGTCGGGGCTGATCTCCATGTCGCGGCTGCTCGACCACGACGCCTTGCGAGACGCCGTCGAAAGTCAGATCCGCACGGTGACGGGACTCGACTTCGTCGCAGATGGCCGCATCGACGTCTCGGTTTTTCCCGGCAGCTATGTTTCCTTCCATGGTGCCCGCATCAAGGGTAGCGACGCCGAGGCTCCCGCACTCAGCGTCGATGTGCTGACCGCCAATCTGCGCCTGATTCCGCTTCTCATGCAGCATTTCCAGATCGACGACGTCATGATGCTGCACCCTCACATCCGCGTTAAGCGCGCTGCCGACGGCCGTAGCAACTGGACCCCCTTCGTGGAAACGATTGCGCGAAATATGAAGCCCGGAGCCGACAGCCCGGTCTCGTTTTCGGAAATCCAAATCCAGAATGGCGAACTCAGCTATGAGGATACGGCCGGTGAGATTTCCGAAAACCTCCGCGACCTCAATCTGTCGCTGGCGTGGCCCTCGATTTCCCGCTCGTTCGCAGCGACAGGACAGTTCGACTGGCGCGGCGAACGCGTCGACGGCAGCATAAGCCTCAGTGATTTTCTTGCAGCGCTATCGGGCGATCGATCCGGCCTGAAGATCAAGGTCGCCAGCGCACCGCTGAAATTCTCGTTTGACGGTACGGTCGCCAACCCGATCAGTTGGATGATGGAAGGTACGCTCTCCGCCGATAGCACTTCCTTGCGCGAGGCGCTGCGCTGGATCGGACAGCCTCCTCCCGGCGACGGCGGTTTCGATCGCTTCGCGCTCAAGGCGCGCGCCAGCATGATCGGCTCGTCGGTCGCGCTCACGAACGTCAACGTCGAAATCGATGGCAATGTCGCCGAGGGCGTAATGACCTACGCCAATAACGGACGGCAGACCCTGCAGGCCACGCTTGCCGCCGGAACGCTGGATTTCACCCCTTATGTCAAGACGATCCGGCTGCTCGCCGGCGGAGCTCGCGACTGGAACCGGCAACTATTCGATCTGCATGCGCTGTCCGCCACCGACCTCGACATGCGGCTTTCGGCGGCAAAGGTCATCGTCGGCTCCACCAGGCTTGGCAAAACCGCACTCGGCGCCAACCTTCGCAACGGATCGCTCGCGCTCAGCATCGGCGAAGCGCAAATCTATGACGGTATCGCGAAGGGATCGTTCGGCATCTCGTACGCCGAAGCGGCCGCCGATGTGAAGGCGCAGTTTCAGCTGATCGACGTCGATCTGCAAGCCTGCCTCAGCGATCTGTTCGGCACCGGCCGGCTCTCCGGGCGCGGCAACCTGAATATTTCGCTTGAGGCCAAGGGATCGAGTCCGTACGGGCTGGCGCAATCGCTCGACGGGACGGCGGTTCTGACCGGCCACGACGGCGCGATCAGCGGATTCAATGTCGAGCAACTGCTGAAGCGGCTGGAGCGGCGGCCGCTCTCCGGCGGCGGAAATTTCCGCAACGGAAAGACACCATTCGACAAGCTGAACATCGCCCTCGATTTCGACGACGGGGTCGCCGTCGCGACGGACGTGCGCGTCGAAGGGCCTGCAGCGCGTCTCACTCTGACCGGCACTGCCTCGGTGCCTTCGCGAGACTACGATCTCAAGGGCGTCGCGAGCCTGACGTCGTCAGCGGGTGCCGACAATTTCGAGTTACCGTTCGTGGTCCAGGGACCATGGGACGATCCGCTGGTCTTTCCCGATCCGGAAAGCCTGATACGGCGGTCCAAGGCGTCAGCGCCCCTACTCGACGCGGTCAGGGACCGCAAAACGCGCGACGCGGTTCGCTCGGTGATCGAACATCTAACGGATCAGAAGGCAGTTCCCGAGGCGACCGTTCCGGACACCCCGACCGGGTCCGGAGCGTCGCGTACAAACTGACGTTGTCCGCAAGCCTCTTCCTCAATCCCAAGCCCTTCTTCCACCAACGTCTACAAGGGTGCGGCGCTTTCGCCTTGCCGGCTCGAGAGTTTCGAAGCCAGCGACGCGGCCACGATAACCGCAGCGATCGATCCGACGATCAGTGTGCAGATCGCATTGATCTCCGGCTTCACGCCAAGACGCACCTCTGAATAAATCCGGATCGGGAGCGTTGTGGACCCGGGACCGGTGGTGAAACTCGCGATCACCACGTCGTCCATCGACAGCGTAAAGGCAAGCATCCAGCCCGCGATGACCGACGGAAGGATCAGCGGCAACGTCACCTTGACGAACGCCTGGAGGGGGTCGCAGCCCAGGTCCATCGCAGCTTCCTCCAGGCTTCGATCGAGCGATCCGAGTCGCGACTGCACCACCACGGCAACGAAGCACATGGTCAGCGTCGTATGCGCGATCGTGACCGTCCAGAACCCGCGCTGCGCATCGACCGCAACGAACAGCAGTAACAAGGACAGTCCGGTAATCACCTCGGGCATCACCAGCGGGGCGTACAGCATTCCCGAGAACAGCGCGCGTCCATGGAAGGCGCCGGCGCGCGTCAGGGCGACCGCAGCCAGCGTTCCCAGAACGGTAGCGGCCGTGGCCGACACTGCGGCAACCCGCAGGCTCATCGCAAGCGCGGACAACATCGCCTCGTCGTTGAAAAGTTCAACGTACCAGCGCACGGACCATCCGCCCCAGACCGTCACCAGCCGCGAGGCGTTGAACGAATAGATCACGAGAACGACGATAGGCAGGTACAGAAACGTCAACCCGAGCGCGAGCGCAATAATGTTGAAAGGCGACAGTCTGGCGAGCGCGGGCCTTGCCATCATCGCAGTTCTTTCAGCTGGCGACGCTGCACTCGCTCGTTAATAAGAAGCGGCGCCAACAGCAGCACCAGCAGCACGACGGCGATCGCCGACGCCACCGGCCAATCTCGGTTGGTAAAAAATTCCAGCCATAAGGTCTGCCCGATCATCGGCGAGGTTGACCCCGCGAGCAGATCCGGAATCACGAACTCGCCAACAATCGGAATGAAGCACAGCAGCGCGCCTGCGCCGATACCCGGCAGCGACAACGGCACCGTCACCAGCCAGAACGTGGTCAGACGCGAACCGCCGAGGTCAGCGGAAGCCTCAAGAAGCGCGGGATCCATTTTGGCCAATGTCGCGTAGAGCGGCAGGATCATGAACGGCAGATAGGAGTAGACGATCCCGATATACATCGCCGCATCGGTGGACAGCCACACGACGGGAGCGCTGACGAGGTGCAGCGCCATCAGCACGTTGTTCAGGATGCCATCGTGCTGGAGAATGTTGATCCACGCGTAGACGCGGATCAGAAACGAGGTCCAGAACGGCACGATCACCAGGATCATCGCAATCGGTTGCCAGCGTGCCGGCAGGCGCGACATGCCGTAGGCAATGGGATAGCCGACCGCGAGCAAGATCGACGTCGATATCAGGGCGACGACAACGCTTCGCAGGTAAGACAGGACGTAAAAATGGTCCGACGCAAGCAGCTTAAAATTTTCAGGCGACAGCGCCGCAATGGCTGCCTTAAGGGCAGCTATGCCCTCAGCCGGATCAAACACGGGCAGATAAGGCGGCTGCGCCATCACCGTTTGTGACAGGCTGATCTTGAGCACGAAGCCGAACGGCAGCAAGAAAAACAGCAACATCCACAGAAATGGCGCAATCGCCGCCCTGCGCGCGGGAACGGAAAAAAGACGTCGCCCGTTCATCGGTCAAGCACCATGCAATCGTCTGGCGCGAAACACACCACCACGCGCTCCGCCTTATCGTAGGCGTCAACCTCCCGCCGAACGTTGTTAGCAACCGACGCGGACAGCAGCGCGCCGCGATCAAGCCTGACCTGATAGCGAGTCTGACCGCCAAGATAGCTGATGCCGGAAATGACGCCTTCCAAGCGGTTGATCCCGGCCGCGTCGCCCGCATCGGATGTCGCCTCGCCTCGCGACAAGCGAACCTTCTCCGGGCGTATTGCAACGCAGACCTGATCCGTCGTTAGCGCCTGCACGGGTGCCGCAGCCGTCACCTGTCCCGCTGCTTGCGTTGCGACCGTTACGCGGCCGGCGTCGCGCGACTCCACTTCGCCATCGATGATGTTGATTCCGCCAACGAACTCGGCAATCCAGCGAGAGTTCGGCGCTTCATAGAGCTGGCGTGGCGTCGCCACCTGTTCCAGACGCCCCGCATTCATCACCCCGATGCGATCCGCCATCATCATCGCCTCTTCCTGATCGTGGGTGACGATGATGAAAGTCATACCGAGCTGGCGCTGCAGCCGCATCAATTCGGCTTGAGTGTACTCGCGCAGTTTCATGTCGAGCGCGGCCAGCGGTTCATCGAGCAGCAATAGCCGCGGGCGCCGCGCGAGCGCGCGCGCCAGCGCCACGCGCTGCTTCTGACCGCCCGAAAGCTGCTCCGGCTTGCGCTTTTCCATGCCATCGAGACTCACCAGTGCCACCATCTCCGCGACGCGAGCATCGATCTCGGCGCGCGACAGGCTCGCCCGCCTCAGCCCGAATGCGATGTTGTCTCGCACAGACAGATGAGGAAATAGCGCATAGTTCTGGAACATCATGTTGACGGGACGCCGATGCGGCGGAACGCCGGATATGTCTTGACCACCGAGACGGATGCGCCCGCTGTCAGGCGTCTCGAACCCGGCTAGCATCCGGAGCAGCGTGGTCTTGCCGCAGCCGCTTGGCCCCAGCAGCGCAAAAAATTCCCCCGCCCTGATGTCGAGTGACAGGCGATCAACAGCGGTAAATCCGCCAAAGCGCTTGACGACCGCATCGACCTGCAACAGCGGCAGGTCGGACGGGGCGGCCGCATCGGAGGTAGGTCTCGCTTCTTTCGTCATTCCATCCCGTCTCGTTTCGCGATGAAGGCTATAGCGTTTTCGAGGTGGATACCGGTTCGCGTGAAGACGCATCAAAACATAAAGATAGAGTCCCACTTCTGATCCATCAGAAGCGGAGAGGCTCTAGTGATCCGATTCCAATGATCGCATCATCTACTTGCGAATGTCGAAATCAACCGACCAACGGCAATACACGTTGTCGGCAGAGTTTTGGATGCGGCATTCGGGCTCGGAGATTGCACTCGCGCTAGCAATGCTCCTCGATGTAACCCATAGATCGGAATATTGGTCGTTACAGATCCGATGGCACAAACCTGCATCATCGCGCCTGATTGAGATTGGTTGGCAAATATGCCCTGGATTGCCACAATCGATCTCTCATGATTAATGGCCCCGCTAGAGCATGATGCCGAAACGTGGAGACGTTGAATCGGATTCCAGGCGACGGACCAGCGGGAATTACGCGGGCGACAGAAAACAGTCCGGATTACCAAATGGACAGGGTTGAATGCGTGGTCGTGGGCGCAGGCGTGATCGGGCTTGCGATCGCGCGGCAGCTCGCGCGATCCGGCCGCGAGGTTATCGTTCTCGAAGCTGCGGACAACATCGGAACGGAAACGTCGTCGCGCAACAGCGAGGTGATCCACGCCGGTATCTACTATCCCGCCGGCAGTCTGATGGCGCGGACTTGCGTCAGCGGACGCCCCGCCCTCTACGCTTATTGCCGGGAACACGGGATTCCACACCGCACCTGCGGCAAGCTGGTGGTTGCGACCACCGAACGTGAGGTCGACAGGTTGCGGGCCATCAGAGCTCACGCGGAGGCCAATGGCGTCGAAGACATACAGTTCCTGAGCGGCGGCGATGCCCGCGCGCTCGAACCGGCGCTGCACTGCGTGGCCGCGCTACTATCTCCGTCGACAGGCATTATCGACAGTCACACCTTTATGCTTGCCTTGCGCGGTGACGCCGAGCGGGACGGTGCGACGTTCGCATTTCTTACCCCCTTGTTGGGCGCCAAGGCGACGCCTCATGGGCTGGAAATCGAAACCGGCGGCGACTCGCCGATGACACTCGCCTGCGATCTGCTGATCAATGCCGCTGGCTTGGGCGCTCCGGCGGTGGCACGCCGTATCGAAGGCATGCCCGTCGACCGGATTCCACCCGCTTATCTCGCCAAGGGAAGCTATTTCAGTTGCAGCGTCCGTGCGCCGTTTTCGCGCCTGATCTATCCGGTCCCGGAGCCCGGCGGCCTTGGCGTGCATCTCACGCTCGACCTTGCCGGCCAGCCCCGCTTCGGCCCCGATGTGGAATGGATCGAGATACCGAACTATGACGTCGATCCAGGGCGGGCAACCCAGTTTTACCCGGCGATCCGACGCTACTGGCCTGACCTGCCTGACGGTGCCCTGATCCCCGCATATTCTGGAATCCGTCCTAAGATCGTGCCGCCTGCGGTTGCGGTGCAGGACTTCATGATCGAGGGACCCGCAGACCACGGCCTGACCGGGCTGATCAACCTGTTCGGGATTGAGTCGCCCGGCCTGACCTCGTCACTTGCGATTGCCGACCATGTCGCTGCCTTGGCCGTGAAATAGCAAACAAGGCTAATTGAAAACAGGCAACAGCTATCGAGCGGAGTGTCCCCCTTTGGGCGATAGCTGGCACTATCGTTTGGGCTCCGCCCGCGCGAACCGGCAGCAGCAGCAAAACGGCTACTGACTCCATGACCCTAAAAGTGAGAGGAGAGGTCGAGAGTTTAGTGGACGGTCCCGGCTGTGGAGAACTTGAGTCGTTCGATCTCGTCCTTGAGCATCAGTTTTCGGCGCTTCAACTCGGCAATCCTCGTATCGTCGGTGGAAAGGTGCCTGAGAGCATCGTGCAATTCGCTTTCCAGGATTCGATGTTTCCGTTCCAGTTCAGCGAGATGCGCCTGAATTGCCATTCGAACCTCCTAGGTGAGATTAGACCCCCAGATTCGCTCCGAACAGTAAAGTCTACATGAATGGCGACGACTGTCGATGGGACAGAAAGGCCCATCGATCATATTTGTGAGATTCCAAAATGAACCCGCCCGCATGGAACCCGGCGACTTGCGCGCAGCGCGGGCACGGGAGATAATTCGCGGAGTAGAAACTCCCCCAACCCTTCGCAAACTCTTCGCGATTCAAGTCAGTACGTCATCATGACCGACGAAGAAGAGCGTGAACTCGGAGCCGAGCTCGCCCGTCTGCAACAGGAACACCGCGACCTGGATGCCGCCATAGATGCGCTGCATCAATCGCCTGCACCCGATTTGTTGCGGCTACAGCGGCTAAAGAAGCGTAAGCTGCAGTTGCGTGACCGCATCTCCTTCATCGAAGACCAGATCACGCCGGATATTATTGCCTGAACGCCGAGCGACCCCCGCGGTCGTCGGAGATGAACGTCAGTGCCTCCCCAACCGGCCGCAAGGCATGACCCGTTCAACGACAGCGCCGCTGCGCCTTGCGAACATACATTTCGCAGTCGGCCTGCTCCAGCGCGCTCGCCGCGTCGATGTGCGGTCCGAGCATGGCGACCCCGATCGAGGCTCCGGTTGTGATCGCCTCTCCACGGAAAGTCAGTGTCAGCCGGTCGATGGTTTCTTCGAGCATCGACGCCTTCGCTTTGGCGTCGGTCTCGCTGAGATTCCACAATAACACCGCGAACTCGTCGCCGCCGAGCCGCCCTATCAGGTCGGAGGATCGCACGTCTCGCGACAGTGCGCCGACCACGGCTTTCAGCACCGCATCTCCCGCCGCATGACCGAAGGAGTCGTTGATGGGCTTCAAGCGATCAACATCGAGCACGAATAGCGCACCGCTTGCGTGATAACGTCGAATGTAGGCTACCGAGCGGCGCAGTTCGCGTTCGAAGCCGCGGCGATTGAGAACGCCCAAAAGATGATCGGTATCCGCTGAGGCCTCGAGATCCGCAATCCGCGCCTGGGCCGCCGCGAGCCGGGATTTGAGGCGGCGGACGGCCGCCCTGGCATCTGCCGCCAGGTCAGGTTTTGCCGTTTGGCGCTTGGATCCGAGCGCTGCCAGCTGCGCGGCAGACGCTGCCTTGCGATGACTAGCCTTCCGCTTGACGGTCGGGGACCGAGCCGCTTTAGGTGTCTTTTTCATCGTCGCAAGGCTTGCCGCCGTTCACCAAGAAAGGATAGTTCATTCCCAGCTGCTTGCCTCGTCAAGACGCCTTCCTATAATTCGGATCGGTTTCTGGATTCCCGAACAAACAAATAGATAAATGACCGCCGTTGTCGCCATCATCATGGGAAGCCAGTCGGATTGGGAGACCATGCGCCACGCCGCGGAAACGCTGGCCGCGCTCGGCATCACCAGTGAAAACCGGATTGTCTCCGCGCACCGCACACCTGAAAGACTGTTTACATTCGCCCGGGGCGCCAAGGCCGAGGGGTTCAAGGTCATCATCGCGGGCGCAGGCGGCGCGGCGCACCTGCCCGGCATGGCGGCATCGCTGACGGAACTTCCGGTGCTTGGCGTGCCCGTCGAGTCCAGGGCGCTTGCCGGGGTCGACTCGCTCTATTCCATGGTGCAGATGCCGGCCGGCGTTCCAGTGGGAACGCTCGCGATCGGCAAGGCCGGCGCCATCAATGCGGCGCTGCTGGCGGCAAGCGTGCTGGCGCTCAATGACCCATCGCTCGCTGGCCGCCTTGCCGCCTGGCGCAAGCGGCAGACGGATGCAGTAGCCGAGCGCCCGGAGGAAACAGCGTGATTGGTTCTCGGCGGCCGACGCTCAAACCGGGAGGCACCATCGGAATTCTCGGCGGCGGTCAGCTCGGCCGGATGCTGGTCTTGGCGGCCGCACGCCTCGGCCTCAAGTGTCAGATATTCTCGCCGGACCCGGACTCCCCGGCGTTCGACGTTGTGCAGAACGCCACCTGCGCAGAATACGCCGACGTCGAGGCACTGGAATTGTTCGCAGCCGACGTCGACGTGATCACCTATGAATTCGAGAACGTCCCAGCGGCCACCGCGATGATCCTCGCCGCACGCCGGCCGGTGCTGCCAGATCATCGTATCCTGGAAACGGTGCAGGACCGTTTGCTTGAAAAGAAATTTGTCGCGGGTCTTGGGATCGGTACTACCGCCTATGCCGACGTGGCGTCGGCGCAGGGGCTTCGCGAAGCAATCGACGTCATCGGCCTTCCCGCCGTGATCAAGACCCGTCGCTTCGGATACGATGGCAAAGGACAGGCCATCATTCGCGCGGGCGACGATCTTGATCAGGTGTGGGACGATCTCGGCACCAAGTCCGCAATCGTCGAGACCTTCGTGTCGTTCGAGCGTGAGATTTCTGTAATCGCCGCGCGCGGTGTCGATGGACGTGTCGAATGTTTCGACGTGACCGAGAACGAGCACCACGATCACATCTTGAAATATTCGCGCGCGCCGGCCGCGATTCCTGATGCGCTCGCCGCGCAGGCTCGCGACACGGCAGAGAAAATTGCTGTTGCCCTTGATTATGTCGGTGTGCTGGCCGTGGAAATGTTTGTGGTACCCGGCGCGAGCGGGCCAACGCTGCTCGTCAATGAGATCGCACCACGAGTCCACAACTCCGGTCATTGGACGCTCGATGGCGCCTCGGTCTCGCAATTCGAGCAGCATATTCGCGCAGTCGCCGGCTGGCCGCTCGGCAAGCCGGTCCGGCGGGGTAGTGCCGTCATGACAAACCTGATCGGCAAGGACGTCCTCGATTACGGGCGGTGGCTCACCGTGCCCGGCACCGCCGTTCACATCTACGGCAAGGGCCCCCCGCTCCCCGGTCGCAAGATGGGGCATGTGACAGAGGTGAAGGGCCGCGACTGACAACGGCACTTGACTGACAACGCGCTTACGCCGAAACGCTCATCATGCCCGGAGAAGAATCTTCACCGGGGAGAGGATTGCCGGGCCAAGCCCGGCAATGACGCTCAGGAATAACCCGCTACTTTCCCGCGACGACGCCTTCCGGCTCAGTGCTCAGCCCGCGATAGACCACGCCGCCGATGATGCCGCCGATCAGCGGTGCTACCCAGAACAGCCAGAGCTGCTCCAGAGCCCAGCCGCCGACGAACAGTGCGGGACCGGTGCTACGCGCCGGATTCACCGACGTGTTGGTCACGGGAATGCTGACAAGGTGAATCATCACCAGCGCAAGTCCGATCGCCAGCGGCGCGAAACCCGCCGGAGCCTTGCCGTGGGTCGATCCCATGATGACGAACAGGAACATGGCCGTCATTGTCACCTCGGTGATAAAGCAAACCATGAGGTTATAGTGACCGGGCGAGTGCTCGCCGTAGCCATTCGATGCGAAACCCTTGGTTACGTCGAATCCTGCCGCACCGCTGGCGATCACATAGAGCAGCGCCGCGCCAGCGACCGCCCCGATCACCTGCGCAATAACGTACGGCACCACTTGCCCTGCCGGAAACCGGCCACCGGCGGCCAAACCCACTGTGACCGCTGGATTGAGATGACAGCCTGAAATATGCCCGATCGCGTAGGCCATGGTGACAACGCTCAGACCGAAAGAAAAAGCCACGCCCAGCAGCCCGATGCCGACTTGCGGAAACGCGGCCGCGATGACCGCGCTGCCGCATCCCATAAACGTCAGCCAGAAAGTGCCAATCAGTTCGGCCACGTATTTCCTGACATCCATGACACGCCCTCCTCGGTTGCGGGGGATCACACCACCCGGATTCAGGTTCCATAGAAGCCCGATATGAGGCTTCCTAAAACCCCAATGGTTGTTCTTTGGGGGAATTTCACCTGAATTTTTGGCTTTTTCCCCCGCGCCCAACGATCGCCTATGGTGGACATCCGCGCCTTGATCTGATACATCGGCGCCCTTGACGCTGAGGGCTTGGCCTTTGTCGGCCCTTCGCTGTCTGAAAAACTCTCACCGTAGTTGAAAAGAGGATGCCGCGTGCAGGTTCTCGTTCGCGATAACAATGTCGATCAAGCCCTCAAGGCGCTGAAGAAAAAGATGCAGCGTGAGGGAATTTTCCGCGAAATGAAGCTCCGCGGCCATTACGAAAAACCCTCGGAAAAGAAGGCTCGCGAAAAGGCCGAGGCCGTGCGCCGCGCCCGCAAGCTTGCACGCAAGAAGATGCAGCGCGAAGGTCTACTGCCCATGAAACCGAAGCCGGTTTTTGGCGCCGGACCTGGAGTCGGCCGGGGCGGTCCAGCCGCTGGCCCTCGTGGACCGCGCTGAACAATTACTACAAGTTCGACATTGAATTCAGCGCGGGCTTTAGGCCCGCGTTGTTATTGCTGCATGCTGATGGATTTCTGTGACTACCGCGGCAGCACAGTCTCGACGACCGCTTTCGCAGCCGAAAGCATATCGTCGGCGACAGCCTGAGCCCGCGTCGCCGGCGCTGGCTCGTTGGCCTTTAGATCGAACGGCCGAGATGCTTGCGGGATATTTTCAGGGGGAACCGGCAGCCGCGCACGGTCGGCCTGGTCGAAAAGCGTCCCTTCCCCAGCTCCGGCCGGATCAAACCTGCTTGTTTCCACTTTGGGCGTAGACGCTTGGATCGCTGATGGAAGCGACTCCGCCGCCTGAGGTGTGGCATGCGTGACCTCTTGGAGTCGTGAAGGCGCGACCGACTGACGATCGGCATCCTGCTGCGCTCGAGGAGGCCCCTCTGATCGAGGACGTACCGCCTCGACCTCCAAGGACGCCTCGGTCGTGTTGTGCAGCCGATCGATCGCGGCCCGCGCAAGACCGTTGGCATCCGCGGCCGAAGCCGCTTGTGCCGGAGCGGTCGTCATCGACCTGACCTTGGCAGTCTTCTCGCGCTGCGGCGTTTGGTGCTTTTTCGTGTCGGCCGGCAAACTCGCCGCCCGCTTCTCGGCAGGTTTCGCTGCGGCAGCCTCGGATGGAATCTTCTCGGGCTGGACCTTCTCGTCAGGCGCCGTGGCGCTTTCTTTCCCGGACATATCTCCCGCCCGGACCTTGGCCTCGGAATCGGTGTCGCCCGCTTTGTCGGAAATCGCGGCCGACGCCGCAGCAGCCGGCGGCGTATCCGGCTTGACGGCGATGTAATGGTTCACAATGTAGGCGGCTGTCACCGTCGCAATGATGGAAGGCAATATTTTTTCAACAAAGTATTTCAGCATGATCGGCTTCTCCCGCGCTGTCTGTGGGAGAGTTTTTGGGCCGATTAAGGGATCAATCGCGACGGATCGGAGGCAAACGGTGTTCCTCACCATTTCGTGTTACTTGATCCGGCGGCTTGCCGACCTATTGCGAGAAGTCGGGGTATTCGGGGACGACGGCGATGTCGAAACCCGGCCGGACCCAAGCACGAAAGCGAAACCACCAGCGCGGTAAAATCCACGCCGGCAGCGGCATTGGAAAAGTTATCTGGCGCGCTTACTGGCGCTCTTTTTTGCCTTTTTCGCCTTTACCTTCTTCACCCTTACCTTCTTCGCTGTTGTCTTCTTTTTGCCGGCAGTTTTCTTTCTGACGGTCTTCTTGGCAGCGAGAAGGGCGCCGACTTTCTTCGAGGAGCGTCCGACCTCCCCAACCGCGGCGCGAAGCCGTGCCGGCGTCACCTTGAACTTCTTCGACCAGTAGCTGACTTCATAGGGTTGGGTCAGCGCGATCAGTGCCCGGTCGTTCGTCGCACGTTTTTGCAGCTTGAGGTAGGCTTCGACTGTTTTGGCGGAGCGACCGACAGCCTTGACTGCGGCCTTCAGCTTTAACGGCGTGACTTTGAATTTTCTGGACCAGTAACGGACCTCGTAGGCCTCACCCAACGCGATCAAGCGACCGTCACTTCCGCCGCGCTTCGCCTTGTCATCCGCCATACCGGCCTCCACTGTTGAATAGCGCCGAATTACATTCCCTTGACGATATTCTCCGTCATCTTCTTGGCGTCGCCAAGCAGCATCATGGTGTTGTCCCGATAGAACAGTGGATTATCGATGCCGGCATAGCCCGATGCCAGCGAGCGCTTGATGAACATCACCGTGCCAGCTTTCCAGACCTGCAACACCGGCATGCCATAGATCGGCGAAGACTTATCTTCCTCCGCCGCGGGGTTGGTGACGTCGTTAGCGCCGATGACGAAGGCCACGTCGGCCTGCGCGAATTCCGAATTGATGTCCTCGAGCTCGAACACCTCGTCGTAAGGCACGTTGGCCTCGGCCAGCAGCACGTTCATGTGGCCGGGCATCCGGCCTGCCACCGGATGAATCGCGTACTTCACCTCGACACCCTCCTTCTTGAGGTTGTCGGCCATCTCGCGCAGCGCGTGCTGCGCCTGCGCCACCGCCATGCCGTAGCCCGGCACGATGATGACCTTCTGTGCGTTCTTCATGATGAAGGCGGCGTCATCCGCCGAGCCGAGCTTGGCTGGCTTCTGTTCACCGCTGCCGCCACCGGCCGCCACCGTCTCACCGCCGAAGCCACCCAGGATCACCGAGATGAACGACCGGTTCATGGCGTGGCACATGATGTAGGACAGGATCGCGCCAGAGGAGCCGACCAGCGCGCCCGTGATGATCAGCGCCGAGTTGCCGAGCGTGAAGCCGATGCCGGCCGCAGCCCAGCCGGAATACGAGTTCAGCATCGAAATCACGACCGGCATGTCGGCGCCGCCGATCGGGATGATCAAGAGCGCGCCGAGCAGAAGCGCCAGAATCACGATCAGCCAGAAATCGAGCGCGCTGCCGGACATCACCAGCCCGACGATGAAGAACACCAGTGCGAGTCCGAGCACGATGTTGATGATGTGACGTGCCGGCAGGATAATCGGAGCGCCACTCATGCGGCCCGACAGTTTCAAGAACGCGATCACCGAGCCGGTGAATGTCAATGCGCCGATGGCAACGCCGAGCGACATCTCAATCAGACTCTGCGCATGGATGTTGCCGGGTGTGCCGATTCCGAAAGCCTCGGGCGCATAGAACGCGCCAGCGGCCACCAGCACCGCCGCCATGCCGACCAGCGAGTGGAACGCCGCGACCAGTTCCGGCATCGACGTCATCGGCACCCGGCGCGCGATCACCGCGCCGATGCTGCCGCCGATCGCAACACCGAGGATCACCAGCACCCAAGCCACGGCGTCGGCGGGCGGATGCGCAGCGAGCGTGGTCGCGACCGCGATCGCCATGCCGGTCATGCCGAGGAAATTGCCTTTCCGACTGGACGCCGGACTGGACAACCCCCGCAGCGACAGGATGAACAAAACGCCGGCGACGAGATAAAGAAGCGCGGAGAGATTGGCGTTCATGGCGTCTGCTATCTCCCGGGCATTCCGTCATGCCCCGTCTTGCGTCGGGCATCCCGGCTTTTTCTTATCAATAGAACGCGGACATTCTGGTCATCCGCACGAAGACGCGCTTCACGCGCACGCCCGATCATCACGACTTCGCTTGCCGACAATCGTCCCATCGCGGATCGGCCTACTTCTGCTTCTTCTTGTACATCGCCAGCATTCGCTGGGTGACGAGAAAGCCGCCGAAGATATTCACGCAGGCAAAAACCAGAGCGACGAAACCGAAGGCCCGCGCCCAGCCCGAGCCTTCTGAGATCATGCCGACGCCGACGGCGAGCAGCGCGCCGACCACGATCACCGACGAGATCGCATTGGTGACCGACATCAGCGGAGTATGCAGTGCCGGCGTCACCGACCACACCACGAAATAGCCGACGAATACGGCTAGAACGAAAATCGACAGCCGAAAAACAAAGGGATCGACGGCCTGCACGACATGTTCCATGGAGGCATTCCTATTCGTCGTTTCCGAGCGTGCGAGAAGCGTGAACGGCAAACCCGGAAATGAACGCGCACGTCGTGTTCTCCGGAACAATCCGCTGACCGGCTGGGCTCATGATCATCATGCGCTTTTCGGCTGGAAGTTCGGATGAATGATCGCGCCATTCCGGGTCAGCGCGGTGGCCTTGACCAGTTCGTCGTCCCAGTTCACCGCAAGCGCCTTGGTCGTCTTGTCGACCAGCGTCTCAATGAACGAAAACAGGTTGCGAGCGTACAGGCTGGACGCCGAGGCGGCGACGCGGCCAGCGACGTTGGTAAAGCCTATGATCTTTACACCATCGAGATCGACGACCTTACCCGCCTGGACGCCCTCAATGTTACCACCGCGCTCAACCGCGAGATCGACCAGCACCGAGCCAGGCTTCATCGAGCGCACCATCTCCGCGGTCACGAGCCTCGGCGCCGGGCGTCCGGGAATCAACGCCGTCGTGATGATGATGTCCTGCTTCTTGATATGTTCAGTGGTTAGCGCCGCCTGCTTGGCCTGATACTCTTTCGACATTTCCTTGGCATAGCCGCCAGCGGTCTGCGCGTTCTTAAACTCCTCGTCCTCTACGGCGAGAAATTTGGCGCCGAGGCTTTCCACCTGCTCCTTGGTCGCGGGTCGAACATCGGTCGCGGTGACTACGGCGCCGAGACGGCGCGCGGTGGCGATCGCCTGAAGGCCAGCAACGCCGACGCCCATGACGAATACCTTCGCAGCAGGCACGGTGCCGGCGGCCGTCATCATCATTGGAAATGCGCGGCCGAACGCCTCGGCGGCCTCAATGACGGCCCGATAGCCGGCCAGATTTGCCTGGCTGGACAGCACATCCATCACCTGGGCGCGCGTGATACGCGGCATCAGCTCCATTGCGAAAGCCGACACACCGGCGTCCGCGATCTTTTTTAGTGCAGCCTCGTTTCCGTAGGGATCCATGATCGCGATCACCAGAGCGCCACGCTTGTAGCGCGCCAGCTCGGATGCCTCGGGCCGCCTCACCTTAATAACAAGGTCGGCGTCTTTCACGGCATCGGTACTTACCACCGCTCCGGCAGCGGTGAAGTCCGAATCCGGCACACCCGATTTAGTTCCGGCGCCCGGCTCGATTGCGACATCCGCGCCGAGCGCCTTGAACTTCTTTACTGTGTCGGGTGACGCGGCAACCCGCGGCTCCGACTCATCGATTTCCTTCGCAATCGCAATCTTCATGATGCCCCCCGCAGCCAACGGCCACGCACGACTAAAGCACCAGCCACGTTGCTAGCAATGGAAATCCAGAACGGTCAGAAAGGTCGACCGTACAATCAGGTGAGGAAAATCGCCATCAACGAGACAATGGTGATCACGGCCGCCGTGCCGATCGTCCCCATCTTGATGAAAGCCTTATATGTTCCCTCGTGCGCCGGGTAATCCATGCCGTCCGCCGTCGAGTAAACGATTTCGTTATGATCTGACACGTCAAGTCTCCAGCCAGGGTTGATCTTGCGATGGAGGAATTAGCGCAATCAGAGGGACAGAGCAACGGTGCGGCGGTCACCTTGGCGAAGTCATCGCCCCTTTATGTATAAAATATACAAATCCAGCCCCTCGAACTCGCCGGAAGCCAAGTTTTCCTGGCTTACGGCCCGCCCTTCGCCTGATGATTTCAACGGATAAAGGGGCAGCACCCCGCCTGTCCGGAACCAGACCTCCCTTCCGGTTGCCTTACGCATCTGTCCCGGTGGGCCGTTCGCGCCCTGAAGAATCCACTTCCCGCCAGAAAATACACGCTGCGATTGTAATTCAGCTCGGTACCGGCCTCTGAGACAAGACTGCGCCATTTTGCCGCGCAGCACGGCGGCCGATGGGCCAACCTATCCCATCCTCTCAAGCTCATCGATCATGCCGGCTATCACCGATAATCCGCCATCCCAAAATTGTGGATCCCTGGCGTCGAGCCCGAACGGCCTCAGCAGTTCGGAATAGTGCTTGGTGCCGCCGGCCGCGAGCATCGCCAGATAGCGCTCGGCGAAACCATCGGACGCGTGTTCATACACTGCATAGAGCGAGTTCACGAGGCAATCGCCGAACGCGTAGGCATAGACATAGAACGGCGAATGAATGAAGTGAGGAACGTACATCCAGAAGGTCTCGTACCCCGGCTTGATTTCGATCGCGGGACCGAGGCTCTCGCCCTGTACGCCAAGCCAGAGCTGACCGATGCGCTCTGCGGTGAGTTCGCCGCTCTTACGCTCGGTATGAACCGCGCGCTCAAAGGTGTAGAACGCGACCTGGCGCACCACGGTGTTGATCATGTCCTCGACCTTGCCGGCGAGCAGCGCCTGCCGTTGCTTCGCGTTCTTGGTCTGCGCCAGCAGGCGCCTGAAGGTCAGCATCTCCCCAAAGACTGACGCGGTTTCCGCAAGCGTCAGCGGCGTCGGCGCCATCAGCGCGCCGTTCTTCGCAGCCAGCACCTGATGCACGCCGTGCCCCAGCTCATGCGCCAGCGTCATCACATCGCGCGGCTTGCCCTGGTAGTTCATCAGCACGTAGGGATGCGCCGACGGCGTGGTCGGATGCGAAAACGCTCCCGGCGCCTTGCCGGGGCGCACAGGCGCGTCGATCCACCGGTCGGTAAAGAATCGCTCGGCAATGCCGGCCATCTCTGGCGAAAATTCGCCATAGGCGGTCAAAACCATCTTGCGCGCATCGGTCCAGGGGATGACGCCGGTGGCGGCGAACGGCAACGGCGCGTTGCGGTCCCAATGGGCGAGCTTCTTCTTTTTGAACCAGCGCGCCTTCAACGCATAATAGCGATGCGACAACCGCGGATAGGCCGCGCGCACCGAGGCCACCAGCGCATCCACCACCTCGCGCTCGACGCGGTTGTTCAGGTGGCGCGAATCGGCGACGTCGTGAAAGCCGCGCCAGCGGTCGGAAATGTCCTTATCCTTGGAGAGCGTGTTGGTGATGAGCGCGAAGGTTCGCTCGTTGGCCTTGAACGTCTTCGCCAGCGCCTGAGCAGCCGCTTTCCGCTTCTCCGGCGAGCGATCCTGCAACAGGTTCAGCGTTGGTTCGATCGCAAACTCCTTGTTCCCGACCCTGAATCGTAACCCTGCAATCGTCTGGTCGAATAATCTGTTCCATGCCGAGTAGCCGGTCTGCGACTTCTCATGGAAAAGCTGCTCGAGCCGATCCTCAAGCTGGTACGGCTTGTCTTTGCGACTATCCTCGATCCAGGGGCGATAATGCTCCAGCTCCGGCGCCTGCATGGCGCGCTCGATCACGTCATCGTCGATGCGGTTGAGCTCCAGCGGGAAAAATAGCAGATGCAGCGACGCAGCCGTCAGACGCTCCGAGACGTCGCCATAGAATTTCGAGATCGCGGGATCGACGCTGTCGCCAGCGTGTATCAAGCCTGCAAAGGAACTGAGCCGGCCCGCGAGATCGTCAATCGCCTCATAGCGTCGTACGGCTCCCGCAAGCCATACGCCGCCTTCAGGGCTCGACGTTTCCGTCGCGAGCTTGCCCTTGTAGTCCGCCTCAAAAGCCTTGCATTCAGCATCGATCCTGTCGAGATCGCGCGCGACCTCGGGCGCATCAATCCCGAAATAGAGATCCGCGAGATTCCACTCCGGCAGACCTCCCGGTTTCACGGCAACCGCTTTTTTGGCCGGCTTGCGGTGGGAGGCGGGTTTACGAGCGGTAGCGGATTTGCGTGAGGCGGAGGAAGTACGCGCAGCCATTATCGATCCAGACTTTCTCTATGAATACCGATCAACGGGAGAGCAGTTACGACATCATGATGGCACGGCGGCAAACCTTAAGAGCGAATTAATCACCGTCCGCCAGTGTGCCTCGATTCGGTACAGATAGTTGTAGTGCGCGGGGAATGCCATGACTGCCACGATTTTGATCGCCGACGATGACGCGGTGCAGCGTCGTCTCGTCGAGAACATGGTGCGGCGGTGCGGCTATGAAACGATGGTGGTCGAAAGCGGCGACGCCGCTGTCGCCGTAATGACGGCGAGCGACGGACCGGTAATCGATGCTCTTGTCCTCGACCTCGTGATGCCCGGCCTCGACGGCATGGGCGTGCTCGCGGGAATCCGCGAGGCCGGCCTCGCCATCCCCGTCATTGTCCAGACCGCACATGGGGGTATCGACAATGTGGTTTCGGCCATGCGTGCCGGCGCACATGACTTCGTCGTAAAGCCGGTCGGCATCGAGCGTCTTCAGGTCAGCTTGCGCAATGCGCTCAACGCCAGCGCACTAAAGAACGAATTGCAGCGCGTCCGTCACAGCCGTGAAGGTCGCCTCACCTTCGCCGACATCATCACCCGCAGCGAGACCATGGCCGACGTGATGAAGGTCGCGAAAAAGGCAGCAGGCTCGTCGATCCCGGTGCTGATCGAAGGCGAATCCGGTGTCGGTAAGGAGCTATTCGCACGCGCCATCCACGGCACTAGTGACCGCAGTGCCAAGCAGTTTATCGCGGTGAACTGCGGCGCGATCCCGGACAACCTCGTTGAGTCAATCCTGTTCGGTCACGAAAAGGGGTCATTCACCGGCGCGACCGAGCGCCACACCGGCAAGTTCGTCGAAGCTTCCGGCGGCACGCTGTTTCTCGATGAAGTGAGCGAGTTGCCGTTAGCCGCGCAAGTAAAACTATTGCGCGCGCTGCAGGAAGGCGCGGTCGAAGCGGTCGGCGGCCGCAAGCCGGTCAAGGTCGACGTCCGCATTATCTCAGCCACCAATCGGCGGCTGCTCGATCGCGTCAAGGCCGGACAGTTCAGGGAAGACCTGTTCTATCGCCTGCACGTGCTGCCGCTGACGATCCCTCCGCTTCGGATGCGGCGCGACGATATCCCGAACCTACTGCGGCACTTTCTGGCGCGCTTCTGCGCCGAGGAACACCGAACGATCAACGGCATCAGCGGCGAGGCGATGGCGGGGCTGTCACAGCTCAACTGGCCCGGCAACATCCGCCAACTCGAAAACGCTGTTTACCGCGCGGTCGTCATGAGCGAGGGCACGCATCTTGGCCTGTCGGATTTTCCGTCAACCGGTTTGCAGCCCGCTACGGACATTCACCCGAATACGTACGCCGAAGCTGGCGAGCCGCTGATCATGGAGCCGGTTTCGCCACGAACAGCATCGAACGTCGTAAACGGTAACGACATACCCCTTGCACCTACGCCAGATCCCGGCAGCCTGCCATTGTTCACTCAAGACGGCGAAGTACGCCCACTCGAGGAGTTGGAAGCCGACATCATTCGCTTCGCAATCTCGCATTACCGCGGACAAATGTCCGAAGTGGCGCGCCGATTGAAAATCGGACGATCCACGCTTTACCGCAAGCTCGACGACATCGCCGCGAAAAATGGCATCGTCGCCAAAGAGGAACAGTAACGAGCTCAAGTGCGTTTTAGGTAAGTTCGGCGCGCGCATTTGAACCTGATCACGCGAGAGTGCGCGCGGGCGACTGAACCGTTGCGGCGTAGTGACAGACCAACGGAAAATACGCGTCAAAACAACACATCGCGTTGCCAACGATGTCTTTTGAGGTCAGTTTGTCGTGAATCGCGGTTTGCGGCGTTGGCTGCCCGAATCAGGCGTGCGAGTAGCAGCATCCGGGTGTCGTGAAGGCCAAAACAAAGCCTCGACGGACACAGGACAAAAATTCACCAGATTGTTCCGTGGGGACAGTTTCACCCGAGGGTGCGAGAATGCGAGACTACCCGACTAACCGGAGAGGATTCGATCGGATCCTGACAGTGCTTGCAGCCACCTTTTTAGCAGTTTCGACCTCGGCCGCATTTGCCCAGGCGGATGTCGCAAAAAAGAGCGCCTCCGAACTCGCAATCGACGCAGCGATTCCAACGCCAGAGCCAGCCAACATTCCGCCGCCTACGGCAGCCGATTTTAAGGCGGATGATGTGCAGCCTGCACCACCGGTGGTCCGCGAGTCGAAGCCGGACGATCAAAAGACCGAGACGCGCGCAACCGATCCGAAGCCTGCCGATTCAAAGGCAGCCGACACGGCCACCTCGCACTCTGATACATCTACCAACGCAACCGCGTCTTCCGATGCGAAGCCCTCAAGCGTCCAGCCGGGCCCAAACCCCGAGACCACAGAAACGAAGCTTGACGAGCCCAAGACTACTGCCGCCAAACCAGATGATGTCACTGCGGCTCCGTCAGACGGCATCAAGACGAACGAAGCGATGAAGGATGAGCCGAAGAAGGACGCCACCGCGACGATCACCCCCGCGGCCGCGCCATCTCAAGCGGAGACCGGCTCCGCGACGGCCACCGATCAGCCGAGCGAACCAGTAAAGGCCGCGAACATCGTCCCGCCTGCGGATCAGCCGGTCGCCGAAAAGCTGCGCCCATTGCTCGATACCGAGGCGACAAAATTCTTTGACCGCAAGGCCGAGCGGGCGGCGATCGAGAAATTCTACGCGGCGCGGAGCTATGCGCCACTATGGACCGAGGGCGGCACACTGAATGCGCAAGCCAAGGGTGTGATTGCGCGCCTCAGGGACGCTGCGGCCGACGGCCTCAATCCCGCCGACTATCCGGTACCCAACTTTGCTGCGGCGTCATCGCCCGACCAGCTGGCAGAAGCCGACCTGAAGCTGACCGCGAGCATGATGGACTACGCCCGTCAGGCCCAGAGCGGCCGGATGCACTGGTCGCAGGTCAGCGCTGATATCCAATATCCCGAGCACCCTGTCGATCCCGAGCAGGTTTTAGCGAACGTCACCACCGCCAAGGATTCCTCCGCAGCGCTCGACAGCTACAACCCACCGCATAAGCTTTATCGGGAGTTGAAGCAGAAACTGGCCGAGTTGCGTGGGGTGGGCGATGGCCCTGTCACACAGATTGCGGACGGCCCTGCACTTAGATACACGCCGGCGCGTGGCAAGAAGCACCCCGCCGTGGTGATGGAAGATCCCCGCGTGCCAATCCTGCGCGCGAAACTTGGCGTGTCTGAAAACGCCGATGACACGCATTATGACGCGAAGGTCGCGGCCGCCGTCCGCAAATTTCAGGCGAACGCTGATCTCAAGGCGACTGGCGTGCTCGACGAGCGGACGATCAAGGCGATCAACAGCCCGAAACGGGATCGCCAGATCGACACCGTCATCGTCAACATGGAGCGCTGGCGCTGGCTGCCGCGCGAGCTTGGAGCTCCATCGCTGGGCGACGCCTATGCCATCCTGAATATCCCGGATTATTCGCTCAGGGTGATGCAGCATGGTACGCCGATCTGGACCACCCGCGTCGTCGTGGGCAAGCCGGGAGTCCATGCCACGCCCCTTCTGACGGAAACGATGAAGTACATCACCGTCAACCCAACCTGGAACGTGCCGCCCTCGATCATCTACAAGGAATACCTTCCCGCCTTGCAGCAGGACCCGACCGTGCTGGAGCGCATGGGTCTCAAGCTGGAGCGTGATCGCAACGGCGGAATTCACATTTCGCAGCCGCCAGGCGAACGTAATGCGCTGGGCCGCATCCGCTTCAATTTTCCAAACAAGTTTCTGGTGTACCAGCACGATACGCCGGACAAACACCTGTTTGCAAAAGAGACGCGCGCCTTCAGCCACGGCTGCATGCGGGTTCAGAACCCCGACCAATACGCCGCTACGTTACTCAACATCGCCCTTCCGCAGGAGCATTACACTCCGGAAAAAGTCCGGAGCATGTATGGCCGGAACGAGTTTGACATCAAGTTCCCGACTCCAATTCCGGTGCACATCACCTATCAGACCGCGTTTGTGGATCATGCGGGCAAATTGCAACTTCGCGCAGATGTCTACGGCCGAGATGCCAAGATACTGGCGCTGCTCCAAAACTCCAGTGGGCGCGATCTCGAAACGGTCATCGCTCATGCCCAGCCGAGTTATTCCCGTCCCAGGGGGAGTATTCCGCAGCAAGGAGTGGCCTTCAACGAAAACCGCGGGTTTGGTGGTGGTTTCGACAACAGCGGCCCGTCGTTCTTCGAGCGGCTGTTCGGTGTCCAGACCCCGCCTCCGCAGATGGACGACCGTCGCCGGCGGATATACGGGCGCTAACTCGCCTTTCACGAGCCATCGAAAGCGGATTACTTGATTAAAAACAAGGGCGTCATCACCTGATGGCGTCCTTTTAACGTTAACCACTATCCACCCCTTCTCGATAACATGGCTCTTTTTTGCCACAGTCAGCGAGCTAATTAATCTTTAGAGCAGGAAGGTAAGGTAAATCGGCGTTAACCGTCCTGCCCTACGACTTGGCTTATGTCCTTTCACATGGGGTTTTCGTGGAAGGGCTTTCCGACTTGATCGTCTTCCGGGTGGGCTCATACGTGCTTTCTGGTTTTGCACGCGGCTTGAAATCGTTGTCGATTTCACGGACGGGTTTCCGCATCGGCCTGTCGTCGCTTCTTTTACTTGCAGGTGCTGGATCGGTCCATGATGCCGCGGCGCTGAATGAAACGCGCACGCTGTCCTTTCATCACACCCATTCCAACGAAGACCTGACCATCACCTTCAAGCGCGACGGCCGCTATGACGATGGCGCCCTGAAACAGCTCAATCACTTTCTCCGCGACTGGCGCAGCCAGGAGCAGACCACCATGGATCGCCATCTCTTCGATATCCTCTGGGAGGTCTATCGGGACGTCGACGCCAAGCAGCCGATCAACATCGTCTCGGCCTACCGCTCTCCGGGCACCAACGCCATGCTTCGCCGCCGCTCCAAGGACAGCGGCGTCGCGCGATTCAGCCAGCACATGCTGGGGCACGCGATGGACTTCTTCGTTCCTGGCGTGTCGCTCGAAAAAATCCGGTTCGCCGGATTACGCCTCCAGCGCGGCGGCGTCGGCTTCTATCCCAAATCTGGTTCGCCATTCGTTCATCTCGATACCGGACATGTGCGACACTGGCCGCGCATGACCCACGATCAGCTGGTGCGTGTCTTCCCGAACGGCCGCACCGTGCACATTCCCTCGGACGGCAATCCGCTGCCGGGCTATCAGGTCGCGATGGCTGACATCGAAAAGCGCCGGCAGGCGGGTGACGAAGGTACTGCGACCAGCAAGCCGTCGAATTTCCTGATGGCGCTGTTCCGCGGCAAGTCGGCCGACGAAGATGACGAATCTGACGGCACCCCTGCGGCGGAGCCAGATCAGCCGGTCGCACTCGCCGCTTCATCGGTCCCGGTGCCGCGGCCGAAGCCCGGGGCCTTCAAATTGGCCTCCGCCGACGTACAGTCAGTTCCGCCGCCGCCGCCCGCGAAACAGGCGGCGGACGGCAAACCTCAGACCCCCGCCGACATCATCAATTCCCGTGGGTTCTGGGATGAAATCCCGCCGGCCTCGAAGCAGGTCACGCCAAAGCAGGTTTTGGCCGCCGTCAGCGCGCGACAGGCGGTCTCCGCAGCCGACCGGCAGCCGACCGACGGTGTCTCTAGTGCCTTGCAGGCACTGGCCTATGCGTCAGAGCAGGACGTCCGCCGGGCGCGAATAGTCGCGGCGACCGCATCGATCCCGCCCATCCGGCCGGCGACCCTCCCCGCGCGTAACCCGATGGCGGTGGACAGCGTGACGACCGTCGTGGCCAAAAGCGCTCAAGGCCAAAAGTCCAGCGTATCGATATCCCGCCGTTTAGCACGGGCGACTGCACGCGACAGCGACGCATGGATGCGTGCGATGATCCTTGCCCCGAGCGCGAGCCGCACAATGTTGGCGACGGTCATGGGCGAGCAGGACATGACGTTGATGCAGGTCTATTTTGATAAGCCGGACCGGATGATCGCAATGGCTTTCTCAGACGATTCGCAGATGGGTCTGGTCTGCGATCGATTCACCGGATCGGCCGTTGCCAAGTTGACCACGACCGCGCTCGTGGTGCGAGCGGCCTCGCAACGCTAGGCTGCGGGTCAAACTTGCCCGGAAACGACAGCGCGCAGCCCTAAATCCCTCGCGCACCTCTGTTTGGGGCTACGCTTAAGCCCGGCGACATCGTCGTCAGCTCTGCAGTCATAGCGGAAATGCCATAAGGCCGCGCAATCCGAGCGGCCGGCGCCAGGCCGTTCTTCCTGCCGCCCTACAGTCCCGCTCCCAATCCGGTCGAGCAGGTCTTTGGTAGGCTGAGGCCCTCGCTCCGAAAAGCAGCTGAGCGAATCGTCGAAGCCACATGGAAGCGCACGTCACCACCTTGCTGACAGCCGCCCCAGCGCCAATTACTTCTTCAACGCAGGATCCGCCTCAACGTGAAACAATCATGCTCTAAACACCCGTTTCACCGTTCGGACCGACGAAGGCGATACGGACCATGTTCGTCGCGCCCGGCGTGCCGAGCGGCACGCCGGCCACGATGATGATGCGCTGGCCTGCCTTGGCAAACCCGTCGCGGAAAGCGATGGAGCCTGCCCGGTCGACCATGTCGTCTTGGTCGTGAGCGTCTTCCGCCACCACGCAATGTACGCCCCACGCCACGGCCAGCTTACGCCCCGTCGCAAGGTTCGGGGTAATGGCGACCACCGGCGGCTTCGGGCGCTCGCGCGCCATACGCAGCGCTGTCGAACCCGAACTGGTCCAGCATATGATCGCGGAGAGATCGAGCGTCTCTGCGATCTGCCGGGCGGCGTCAGCGATGGCATCGCCAACGGTAGGCTCCGGCTCGGCGCGCTGCGCGTTGAGCACACCCCGATAGATCGGGTCGCGTTCCACCTCTTCGCCGATCCGGTTCATGGTCGCGATGGCTTCGATGGGATATTTTCCGGCCGCGGACTCGGCGGACAGCATGATGGCATCTGCGCCTTCGTAAACCGCGGTGGCGACGTCGGAGACTTCGGCACGGGTGGGCACCGGCGACAGGATCATCGATTCCAGCATCTGCGTCGCGATCACCACTGGCTTGCCGGCACGGCGCGCCATCCGCGTCATCTGCTTTTGCAGGCTGGGAACCTGCTCGAGCGGCAATTCGACGCCAAGGTCACCGCGCGCGACCATCAACGCATCGGCCATTTCGATGATTTCAGGCAGCCGGTCGATCGCTTGCGGTTTTTCGATCTTGGCCATCACTGACGCACGGCCGCGGATCACCTTCTTGGCTTCGGCAACATCGTCTGCTCGCTGCACGAAGGACAATGCAATCCAGTCAACGCCGGCTTCCAGCGCCGCATCGAGATCGGAGCGGTCCTTGGGGGTCATCGCCGACACCGGCAAATCGGTATCGGGCAGGCTCACTCCCTTTCGGTCAGACATCCTGCCGCCGACGACGACGCGTGTCACTGCGCGCTCGGGCGAAGTTTCCTCGGCGATCAGGCGGACCTTGCCATCGTCGAGCAGCAGGGTGTGACCGGGGCGCAGCGCCGCCAGGATTTCGGGATGCGGCAGATGAACCCGGGTTCTGTCTCCGGGGCTGTTGTCGGAATCCAGAACGAAGGTTTCGCCGTTGCTCAACTGGATCGGGCCGTCCGCGAATGAGCCGAGCCGGAGCTTGGGTCCCTGAAGATCGACGAGAATGCCGATCGGCCGACCGTAGCTGCCCTCGACGTTGCGGATCGTGGCCACCAGTTCGCGCATCTTGTCATGCGTGGTGTGGCTCATGTTGATGCGGAAAACGTCCGCTCCAGCCTCGAACAGGCGGCGCACCATCGCGCTCTCGGATGAGGCAGGCCCGAGGGTGGCGAGTATCTTGATACGGCGCAAGCGTCTCATGGCTTGCGTCCGGGCAACGCACCTGGAGACGTTCCGCCCGTAGAATCGGGCGCGCCCGGCATTTCACCTTGTGGCAACCCAGGCACGCGCTGTGGCCCATGCTCACCGGTTTCCGTCAATTGTACGGTCCACGCGCGCTGGTCTCCGGTATCTATCTCGAAGAAGCCGGTGCGGTCGAAGCCTCTGGCGAGACAATTGTCGGTGCCTTTGATTGTGAATTCTTTATCGCGCGAGCACATGAAAGCCTGTCCCGACCATTCGCCGCCGTGGTCGTAATCTAGAGCATAAATATAATAATAACGTGCGATGAGCGTGCCTCGCAGCAGCGTCTCGCAGGCATGCGATGAAACATTCCACCAGCCCTCGGTGGTCCAGCCATCAGCGTCCTTGTAGCCAAGGGCGATGCCGACGCGGCTGGAGGTATTATTGCAGAGCCGGAAGTCTGCAGCTGCGGGCACCGACCACAGACAGACGACGAGGATGCCGAGGGCAGGTAAGAAGCCCGCGATACTCGCGCGCCGCGAGAACGTGGGAAAGAGGGGGTGGTCTGATATGGTCATTAGCCGGGCAAATCGTTTCGCCGTGATTTCGCGTGACCTGCTGCGCCTGTCAACGGTTTGAGCTGGCTTTTCACGTCAAGGTGCTCATTTTCCAGCCTATGAACTCCTATTTGCGCCGCGATATGGTAAAATCCGTGACACGCTCCAATTCAACTCAGACAGGCTATGGCGAGATCAGTGCATGACCATTGATGACAGAACGAGAACCGAACTGGAAGCTGCGGTATTCCGTCGGCTGGTCAATCATCTACAGTCCCGTAGTGACGTTCAGAATATCGAATTGATGAATCTGGCCGGTTTCTGCCGTAACTGCCTGTCAAACTGGCTCAAGGACGCCGCTGACGCAAATGGCGCTGTCATGACCAAGGACGAAAGCCGTGAAGCGGTGTACGGCATGCCCTACGAGACCTGGAAGGCAAAACATCAGGGCGAGGCAACGCCGGAGCAACTCGCAGCGATGAAGAAGAACCCGGGCAGTCACTGATTCGTTGGCGAGCGGCCTGTGGGTCGCTGTGGATGAGCGCGATGTCGCCTTGACGCCGAGCACGCCGCTCGGGAGTGTCGAGTTTCATTCAAATGTGACAGGCGGCCGGTGTATCCGAGCTCACAGTCCCAACGTCATCTTTCATAGCAGTCATCGTTCATATCAGGAGTAACAGGATGGCCATCGCTGTCGCCGCCACGGAAGAACCCGCGACCAGATTCGCGAAGGACCAGCTCAGGGCCATCATCGAGCGCATCGAGCGGCTAGAGGAAGAAAAAAAGACCATTTCCGACGACATTCGCGACGTCTACGCCGAGGCCAAGGGCAACGGATATGACGTCAAGGCGTTGCGAACGATCGTGAGAATGCGCAAGCAAGACGCCAACGAGCGTCAGGAGCAGGAAACGATCCTGGAAACCTATATGCACGCGCTTGGAATGCTGTGAGGCGCGGGCGCGGTAAGCTGTCGACCTCCGGACTTGGTCGACCTCCGGACTTGCAGGAGCGCCGCGTAGAGTATCCACGGTTGCAATCTTAGGGCCCATGCCCGGATTTTGTATTCTGGCGTGATCGGCCAGGATTGAAACGGCTTACCTCGGCCTCGTCCCTTATCCTCATAATCCACAGGAACGCGAATCGGCCTGCAGAAATTATTCACGTTCTTGGTGGAAAGTGGGGCGACTTCAACCGGAGTGGAATCAGATGAGTTTTGAGGCAGGCGAAGCCGTCATAGATGAGATCGTGGCGTCATGCGACGGCGACATGCGCGGCGCGCTGATGGCGCTCCTGATGATCAACGAGAAACTTGAGGATGAACTGCAACGGCTTTATGCGGCAGTCCGCGAAGGCAATACGCTGCATTAGTGGCCTTCCTCACCGCCGCCCTTCATACTTGCACTGTTAGTCGATCGGGCGATCGTCAATGACGATCTTGGTTTAGATCCAGCGCTGGAGCGTAGCGAAACGCCCTGGGTTTCCGCCCCCCGGCGATCAGATATCGCGCCCTTCGACCTTTTCAGTCAGGCTCTTGACCAGTTCCTGCACTCTCTCGAGATAGGGATTGATCGTGATCGCCTTGCGGAAGGCGTCAAGCGCACGCTTGTCATCACCGAGCTCTTGCATGACCACGCCGAGACCTGCAAGCGCTCCGAAGTGGCGCGGCTCGCGGCTCAGTACCTGCTCGATATCCTCAAGCGCACGCTGATAGTCGTTGCGCATGTAGTGCAGGGTCGCACGCCGGCTCCATCCCTCAATATACTCGGGATGCAGCTTCAGAACCGCGTCGAGCAGCTTGAGCGCGACGTCGAGTTGTTTGGCGTCCGTCGCCGTTTTCACGCGTTGCATTAAAAGCAACGTCGTGTCGCTTGAAGACTGACTCCACAGCGCCAGGATTTGGGCTTCCACATGTCTGGCGCTCTCCTGGTCCGGCGCGGCCTTGAGAGCTCCCAGGAGGAAATCGAGTCCGCGAGCCGTTTCTTTCGGGCTTTTCGGCAGCCTCGATGGCGGCCGCGGCAGATCGCTTGGCCGAGTGGCCTCAGGCGGCGTGGCCTGCGGAGAGCTGCGCGGTGGGGCTTGAGTGGACGCGACGGCCGGCGCCAGAGCCCCAGCGAGGGCAAGCATCGTTAGGACACAACCGATCGCGGAGATTCTCTGTTGCATTCACAAGCTCCGGAAATCGCGCGAGCTTGTCGAGCCTACACTACAGCGGTTCTCCGATCCACGGATCGATCCCACTCCGGCGTCATGCTGAAGGGCTCGACCTTCTTCGCGATCAAGCCAGGCGTGAGGACAATCGAGGTGTTTTCCTCAACGTAGGACGCTATAGACACAATAAACCCCGGCAAAGCCGGGGCATCAACGAGCTGTGATAACGATTTACGGACGACGTGCCGTAACGGAATGTGTGTGAATCAACCCTGACGAGCCTTGAAACGCCGTTGTGTCTTGTTGATCACATAAACCCTGCCCTTACGACGAACCAGACGGTTGTCGCGATGACGGGAGCGTAGGGATTTCAATGAATTACGGACCTTCATGGAAACGTTCCTGATCTTTCAAAGTCCGTGTACGAAGGCCGAGAAAACAGCAAACGCAAGGCTCGCGGACAAACCGCTCGGGACGCGCGGTTCTAGGCCATCGTGCCGGGGACTGTCAATCCAAACAACCACCTGCATTTGAATTTCCAGCGTCCTGATCCTATTTTCATGTCAGGCCCCCACACAAGGGCAAGCTCGGCGTGTGCGAGACGGGACAGCCAAGCAGCCGCAAAACCAGATTGGACGGAGAACTTTCTCGGCAGTAACATCTTCAAGCGCGCCGATGGCTCGTAGTGAAGACAAGGAACATCGCGAGAGCCAGACGGCGACGGACACATGTTTGGAGGTCCGTTATGAAATCGCACCGACTTCCCTTTGAAAACAGATGGACTAACGGCGAGCACGCTTGGCAGTGGCATTGCGAACTGGAGCGGCTGGGAGTGTCCACGGTCAGGACCATGTTCGCCGATCATGAAATACATCGAAGCAGGAGGCAGGTGGTCGTATACGATATCCCGCCGGAATTTGTCCGGGACTGGCTGGCATTCCACGACCGGGACAAAACGAGGCGGCAGCGCCTTTGGCAACTGATTTTCGCCGTGGTGGCAATCGCCGCATTGGCGATCGCGGTGGCAGCCTTCCTGCGAAGCATGACTTGAGTCCACCGACACCTTCGCGGCAGCAGGTTCCCGTCGATTCAATCTTGAATTGCTTTATCAAGGTTAACGATGCGCGGACATTCTCCGGTGCATAGCCGGAACGATCCCTCGTGCGGCCATACACAAAGTCTCACTTTGGCCGCCAGCGAGGGGGCTCAAATATGACCGACACAGCCAAGCAGGACAACCAAATCGCGGAAACGCCTTTCGGCAAGCGAAGGATGAAACCCCGCGCCTGCATTGTCGAAAGCAAGCATCACGTACGATCCCTGCTCAGCGAAGCCCTCGAAGAACAGGGTTTCATTCCGCATGCCTGCGCAACGCTGGACGACCTCGATACATCGTTGCGCTCCGATTTCCCCGACGCCATTGTCATCAGCTTCTCGATGAACGGCCTGGCGGTTTCGGACATCTTGAACCTGCTCGCGGTGCGAGCCTGCGCCGCAAGTGTGCTGCTGATCGGCCGGCCGGATGCGCCTGCCGTCAAGGCAGCCTGCGAGCTCGGAAAAAATTTGGCGCTCGACCTGCTGCCGGTCCTGCCGACGCCTTTCAGCGACAGGGACCTGCACGCACGGGTCGCCGCCCTGGTGCCGGCCGAACCCCCATCGCCACCGGTCGATGTGGCCGAGGCGCTCGGCGCCGGCTGGCTCGAACTCTGGTATCAACCCAAGATCAACGCGCGAAGCCTTTCGCTGGGCGGCGCTGAAGCACTGATCCGGATGCGCCACCCGAACTGGGGGATCGTGCCGCCAAGCCATTTCATTCCTGATGCGGATGATCCACACTTCCGCGCGCTGTCCGACTTCGTCATTGGCCGGGTTTTCCAGGACTGGCGCTATCTCGTCGCCAAGTCGGGGAGCATCCATATCTCCATCAACCTGCCCCTTGCCTTCTTCACGGACGCCAATGCCGTCGAAGTCCTGCGCATGCAGTTCCCGAATCATCCGGCCTTCGACGGCATGACCGTGGAGGTCGATGGCAGCGAAGTCGTGCAAAATTTACCGCTAGCGGTAGAGGCTGCGCATCGGCTGCGGTTTCACAACATTGGCCTGTCGATCGATGATGTTGGCACGGAATGGCCGGCGCTAGCCGCGCTGAACGAATTTCCATTCGCTGAGATCAAGCTCGATCGCAAATTCGTGGACGGCAGCTCTTCCGCGCGGCTCAAGCGTTCTGTCTGCCGCCAGATCGTCGATCTGGCCAAGAGCCATGGCGTCAAGACGGTGGCTGAGGGCGTCGAGACCCGCGACGATTTCCTGGCGATGCACGGCATCGGCGTCGATTTCATCCAGGGTTTTCTGTTCGGCAAGCCGATGACCACCCGGAAATTCGCACGCAACAGTCGTCAACGTCCAGCCTTCGTTCCTGTGGCCTGAAGTGGCGCGTATGGTCGGCGTCTGTCAGCACGGCCAGTGACTATTGGTGACTGCCTGCCTTCACCACACCTCCAGTTGCTCTTGCCGCGATATCATCGCCGGTCGCCTCGGCATTGGACTCGAACACCGCGCGGCACGGCCCAGCGAGCTGAGATTGATTCTGCCGCAGGCAGGCGACAATACGGCCAACGTCGGGAATCTCGCTGCCGCATAGCTTGAAGACGTCCGGCGTGCAGGCCATCCTTTGGGCGAACGTGCCGCGATATTCGTCCGCGTGCGCGGCGGCCGCGATGCAGCCTGCCAGAATTCCGGAAAACAGGACAACTCCGTGCCTGAGCATGTGTCACCTCGTCCAATGCTTCACACGCCGACACCTCCTCAAACCTTTGAGGCGACAGAAAGGTTCGTTTCAGGCAATAAAATGGGGGTAGCGTGACTTTGTCGAATGCGTTCCGCACTCGGTCACCGCACTCTCCCGCTATGTCGCGCGACGAGACGCACTTCCCTTGCGTCGTCTTGGACGGGCGAGTTGATCGGCAAGATAATCGATCAACGCATCGACGCGCGCCGGCCGCGGCCCGCCCGGCGGCATCACCAGATGAACCGCGCCCTCCACCTGCTTCCAGTCCTTCAGGAGAACTTCGACCTTCTTCGCGGCAATGGCATCGCCGACGATGAATTCCGGCAGGTCGGCGATTCCGAGTCCGGCGATGACTGCGGGCAGCAACGCCTCGCCGTTATTGACACGCAATTGACCGGATGGCCGCACGGTTGCCTCTTCGCCGCGCGCATTGACGTAGCGCCAGATTCCGGGCGTCGACAGATAGGCGTAGCCGAAGCAGCGATGCTGAGCGAGATGCATCGGATGCGTCGGCCTGCCGTGCGCCTTGAGATAGGCCGGCGACGCAACGGTATGACGCGGCATCGGACAGAGCCGCCGCGCGAGCAGTGACGAATCGGGCAAGCTGGCAATCCGCACGCCCAAGTCGAACCCCTCCCCGATCAGATCGACCATCGCGTCGCTGAAATGAAGATCCACCGAAACCTCGGGATACTTCTCAAGGAAGCCAGGCAGCAGCGGTGCGATCACTTTGACGCCGAACGTCATGGGCACCGCCAGTCGCACCAGACCGCGCGGCACTGTTGATCGTGCCAGCGCCTCGCTCTCGGCCGCTTCACCATCTGCGAGCAGCCGCGCGGCGCGTTCCGACAGATTCTTGCCGGCATCCGTCAGCGCCAGACGGCGCGATGTTCTGTTGAAAAGGCGGGCGCCGAGCCGCTCTTCAAGCCGACTGACGGCCTTGGAAACCGTCGCTTTCGACAGGCCCAGATCGGCCGCCGCACCAGCGAAGGACCGCAGCTCGACAACCTTGGCGAAGATCGCCAGCGCCTCGAAATCCGGAAGTCTCGCCATCACACCGCCCTGCCCACCATGGGTAATTTTTAGAAACAATGAGTTTCAGTAGTTTCTATTTATATACTCATCCGGAAGGCATATTCCAATCCTCGAGCAAGGCCGGTCGGCAGCGCGGCAATGGGAGCCGCAAGGCCCGATGGTCACACGGATAATTGGAAAGGACAGGTCATGATCGAACTCAGACCCTTCAACAAACTCGGCGGCGCCGATCACGGCTGGCTGAAGGCCAGGCACCACTTCTCGTTCGCCAGCTACTACGATCCCAAGAACGTGGGGCACGGCAGCCTGCGCGTATGGAACGACGACGAGATCGCGCCGAACAGCGGATTTCCGCCCCATCCCCACGCCAACATGGAGATCATCACTTACGTTCGCGAAGGTGCGATCACCCATCAGGACAGCATGGGCAACCAGGGCCGCACCGAAGCGGGCGACGTGCAGGTGATGAGCGCGGGCTCCGGCGTGCGGCACTCCGAATACAATCTGGAGCCAGTGAAAACCACACTGTTCCAGATCTGGATCGAGCCAACGAAGGATGGCGGCGAGCCCGCCTGGGGTGCAAAGCCTTTTCCGAAAGGCGATCGCTCAGGCAGCTTGGTCACGCTCGCTAGCGGATTTAAGGCCGACAGCGACGCGCTGCCGATCCGCGCCGATGCGCGCGTGCTAGCCACAACGCTGAAGGCCGGTGAGAGCACAAGCTATCCTGCGGACAGAACACGCAATCTGTATCTCGTCCCCGCGGTGGGCGCCGTCGAAGTCAACGGTCTGCGCGTCAACGCCCGCGATGGCGCCGCCATTCGCGACGAAGCGACCGTGAACATCACCGCGCTAGAGGATTCCGAGGTGGTGCTGGTCGACGCGGCTTGAAGCCGTCCACCCAACGCAGCGAACGCGGATGCGCGGCTTGATCGCCGCGCATCTTCCCTCAACGCGGAAACCCGAAATGGCAAAAGTTCTCGTTCTTTACTATTCCGCATATGCGTCAATCTCCAGTTTTATTCACCGCGACAACGGCTGAGATCAAATATAAGTTGTTGATATTAATCAATTAATTGGCTTCGTTTTGGCAGTTTCAATGACTCGTCGCGCTCGTTCCCGCATTGTGACTGCGTATCGTTCGTAGCGATCTAATGCTCCCAGCCGGCGGAGGGCTTTTGCATTATCCCCTTCGGGGACTTTTGACAGTTCCGCAAGCGCTTCCGATTGGGTCTTGCGAATCTTCGATACGTGGACCTGGGCTCGTGCAAACTCCTCGGCGGCTCGCTCCATATCTTGATTTGCATCCTCGCCGAGCAATTTCCGTTTCAATGAATTCACTTGTCGGATACTCGCTGGATCGAGCGCGAGGCCTAGCGAAAATCCATGCCTCAGAGCATTACGACTCGAATGGAATTTCCCGAGCCCGCTTTTGGGCCCCGTGCTGCGCGTGGCGTTGCGCCGATTGGCCGCGATCTGCTTTTCGCTTGCCATCCTATTACACTCAATCTTTTCGCAAACGCTGAATTCTTTCCCTTGGTATTTTTGCACCCTTCTCATTTGCCGTCGGCACAGAATTCCTCGAACTCGCTGCCCTCTTGTTTTTCAGATGGCGCTTGATAATTCGATTGCGGCCGCCTTCCCTTCGATCGATCATGGCGTCGAGCGCGTGAATGCTGGCCATACGTAGGTGCAACGCATTAGCGTTGATATCTTCGATCGATATTTCAAGGTCAAGCACCAGATCTTTGGCAGCGCGCTGCCGTTCTTCGGACCCGCCAAAGTAATCTTGTGCTGCCTTAAACGCCTTATCAGTATTCTGACCGAAAGCCGGGCCAAGCAGCATCGCTAGTGACTGCACTCGGGCGCTTCTGACGATTGCAGTTTGCATGTCTTTCAAAAGCTGCTCTTCCTCGACTTTATGGCTGATGTCTCGTGCCTCGATTTTCTCGAAGATATTTATCGGCGCAATTTCGCGCTCGACGTCCTCGCTCAGCCTTCGCAACCGGTCCAGGCTCGTCCGATCAGCAAGCGTCGGCCGACCTATCCAATCGTCGACCCGATCAATCTCAGCTCTTTTCGCCATGGGGTTGCCCTTGTACTGAACTAGGGATTCGGCCCTCTTGAAGCGTGGGAAATCGTAATTTACAACGGATGGCCGCCGCTAATAGTAGCTGAACCTTTATCAACTACAAGAGATCGTATGTGACTCGGAGCCTGATTTCACTCGACAGTTGGCAGGTGATCGACGCAGCCCTATGCCCTGACGACGGATTAAGTCAAAACTGGAACTTTCATATCCGGAACGGCAATATCATCTTGCTGAACCGCAGCTTCAGGCGATCTTGCAGCACTGGCGTATTCTTGCTCCGGATCATGTGTCCAAGGCGAGCCACCGATATCGTCCCTGGAGTTGCTGTTCTCGCGCATCCAACGTGGGAGACACTTCCTCGAATTATTCCTCTGGCCGGAATACCGACGGCTATCCCGCAAGACCGCGACTGGCGCTTTATATGTCCGATCAGAAAGACTTTAGAACAGATCCTCTACCTCGATTCCGAAAGCACGCTGTTTGTGTCACGCAAGGCATTGGGGCGGCGCCAGCGGCGATCCGATTTTGCTCGCATCCTGCGGGCTCTTGAGCAGATCCTTCGTTTGGAGGAGAAACACGGCGCACTTGATGAAATCCCGCCCACCATGAGCCCTTGGCTTTACAGCCAATTCAAGGATGCGCGTGAAGCATTGTATCTTGAATGGAATCTTGCATTCAGCGGCGTGCCCGAAGATATTCTTGATAGCCACGGCTTTGGCAAATTTATCGCTACGTCAAGAGTGCGGTCAACAAAACGTGCCGCTGGTCAAACCTACTTTCTTGACAAAAAAGGCTCGCTAAAAATGAGCGCCACACTGAAAAAACGCCTTGGGATACTTTGAACTGGGATAGGGTCGCCGCCTGCATGGACCCGACACTCGCTTTGCAATTTTAGCAGGCGACACCCTCCAATGCGATGCAGAACGCTTTTGCCAGCAGCGTAGTCTAGCAGATCCGTAGGGCGGCTCACCGTTGAGTAGCTTTGCGCAACCTTACTCCTGCGCCCCCGCCGTTCTCTTCGATAAATATTATGCCCTCGCGCGAGAACACCCGTCTGATCAAGTCGAGGGTCTCGGGCTCTCCTGCGTAGCGACCAACCTCAATGTTGGTAATTGTGTTGCGGTGGAGCCCAGTAGCTTCTGCCAAATCTCGAACAGTCCAACCTAGAGCGGCTCTTGCCATTCGAACCTGTGCACTTGTCACAAGCATAAGATTGTGCTTTTGTCACATGTGCTAATGGCATATGTCATAGGAGTGACCTATGGGAGTTCTAGAAAAAACAGACAGGAAAACGTTCATCGGAGGGTCCGATGCCCGAATTATCATGGCGTCAGCACAGGATAAACTGATTCGTCTGTGGAGAGAAAAGCGGGGAGAAATTGCGGCGGAGGATTTATCGGGTAACCTCGTGGTGCAACTAGGGACCGCCACCGAAGACCTCAACCGTCGTTGGTTCGAACAGAACACAAAACATTCGATCAAGGATGTCCAGCGGCATATTCGACACCCGGTCATCAAATGGATGGCAGCCACCCTCGACGGTCTTGTCGAACAAACGGGCGCGGTGTTTGAAGCCAAATTCATGCTGCCGTGGACATTTTCCGAAGAAATGGCCGCTGAAAAGCACATGGCGCAGCTTCAGCACAATATGTGGGTTACCAATGCCCGTTCAGCCATTCTGTCCATCATCACAGGGGGCGGCAAATGGGTCGAGATGACTATCCATGCTGACCCTCTTTATCAACACCTGCTTTTGACCGCAGAGAAAAAATTCTGGCGCTGCGTCCAGAATGGCGAGGCTCCTCGACTCTTCGGGGTTGAACCCCCTCGAGCACGGTTGGAAGCCGTCCGAGTGGTCGACATGAGCGCATCCAACAGCTGGGCTGAGCTAGCCTCCATCTACCAACGAACGAGAGAAGCTTACCAGGAACATGAGAGCGCCAAGAGCGACCTCAAGAAGCTCGTGCCGGAGGACGCCAAAGAAGCTATGGGCCATGGCATCCGCGCAAAGCGATCAAAAAGCGGAGCGGTTAGTTTCGAATTAGCAGATAGGGAGGCCGCCAATGCACAGCTCCAGTGAAACCATTGGCGTGATCGCCGCCGCCTTAGCCAAAGCTCAAGGAGAACTCGTCAATCCCGAAAAAAACCTGACCGCAACCATCAGTTCGCCATTTCCTCGTGAAGAAGCCAAAACCTTTCGCTACGCATCCTTGGCTAGCGGTCTCGATACCATCCGCAAGAACCTTAGCGCCCACGAGATTGCAACCATCCAAACCACGGTGATCGACCGGGATCAAATCCGCCTTACCACGCTTTTAGCCCACGCCTCGGGGGAATGGATTGCGTCCGACTGGCCGGTCTGCTCGGTGGCTGATCTGGCTGCACCGCACAGAATGGGCACCGCGCTCACATATGCGCGCCGCTATGCGCTGTTCGCATTGGTCGGCATTGCCGGCGAAGACGACCTCGATGCTCCGGATCTCGCTGCCGAGCCGTCACCGCCCCCTAGGTCTCCTACAACTCCCAATGTTGCACGCAGGCAACGTAGTGGCACCCGACATCTGCCTCCGCAGCTCGGTCCAATCCCCTCGGCCACGTTGCGCGACCAGATGCTCGCCGAGATCACCGAGATCACCGATAGCGACGGCTTGGCGACGTGGATCCACCGTCGGATGCGGGACAAGAACACGCTGACAAATGCCGACGCGCGCGCGATCGAGGAAACCTGCGAGGCGCTTCTACGGATCCACGGCGATAACATGGTCGGCTCGATCCCCAACCCGATAGACCCGTCCCCGCCTGGGGGAACCAACGACACTCCTTGCCTGTTGGATGCGGCTCCCACGCCGGCATCGGGTCGGCCAACCGTTCGGCCGCTCATCAAACCTCGGCGCCGGCGCAGCAAGGCGCATCTGGCGTTCGTCGCGGCGCAGCCTTGCCTGATCTGTCAGCGCACTCCATGCGACGCCCATCACCTCAAATTCGCGCAACCCAAAGCCTTGGGGCGCAAAGTCAGCGACGAGTTCACCGTGCCGCTGTGCCGGGACCATCATCACGAGCTGCATCGCCATGGCAATGAGGCTGCCTGGTGGGCGAATCTAAAGCTGGCGCCGCTGGAGGTGGCGAAAGACCTTTGGCGGACCGACCCCGCCCACACGCCATGTCCATACAGCGAACCGCCGACACCGGCGGGGACGATGCCATGAGCGATCCTCGGATCGTGTGCCCAAACTGCCGTATGTCGATCGGCTTGACCGACACCGTGGTCGCACCGTTGATCGCTCGGGCTCGCGAGCAGGTCGAACGCCAATTCGCGCGAAAGGACGCGGAGTTTTCAAAGCGGGAATCCAGCATTCGCAAGATGCGGGATGCGCTTGCCAAGACCCGCAAGACGATCGACGCCGAGATCGCCAGGAAACTGCGCGCAGAGCGGACCTCGATTGCTAAATCCGAAGCGAACAAGGTTCGCCGCGCGTTAGCGGGCGATCTTGCGGAGCGCGATCGACGCTTGGCCGAACTGCAGCGCAACCTGAACGTCAACAGGTCCAAGCTAGCAAGCGCCCAAAAGGCCCAGGCTGAGGTGATGCGCAAAGCACGCGAACTCGATGATGCCAAACGTGAACTCGATCTGAGGGTAGAGGAAAAGGTGCAGGCCTCACTTGCGAAGGTGCGCAGCACCGCGAAAGCCGAAGCCGAAGATCACCTCAAGAACAGGGTCGCCGAGAAAGAAACTCAGATCGCTAGCATGAAGCGCCAGATCGAGCAGCTGCGTCGCAAGGCCGAACAGGGTTCGCAGCAACTGCAAGGCCAAGCACGCGAGGTCGAAATGGAGGCCTTGCTTTGCCAGCGCTTTCCCGGCGACCTAATCGAACCGATACCAGTCGGTGTATCGGGTGGTGACATTCTACATCGCGTGCGTGGCGCCGCCGGTCAAGCCTGTGGCACGATCCTATGGGAGTGCAAGCATACCCGGACCTGGAGTGACCGCTGGCTCGCCAAATTGCGCGACGATCAACGTGCGGCAAAGGCCGAGATTGCATTGATCGTGTCAAGCGCGTTACCCAATGGTATTGATGGCTTCGGTTTCATCGACAACATCTGGGTGACCGCGCCCCGTTTCGCGGTTCCGCTGGCCATGGTGCTCCGCCAATCACTGATTGATCTGGCCGACACCCGCCTTGTCCTCGATGGACGCCATACAAAGATGGAGATGGTCTATCAGTACCTCACCGGTCCCCAGTTCCGGCAACACATCGAGGCCATCATCGAAAAGTTCTGCGAAATGCAATCCGATCTCGCTAGCGAGCGCAGGGCCACCTTGCGACTATGGGCCAAACGCGAAGCCCAGCTCAATGGGGTCATCAGCGCCAGCGCACGCTTCTACGGTGATCTTCAGGGGATCGCTGGACGCGCTATACCGGACATCGATAGCCTAGAACTTCTCACGATCGAAGACAAGTCTGTCAGTTAGTGCAAATAGATGCACTTTATGGACCGCCCTAATGATGTGTGTTCTAAAACCAGAAATGAACAGGATACTGATGCGTTCGTTTGCTCAGCAATTTTTGCAACAACCAAGTGAACCACTCCATATAAATTCGAGAATCTAGGACCTGCGATAATCATCCTGAATTCGGATGATGTCGTCCTCGCCGAGATAGCTTCCTGCAGACCGCGACCAACCTGGGGTCCGCCATAAAGCCGCGCACCGTGCCGGGGTCCGCAGCGTTTGCAGACCGTCAGCAATTGACCCCGTAACGCTCGCATGCCCAAGGCCGGCGAGCGGCCACCAGCTACGCTCCGAAAAGGCGCGTAAGAAGAAGTGATACCACGTAAGCGGTATCCGACCGTGTTCAACTTCATCGAGCAGGGTTCTTTGGCCGCGGCCGGAAAGTTCATAGGCAACAGACAGCCTCGCGGAGCGCAGGTGAAATCTAGCTTATTCCAAGGTCTTTGTCGTCGAGCTAAAGTACCGCTCCGGCATCGAGATTGATGCCCGAACCGGATCGGGATTGGTCGCGCATTAAGCTCACGACTTACCGGTGAGTCTTTGATTGGCCCTGCTGGGCGACGGTATGTGTTGAAGTTGCAGCTCATGCCGCACGAGTGCAAGTGGCTGCGATGTCGACTAGATAGCGGCTGCGCTAGAGACGGTCTTGCCGCCTTGGGCGCGTGGCAACCCTGATTGAGAGCATCGCGGGCCCGGCGGAAGATTGCACCGCATATTTGTTCGCTCGGCTTACGGACATTACGCGTAACTGGCTTTGATCGACTAATAGTCGCAGCTTGCGAAGCTAACCCGATTGCCCTAGGTTGTTAAATCGGTTGGAGCAAATCCTGTGCTTGCGACGTTGAGGAAAAGGTTTGCGAGCATCACTGTTGCGGCGTTTTACGCGCTGGCGATGGTGACGTTGGGCGTGGCACATCAGTCTACCAACCAGCATCAGGCCTCTATTGAGCTCGCCAAGTACAATCTTCCGGACGGCTCTGTTCCGGCCCTATGCTCCAGTGACGCGGGCAGTACGGACGAAGACCCCACGGTCCCGAAACCGGCCTGCTGTAATGCCTGCACACTTATTTCTGGTCCTGGCATCGCCGGTGAGCTCCATGTTGTCGGCTCCGATCAAATCGCGTCGCAGACGCGTTTTTCGCGCGATAGCTATCCATATCAGCCCATTGTTCGAGCCTCTGACAATTTCCTGTCACGAGCGCCTCCAGGCATGGCCTGACACTTTGCCGCGACGAGGAAACAGCGCGGCACTCATCAAATCCTGACATAGCTGGTGATCGGCTTGTGCAGATTCTCTGCCCCAAGCATTCACAGGCTTGAACTTGCGGTCAGCTATTTGACCCGCATGGAAGGTATCCCGTGTCCATTCCCATTCATGTTCACATGATCGCTCTACGGCTCGCACCAGTCCCGATCGCCATCGGCGCGTTATTCATGGCTTTCTGTTCGAAACGGATGTCCTCAAGCTGGGATCATGCTCGAATCTCCGGCGTCGCAATTGCCGGCATAGTCCTGCTGATTAGTCTGTCGGGCTCGCTTCACGCACAAGAGCGTCCACAAGGCCCACCGCTTATCACCGCTCCCAACGCTTCCTCCGGCTTACCCACATCGGGCACATCGTCCACCACTGGTTCTGACCTTAGAAAGACGCCGCCGCCACCCAGGCCGGATGCTACCTTGCCAGTTTCTTCGTCTGCATCGCCGCCCTCATCCGAGACGTCCTCCATCGAGGCCGCGCCGTCCCCCGCCGGTGACGCCGGCGCCAACCTGCTGGAGCAGGCGTCACCTCACGACCTGTCTCCGTGGTCGATGTTTATGTCGGCCGACATCATCGTCAAGCTGGTGATGATCGGTCTTGCGTTCGCCTCGCTGGTGACGTGGACGATCTGCATCGCGAAAATGGTGGAGCTGTCGCTGGCGCGGCGCAAGCTCGGCGCGGCGCTGACGGAGATCAGCGAGTCACGTTCGCTGGCGGAAGCGCAGATGGCGCTCGGCGACAAGAACAGCGTGCTGGCGTCGTTGCTGGCGTCGGCGATGCACGAGGCGCGGCTGTCGGCCGGAATTTCCAGCGACGCCGGCATC